>CAJFNC010000005.1 GCA_904393835.1 uncultured Ruminococcus sp. | reverse complement strand
CAACCGTCGTTGATGCAGTTGTAAAGAAGTTTGACTTTGCGTTAACTGTGATGTCGTCTTCAACAGGAGGTGTTGTACTCTGAGTTGATGCGAATGCAATTCTTGTTGAATACTCTGTATCTGCAAAGCCTGCAATTGACGTTACATCATTAACAACGCCGTTCTGTACAAGATATACTGTTTCGGCTGAGCTTGTGTTGTCTGAGTTAATTGCAAATGAGTTAACAGTAAGACTTACGTTTGCCGCACCCAAATCTTTAACCTTGAACTTGGCAATTATAAATGATTTCTCTGTTGAGAATGTAACCGGATCAGAATTTGTGTACAAGCAGTTGATTGCGCCCTCTCTCGGGGTTGTAATCTTTTCATTGCTTACGCATGCCATATCGGCATTGATAAGTGTGAGCTTGCTTGTATCATATGTAAGTGTCCAATGAGCTTTTGCCATTGCCTTATTTGAGTTAAGTTTGTAGTAAACTGTTACCGTGTCGGTATTCTCGTCAAACGTCTTTGTTGTACTTGTAAAGAAGTTTGATTTTGCGTTAACTGTGAGCTGATCAGTCGGCGGAGTTGTCGGCTGTGTCGGATCTGTAGGCTCTGTTGTAGGCTGAGTAGGCTGTGTCGGCTCGGTAGTCGGCTCAGTTGTAGGATTGGTATCTGTAATGTATGATGTTGCAGAATAAGTAAAGTTATTAAATCCTGCCTCGCCTGTGATGTCGTTTACAATGCCGTTGTCAACCGGGTATGCCTCGATAATATCGCTGCCTATTTTATAAGCCACACCGAGAACTTCTACATTGAGGTCAACTGTTGTTGTGCCTGTGCCTACGACGTCAAAGGTCATAGTTAAAAAGTCTTTACTTGTGGTAAAATCAGAAAGTGTTGTTGAGGTTGAATTACCCTTGATTGTTCCTGCCTGAGGCTGATTAACCAGCGAACCGTTAAGCGCAGGAGTCATACTTGTATCTACGTTAGACACAAGCTTAAGCTTAGACGAATCATAGCTGAGCGTCCACTGTGAGTTCAGAACATTCATTGACGACTGAAGTTTGAAAGACACTGTTATTCTGTCACCGTTTTTAACAGTCTTTGTACCTGCTGAGAACAGGTTAGATGTAGCATTTACCGTAAGATTTGTTGAAGATGAAGTAGGTTGTGTTGTTGCCTGTGTCGGTTTTGTTGTAGGCTGAGTAGTTGGCTGTGTTATAGGCTGTGTCGGTGTTGTTGGTACCGATACAGCATTACCGATTTTTGCAAATTCGGAAGTGATAACATCAACGTCGTCTTTTTCAGCTGATGTACTCGGATCGCTTGCATATGAACCTGATGTATTGTCAAGCATTGTATCGTCAAAAGGAATACAATCAAGGCCTGACTCGCCGCGAGTTGCAACAAGCATTGCACCGATACCGTTATTCTCCAGATAGTTTGCGTCAATGCCAAGTACCGACAGCGGAATCTTCATCTCATAGAATGAGTCATACTTTGTATCATGAGTACCGCTCTGCCCCTCAAAAGTCTTGTAGTCAACCCAGTCTGCGTCGTTTGAATATACGTCGGACGGGTCGTCGGAAGAATTGAGACCTATAATGGAGTCACATACATTATCTTCTGCCATTTTGTATTCAATTCCGCCGTCTTTGAATGTAAGGCAACCGTCTGTATAATTGGTATTACCTTCACTGTCAACAGCAGTAAACATAGCGGGTGTACCGAGACCGGGTTTACCGCTCATATAAAACAGGTGGTCAACATGTTGATTAAATTCAAGACCCATTTTATGTCCCCAAATAGGACCACCGTCTGTATTCTTATTTGACATAGAAGTGCTGACGGGGTCAACACTCAAAGCAAGAATAAGAGGTACATCAAGTACACGTCCGCCGTCTGAAAGCGGACCGTCACCCGAACGCGCCCAAGTATCTGTTGTGTTTACCATTTGCCAGCCGACATAGAGATTGTCATCGTCCCATGCGGCAAAAAGCGCATACGTATCAAGTACGCAGTTTTCGTGTCCGCCTTTGTAGTGATTGGCTACATCCCATGCTGCGCCCTGAGCAATAAGCATATCGGATGACCAATCGCTGCAGTCTCCGTCAATGGTGATAGTCTTTTTAACTCCGACTTTACCATCGGGATTAGTAGAATAAACGTCACATAGTTTGTTTGTAGATGCATTTACCGTAGTGAATGCAGCCGAAACACATGACATAAGCATCATTACTGCAATTAAGATGCTTATAAGTTTCTTTGTACTTTTCATTTTTTGCCTCCTAAAATTACAAAATATGATATGTATTTACAACATACCATTATTTTCCTTCCTATTATACATACTTTTAATTTAAAAAACAATATAAAATAAAAGATGTGCACGCAATTTTGTATACATGCACATCTTTATTTGTATTAAATTGTTACTTTTAACGATATAAAATCATTTTATTTTTGTATCTTTAAATTGTTACTTTTAACGATATAAAATCATTTTATTTTTGTATCTCTTTTTTTACTCCGTATATTTTTCTCAGAATGAATGCTAAAAATTTGGGTCTTTCAATAAGTACTACTTTCATAATTACCTCCTGAAGCAAGACAGACATACAATAACAAGTGCTGCGGCTACCACAATCAGCACCCACTTTGTCGGAAACAACGACGCCACAAGCAATCCGAGTCCGAAACATATTGCTGATTTTACTCTTTGAGAATAACAATTCACCGTATCACCCTTTACCATATTATACACATAAAAAATATGTGTTACTGTAAACTTGAATTTTATCCTGTTATGATATATTATAGTTTCAGCATGCTACAGATTACGGAGAAGAATTATGAGAACTTTGGAAATAAAGAAAAATGACGCCGGACAGCGATTAGATAAATTTCTGCAAAAACATTTTCGCACTATGCCAAAATCACTTATGTACAAATATATAAGAAAAAAGTGCATAAAAATTAACGGCAAAAAATGCGACGCCGACGCAATGCTTAATGAAGGCGACGTTTTGACGTTATACATTAAAGATGAATTTTTTGAAGCAGCCGAGGAAAAACACTACGATTTTTTGAAAGCGCCCAAAAAATTCGATATTGTTTATGAAGATGAAAACATTATACTTATTGATAAAAAGCCGGGAGTAATAGTCCACCCGGATAAAAGCTATCATTTTGATTCACTGATTTCAAGAGTGCAACATTATCTGTATGATAAAAAAGAATACGATCCCGAAGAGGAAAAAGCCTTTGCGCCTGCGCTTGTAAACCGAATCGACAGAAATACGGGCGGAATAGTTATTGCCGCCAAAAACGCAAAAGCGCTGAGGATACTAAATGCAAAAATGAAATCACGCGAGCTAAAAAAATATTATCTTTGCCTTGTGTACGGCAAGCCGAATAAAAAGAGCGACATTCTTGTGGGATACATAACCAAAAACGAAAGCAAAAATAAGGTTACAGTTTACAAAAAGCCTGTTGAAAATTCAAAGGAAATTAAAACTAAATACACAGTGCTTGATACGAGCGAAAAATACAGTCTTGTAGAAATTGAGTTGCTGACAGGTCGTACACATCAGATAAGAGCACATATGGCTTCTATCGGCAATCCGCTTGTAGGCGACACTAAGTATTCAAAAGGGAAAAAAGCGCCTGATGATAAATTTAAGTATCAAGCGCTTTACAGCTATAAATTGAAATTTGACTTTACAACTGATGCAGATATTCTCAATTATTTAAACGGCAGGGAATTTACTGTTGACAAGGTGTACTTTGCCGAAAACAACAAAATAGTGTTTTAATAACAAACAAGCAATGCAAATTCGTTATCAGAAATTGCATTGCCTGTTTTTACTTAATACACATAAAAGCGCTCATTGTGCCTCTGTGCCCTTTTGTAGCTCTGTGGCTCCACAATAATTCGCTGTTGCAATTTGTACAAACATCGCTGAGAGTGATATTTTCAGGCTCTACGCCTGCATCAACTAAAATTTGGCGGTTACATTCAAGTAAATCGATCATATATTTTTGATTCTTTTTCGGAAATATAAACTTTGTACTATCGAGATTTTGGAGCTTATAAAATTCATCGGCACACGGTTTATCTACCTCGTAGCAGCACACTGAAATCGCAGGACCTATTGCGCAAACAAGGTCGGACGGATTTGAAGAATACTCTTCGACCATTTTTTTGATCACCTTTTCCCCTATTCTGCCTACCGTTCCTCTCCAACCGGCATGAGCAAGACCGATTGCTTTGTTTTTTGTATCGACAAAAAACAGCGGCGTGCAGTCGGCGTAATATGTGACAAGCGTAACCCCTTTTTCGTTTGTGATAAGCGCATCTACGCTTGATAAGTCACGCGGTTTATAAATTCCGACGCCTGTGTTTTCTTTTGTAACCTTTCGCACAAAGGTGCGGTGATCCTGAGCCGATGCCGTAAGACTTTCATATTCAAAACCTGCCGATTTACAAATACGTTTATAATTTTCGGTAACGTTATTTTCATCATCACCACGATTAAACGCAAGATTCATAGAGGTAAACTCGCCTTTTGAAACCCCGCCTAATCGTGTAGAAAAAGCGTGGTTAATAAAATTTATTTCCGATAATGAATTATATGTGAGATACGGCACTGTATCTGCGTTGTTAAGTTGCATTGTGCTTGAATAAAATTTCATATTTACCTCCAAAAATTCGATATGATGTGCTAAACCCGGAAAAAATATGACATAATATAATATTGGTTCTGCACTTGAAAATATATTAACTCAATGGTATAATGTATATTATTGACAAGGCAAATTTTTTATTTTCGCCAAGAGGTGCATATATATGAGAAAAAAGTTGTTCGGAGCAAATATTGCTCCAGACTGTACATATTGTGAATATTTTATTGTTGACAATCAAGCTTCATACTGTATGAAGAACAAGGCAATGAAAAACGGCAAATGCAAGGCTTTTAAATATGATCCTTTGATGAGAACACCGAAAGTTACCACTTTTAAACGCCAGTACACGGCTGAAGATTTTAAACTTTAAATTAATCATTACACCAAACGCTTTATATATGATAAAGCGTTTTTATTTTTACTTAGTTAATCAGAAAAAGCCGCAAATCAGTGAAAATGTCCTACCGTATATTTTTATAATATAATTCTCGGCAAAATATTATACCAAATTGCCGTTTAAAGCCTATACTCAAATTATAAAAAAAGCTCCGTTCTTTGTCAAGATAATGCACAAAGAACGGAGCTTGAAATTTATTCGGAAATAAAAGTATTATTTCTTAACATTTTCTACGATAACTTTTACAATCTGAATAATAACTGTCGGAATGAACGCAAGCAATCCGATAAATCCTATATGCGCGCCTGTAAGTGTTGCAACCGAGAAAAGCGGATGCATAAAAGGCACAAATATTACAAACGCAAGCAAAAATACTCCAAGGAAGAAAGCACCCACGCTGTAAATGTTGCTTGTGAATCCGAGTTTAAATATTGAATGTGTGCTGCGGCAGTTAAAGCCGTGGAAAAGACGTGCAAGTGTTAGGGTCGCAAATGCCATTGTACTTGCTGTCGCAGCATTGACCTGAAGTCCGATATAGAACGCGATTAATGCAGAAATTGCAATTAACGCGCCCTGGCTGAGCATAAGCGAAACAAAAGTCTTGTCCATAATTCCCTTTTTGGGATCACGCGGCTTTTGCGCGAGCAGATCTTTTTCGGGCTTTTCCATACCGATTGCAATTGCGGGAAGCGAGTCGGTGAGCAGGTTGATAAACAAAAGGTGTACCGGCTGGAAAGGTACCGGAAGTGCAAGCAGCGAAGTATAAAGCACCGCAAAAATACCTGCCATATTGCCCGAAAGCAAAAACAAGATTGAATTTTTGATGTTACGAAATACGTTACGTCCGTTTGCAACTGCCTTGATGATTGTAGCAAAGTTGTCGTCCTGCAAAATCATTGAAGCGGCATCCTTAGATACCTCCGTGCCCGTAATACCCATTGCAACGCCGATGTCGGCTTTTTTAAGCGCAGGCGCGTCGTTTACACCGTCGCCCGTCATAGAAACGATATTGCCTTTTCTCTGCCATGCCTCAACGATTCTGATTTTATTTTCAGGCGAAACACGTGCATAAACGGAAATTTTTTCGATTTTTTCATCAAGCTCTTCATCGCTCATCGCGTCAAGTTCCATACCTGTTACGGCAATATCGCCGTCACGGAAAATACCGATTTGCTTTGCAATTGCAGTAGCAGTAATTTTGTGGTCGCCGGTAATCATTACCGGTTTAATACCTGCTCTGATTGCGTCCGCAACAGCCTGTTTTGACTCTTCTCTCGGCGGGTCAATCATCGCAACAAGACCGATGAATGTGTAGTTGTATTCTGTTTCCACGCTGAGCGGTTCGTCCGATTCCTTATAAGCAAATGTCAGAACTCTGAGTCCGTCTTCGGAGTACCGTCTGTTTTGCTCGATAATTTTATCTTTGTCTTTATCGGTAATCGGTCGCACTCCGTCTTTTGTAGCTATATTTATACAACGGTCTAAAATAACGTCAAGAGCGCCTTTTGTAAGGATATGAGGAACACCGTGCATATTATACTTTGTGCTCATCATCTTTCTGTCTGAATCAAAGGGAACTTCCTCAAGTCGTGAAATTCCGCCTCTGACAATATTTTCATCAAATCCGATATTACGGAAAGTTTCAAGCAGTGCATATTCAGTGGGGTCGCCTATTCCCTTGCCGTCAACAATACTTGAATCGTTGTTGAGCACCATATCGTAGAGCAAATGGCGGTGGCTTTCATAATTGAGATCCAGCTCATCTTCACGAATACTTTCATCATTTATATAAATGCGCTGAACTGTCATTTTGTTCTGGGTAAGAGTACCTGTTTTATCCGAACAGATTACAGATACGCAGCCCAAGCTTTCAACTGCTTTTAAGTCTTTAATAACAGCATTTTCCTTAGCCATTTTCTGCGTGCCCATTGCCTGAACTATGGTAACGATTGAACCGAGCGCTTCGGGTATTGCGGCAACTGCAAGAGCAACGGCAAACATAAGAGCGTCAAGTACTGTTTTTTGTGTAACAGAACCCGCCTGGAACAGATTGAGTGCAAAAACAACTGCACAAATTACCATTATGATGATTGCAAGACGGCTTGAAAACTTATCAAGGCTCTGCTGTAGAGGCGTTTTCTTTTCCTTGGCAGCGTTCATAAGCGAGGCAATTTTACCGATTTCAGTATCCATACCCGTTCCCGTTACAGCTACAACTGCTCTGCCGTATGTTACAAGGCTGCCTGAAAACACCATATTTTTGCGGTCGGCAAGCGCAACCTCATCCGTAATGGTTTCGTCGTTCTTTTCAACATTGGTTGATTCACCTGTTAAGGAACTTTCGTTTACCTGAAGTGAATAGTTATTTATAATTCGTCCGTCGGCAACTATCATATCGCCTGCTTCAAGTACGATGATGTCTCCCTTTACAACATCTTTTGAGTCAATCTCAATCTTATTGTCGTCACGAATTACTTTTGCGCTCGGAGATGAGAGCGATTTAAGACTTTCGAGTGATTTTTCGGCTTTTACATGCTGAACAGTGCCCAGAATAGCGTTAAGTATTATTACGGCAAAAATTACGATAGTGCTTTCAATATTTCCCGAAAACATAGAAATAATTGCCGCAACAATCAAGATGATTACAAGCAGATCTGCAAACTGGCTTAGAAATACACTTAATACCGACTTCTTTTTGCCCTCATCAAGTACGTTGGGGCCGTTTTCTTCAAGCAGCTGTTTAGCTTTTTCGCTTGACAAACCATCGTGAGTAACACCCAATTGCTCAAGCGTCTCCTCCTTGGTCATCTGATACCAATTTTTCATATTCAGTCCTCCTGATTTTTAGGGAAACAAAAAAGACTTTTATTGCACGCACCCAGCCTGCAATAAAAGTCTTGTTCTTTAAGATATAACCGATACCTTACGGTATGTATTGACGATTAATACCACAGATTATCTGCGAACTACTCCCTTTTAGTGCCATAATTTTAACACAATAATCAGGTATTGTCAACCGCATTTTTGTAAAATAATCTTTATTTTTCTAAATCAACGGCAGTTTGGTCATTCTGTTCATCAGAAATATCTTCTGTAAACACAGGCTTATCTTTCTTAGGCTTTGCAGACCAACCAAGAATTATACCTATAAATGTAATAACACATCCCACGCCGGATACAGCGACCGATAAATTATATTTATTAAGTGCATAAGCAACAATAATTGCCGCTGCCAAGCAGGCTATACCAACCAAAAGAAGTATAAATGCCGCTTTGTAAAGTCCGTTCATTTTTTCGCTCTTCTTCATAATGACTCCTTTATTTATATGCTGTTTGCAATATCCGCAAAATTCTGCATTGTAAGGTTTTCTGCTCTTGAATTGAGCGGGATTCCTGCGCTTTCCAAAACAGAAACAATTTCATCCTTGCTTTTTGAAAGTCCCGAACCGAGAGAATTTGAAATTACCTTTCGGCGTTGAGCAAACGCAGCCTTTATTACCGCAAAAAGCTTTTTTTCGTTCTTGACTTTGACGGGCGGTTTTTCGAGCACATCAAGTCTGAGCACAGCTGAGTCCACCTTTGGGGCAGGCATAAACGAGCCTGCGCTGACATTGAAAAGCAACTCGGGTTTAGCGTAGTAATTAACAGCTACCGTAACTGCTCCGCTCATACGTGTTCCCACCTCGGCACAAATCCGCTGCGCCGCTTCCTTTTGCACCATAACGGTAATGGATTTAATCGGAAGCTTATCCTCAAGCAATTTCATAATTACCGGAGAAGTTATGTAGTAAGGTAAATTTGCGCATACGACTACATCCATACCGGGAAATTCATCTTTAATCAGCTTATTGAGATCAATTTTAAGAACATCGCCGTTAACAACAGTCAGATTATCGTATTCGCCGAGAGTTTCGTCAAGCACGGGCAAAAGCCGTTTGTCAAGTTCAATTGCCACTACCTTTTTTGCAATTGAACAAAGCTCGTTTGTCAGCACACCGATACCCGGGCCAATTTCAATCACTCCCGTGTTTTCGTCCGCTCCGCACATTTCTGCCATTTTCGGGCAAACGGTAGGATTTATCAAAAAATTCTGTCCAAGTGACTTTGAAAATGTAAAACCGTGGCGGGACAGGATATCTTTTATTGTTCCTATATCTGATAAATTATTCATCTTAAAACACGCAGTCCTTTCGGATATTTGTTTTTCAGCCTGCCGTTTGAGACTTTACCAAACCCAAGCGCCATTGAATTTACGCATACAGCCGTGTATCCTTTAGCATCGGAATTTACCTCAATTTCTTCACCGTGAAGATACTTCTTAATATTTTCATCGTTTCTGTCATAATCCGCAACGCTTGTGCATTCCTCCGGCTTAGCCGCAGCAAATGCGCTGTGATGAGGCTCTATCCGATTTTTTAGAATTTCGCCCAGTATAACACCCGCACGCAGTACATTGAGCCCGTTGGTGTTAAAATTATAATGTTTGGGAAGAATTATAATCTTATTGTTGACAATTTCAAGCCTTTCTCCAAAGGGTCTGCCTATAAAAATTTGATCGTAAAATTTAAAGGCGTTTTCGAGCATTTTATCATTTTTATTCTTTTTTAGAATAATACTGTCGGTTTTATATGCCGTACCCTTTTTCCTGAGCCTTGCGGCAAAATGGCCTTCACCGCCGTCCATAGGGAAAATTCTGCGGGCATATTCAAGCGTAGATCTGCCGAAATGCACGTGTGCGTCTTCAAGCTCAAAGTCGGGATTTTCGCTTAAAAAGCGTGTGATAACGCCCTCGTTTTCTTCCTCGGAAAAAGTACAGGTCGAGTACACAATCACTCCCCCGTCTTTCAAGGCATTTTTCGCGCTGTTTAAAATTAAAATCTGGCGTTCGGCACAGCTTTTTACGTGTTCTTCGCTCCACTCCGCACGGGCTTCGCTGTTTTTGCGAAACATTCCCTCTCCGCTGCACGGAGCGTCAACAAGCACCTTATCAAAACAGCCGTACAGCCTTTCGCAAAGTACGTCGGGCTTGCAATTAGAAACGACAGCGTTTTTAACTCCCATACGTTCAATATTCGATAGAAGAATATTGGCGCGGCTTTTCACAATTTCATTGCTCCACAAAAGACCTGTTGAGTTGAGTTTTGCCGCAATTTGGGTGCTTTTTCCTCCCGGTGCGGCACACAGGTCGAGTACAAGGTCGCCCTCCTCAACATCAAGCATTGTAACGGCTGAAGTTGCGGACGGCTCTTGTATGTAAAATGCACCGCAATGGTGCAGAGGACTGTTACCGAGAGATTTTATTTCATTGGGGATATAATAACCGCAGTCGCAAAAAGGAGTAGGCTTAATTTCAAAATCAAGCAGTGATTTTAGCTTTTGCGGTGTGCATTTTAAGGTATTTACACGCAGTCCCTTAAAATTTTCGCCTTCGTAATATTTTAAAAATTCGTCAAATTCGTCTTTGAGCAAAGATTTAATTTTTGATAAAAACAAATCCATTGAATAATACTCCAAATGATGTCAATAATAATGTCAGAGGGAGGTGTTAATATGAACTTTAATCAGAATAACAACACTCAGAACAACAACCAGAACAAGAAGCAGCAGAACGCTCAGAACAAGAAACAGCAGAACGCTCAGAACAAGTGCCCTAACAACAGCACTCAGAACAGTACAAATCAGAATAACCAGTAATCTGAACAAAAGTCTGAGCAGAAGCCGTGCTTACAATGGGGTAAGCACGGCTTTTTAATATCCGTAGTCTTCGCCGATTATAATTACCTTGATTCTTCCTTTTTGCCGCTGTTGAGCGCTTACTACATAATTGCAGCAAATTCTTTGCTCGCTTTTACAGCCCTGACAAAGCTCAGGGTTTTCCTTATTTAAAGAAACACATTTGCCCTCTTTTGCGCAATAGGTATCACAATTGAGGCGTATAGTGTTTTTCGGAGCAGAAACAGTCTTTACCCTGTATATCGCTTCGTCAATATTTTTGACAAGCTTATTTTTTCCGCAGACTACAATTACACTTTTAGGGCCGTACAAAATTGCGGCTACTCTGTTGGAATTTCCGTCCACGTTATAAAGCTCGCCGTTTTCGGTTACGGCGTTTGAGCTTGTAAAAAACACGTCGGCACGGAAAGTTTTCCTGTAAACCTCCTCTACCTCTTCACGAGTAATGCCCGGAGCGCTTCGGTCAAGGTAGTTGTAATCGGATGATGAAATTATATCATAAATTCCGGTCTGAAATAAGGTTTCGGAACCGCCGTTTGTGACTGTATCACCCTTGTTTATAAGAGTTTTTACAAGCTCGCAAGCCTGTTCTTTATTTTCGCAATAATATGCGTCCATATTATTTCTTTTGAGATTTTTAATCGTTTTATCTATTCTTGCCGTTAATTCTTCTGTCATTTTAACCACGTCCCGATATAAAAATATCATTTCAAGCTTTGCTTTTATCAAAGCCGTCAGCGCATTGCGCTGCAAATTCAGCGGGGATTATATCCCGCCGCTGAATTTTGATAATGAACTCCGTCTTTAGAGGCGGAGAACATTATTCTGTTTATTATATTATAATATTATACATAAAACCGCACAATTTGTAAATAGAAAGAGCTGATATTATTGCGGATCTACAAACGGAACGCCGAGGTATTCCGCCACGGACTGAGCAAGGTTTCTGCCGATTTTATCTATATTGTCACGTATCCACTGCGCCTCAACAGGGTTATCGTGATATGCCACCTCTATAAGGGCAGTGGGCGCTTTTGTTCTTCTGACCTCAGCCAATGAGGTTGTGGGCAGTATTTCAACGTTGTTAGGTTCGCGGTAAACGGCTTTGTAGTTATCTCTGAGAATCTCCGCAAAACGTTTGCCGTTGGCACTGGTGGGATAATAGTAGATATCAGCTCCCGTGTATTGACCCGCACTGCTCGGCGGCGCCGCGTTGCTGTGTATGGCAAGGTGCAGGTCATAGTTGCCGCTGTTTGAGTCGGCAATCGCCTGACTTAGCGTCATTTCGGGATTATTGCGGACAAATTCTATTCCGCTCGCCCTGAGATACGGCTCCATTGCATCTGCGACAAGGTTCATATAATATTCTTCGTTGCCTCCGTCAACATAGGGATTATACTCTTGTAAAGACGGACTGATATAAACTTTCGGCATAAATAATCTCCTTTTTTAAAGCTTTATAACATTTTATTATTGCAAATAGTTTTTGCTACCGATTACGTTATTCTGTTAATAAAATCCGCGGTGCTTTCGTCTTTATCTCTTCGGTATCTGCCGAGCTCAAACAGACTTTCGGGATCTTTGGTGATAATGTTTGTTTTCTCTGTGCAGGTCATTGAACAGCGAAAACCCATTGACTTTATTACTTGCTCTGTAATATCGCTCATTTCTCCGAAAGGATAAACAAAGCATTTAGGCGTGTAATTACATAAAGATTTTATATAATCTTGTTCCTTTTGAATATCATCCGTAATCTTACTTTTGTAGTCTGAGTCGGACTCCCCGGCTTTTTGCCCTATTCCTTTTCGCGGAGTAAGTCGGTGCATATCATATGAGTGATTTTGAATTTCCACATACCCCGAATTTACCATTTCCTTAATATTATCCTCATTTATATTTCCGTATGACACGGAAATACTTTTTGTCTCCGTAAACTTTTTTGTCATCGAACCAATCGGAGAAATTACAGCCTTTGCGTTGTATTTTTTAAGCAAGGGAAAAGCGTAATAGTAATTGTTATAGTATCCGTCGTCAAAAGTCAGCATAATACATTTTTCCGGCAAAGTGATGTCGGATGAAGTATATTTTATCAAATCATCAACTGTTAAAAACGAATATCCGTTATTTTTGAGATATTTTAAATCATTCTCAAATATTTCCGGGGAAATAACATACTCATTCTGTAGTTTACTGTCATTGAGCAGAGAATGATACATTATTATCGGAAGCTTTACACCGTCACCCTCAGCACTTACAGCCAAATTCTTTTTTTCAGAAAAAAATGTCAATAACAGAGTCGAAAAAATAATAACTGAAATCACAGTGACTATAGCTCTTTTTTTTATTGCCATAACATACACCTCAAAAAATTATAAAAAATTTAATTATTATTCTTATACGGAATTATATTTTAAATATAATATGATAATATATAGGCAAAGTTAAGAATCATTATTGTTTTTTAACTCAATATACACAAAATTTACAAAGGGTTACGTTATGGCTAAACGAAATTTTAGTTCAAAGCGGAATGCTATCTACGAAACCATAAGTTCAACAAAAACGCACCCAAGCGCTCGTTGGGTATATGATCAACTTAAACCGTCAATTCCTGATTTGAGCTTAGGTACTGTTTACAGGAATATTGCACTATTTAAAAAAGAGGGTTTAATTCAGGTCATATGCAACGTAAACGGTGAAGAACGCATTGACGCTGACACAAGCTCGCACCCTCACTTTATTTGCAATAAGTGCGGAAAAGTTTATGATGCGGGTAAATTTATTTCACATTCAGACTTCACTACGGGACTTACCGCTTCAGGATTTGTCGTTGATAACGAATATATTTTGTTTTACGGCATATGTCCCGAATGTTTGAAGAATAATCAACTATAATATTTTATTACAAAGGAGACACAATTATGAAATGGTATTGCACAGTATGCGGATATGTACACGAAGGACCCACAGCTCCCGAGTCTTGCCCCGTTTGTAAGGCACCTGCCGAAAAGTTTAAGAAGATGGACGAGGAAGCAGGTTTTGCTACTGTTCACGAAGTAGGCGTTGCTAAGGGCGTAAGCGAAGATATTCTCAAGGATCTCAGAGCTAACTTTGAGGGCGAATGCAGCGAAGTTGGTATGTATCTTGCAATGGCAAGAGTTGCTGACAGAGAAGGTTATCCCGAAGTTTCGGCAGCTTTCACAAAGTATGCTTTTGAAGAAGCTGAGCACGCTGCTAAATTCGCAGAGCTCCTCGGTGAAGTAATCACAGACAGCACAAAGAAAAATCTCCAGATGCGTGTTGACGCTGAGACAGGCGCTTGCGAAGGTAAGTTTGACCTTGCTAAGAGAGCTAAGGCTCAGAATCTCGACGCTATCCACGACACAGTTCACGAGATGGCTAAGGACGAAGCAAGACACGGCGCAGGCTTCAGAGGTCTTTTGAACAGATATTTCGGTTAATTAATTTTTACAGCAAAAGCCACCGCTTAAATTTTGCGGTGGCTTTAGTTATACGCTGTATAAAAAAACAACCGTTTTAAAAAACGGCCGTTTTATGAAATATTATTTTATTTTTTCGGAAAGTTCTTTTAACTTGTAATATACTTCAACCGGCACATCTACATTGCCTTTTCCCTTTCCCAAGAAAATATCCGGTTTTGTTGCGCCGTGAAAATCACTTCCGCCGCTTTCGTACAAATTAAAACTGCTGGCAATTTGTTTTGCGACGGCAGTTGTTTCATTGCTGTAAAGAGAATACATAGTTTCCATTGCGAACAAACCGCTTTTCTTTAATTCTGGCAAAATACTAACAAGCTCTTTACAGGATAAACTTATAAGCGGATGAGCGAATACCGGTACTGCTCCGATTTCACGTATAAATTCAATTACCTTTGTTGTTTTTAACTCTTTGGGCGGTATATACAAACCGTTTTTCTTTGATAAAACAGTTTTAAATGCGGTATTAATTGAATCAACGTAACCCTGATTCAACAACTCTGCGGCAATGTGTGCCCTGTTTACCTGACCGTTCGGCGTTGCAGCCTTAATTTTGTCGTAATCAACCGTAAAACCTGCTTTTTTAAGATTTTCAACAAGGTGAATGTTACTTAATTCTTTTAACTTAACACTCTCGCTCACAAAATCACGAACGACGGAATAATTCTTTTCCGCAATAAAAAGCCCGACAATATGAAGTTCTTTTGAATTATATTCAGTTGAAAACTCAATTCCCGGGACTGCTTCAACGCCGATATTTTCGGATTCATACATAAATTGCGGCAACCCCGAAACTGTATTGTGATCGCACAAAGCAATTATAAGATTTAGTCGCTTTGCTTCCCGCACAAGCTCTGCGGGAGTCAGAGTTCCGTCCGAAAAAGTTGAATGAGTGTGCAAATCGCACTTTTGAAAGTTATTTTTTTCATTGTTATTCAAGACAGTCACCTCTGAGCAATGTAAAAAATAAGTTATCAGAATTAAAATTAAGTAAAATTTTTAAGCAAGTATTATTCCTAAAACTTTATGTATCTTTTTGGGCAAAGCCCTTTCCTTTAATCGCACCCGCCGTAGTAACAATTATAAAAGCGTGCTCGTCAATTTTCTTTACAGCGGAAGTAATTTTATAAACCTGCTGCGGGCGAACGGCACACATAACAACACGCTTTTTCTCTTTGCTGTAAGCACCCTCACCGTCAAGCAGAGTAACTCCGCGATCAAGTTGTTTCATTATTTCGTCGCTTAACTCGTCGTAATGATTGGTAATAATAAACATAAGCTTGCCGTTGCCGCGAGAAGTGCCGTATGAAATTGTATCTATAACTTTTATGCTGATAAATATCGCAATTATAGCGAACAGTACGCTTTCGAGACTGTTGTATACAAAAAATGCCATTACAAGAATTATTAAATCAGAAACGAGAATTATATTGCCCGTTGTGATATACGGCATATGTTTGTGAATATTGAGCGCAATTATATCCGTTCCGCCTGTTGAACCGCCTCTGTAGAATATCAGTCCGAGTCCGATTCCGTTTAGTATTCCGCCGAAAATCGAAGCGAGTATTGTATCTCCCGAATAAGCAGGCAAAAACAGTGAAAATACGTCTATGGCAATTGATACAAGACCCGTGGCAACAATTGTTTTTGTCAAAAAAGTAATTCCGTTTTCAACAGCACCCCAGATAAACAAAGGTATATTCATCAAAAATATAAGTGTACCTATCGGCAGTCCGAACATATAATTAATCATCGTCGCCACACCCGTAAGTCCACCCGGGGCAATATTATTCGGAGATGTGAACATAACAACTGACGTTGCATATACTGCCGCTCCGAATGCAATGATTATGTAGTCAAGTATGCCTGTTTTTATCATATCAGAAGTGAGTTTCATTTGTTTATGTTCATGGGTTTTCATTTAATCGCCCTCCGAATCAAAGGTCATATGTAAAATAAGAGAAAAAATTTCTTTAAGCCGCTTATCCTGACCGTCAAGATAAAGATATCCGCAAAGACACTCAAGTCCTGTTGCTGCATGATAATCTGCAACAGAGCTGTTTTTCGGCGTACACTTTGGTGCGGCGTTTCTGCCCCGTTTAAACACAGCAGTTTCTTTTTCGTTAAGATGGGGCAATATCATCTTTGAAAAGCGCGACTGACTGGCGCAGTTTACAAGCGATACTTTCATTTTATTAAGTTCACCGACGGGACGATTGCCCAGTGATACAAGGTATTCACGCACCATTAAATCATAAACCCCGTCGCCCACAAAAGCAAGTGTGAGCGGTGAAATTTCATTAACATTATTCTTTAAAGGAATATAATGTTCCATAACAGACCCCTTATTTCCAATTTAGAATTATTCCATAAAATCAAATTCTACATCATAGATAGAAACGGTATCTCCGTCGGTACAGCCTTTTTGCCTTAAAGCTTCAATGACGCCGCTGTTAATAAGCACTTTTTGGAAATAGTTAAGGCTTTCGTAGTCGTCAAAGTTGATACCTTTCATTACCTGCAAAAGCCAATCTGCCTCAACTGTGTATATACCGTTTACATTTTTGATTGTTACCGAATGGTCGTCAAAATCCTCAACGCTGACAACGGGAGCCGGTTCAGCTTCGTATCTGGCGATAGGAGGCAGTTTTGAAAGCATTTCCCTGATTTTGTTGAGCAGCGGTTCAACGCCGTAATTAATAGGCGCCATAATCGGGAAAAAGTCGTATCCCTTTGCTTCAACATAGTTTTTAAACTCTTCTATTTGGCTATCCTCAGCCATATCACATTTGTTACCTGCAACTATCATAGGGCGCTCGGCAAGTTCGGGATTGAACTTTTTAAGCTCATCGTTGATTGTATTAAAGTCGTCAATAGGATTTCTGCCCTCGCTGCCTGATACATCGACAATATGAACGAGCATACGGCAGCGTTCCACATGGCGCAAAAACTGGTGTCCGAGACCTGTTCCCTGCCATGCGCCCTCGATAAGCCCGGGAATATCTGCCATTACAAACGAAGAACCCTCACCCATAGAAACTACGCCCAAAACAGGAGTAATTGTTGTGAAATGGTAGTTTGCAATTTCGGGCTTTGCCTGAGAGACAACCGATACAAGTGTACTTTTTCCTACATTTGGGTATCCGACAAGACCTACATCGGCAAGAAGTTTGAGCTCAAGTATTACATCAAATTCTTCTCCGGGCAAGCCGGGTTTTGCAAAACGCGGAACCTGGCGGACAGGTGTTGCAAAATGGGGATTGCCCCAGCCGCCTTTGCCGCCTTTAGCAACGATATACGGCTCTTTTGTAGAAACATCGGCAAGTAATCTGCCTGTTTCTGCCTCCTTTACAAGTGTTCCGAGCGGCACTCTTATGATTAAATCTTCGGCATTTTTACCGCGGCAGCGTCCGCCTTTGCCGTTTTCGCCTTTTGCGGCTGCATATTTTCTTTTATATCTGAAATCAGCAAGTGTAGAAAGGTTTGTATCCGCCATAAATACAATGTTGCCGCCTCTGCCGCCGTCGCCTCCGTCGGGACCGCCGGCAGCAACGTATTTTTCACGGTGGAACGACACAGCGCCGTCGCCTCCGTCACCCGCTTTGATTTTAATTTTAGCTATATCTACAAACATAATAATTCCCCGTAAATTAATAATACCGATTATATTATTTGCTTTATGATTTTAATTATTAAAAGGACAATACTTAAACAAAAAGGGTGGATATTGAATCCACCCTTAAATCGCGATTGTGATTACTGCTCAACAGGATAAACGCTTGCGCGCTTTCTGTCTTTGCCGACACGCTCAAATCTAACTACACCGTCGATTTTTGCGAACAATGTATCATCAGAACCTCTGCCTACATTTTCACCTGGATGAATATGTGTGCCTCTCTGCTTTACAAGGATGTTGCCTGCGAGAACCTTTTGACCGTCTGCACGCTTTACGCCAAGACGTTTTGATTCACTGTCACGGCCGTTCTTTGTAGAACCCATACCTTTTTTGTGAGCGAATAACTGAATGTTTATCTTAAGCATTACCTTACACCTCCGAATTGTTAACTTTGATATAATTTGGGTATTGCTCTGAAAGAGCGGTAAGATGAAGTTTTAAGCCCTGCAAAATTGTCTGAGCTTTTTCAGCGTCATCTTTTGACAAATTCATACTAATGAATCCATCGCTTTCGGTAACCTGTACATCATTAAGATGCTGAATTTCCGTAATCGTATTCGCCGTCATATAAGCTGCGGAACTGATGGCGGAACAGACAATGTCATATCCTTCTTCACCATATCCCGAATGACCGCTTATCAAAAAGCCGCAAATGAGATTGTCGGAAAAATTAAATGTTACCTCAGTCATAACTTAGGCTTCGATTGAAGTAATCTTAACCTGTGTGTAAGGCTGTCTGTGACCCTTAGTTCTCTTTTCGCCTTTTTTGGGCTTGTAAGTAGCAACTCTGATCTTCTTGCCTTTACCGTTCTTGAGAACTTCGCCTGTAACCTTAGCACCCTCAACAAAAGGTGTGCCTACTTTGAGACCGTCGTCTGTGCCTACAGCTACAACGTCAAAAGAAACGGTGTCCTGTGCTTCAGCGTTAAGCTTTTCAATAAAGATAACTTCATCATTTGTTACCTTGTACTGCTTACCGCCTGTCTGAATAACTGCGTACATTTTAGTACCATCCTTTACATTGGGCTCGCTATATGTAGGTGGAAAACTCACTTATAACCCACAATATGCGGCTTTTATACTATAACACAAACTTTTTGCGTTGTCAACGATTTTAAAGCATTATTTCCGTATTTTTACAGATTATTCTGCACTTTTGCCGCTTTTAATGTGTTTTTCATCAATGTTGATATAGTCATGGGACCTACGCCGCCCGGAACAGGAGTTATAAATGAGCATTTATCCTTGACGTTTTCAAAGTCAACATCGCCGCAGAGCTTGCCGTTCTCATCTCTGTCCATACCTACATCAATCACAACAGCGCCATCCTTTACCATATCAGCAGTTACAAATTTAGGCTTGCCGACTGCGGCAACGAGAATGTCAGCCGTGCGGCAAATTTCCTTTAAATTCTTTGTTCGGCTGTGGCAAATTGTTACCGTGCCGTTTTCGTGAAGCAAAAGCATTGCCATAGGCTTGCCGACAATATTGCTTCTGCCGATTACAACGCAGTTTTTACCCTCAACCTTAATATCATAGGCGTGGAGCATTTCCATTACGCCTGACGGCGTGCAGGGCAAAAAGTCATATTCACCGAGCATAATTTTTCCGACGTTTACAGCGTGAAAAGCGTCAACATCTTTGAGCGGATTAATGTTGTCGATAACCTCTTTATCATCAAGGTGCTTAGGCAAAGGAAGCTGAACCAAAATGCCGTGAATGTCGTCCTTTTCGTTTAATTTTTTAACAAGTGCCAAAAGCTCTTCCTGAGTTGTCTCTTCGGGAAGTGCATATTCCTCTGACTTAAATCCGCAGTATTCGCAGGCCTTTTTCTTGTTGTTTACATACACCCTTGAGGCCGGGTCATTACCGACAATTACAACTGCCAAACCCGGAGTTATGCCGTATTTTTCTTTAAGCTCAAGCGCTTGCTCTTTTACGGCGTCTTTTACCTGAGCCGATACCTTTTTTCCGTCTATAATTTGCATAATATGAATCCTCTCTTTTTCTGTTTATTATCAGCAAAATTATTCCAGCGACAAACAATATGAATGAAAGCAGCTGAGAAACACGTATGTCCATTCCGAAAATTTGGAAAGGCAAATACAGGCTGTCAGTACGCAAGCCTTCGACTATCATTCTTTCAAAACCGTACCATACAAGGTACATATAGAAAATTTGTCCTGCATATTTCTGCTTGTATTTTCCGTAAAAATGAAAAAGTACAAAACCGAGCAAACACCACATCGATTCATAGAAAAAGCACGGGTGAACGCCGACTCCGCCTGTTCCCTCGCTCATCATTCTCCACGGCAGGTCAGTCTGAGAACCGAAAGCCTCTTGGTTCATAAAATTGCCCCAACGGCCTATTCCCTGTCCGAGCAAAAATCCGACCATTGTTATGTCGAGTATGGGCATTACCTTCATTTTCTGAATTTTGGCGACTGTTATTCCGCCGACAAGCGCTCCGATAATACCGCCGTATATTGCAAGTCCGCCGTTGTTTATATAAAAAACTTCAATCGGATTTTTGCTGTAATAGTCCCATTGAAACAGGCAAAAATAAGCTCTTGCGCCTATGATACCGGTTATAATACCGACAAGCACGCAGTTAATAAGCTTATTCTTATCCACATTGTATCTCGGCGCGCTCACATAGCCGTATAAAACAGCAAGCAAAAGACCGCAGGCTATGATTACACCGTACCAGTAAATATGAAAATTTCCCAGAGAAAAAGCAATCGGACTTATGTTAAATTCCCAACCAAAGCCGGGAAACTGAACGTGATACTCCATTATTTCACCTCGTCCGCAGCCTGCTTTACCACCGACAAAGTACAGTTATTATTATCGAGCATTTGTGACAGGCGTGTTGTGACATCGTCAAATGTTACGTTTGCTATTGCGTCTATATAACTGAAAAGCTCGTTTCCGTTAAAGTGATAATCGGCTATCATATTTGATATTGAACTTACAGAGTTGAGAGATGAAACTGCATCGCCGTAAACCGCCTTTTGCGCTATTTCAAATTCTTCTCTGCTCAAACCGTTTTTCTTAACTTCGGATATATAAGCTTTAATCATTTCAGCGGCTTTTTGAGGATATCTTGACTCACCGCCGAAGATTACGGAACAGTATCCCGGACCTTCAAAAAGCTCATAAGAAAAGCTGCTGTTAATAAGTTGAGCGTCCATAAGATTTCTGTACAAAACACTTGTATCCGAGGCAAGCATTGAAAGTAAAATTTCTGTCTGAGCCAGCTCTTTTTCATTGAGCATTTTATCGGCTCTTTCCTTGTAACCGAGATTAAACAGAGGCATTGAAACCGGAAAACTCTGCTCCACATAATCTTTAACAATCTCGTAAGGTTCATCTTCAAAATAATTTGTAATCTTGTGTTTATCTGCCTTTTTCAACATTTTATCGGCAATTTTTACAACCTGTTCAACAGTTGCGTTACCTGCCACGCACAAAACCATATTATTAAGGTTATAAAAAACATTATATACTTC
The DNA here is from genome assembly GCA_904393835.1 of uncultured Ruminococcus sp. Lineage (GTDB taxonomy): Bacteria > Bacillota > Clostridia > Oscillospirales > Acutalibacteraceae > Ruminococcoides. Next base: position 102,141 of record CAJFNC010000005.1, on the reverse strand, counting down.
GTATAGTTTCTCAGCTGTAATGTGTGAGATACTCTCGACCGTGCCCGCAATGTCAATTTTTACGGGGTGATTGCGGTACATACATTCGAGCATATTGAACATCACTCGCCAATCGGGAGAATCATCATACATTTTTATTTCCTGTCCGATAATGCCCTGCTCTTTGGCTACTGTCTGAGCGGTAAAGTACGGATCCTGAACAAAGCCGAGCAGAATTTCAAGACTTTCCTCGAATTTTTCCGTACAGGAAAAAAGATAACAGGTTTTTTCAAAGCTTGTGTAAGCGTTTGCGTTTGCGCCTGTTTTTGCATATTTGGCAAAAGCGTCGCCGTCCTCGCTTTCAAAAAGCTTATGCTCAAGATAATGAGCTATACCGTCGGGAACAGTAATTTTTTCGCCGTCATCAACCGAAAAGCAGGTATTTATACTGCCGTATTTAGTGCCGAAAATTGCATAGGTTGACTTATAGCCCTCTTTGGGATAAACATATATGGTAAGTCCCGAGGGGTGATTTATTTTATAATAGCTGTCGCCTACGCGCTGAGATTTTACTTCTGTAATATTCATTTCACACCTCTTACTTATTCTTTAAAACATAAATTGTATCAAGCGTAAGCTTTTGCGCCGCATCAACAATTTCTTCTTTAGTCACTGCGTTAATCTTTTCAGACGCCTCTTCAATTGTTTCAAAACCGTTGTCAAAAAGCTGATTGAGATACCATGATTCGATACCGGATACAGAGTCATTTGAAGTATAAAAGGAGTTTATAACTGCCATTTTTGTGGCACTTATCTCAAAATCTGTGATATTGCCGTTTTTCATATCTTCAATCTCTTTTAAGATACCCTGTTCTGCTTTCTCTATATTATTGCCTTCAACGCCGCTGTCAACAGTCATTATGCCTTTTGTTTTATTGTAGCGTGCCGCGCAGTAGTAGCAAAGGCTCTGCTTTTCACGAACATTACAGAAAAGCTTTGAATTGGCCGTACCGCCGAGAATTGCGCACATAAGCTGAGCGGCTTTTACCTGTTTGTCCGGAACCGCATACTCCGTTCTGAATCCCATAACGAGCTTGGATTGTGAAAGCTCCATTTCCTCGCTCACACGCTTTACCTCTTTCGCATTCTTTACCACCTGCGTGGAAATGCTGCAAGGTGTGCGTTTTAAGCCGTTAAAAGCGCTTTGAAAAATCTCCGAAACACCGTCAGAAGGGCTGTCGCCGATATAAAGAATTTCAAAAACTGCATTTTCGAGCATATTTTTCCATGTTGCATAGAGAGAATTTTCATCTATCGCCCTAATATTGTCAGACGTACCGTAACGCTTTATCCCGTAAACTTCATCCGCGCACATATTGCTGACGAGCTGACTGTTGGCATAGATACGCTTGTCATTAAATTCAGAATCAATCAAGTCAAGCATCTGGCGCTTTTCCTGCTCAACCTCTGATTTAACAAACTTTTCGCCCTCAAGGTTCGGTTCAAAAATGACGGAACACAAGAGTTTTGAAAGTTCCTGAGAAACGCTGTCGTTATTTAGTGTGTATCTGTCATCAAGACCGCTTGCAGAAATGCTCAGCATTTGCATATCGCCGCATTTTCTGACTGATGAAGTGAGCTCCGCACCGTAGAGAGCGCTCAATTTTCTGCTTAAAACAGTAAAATCGGGATATTCCCTGCACGAACGTACAAGAGTTCCGCACAGTACAGCATTAGAGGAAGCTGTTTTTTCATTTAAAGGCAAAATTATATTTGCGCTTATTTTCATTGTTTTAAAACGATCGTCCTTTACGCTTGTAAATGTTGCGCCGTTCGCAATCTGATTTCTTTTAATGGAAGCCATATTTTAAATCAACTCCGTAATTTTTTAACAGTAAAATTATTATATCACAAAATATAAGAATAAAAAAGTCTTTTATCAAATATACTTATATATAGAAACGAAAAATATATATTATTATAACTTATAACACATTTATTATTCCGAAACAGAATTATCATTTTCGTCTGCAATAATTCGGAAAATATTCTCGGGAGATATTTTATCTTTATCGGTAATTTTTCTTCTAACCTTGCAGGGATTGCCGTAGGCAATAACTCCACCGGGAATGTCACGTGTAACAACGCTGCCCGCGCCTATTATACTTCCCTTACCTATTGTGACCCCGCCGATTACAGTTGCATTTGCGCCAATCCAAACTTCATCTTCAATTGTTATGGGTGCAGATGAGCCAATGCCGCTTGCACGCTGCTCCGGGTCGATGGCATGTCCTGCGCATGCAAGCACAACTCCCGGAGCGATAAAAACACCTTCCCCGATGTTCACCGGCGATGTATCTAATATAACGCAGTTGTAATTCATCAAAAGAAAGCCATGTGCATGTATATTGAAACCGAAATCACACCTAAACGACGGCTCAATAAATACGAGGTCGTTGCTTGTACCCAAAAGATCATTTAAAATTTCTCGGCGACGCTGCATATTGTCAGGCGGAGTGTTGTTATATTCAAAACAGAGGCGTTTTGCTTTTTGCTGATATTTAGATGTGCTATCATCGTTCTGAGCAAAATAGGAGTTATTGCTCGTAATCAAATCAATATAATTCATATATTACTTCCTCCAAATCAATAATTATAAGATAATAATAAGAAGTAAAACGCGTGTTATAATTCTATTATAGCAATATAAAAATTTTGTAAAAAAACTGATAAAATTTTCAGAAAAAGTATTGACAGGTCAATACTCCTATGATATAATAACACTCGTTGAGTTGAGAAGCTTATAAAAATTCAATAAATGCGAGTGTGCTGGAATAGGCAGACAGGCACGTTTGAGGGGCGTGTGTTTTACGACGTACGGGTTCAAGTCCCGTCACTCGCACCAGCTTTATGAATCTCGGAAGCCCGATAAATACTGGACTTTCGGGATTTTTCTTTTGCTCAAAAATGCCTGTGTTCTTTATTTGTTCTTTATTAATCAGTTTTATCTTTGCCTCTACAACAAAACTCTATATTAAAAGTCAGAGTAACAAATGGATCCTACAAAAAATCAGTAAAAAACAGAGCATATTTGAAAATCCGTTAAAATGGAATTACTTAGAAACCGAAAACGGAGTAGCAAATATGCTCTGCAAATATTTTAAAGAAAAATTTTAGGATGGCAATACTTAGAAATAGAAAATATTGAAGATTTTGATAATTTAATACATATTTATTGTCATTTAAAGCGTAAACTTCACACTAAAATAGTTTTAAACTTTAAGCTCTATTCCTTATGTACATCCACCATTTTATATACGATTATAACACGGAAACTCATTTTTAATATAGAAGTTATCAGGTATAAAATCAATTATATTGCTGATTAAATCAGAACTATTGCCTGCGACTTCATACCTTTATACGCCGTTTCAACAGAAGCCTTTGAGTAGTAGGTTTTAGCGCTTTTCTTTAACGGGTCGTTAAAAATATAGTTTTTTTCATCATAACCGACAAGCAACAGACAATGTTCCGGCACTATCCAGTTTATAGTTTTACCATCGCAAACCCATGTGTTGAGAACATACGGCTTTTGCATATCCATTGTAGCCCATATAATAACCGGTATATCATTGCAAATATACTTTGAACAAAGAGTATCAAGTGAAACGTTGCTTAATCTTATCGCTTCATAGTCTCCGCCTTTAAGCAACTTATCCAGAGCACTCTTAATAACCGGTGAATAGCAGCCAAAACCGTGTGTGGAACGTGGATTTCCGCCGAAAGCCTTGTCAGGATCAAAAGGAAAGCTCCTGGTTGGTAAATAAGAGTCAATAAATTTGTCTACAGAGATGTTTATTCCGGCATATTTCAGCGCCATTACCGTTGAAACACTTTCACATCCCGTGGGGTATTTTTCCAGCTGAGAAATAAACGGAGCGTTTATCACCTTGCTTTTAGGCATTTTCATCTTCTCTACAGTTATTTTACAGCTTGCAGAAAGTCCATTGTAAAGTTTGAGAGTTATTGTTGCACTTCCGACGCCTTTAGCAATAAGCTTGGCTTTGTTTGAAGATATTTGCTTTACCTCAACAACTTTATTATTTGAACTGGACCATTTAAGATTTTTTCGGTTTGCATAAGAACCGCTGTCGGTCGTTTCAGAAATCACAAACACCGCATCTAAATTGAGCTTTTTATATGTTGTGCTCAGCTTTACGCTTTTGGGCGCAGCCTTCACCGTAACTTTACAGCTCGCTGTTTTGCCGTTGTATGTTTTTACTGTGATGGTAGCCGTACCCTCGCCCTTTGCGGTAATCTTAGCTTTGTTTTTTGACATTTTCTCAACGACTGCAACTTTACTGTTTGAGCTCGACCACTTTAAATTGTCTGCGTTTGCATATGTTCCTGTATTGGTTTTTTCAAAAATAGTAAAGTTTTCTCCTTTTCCGAGCGTAATTTTGCTCTCGTTTAGCGTTACGCTTGACGGGGCTGTCTTACCGTTGTAGAGCTTTACCGTAATTTTGGCTGTGCCGCTGCCTTTTGCGGTAATCTTTGCCTTGTTCCCCGACTGCTTGTTTACGGTAACTATCTTGCTGTTTGAACTTGACCATTTTAGGTTGTCAGAATTTGCATATGAGCCGTTGTTTGTAGTTTCAGAAATTATATATGTTTCACCTTTTCCAAGGACAATATCTGTATTTTTAAGCGTCACCTTTGATGGCTCTTCCATAACTGTAACCGTACAGTTTGCTGTTGTGCCGTTGTAAAGCTTTAGCGTAACTGCCGCTGTGCCCTTACCCTTAGCTGTCAGCTTTGCCTTGTTTGATGATTGCTTTACCACTGCTACTACATTGCTGTCTGATGACGACCATTTTAAGTTATCTGCATTCGCATAGGTTCCTTTGTTTGTGATTTCCTCTATCGTAAGGCTTTCTCCTACTCCGAGTTTTAAACTCGTTTTGCTTAAATTAACTTTTGACGGAGCGCCTTTCACTGTGACCTTACAGCTTGCTGTTTTGCCGTTGTATGTTTTTACTGTGATGGTAGCCGTACCCTCGCCCTTTGCGGTAATCTTAGCTTTGTTTTTTGACATTTTCTCAACGACCGCAACTTTACTGTTTGAGCTCGACTAATCTTCTCCGACGCCGAGAGTAATGCTTGTTTTATTTAAGCTGACGCTTGACGGGGCAGTCTTAACCGTAACCTTACAGGACGCTGTCTTACCGTTGGAAGTTTTTACGCTGACAGTAGCCGAACCGCACTTTTTTGCGGTGATTTTTCCGTTTGCGTCTACAATTGCAACGGTTTTGTTGTCGCTGCTCCAGGTTAAGTTATCTTGGGAATTTTCAGGCAACAGAGTAGCAGTCAGACTGATTGTTTCATTTAAACCGAGAATAACATCATTTTTGTCAAGCATTACCTGCTGGGGTACTGTTACTGTATCATCAACAAATTTAATATTGTTATCCTTTGCATAATTTTCCGCATAAGAACCTGTTATTCCGTGAATAACAAGCTTGTCGCATCCTTCAAAAGCAAGCGGAGAAATTGAAGTTATACTTTGCGGAATAGTTACGCTCAAAAGAGACGTGCATTGAGAAAAAGCATTATCCTCTATGCTTAACACACCGTTTGGAATCACAATATTTTTAATTCCCGTATTGGCAATAAAAGCCTCAGCAGCTATTTTCTCTACCGGTTTTCCTTCAATCTGTGCCGGAATTTCAACAGTATCACCGCTGCCCGTATAGCCCGTAACGGCAATTGAACTGTCATCCAATACAATATACTCGTATTCATTGAAATACAATTTTTCATCAAAAGATTCAGATACATCCGTATTTGTTATTGCTTTGGCATCAAATGATGACAGATGCGGTATCAAAAGTGCAGAAAAAGCAATAATCGCAGAGCATAGTACCGAAATAATCTTTTTACCATTCATAATCTTTTCTCCGTCATTTTAAACTGTGTAGTATAATATTTTAATATAAAATTGCAATTATAGCTATTTAATTATACATAAACATTTCAATCAATTCAAGTGATTTTAGAAAATATCTGCTATTAATTCATAAAAATCACCAATAAGAAAATATAAATAAAAAACACCCTGTATATTTAACAAGTCCGTAAAAAGACAATAGAATAAACAGGGTGTTCTCTGAAAGGTCTCAAAATTTTTAAATTTTCATAATTCATCAAATACTTTAATATTCCACAAAGCTGCATTTTCAACATGCGGTAACTTACAAAGCGAACAAATCCGTCATTTGGATAATCGGTGCGCGATAATTTAATTGAGCTTGAGCTTTCCGTAGCTTTTTAACCGATATCCGCTTTTTATTTTAAACATCAGACGCCTCCCTCCTTAGCTATTAAAAGCAATCGGGCAATGAGCTGTTCAAGGTGAATACGCATATCGACAGAAGTGCTCTTCATCTTTATATCAGCATCAACAAATACGTCAAGAATTTTTCTCAAAGCCTGCGTCGATATGCGCGAGGTAGCCGTGCGTGATTTTTTTAGCACAAAAGCCCTGTTTTTATATTCAAACGCTTTGGCTACTTCCTCCTGTGTAACACCGCATTCATCGGCTACACGTATTCTGTACGCGTCAATGTAAGAACCCGCGAGTGTGAAAAAAATTCTTTGCGGGTCGGTTTTTTGATAAAACAGCAAATTTAAAAGGTTGAACGCTCTGTCGGAATTACCTTTTAAAACCGCATCGGAAATTGCGTAGATATTGGCTTCAAACGTTGCCGTGGCAAGTTTTTCAATATCTTCAAGGCTTATCTCTTCATCCTGAGAATAGGCTGAAATTTTATTCACCTCGTTTTTTAACAGGTTAAGATCATCACCGCAGATTGAGATAAGCTTTGCGGCGTTAATATGAGAAATAGTTTTTCCGTTTTCGTTCGCCCATTTGGCAATGTAACGCTCAAGGGTATTTTGGCTGAGTCTTTCAAACTTGCATACAGAGCCGATTTTTTCTGCCTTTTTTACCAGGGCGTCAAAGTAAGCGGAATTTTTTTCGGGAGTATATGACGGCATTGAAACAATTACAATTACAGAACTTGATGCAAGGGAACATATTTTTATGATTTCATCCGACTCGTCCTTTTTTAACAGGTCGTAAAAAATATCAGTAACAAGCACGCAGTTGTGCTCGCTCATAAACGGAACAGATTGCACTGCCGCCGCAAATGAGTCAAGATTAAACTGTCCGCTAAACTCATAGAAGCTGAAATCAGAAGGATTTTTTCCGACTACGGCTTCGGTAAGCTTTTGAGTATAATGCTTTACAAACATTTTTTCACTGCCGTATAATACATACAGCGGAGAAAAATCCTTGTTTTTAATTTGCTTTTTTAATTCTGCTTCGCTTATCTTAGGCATAGCGCCCTCCGTTAAATTAAAATTTCTATATTGCTGTTGAAAGTGGTCTGTATGTTCGATGATATTTCCCTAAAAGAATTTACATTTTTATCATATGTCTGCTTTGTACCCGAAAAAATCAGATTTTTGCAGTTAAGCAGCTGCGAGTTTTCGGGCAAAAGGCTCAAAATTACATAGTCAGCGCTTCGCATATATTCCGGAACGGCTTTTATATCGGGCTTTCCGCCTATAAACAATACCGCTGCATTTTCTGATTGTACATACTGTAAGGTGTTGCCGTTGATATTCATTACCGTGTCGTTAACATACGGCGAAAGTTTTAGAGTAAAAGACGTGTTGTCCGGTATAATTCTCCGTGTGTTACCGTCGTACTCTTCATTGTATTTTTGCGACTGTACATCGTTATCATAGACTAAAACATTCGATACGTCAAATTCGGAAAGCACAGAATCAAGAAGTTTATCATATTTGCTAAGTGACTCGGGGATTATTACATTATCAACAGAGTGATGATTTTTTGACAGCGTATTTATTAAATTGTAGCTGTTAGAAGCTGACCCTCCGCACGACAAAAGAGAAAGGTACCTGCCGTTTTCAACGCTGATTGCAGTGCCGTATCCTACCGAATAAACCGTAAGTGTGGTTTTGTTGCTGTCAAGAATCGAATATATTCCCCATCCTGTCATAAGAATTGCAAGCGAAAGCGCCGTTGAACAATAAATATATTTCCTTTTTGCTGAAATTAAGTAACCGAAAAATACAAAAGCTATTGTAATCGCAAGCCATAAGTAAAAATAAGGCTTTTCGGTATTGACACAGATATACGGCAAATCCGATAAATACAGAATTATTTTAGAAAAAAGATTGCACACGATTCCGCAAACAAGCGCGCACGGATATGAGATAAAAGATAAAATCGGTATAAGATAGAGTACAGATATTACAAGCGAAAACGCAAGTATAACCGTTACAAGCGGTTCAAGTACAATTGAGGTAAGAGGGACAAACGGCGATACCGTACCAAAAGCGGTAATCGTAATTGGCAGCACCCACAAGGAAGCAGCAAGAGACACGCCGAACATAGAGACAATCGAACGAAAGACCGTATTTTTAAAAGGTAAAAATCGGCTCAGTTCCCTGCGTATTGCATTTGACCAAAGGACAATACCTGCCGTTGCGCTGAACGAAAGCAACATACCGATATCGGCAACTGCATAAGGATTGAACAAAGTGAGCACAAGTGCTGCGCATCCGAGCGAATTTATTGAATCAGCCCTGCGGAAAACAAGTTTTCCTCCGTAGGAAATCATCACCATTACACCTGAACGTATAACCGATTTATTACAACCTGTTATTGCTATAAAAGAAATTACTACCGCAAAAATTATTGTCGCCGATACAAACCTGTTCTTTATAAATTTATTGAGCAGAAACAAAACGCAGGATACAACAATAGAAAGGTGCATACCCGACACTACTATCATAAACGTGGTACCCGTGTTTGTAAAAGCCGTATTCAAGTTAGATGACAAAGCTGCTTTATCGCCGAGCAAAACTGCTTTGCAAAGCGACGCCTGAGAATCGGGAAGCAAAACATCAAATGCCTGTTTCATCTGTTTTCGTATAGATACGGCAGCGGCATACGGTACAAAGCGTTTTTCATCGCCGCTTTTTGTTAAAACATTTTCATCATCACACGAAACAAAGTAAATGCCGTTTGAAATTAAGTTTTCATGCTCAGGGGTCGTAAGTAAAATCGTACCGCTTACGTTGTCAAATTCTTCTACGTTAAGGTCGTGATATGAGGTAAGCTGAATTTTGAGTTTTTCATCTTTTCCGTTAATCTCATCAGTCTGAATTTCATATATAAAACCTTTGCCGCGGACGGTTATTTCGTCACAAATATATCCCTGAATATTTACTTTTGAATTGTTATATTCTTTGACAAGAGGAACATAAAAAGCATTTGTGAACAATGTAAACGATATACAGGCGCAAAGCGCCGACACACCGACTGCTATCGCCGAATTTTTATGATTGTTTACAAAAGCTAAATCAATTTTAATTATTTTAAAGAATATTCCAAGCAGCAACACCATAGCTGATAAAGCCGCGATTACGCAAAGCACTACGCTGCTTGAAGAATAGAAAACGGCTGCCAAAACAGAAAGGTAAGTAATTCCTGTCAATCCCAGCAGTCGTTTCATAACAATTCCTCTTTATCTTTCAAGCAATGGAAGCGGTTCAAGATAGATTATATCGTCACGGTTTTTTGCATCGCCTTCCGCAAGCACTGCAGCTTTGCCTACAATATGCGCACCCGCCGTTTTTACAAGCTTTTCAAGAGCCGCAATACTGTTGCCCGTTGAGATAACATCGTCAACAAGCAAAACTTTTTTATCCTTTAAATACTGCATATCTCCTTCGCCTAGGTAAAGCTTTTGGTCGCCGTTTGTAGTGATAGAATTTACGGTAACACTGACCGGATTTTTCATATAAACCTTTGTCCGTTTGCGCGCTACAACGTAGTGTCTGCAGCCGATTCTTGCCATTTCGTAAACCAACGGTATGCTTTTTGCCTCAGCTGTAACTATCACATCGTGTTCGGGGCAGCGTTTTAAAAGTTCGGCGGCGGCTTTCTCGGTAACTTCAACGTCGCCGAAAAGGATAAACGCCGCAATATCCGTGGTATCACTTATCGGAAAACGTTCAAGTTCACGCTCAACGCCCGCTATATTTATCTTATAAGTTTTCATAAGCGCTCCTTACGCCATACTATCGTTCAGCTTTTTGCCGCCGAGAATATGGAAATGCATATGTTTTACGCTTTGACAGCCGTCATCGCCGCAGTTGTTGACAATTCTGTATCCGTTGTCAAGTCCGAGCTTTTTAGTAATTTCGGGAATTTTTATAAAGATATGCGCAATGTTATCTGCATTTTCCTCAGTAACCGCATTTGCACAACAGATGTGTTCCTTGGGAATTACCAAAACGTGAACGGGAGCCTGCGGTTCAAGGTCATAAAATGCGAGAATTTTATCGTCCTCATAAACTTTTTTAGACGGGATAGAGCCGTCAACGATTTTACAAAATATACAATCCGACATAATATCGTCCTTTCTTATAAAAAATACCGTCTATATTTTACAACAGACGGTAAATTTAGTCAATATATCAACCCTTTTTTGCAGTAATTTTCTTTTCTTCTCCACGCAAAAGGCGTCCGATATTTGCCTTATGCTTTACAATTACAAAAATTCCGATAATCAGCGAGGCTACAGTTGAAAGTATAACATACATAAGCGAATAGCCAGCGCCGCTCATATAGTCGAGGAAAAATGTTGCGAGAAAAGTGAGTGGTGCATACAATACTGCCGCTGTAATGCTTGCCGCAGAGATGATTTTTGTAATGAGAAATACAATAAGGAATACTATAATTATTGCAATAAAAACTCGCCAATCCTCAATCGCAATTAAAGCTGCTGCGGTAACTACGCCTTTGCCTCCTTTAAATTTAAAGTAAATCGGATATGAATGACCGAGTATGCAGAAAATACCTGCTATGTATTTTCCGCAGTTTACAAATTCGTTTGACAAAATCTGATTATCCGAGGCGATAGTTGAAAATATCAATCCTCCAAGCAGCACCGCAATAATACACTTTAAAGCGTCGCACACAATTGTGATTATAGCGGGAATTTTGCCGACGCTGCGCAAAACATTGGTAAAACCTGCGTTTCCGCTGCCCATATTGCGTATGTCATCTTTGCCCTTTGTAACTATTTTTGTTACAAGAACGGCTGTATTTATGCTTCCGAGCAAGTAAGCGACAACAGCGGCAATAATAAAACGCCACCAGTTATCAGCAACAAAATTCAGATAGAAATCCATTATTTATCTCCTCGTTCTCTGATTATGATTTTTATCGGTGTGCCCTCAAGTCCGAAAGCCTCTCTTATTCTGTTTTCCAAATAGCGCTGATATGAAAAATGGAAAAGCTTAGCGTCGTTGCAGAAGAAAACAAATGTCGGCGGCTTTACCGACGCTTGGGTCATATAGAATATTTTTAGGCGTTTTCCCTTATCGGAAGGCGGCTGAACACGCGTTGTAGCCTGAGCAAGCAGCTCGTTGAGCACGCCTGTTTTAATTCTTCTGTTGGCTGATTCATTGCATTTTACAATTGCTTCAAACAGCTTATCAATTCTCAATCCTGTTTTTGCGGAAATAAACACCTGCGGAGCATATGACATAAAAGCAAAATCGGCGTCGAGCTTTTTACAAAACTCCCTCATAGTTTTATCGTCTTTCTCAATAGCGTCCCACTTATTCACCGCAAGTATGCACGCTCTGCCCGCGTCGTGAGCAAGACCTGCAACCTTTGTGTCCTGCTCTGTAACACCTACTGTCGCGTCTATCATAATTACGCAAACGTCGCTGCGCTCAATAGCCATTTTTGCGCGTATAATGCTGTATTTTTCAATATTATCATAGATTTTGTTCTGACGGCGCAAGCCTGCCGTATCAGTAAAATTAAATCTACCGTACTTATTTTCTACAAGTGTGTCAATTGTATCTCTTGTAGTACCTGCAATGTCAGAAACTATGCAGCGATCCTCATCTGTGATTTTATTTATAAGAGATGATTTTCCCGCGTTCGGTTTACCGATTACGGCTACGTTGATAACATCTTCCTGCGCATCTTCGTTCTCATCAAAATTGATACATTCAAAAGCTCTGTCGAGCAAGTCTCCCGTGCCGTGGCCGTGAACGGCTGAAACCTGAATAGGATCGCCCAAACCGAGGTTGTAGAACTCGTAATATTCCGCAGGCGGTTCACCCGTACTGTCGCATTTATTTACGCATACGATTACCGGTTTTCCTGATTTTTGAAGCATATTGGCAACGTCCATATCAGTTGCGACCATACCTGTTCTGCAGTCGGTCACAAGTATAATCACATTTGCCGTGTCTATTGCAAGCTGTGCCTGACGGCGCATTTGCACAAGTATAACGTCGTCTGACTTTGGTTCAATTCCGCCGGTATCAACAAGCATAGCGTGTTTGCCGCACCATTCCACGTCACCGTAGATTCTGTCGCGGGTAACGCCCGGTGTATCGTCAACAATTGACAGTCGCTTGCCTATGAGTTTATTAAACAGAGTCGATTTGCCCACGTTCGGACGTCCGACAATCGCTATAACCGGTTTATTCATTCCATCACATTCCTTTCTGAGCTATGGTGAAACAGTTTATTTTCCCACAATCGCTTTTACGAGATCGTTTCCGTTGTTGTTGACCGGTACGAGCTCAATACCAAGAGCTTTTTCAACATCGTCGGTTGAAACGTCGTCGAGAAACAAATCGTTTTCAAAGCGGAGCATTGATGACGGGATTACAAGACGTGCGCCGAGATTTTCGCCTTTAAGCTGCTCGATAAGATCTCCGCCTGTAACAAGTCCCGAAACATTTACACTTCCGCCGAAAAAGTTATTTTTAATCGCGCGGGTGCGGATTGTGATATTAGGAAATTTTTCATTAATCAGCACCATAATTTTTTTCATATGTTCATATACGCCTGTACCGCAGGCTATTGTCACGGTACTGCTGAGGGTGCTGTCTGTTTCATATTCCTCAAGCGCCCATCGAACATCGTCGGTCAAAAAAGCTATCATTCCGACTCCGTCTTCAAGTGCTGCAAAATCCTCGTAAAATTCGGGGGCGGGAATTTCTCTTTTTGCAAGCAGATAAAATTCATCAGCCGCAAAAAATATTCTTCTGCCGTATTTTTTCTTACACTTATCGCCGAATTTTTCAATTAAATCAAGTGTTTGAGTCGCGGTTGCCTGATTGTATTCCTCAAGCGGATAGAGCCCTTCACGGTACGCCGTGAGCCCTACCGGCACAATCGCAGTCATTGCAACGCCGAGCTGTTCAAGGTCTTTCATCGTGCGCAGCAGCTCGTCGCCGTCATTTATCCCCGGACAGGCTACGATTTGACAATTGAGAGTTATTCCCGCGTCGGCAAAGCGTTTGAGGTATTTTAACGTATCACCCGCAAAACGGTTATTCATCATTTTGCAGCGCAGTTCGGGATTTGTGGTATGCACAGATACGTTTATGGGACTGATGTGCATCTTTATAATTCGTTCAATTTCGTGCTCCGTAATATTTGTAAGAGTGATGTAGTTGCCAAACAAAAATGAAAGCCGACTGTCGTCATCCTTAAAATACAAAGATTTTCTCAAACCTTTCGGAAGCTGGTCTATAAAACAGAAAATGCACTTGTTACGGCAGGAATGTTGTTTGTCTATAAGGTATGTTTCAAACTCCAGTCCGAGTTCCTCATATTCGCCTTTGTGAACATTTACTTTTCGCACATTTCCGTCAGCACTCTGAATTTCAAGCTCAAGTTCTCTGTTCACCTGGTAAAAACGGTAATCAAGCACATCCACTATTTCATTTGTGTTAATTGAAAGCAAAGTTTCTCCCTTTTGTACCCCTGCTCTTGCAGCGGGTGAATTTTGATTTACGTCAAAAATTTTTACAGCCACGCTTTCACCTCAATAATAAGCTACTTATATTTTACACAAATTGAAAAAAATAATCAATAAGCAAAACAAAAGGGCGAACAGATTATCTGCCGCCCATAATGTTTAGTAAATCCAAATTACTGTTCTTTCTTAACAATAACCTGTCTGCCGTTGTACATACCGCAGTTTCCGCAAGCTCTGTGAGCTGCCTTCAATTCGCCGCAGCTGGGGCAAACAGTAAGTGTAGGAGCGTTGAGTTTCCATACTGTTGAACGTCTTGAGCTTTTTCTTGCGTGTGATGTTTTATTCTTAGGTACTGCCATTACAAAGACCTCCTTACCAAATTTATGTTATTATTCCATAAGTTGTTTAAGTATCTCAAGCCTTGGGTCAATCTGCTTTTTATCGCAGCTGCAATCACCCTCGTTGAGGTTTTTCCCGCATTGCTGACACAATCCCTTACAGTCCTCTTTGCAGAGATTCTTTTGAGGAAGTGAAAGCAGAATATCGGAAATCACCGTTTCATCGAGCTCGAGTGTCATATCGGGTGTTTCAATATAATCGTCGTTGCCGTCGTCAACCAAGGTTTGAGCCAGCTTGTGGGAAAAGGTCATATCAATGTGCCTTGTAAATTCTTCGCCGCACCTGTCACAGCTGCGTGTGTAATCAAAGACAACCTTAATTGCCAAATTCACAAGACTTGCCCTGTTCTTTGCAACAGCGGTAACATCAATCGGGGTCTTGAATGGAAAAACACCGTCAATGTCAATATCTGTCATATCAAGCTTGTATTCAACCTGTTTTTCTTCGCCCTCATTTTGAAAGACTGATTTAAGTTCAAATACCATGCTTGCACCTCTTGACCGCATAACGCATACTAAAACGCTGTCTATTATTATACAAAATGATTAGCCCTTTGTCAACTGAAAAATATGATAAATTAAGCATTTTTTTGAGAAAAAACTCGTATAAAACACTCAAATTTTAATTATTCTTTTGTTATGTTGTTAAAAGAATTATCGGTTTTCCGCTGCAATGGAGTTTTTTGTTCTGTACCTTAACTGTACTGCCGTCTATAAGATTTTCATAATCACCGTCGGGAATGTCAATGTTTACATCGCACGACTTCGATTTTAAACTGAACACACCTATTTTTCTTTTTGAATTGTTGTCCCTCTGCATAATTGCAACGTCATTTTCGTCGTCGGCTTCCGCTGTAAAGCAGTCGTCAGAATCAAGGTAAGTTTTCTTGATTTTGTACAATTTACTAAGCAGAGGCGAAATATCTTTACCTGTATCAAAGTTAATTAAATCTTTGTCAAAAAGACTTGGCAGATGGTCATTTTCAAATTCCTGACCTGCATATATAAGGGTTGTGCCCTTTAAAAAGTAGAGCATTGCTGTATAGTTAACGAGGTCGCTTTCGTTTTTTACAAAAGAACAGATTCGCGGCTGATCATGGTTTTCAAGGAAACGCATTTTATTGTAATTTTCCGGGTATGTGCACTCCTGAAAATTAAGCATATCGAGATAGTGTGAAAGCTCGATTTTTCCGTTTAAATACTTGTCAAACACCTCACGTATGTCGTACTCATATTCCATATCAAAGGCTGAATACACCTCGTAATCCCTTGCCGAGTAAATTCCGCTGTGACGGGCAAATGCTCCGAAGCCCGCATGAACAGTTTCGGCAAGCCAGATACAATCGGGATTTACCTTGGCAACCTCTTTTCTCGCCTTTTGCCAAAATTCTACGGGTACAAACGACGCCACGTCGCATCTGAAGCCGTCAACGATTTGCGCCCACATTTTAAGGCTTTCTGTCTGATAGTCCCATAATTCTTTATTAGAATAATCTAAATCTATAACATCCGACCAGTCACCGATTTTGTTGCCGAAGTTGCCGTCCGACTTTTTATAGAAAAACTCCGGATGCTGCTTTGAAAGCAGAGAATCCGGCGATGTATGGTTGTAGACAACGTCAATCATACATTTCATACCACGGATGTGAATTTCATTTACAAGATTTTTAAAATCTTCCATAGTGCCGTATTCGGGATTTACAGTTCTGTAATCACGGTTGGCATACGGACAACCGAGCGAGCCTTTTTTACCCTTTACTCCGATTGGATGAATGGGCATAAACCAGATTATATCTGTGCCGAGCGCTTTTATGCGATCGAGATCGGGAATTATTGCGTTAAAGGTTCCCTCCTTGGTATGATTGCGTACATAAATTGAATAAATAACACTTTTTTGAAGATTTTGATCTGTATTTACTGCCATTTTTCCACCTCAGTTTATTTTATTTAATTTATCCAAAGCGTCACGAAGCATTTGCTCAGTAACTTTATAGGGATAACGGTTGAGATCCGACATTGCAGGAATAACCGGAATGAGCTTTTCAAACTCCTCACGTGTAACTCCTATGTCGTCAAGACAAACGGGTAAACCCACGCTGAAGTTGAATCGGAGAATTTTTGCAAATTCCTCAGCCTGGTTGTCACACAAAAGCAGAATAAGCACGCCAAAGCCGACAACCTCGCCGTGAAGATGTTCTCTTTCAATCTGCGGAAGCGAAGTGAGCGCATAGAAAATCGCGTGAGCCAAACCGCTGTTGTAGTCCGGGGTGTGGTCACGGGTGAGGAAAATTGAGGCAATGCCGGTTGAAACAACAATAGCAAGCACGGTTTCCTCAAACTCGTGTGAAAGTTTATGATTTTTGTTATCCTCAAGCGCTTTTGCGCCGTTTTTAACAATGGGATCTACACACATACGACTTGCGGCTACTCCCATGGCGGTATAGTGGTTAAGCTCTACGCCGCGTGATGAAACATCAGCCTCGTAATATTTTGCATATGTATCGCCCATACCCGCCCACATATATTTTGTCGGCGCATTGCAGATAATTTCGGTATTAATAAATGCGTGATTTGCGGGTTTTAAAAAGAAATGCGGCTTTAAAAATGTTCCGTCCGCATTATACATAATCGCAACGTTGGTGCACGCGGCACAGTTTGAAGCAATTGTAGGAAAAGTAAAAATCGGTTTGCCGTCTGCGAGCGCCAAACATTTGCAGGTGTCAATCGCCGTGCCTCCGCCGACCGCAAAGACCATATCGCATTCTTTGTAAGCATAATTTTTGCGCAGCGCCTCTACATTTTCGTATGTGCAGGCGCCTCCGCCGTACCAAAGAGTGTCAAGTATAACAATTTCGCTTTGATTGATTGCCTTTCTTATTTTATCTTCCGCAACCGAAAGCGCGGTTTTACCGCCGATAATTACTGCCTTTTTGCCGAACGGCAAACAGATTTCGGGAATTTTATCATAAATCCTGTCGCCTATTGAATATGACGGCAAATACATTTCGTAATTTTCAAGTTTTTCCATAATTACACCGTGTTATGCCTTTCTTTTTACTTTTGTATATATAAAATGAATTATGAACGGAATAATAATTACCACGAGCGTTGCGTAGCCAATGTACGAATAACCTGTCTTTACAAGCGGAATCAGTCCCAACTGAGAAATTGCAAACGCAAGCGCAGTAAATATGAGAGAAACGATAAAACATCTTGCAAGGTGTCCCCTGACCTTGTGCGTAGCTTCGTCGCGTGTCTTATTTTTTTCAAGTGAATTTACAACCCTTGTTACTATGCCGGAAATCATATTTACACCCGTTGTAATTGCTCCCAGGAAAATAAGAATTGAAATAATCGGGGTCAGAAATTTTGCTCCGACGCCGCTTTTTACAAACAGCATCATCGGAATTGAGTTTGCATACTCCTTAAATTCAGGTTTAAAGGCAATTGCAAGCAATCCGATTACCGAAAGCATCATTGTGATTACATTGACAATGTACATATAACGCATTGACTGCGCAACTTGTTTTTCATCGTTAAGAGTTTCAACGTGCTGGTACATAAGACCTATTGCGGCAACCTGGAATACACCGTATATGATTCCGCTCCAGAGTGCGCTCAAAAAGCTGCCGTCGCAGGTTGAACCTATCGGAACGCTTCCGTGCCACATTTTTACAATATTCTGAGTAATGGTATCCCATTGAGCGATAATATTCGGGATTAATACGGCAAACAAACCGGCAATAATCAGAACCGAGAGTACCGAAGAGCACCTGCGAACAAGGTTTGTGCCGAACAGAGCCACTATCAATATAAAAAGTCCGATGATAATTGTGGACGCTATGTAAGGCAAACCCGTGAGATCGGAAAGCGTAAGACCTCCCGTTGCAAAAGCTACGGCAGGCGCAAGGCATATCATAACAAAATATATGAGCTCGTACAGGTTTGAAAAAATAAAGCTGAATTTTCCGTAAAATTTTTTTGAAAAACTGCGGTAGTCATATAGCTTGTGTCGATAGGCATAACGCATACCGTACCAATAGAAAAGCGAAAAAATAAACTGTGCCAAAAACGGCATCAAAAGTCCCCAAAATCCGTAATTAATGAAATACTGATATATCTGCGCTCCCGACGCAAAACCGCCGCCAAACTGTGTTGTAAAACCGACAAAAGCTATGCCGGCAGGCAACAGAAATCCGCCCCTTTTTGATGTACTTCCCAAAAAAATCCCTCCGTTAAACTGCGTATAAGTATATTTAATCACAAAATATGATTTTTGGCAAGTTCTGTAAGCGCTTTTGGGACAGATAAGCGGTCAAAACAAAAAACAGACGGCAGGAATCAAACTGTCGTCTGTTTGTTGGTGTTCAAATATTTGAAATTTTCAATCAAACTTTCTGGCAAACAGCGTTGATTGATTCGGGAATTTCAGACTCATCGGCAGAGATGAGCAATACGATATTCGTGTTCGATGTTTCGGAAAGATCCTGGAGCTTCTTTGTGAAATCCTCAAGTCCGTCAATAGCCGTGGGACAAATTTTGAATGTGGAATCAACAAGGATGTCTGTAACATCATAATCGCATGCGCAAATACCGCTGAGGAAACCGTAGAGCATATCATAGCCCTCTACGCAATACTGCTCAGTGTCAACGAGTCTTGCCTTGTGAGTAATATCGTATGTAAGTTTTAAACCTTTTTCGATAACTACTACGTTACCCGATGAAGCTGCAACAGCTTCATTAGCAAGAGCAATGAGTTTTTTTGTTTTGCCTGTACCTTTTTTACCGATAAGTAAAGTAACCATAATGAGTTCCTCCAGATATTAAACTTTTAAAAAGAAATTATTTCAGTCTTGCTTCGAGAGCCGCTTTTTGATCCTCATAACCGGGTTTTCCGAGAAGAGCAAACATATTCTTTTTGTAGCTTTCTACACCCGGCTGATTAAACGGATTAACGCCGAGCATATAGCCTGAAATTGCACAAGCTTTTTCAAAGAAATAGATGAGGTAACCGAGCTCTGACTCGTTCATCTCGGGAACGTTCAATACGATGTTGGGAACACCGCCGTCGTTGTGTGCAAGAACTGTACCCTCAAAAGCCTTCTGATTTACAAAGCCCATTGTCTTGCCCGAAAGGAAGTTGAGGCCGTCGATGTTTGAAGGTTCTGTACCGAGAGTAACTTCTTTTTTACATTTATCAAAAAGAACAACAGTCTCAAACATTGTGCGTCTGCCGTCCTGAATGTACTGACCGAGTGAGTGAAGGTCGGTTGAGAAAATAACGCTTGCAGGGAAAATCCCCTTGTTGTCTTTGCCTTCGCTCTCGGCAAACAACTGCTTAAACCACTCTGACATCATTGTGTAAGCCGGCTCATATGAAACCATAACTTCCATTGTTTTTCCTTTGCGATAAAGAATGTTACGGATAGCCGCATACTTGTAGCAGTCGTTTGTCATTACGTCGTCGTTGTCAAAATCTTTCTGAGCCTGAGCGGCGCCGTTCATAAGCGCGTCAATATCTGCGCCCGATACAGCAATCGGAAGAAGACCTACTGCCGTGAGAACCGAAAAACGACCGCCTACGTCGTCGGGTACTACGAATGTTTCATAGCCCTCTTCGTCAGCCAAAGCTTTAAGCGTACCCTTTGCCTTATCTGTTGTGCAGAAAATACGCTCCTTAGCGCCGTCTTTGCCGTACTTTTTCTCGAGCATTTCACGGAATACACGAAATGCGATAGCCGGCTCTGTAGTTGTGCCTGATTTTGAAATCATATTAACAGAAACGTCCTTGCCTTCGCAAAGCTCCATAATTTCCGCAAGAGCAGATGAGCTGATGGAGTTACCGGTAAAGAAAATCTGAGGAGTGTCTTTGCAGGTAAGGTTATAGTTCTGTGATGTTAAAAATTCTATTGCGGCACGTGCGCCGAGGTAAGAACCGCCGATACCGATTACGATGAATACGTCGGAGTTCTTTTTGATTTTTTCGGCAGCAGCTTTAATTCTCGCAAACTCTTCCTTGTCGTAGTCAGTAGGAAGGTTAAGCCAGCCGAGGAAGTCGTTGCCGAGTCCCGATCCGCTGTGGAGAAGGTTGTGAGCAGTCTTAACTTCTGCCGCAACGCCCTCGTATTCGTGCTCGCTGATAAAATTCTTAAGATATTTGTCTGTAAGTTTTGTTGCCATTTAAAAATTCCCCCAAATTTCTTATTCGGAATTATATTCCGATATAAGTATCTTTGTTGTTTTATTATACTATAATATGAGTATTTTTGCAAGGTCAATTTGTGAATTTTTATAATGCAATTAGAGAATTAAAAAGATATTTAAAAACTCTGCCGAATGTTGTCTGTTCAATTTGCTCGGATGACAGTATGTCAAACTGCTTAATTTGCTTATTTCCCGACTTATATATAAGCGTACCTAACTTTTGGTTTTTCTTAACCGGCGCCTTTATACTTTCGGGAAGTTTTATTTCAGTGGTAATTTTTTCATTATTTCCTTTATCCAATACAACATTCTCATTTACATTGCATTTTATATTGACGCTTTGATCCATACCGTTTTCAACCTTTATGGATTTCGGCATATTGTCGGGCTGCTTTAATTCTTCAACAGAAATATTTGCGAAGCCATAGTCGAGCAATGCCGCTGCATCGGCAAATCTTTCTTTGCCTGTTTTGCAGCCGAGTACCACGGCGCAAAGAGACACATTTTCCCTTGTTGCCGAGGCTGACATACAACAGCCGGCGTCGTTTGTAGTGCCTGTTTTCAGCCCCGTTATGCCGTTGTAAGTCTTTAAAAGCTTGTTGGTATTGACTATCTGAGTTTTTCCGTTGCGCAGGTCGTCAAGCCAAATAGATGTATAATCGAATATCTTTTTATGTTTCATAAGCTCAAGCGACATTACTGCAACGTCGTATGCGGAAGTAAGATGACCGTCTTCGTCAAGACCGTTGCAGTTTTTAAACGTGGTATCATTCATTCCGAGCTCTTTAGCCCTTTTGTTCATCTCCCGAACAAAAGCGTCCTCGCTTCCGCTGATGTGTTCGGCGAGAGCAACCGCAGCATCGTTGGCAGAAGCAACTACCGTTGCTTTTATCATATCGTCCGCGCTCATGGTTTCGCCTTTTTCAAGCCAAATGTCACTGCCGCCCATTGAAGCGGCGTGTTCTGAGGTTGAAATGGTGTCGTCAAGGCTGAGCTTGCCGCTGTCTATTGCCTCAAATACCAAAAGCAAAGTCATTACTTTTGTAATTGAAGCACACGGACGTTTTTCGTGGGCGTTCTTTTCAAATATTATTTTACCCGTTGACGCTTCCATAAGTATTGCCGACGGCGCCGAAATACCGTCGGCAGACAATGCGCCTGCACTGATTGGGGTTGTAAGGGTTACTGCCGTTAATATGAAGATTAAAAATGATGAAATTATTTTTTTATATTTATACATAACAAAACACCTCGTTCATAGATATGAGCGAGGTGTGAAATGTATGATATGTTATCAGTTAAGGAAACCTAAGCTGCGAATGACAATAGGCTCAACCGACTTGTTGCGGCAAGTCTGGATAAAGCAGATTATATCCGCAATAAGGATAATTACAGATGCAACAGCTCCTGCGATAGGAACAATACATGTCCAGCACAAAACAACTGTTATAACAGAAACAATTACTTCAGTAATCATAATTTTGAGGCCCTGCTTTATGTGGAATTTAAGATAGTCAGACTTGCCTGAAATCTGAGACACCAAAGCAATAATAATACCAATGATACTTGAGCAGTAAATTAAAAGTGCAAGCAACTTGTGATCATGAACATCCTCAGGTGAAAACTCTGCGGTGTGGTCTGACGGAGCTACTGCCGGCTGTACATACTGCACCTGCTGGTTGTACTGTGGCTGTGCATACTGTTGATTTGGTTGCTGATTGGGCTGTTCACCTGCATTGTTCTGCAAAGATTTTCCGCAATGCGTGCAAAATACAGCATCGTCAGCAATTTGTTGATTACAAAACGGACAATTTTTCATAGAAATTAACCTCCTTAAAAAAATAAAAAATGTATAATAAACTTAATTATTATCTAATTTAATTGATTAAACATACTGCATGAGCAGAAATTCCCTCAAGTCTGCCTGTAAAGCCGAGTTTTTCCTCCGTTGTTGCTTTTACACTGACACAGGAAATATCCATTGAGCAGGCGTGTGCAATACTTTTTCGCATTATATCGATGTAACCGCTTAGCTTTGGTTTTTGCGCAATTACTGTTGAATCAATATTTACAATTGAATAACCGTTTTCAAAAAGTACCGAACATACTTTCCTTAATAATTCTATGCTGTTCGCGCCTTTATATGAATCATCGTTGTCAGGAAACAGCTTACCTATATCTCCGAGCGCGGCCGCGCCGAGCAGCGCGTCCATTATCGCGTGTGTAAGCACGTCGGCGTCCGAATGGCCCAGCAAACCCTTTTCAAAGGGAATATCAGCACCGCCCAATATCAGCTTTCTGCCATTTGCAAACTTATGTACATCGTATCCGTGTCCTATACGCATAAAAATCCTCGTTTCTTTTATGAGCCGCGATTTTTAAGAATACTTTCGGCAATAACTACATCAATAGGTGTTGTAAGCTTTATGTTTTCTTTACTGCCCTTTACCACTTCTACCTCTCCCCCCATATTTTCTATGAGAGAACAGTCGTCGGTAAAATTGGCAACGTCATCACCCGCATTTTCAAGCGCAAAGGTGTACAAATCCTTGTCAAACACCTGAGGAGTCTGAACCGCCCTCAGCTGTGAACGCAACGGAGTGCTGACTATATTGTTGTAGCCGTCAACAACCTTAATAGTATCAGTCACCGATGTTCCGAGCGTTGCAGCGCCGGTTTCAAAAGCGGCTTCCACCACACGCTCTATCTCTTCAACCGTAACAAGCGGTCTTGCGCCGTCGTGAATCGCGTAATACTTAGAGTTTTCATTTGCCGCTTTAATGCCGTTTCTAACGCTCTCGGCACGTGATGAACCGCCCTCAACAAGTTGCGCCACCTTTGAAAAATTATTTTCTTCTGCAATCGCCTTAATGCGCTCTTTATCCTGATTTCGACAAACTACAATTATCTCTTTGATATATCCGCAATTCTGAAACGCACGCAGTGTGTATTCGATTGCGGGATGTGACAAAAGCGGTATAAACTGTTTAGAATCAGCTATTCCCATACGGACCGAACCGCCTGCGGCTACTATTATGGCAGATACAAAAGGTTTCATAAATACCACTCCGAATATTTTAATTGTTTAGATTTTATCGAAAGCCTGCTGTAAATCTTCTATTAAATCGTCGGCATTTTCAAGCCCTACCGAAAGTCTTATAAGGTCGGGAGCTACACCTGCCTCAAGGAGCTGTTCTTCGGTCAACTGTCTGTGCGTATGGCTTGCAGGATGGAGCAAACAGGTTCTTGCATCCGCAACATGGGTTGCGATTGTTGCAAGCTTTAAACTGTCCATAAACTCAATTGCTTTATCCCTGCCGCCTTTGATACCAAAGGCAAGAACGCCGCAGGAACCGTTTGGCAGGTATTTTTCTGCCAAAGCATGGTACTTGTCGTTTTCAAGATCCGGATAATCAACCCAAGCTACCTTGTCGTTTGACTCAAGGTATTTTGCAATTTTCAAAGCATTTTCACAGTGGCGCTGCATTCTTACATGGAGTGATTCAAGTCCGTTCATAAGATAAAAAGCGTTCTGAGGCGACTGAATAGAGCCGAGATCACGCATCAACTGCGCCGTAGCTTTTGTAATGTAACCGAGCTTGCCGAATTTTTCGGCATAGACAATTCCGTGATATGATTCGTCGGGAGTCGTAAGTCCGGGATATTTATCGGCATATTTCATCCAGTCAAAATTGCCGCTGTCAACAATTGCTCCGCCGACGCCTACTGCGTGACCGTCCATATATTTTGTTGTTGAATGAGTTACAATATCAGCGCCCCATTCAAAAGGACGGCAATTAATCGGCGTCGCGAATGTGTTGTCAACAATAAGAGGTACACCGTGTGAATGTGCAAGACGAGCAAATTTTTCTATGTCAAGAACCGATACTGTCGGATTTGTTATGGTTTCGCCGAACACCGCCCTTGTGTTGGGCTTGAATGCCTTTGCAAGCTCCTCTTCGGAAAGATTTTGATCAACAAATGTACAGTCAATACCCATTTTTTTCATTGTTACACCCAAAAGGTTATATGTACCGCCGTAGATTGATGAGGACGCAACAATATGACTTCCTGCTTCGCAGATATTGAAAAGTGCGAAAAAGTTCGCAGCCTGTCCGCTTGATGTGAGCATTCCTGCCACGCCGCCTTCAAGCGCCGTGATTTTTGCAGCAACTGCATCATTGGTGGGATTCTGAAGTCTTGTATAAAAGTAACCGCTTTTTTCAAGATCAAAAAGCATACCCATTTCGTCGCTTGTGGCATATTTCCATGTTGTGCTCTGATAGATGGGCAACTGTCTGGGCTCTCCGTTACCCGGCTCGTAGCCGGCATGCAGACATTTTGTTTCTTTTCTCATTTGTATCTCCTCCTAAACCTTTAAAATAAGCCTTGTACAAGTTTTACTACATAGTCGGTGGCAAAAATTACAAGCGCAACTACAATTATAAAGAGAAACGCCGAAAAAATTCTGACTGCCGTTCTTCTTGCGGGAGTCATTTCTTCTATTTCTTCGTCGTCATGAAAGTCAGCGCTGTTATCGTCGATTATCTGCACATCGCCTTCTTTTATCGCGCCGATTCCGATACAAACCTCATACGCCTTTTTATAAGCTGCATAAGGTACAAGCAAATCGTATTCGGCATAATCGCAGCCTGTTACAATATCTGCGGAAATGTTACGTTTTTTAGGCGTTGTGCTGCAAGGGATGCCGCTGTCCTCAAGAGCTGTTTTTATTCTTTGAAGCTCAAATCCGCCTGACGACAAAAGATAGACAGGGATATTTTTATCTGTAATTTTTTCAAGAGGTTTGTTGCAATGCTTACAAACACTTTCTTCGTCCTTGAAAAAACGCTTACATTTTTTGCAATATTTCATATTTTATTTCCTTTTCAATCAATGAATTGTTACGCTTTATGTTTTTTAAATTTTACCACAAAAAGGCGGTGAGGGCAATACCTCTCCGCCTTTTTTTATAAACTTTGCCATAAGAAAAGCAAAATTCTTTATAATTTTTATCATATTCAGTTTTTTATTCTGTATTTTTTCAGCTAAGCTGCTCAAATACCGGCTGAATCTGCTCTTTATTAAGCGCCTTTTCGACACTTTGCGGAATTTTTTCAAAATCTGCGACAAGTGAATTCGGCTTTTTAATAAAGTCGTCCTGCCTCATCGGAACAAAATAGATATTTTTTGTATTAAGCAGTCTGCCGATATTTTGGGCAGACGCTCCGAGCGCGTCGTTTGACGCTACGCAAAGCAATATCGGGCGCAAAATACGCAAATGTGATTTTGCCGCCATTGTAACGGCTGTATCGGTAATTCCGTTAGCAAGTTTTGCCAATGTGTTGCCGGTACAAGGCGCAATTAAAATTAAATCACACATTTTTTTAGGACCTATCGGTTCGGTTTCCACTATTGTGTGCAGCACCTTTTTGCCTGTAATTTCTTCTGCCTTTTTTACCGTTTCCTCTGCTTTGCCGAATCTGGTATCGGTTGAGTAAGTATTTTGCGACATAATCGGCAAAACATCATAGCCCAAATCGATAAGATTTTTCATCTGCTGCAAAGCTTTTGAAAAGGTGCAAAAGGAACCGCACATTGCAAAGCCTATGGTTGCTTTTGTCACCTGTAAACCTCCTCTATAATATTAAACACCGTTTTCTTTATTATTTCTCCGGCTGTTTTCGGTGCGCATTTGCCCGGAAGAGAAAGCGCACGTACCGCGTCAATGTTAAAACCGCGCGCCGCTTCAAAGTCCACTCCGCCGGGCAAAGATGCAAGGTCGATAATAATGGTGTTTATATCGGTATTCATCAGTAATTTTTTGTCAAAAATCATTGACGGAACGGTGTTGAACACCAAATCATAGCCTTTGACGCTTTTCAGTTTTTCGGTATGCATCGGTGTGCAACCCGTTGCGGAAATGTAAGCAATATCGCTTGCTTTGCGAGCAGTGACAGTTACATCCGCGTCAAGAGCTTTAAGCGTTTTCGCAAGCAGTTTACCTATTCTTCCGTAGCCTACTACAAGACATTTACTGCCTGAAATTGTGCCCTCAAAGTTCTGCATTGCGCACTCAACCGCGCCTTCCGCCGTCGGCAAAGCGTTCATTACCGCAAATTCTTCCTTTGCGAAGTAGTCAAAAACTCTGCCGTCCTTAAGCTTTGGATAAGCTCGCAGAAATTTTTCCCTCATTGAAACAAAAACAGGCTTTTTTAAAAGCTGATCAATTTCGTCCTCATCCAAAAAAACCGTTCTGTCCGAAAACGGAGTGTTTATGCTCTTATCCGCTCTGACTGACGGCAAAGGAAAAATTACTGCGTCACTCTCGTAAATCGCAGTATTTACATCTGTGAGCACAAGCGAGCCTGTACTCTGTAATTTGTCAAAGCCGCCGAGTAAAACATCGTAACAGCTGTCTGATATTGACTTTGCCAGGTAGAGCTGGCGTTTGTCTCCGCCGATTATACCGAATGATTTTATATTTGAAATTTTCATAGAAAACACCACATCTCCGCAAATGATTACAACAAACCTGACTTTTGCCGTTTAGTACATTTGACTGTACCAAACAAGGTATACACGCATTAAAACCCTGCATTATTTTTGCTATATCACATATTATGTAAATCGGCTTTGTGTGTGACATTGGGTGCAAAAAAAAGACTGCAACCGACAGGTTACAGTCACAAAGTTTTAAAATGAATTTTTCGCAATTTTTAATAGCGAATTCTGAATGTTGAAGGTGCAAATTTATAGACGAGAATACAGGCGGCTATGCAATAAACAACACAGAATACAATCGTCATAACGCCAAACATCAACGTAGGAATTTCCAAATTAAGCAAAAACCAACACACCACGTAAGTACCCGACATAATTATCTGATAGGTTCCGCTTTTAATCTCTGTTCCCGCATTATACGGCTGCAGCAAATAGTAAATAGTAAGATAATGTATCGAAAAGAAAACACTCATACAAATTATTGAAACAGTCAGCACTGCATAGTTCAAGGGATTATCCGTGCCGCCGGAAGCAAAAAGGATAACAGGCAGCCCTGCACCGATTACAACCGCGGGAAGTAAATTAATTTTTATAATTTCTCTGAGACGAATAGTAAAAAGCTTCAGTATGAATTTTGGTTGTTTGTAAAATGAATACGTAAGCAGGCTGTGGTCGCAGTTCATAAACAATGCCTTGGTGAATCCTGTTCCCCTGTTGATAATATACATAACAAATGCAAAAAACGGAAAATAATTTAAAACAGCATAGTTTGCTTCCGCTTTGACGGAGGGAAAATAATTAAGAAATATAAGGACAGCGCAAATCAAGCCGACACAGACCAGTGTGATTTTCGCGCTTGACTGCCACAGTATTTTTCGATGACGTTTGATGAAAAGCTCGTTAAGATATTCAAAACCTTTGCGCTTACTTGTAACAAATGTACCGTCTGTAATTATTTTTTCGGTTGATTTTTTATTCGCATGCTTTGCCGCGTCCATCTGATATTTCATTTGCGAATACAACTGCTGATTAATTTCACGATAATACGGAAAAGAAATCAATTTTCGCACACTTATTACTCCGGCAAGGATAAACGCCAGCATAATAAATACAGAAACATACAATGGCAGTGCTATGCCTATTGCGGGAAGACCGTAAGCAACACACAATAAAATTACAATTACCGCCCAAATAAGCTTGGAAGGGGCATTTTCATTATACACGAATCCGTTATGTTCATATCTGCGCAGCAAGCAGGCCGCTGTAAATAATTTTGCGCCCGCCACACAAAATGGTATAATTAAACAAATCCAAAGAGGAACACGTTCCAAAACGCCGAAAATAACGGAAAAAGGCAAAATACCGACGATAACTTTTAACATTGAGTAACCGTAATTTGTCAGCGTATATTCTTTGGCATTCATACGCAACAGCATTATTGCATAGTATTTATCCTTTTTGGGATTAAAAATACCGGTATTTAAAAAAGCTCCTATAATCGTTAAAAATAACAATATGTGTAAAAAAACTTGATTTTGCGGAACATCCCTGTAAAATTGCGACAAACCAAAAATTATTATTGCAAAATAAAATAATTTTCCTAAAAAAGCAGTCGCAACTTCCCAAAGTGCGGCAATGACATTAGCTAATATTTTTAAATCTCTTATTTTATATACAGACTCAGGCAATACTTTTCTTAAAATCGGAATTTGCTTAATTGCGTACAGAACACAGTTTGCGCGATAAGTATTTTTCAAAGAGAAAGAAATTTTAAAAATCTTATTCATTTTATTTATCCCTCAATGCCGCAATAATCTTGTTTTTAAACTCATAATTATCCAAATTCGCCTTTTCTACCGCCTCCAATTCGCCGTGGCTGAGCAAAACAATTTCATCGCACAAATCAAGCGCTAAATCCATAATATGTGTGGAAAATATAGTTACTCGCCCTTGCTTAAAAGTACGCATCAATTGTTTCATCTCTTCGGCAACAACAACGTCAAGAGAAGTAAGCGGTTCATCAAGCAGCAAAATATCCGGTTGGGCTATAATATTGATAAGCATCTGCATTTTGTTTTTCATACCGTGTGAGTAATCTTTTAAGAGTTTATCACGATCCTCATAAGCTATGCTCATATAATCAAAATATTCATCGGTTGATTTTATATTATGGATTGATTTTTCATTGATATCAATAAAAAATTTTAAAAACTCCCTGCCTGTCAAAAACTCGGGTACTGTCGGTGTAGATAACACATAACCTATATTTTCCGCCGATACTTCACGGCGAACACCGTTTTCCTCAAAGTAAAAACTGCCGCCGTCGGCTTTTATATCACTGTTCAGGCAGTTAAATAAAGTGGTCTTACCCGCACCGTTACGTCCAAGCAAGCCGTAGATTTTTCCTTCGTCAAAAGCAAAATCAACATCCCGAAGGACTTGTTTTGTGCCAAAATGTTTTGATAAGTGTTCAATTATAAATTTCATATATTATTCTCCGATAGAAATACTTTTTGTTATTATTTAGACAGTTTATGTTTGAATATATTAATTTGTGTATTTTTAAAACATATTTCGCATTATAATATCAAATGCAACACACGTTAAATTATACATTTGACATATATAATTGTCAACAAAAATAAAAAGCAAGCGACATTATGCAGTTTGTCACTCGCTTTCATTTTTACTGTTAATTTTAAAGCTGCTTTTCAAGCAGAGGTTTTAAATAAACGCCCGTTGCCGAGTCGGAATTTGCGGCAACCTGTTCCGGCGTACCCTGCGCAATAATTTTGCCGCCCATATTGCCGCCTTCGGGGCCCAGGTCTATTATGTGGTCAGCCGTTTTGATTAAGTCAAGGTTATGTTCAATTACAACCACGGTGTTGCCGCCGTCTGTCAACATTTGAAGTACATCAACGAGCCGGTGTACATCCGCGATATGAAGTCCCGTAGTAGGCTCATCCAAAATGTATATCGTTTTGCCCGTACTGCGCTTTGAAAGCTCCGTGGCTAATTTTACACGTTGAGCTTCACCGCCGGAGAGAGTTGTTGCGGGTTGTCCAAGCTGAACATAACCCAGGCCGACGTCATATAGAGTTTTCAATTTGCGGTAGATTTTGGGAATATTTGAGAAAAATTCCATTGCCTCCTCAACAGACATATCAAGAACATCGCTGATTGACTTACCCTTATACTTTACCTCAAGGGTTTCTCTGTTATAACGCTTGCCCTTACATACCTCGCAAGGCACATAGACGTCTGATAAAAAGTGCATTTCTATCTTGATTATGCCGTCACCCTGGCAGGCTTCACAACGCCCGCCCTTTACGTTAAAGGAAAATCTGCTTGCGGAAAATCCTTTCATTTTTGCGTCCTGCGTAGTGGCAAACAGATTGCGTATATCCGTAAATACGCCTGTATAGGTAGCGGGGTTTGAACGAGGTGTTCTGCCGATAGGGCTTTGATCAATGGCGATTACTTTGTCGAGATTTTCTATACCCTTTATCTCTCTGCATTTTCCCGGGATGAGTTTTGCTCCGTTTAAATCCCTCGCAAGTGTTTTATACAAAATTTCATTTATCAAGGAACTTTTTCCCGAGCCCGAAACGCCTGTTACGCATACAAATTTACCGAGCGGTATTTTTACATTTATATTTTTTAGATTGTTCTGAGCGGCGCCCTTTATTTCAATGAATTTTCCGTTGCCCTTTCGCCTGGTTTTAGTAACAGGAACGCATCTTTTACCGCTGAGATACTGACCTGTTATTGATTTTTCGCAGGCTTTAACTGCATTTACATCACCGCAGCAGACAATTTCACCGCCGTGAATACCCGCGCCGGGTCCTACATCGACAATCCAATCGGCTGCGTACATAGTATCCTCGTCGTGCTCCACTACAATAACGGTGTTGCCAAGGTCGCGCAGCCTTTTTAGCGTTGACAGGAGTTTTTCGTTGTCACGCTGATGAAGTCCTATACTCGGCTCATCAAGGATATAAAGCACACCCATAAGAGAACTTCCTATCTGTGTTGCAAGACGGATACGCTGGCTTTCACCGCCCGAAAGAGTACCGGCACTTCGTGACAAGGTGAGGTAACCGAGTCCGACGCTTTTAAGAAAGTTGAGCCGCTCGGTAATCTCTTTAATTATTTCGGAGGAAATGATTTTTTCTTTTTCGGAAAATTGAATCTGCTTTACAAATTCAAGCGCGTCAACAACCGACATTTTACAAAAATCGGCTATGTTTATACCTCCGACGGTCACGGCAAGGCTCTCCTTTGAAAGTCGGTCGCCGTGGCAAGCGTCGCAGGGAATTTCAGTCATATAGGAACGAATTTCATCTTTTATCCAATTGCTTGAAGTTTCTTTGTATCGTCTTTCAAGGTTGTTTATTATGCCCTCGAAAGGCTGTTCATAACTTCCGCTTCCGTAAACGGATTTTTTGCGGATAGTCAATTTTTCGTCACCCGTGCCGTACAAAATTTTGTCAATTATTTCATCGGGAATATTTTTCAACGGTTCGCTCAACGAAAAATTGTATTTTTCGGCCAACGCTTCAAAGTACATCTGTGCAATTGAGCTTCCTTCCATTGCCCAGCCGCTGCCCTTGATACCGCTGTCTTTTATACTTTTATTCTTATCGGGAATTATTTTTGATTCATCAATCTTTAAAAACACACCGAGTCCCGTACATTTAGGGCAGGCGCCGTAAGGGTTGTTAAACGAGAACATTCTCGGAGTTAGGTCATCAATACTTACACCGTGATCGGGGCAAGCGTATTTTTGTGAAAAAATGACATCCTCGCCGCCGATAAAATTAACGCTTATAAGTCCGTTAGTAAGCTTTGAAGCAGTTTCAATACTGTCACTGAGGCGCGAGGTTATTTCAGGCTTTATTACAAGTCGGTCAACTATTATATCTACATCATGCTTTTTATTTTTCTCGATAGGAATTTTCTCCGATAGGTCATATATAATTCCGTCAACACGGACGCGAACAAAACCCGACTTGCGCGCGCTGTCAAACACCTTTGCGTGTTCGCCCTTTCTGCCGCGGACAACGGGTGCCATAACCTGAATCTTGGTTCCCTCATCGTATGACATAATTTTATCGACAATCTGGTCAACGGTCTGCTGCCTTATTTCACGTCCGCAGACTGTACAGTGAGGTATGCCTACTCTGGCGTAAAGCAAACGCAGATAGTCGTAAATTTCGGTAACAGTTCCTACTGTGGAACGGGGATTTTTTGACGTAGTTTTTTGGTCAATTGAAATAGCGGGAGACAGTCCCTCAATGCTCTCTACGTTAGGCTTATCCATTTGCCCGAGAAACATACGGGCATACGACGAAAGACTTTCAACGTATCTGCGTTGACCTTCGGCATAGATGGTGTCAAAGGCAAGAGAGCTCTTTCCCGAACCGGAAAGTCCCGTGATTACTACAAGTTTATTTCTGGGAATTTCAACATTTATGTTCTTTAAATTATGTTCTTTTGCACCTTTTACTATTATTTTGTCCTGTGCCATAAGTCCTCACCTTTATATATTTAATCCGCATAAAATCCGATAGCCCCCTAAAGCGGAGGCTATCAAAACTTGAGTTTTATTCTTCTGCTGTATCACTGCCGGATTTTTCTTCTGAGGATGTTTCGGAAGCAGATACATTTTCTTCTTCCTCAGTATCTTCCGGCTCTACATAGGTTCCGTCCATAACAGCTCTGAAATCCTCACCATTCATCTTCTCATGTTTAATGAGGTAAGCGGCAATGTCATGGAGCTTGTCAATATTGTCCTTGAGTACGGACGTAGCCTTGCCGTATGCTTCGTTGACAATTTTCAGAACAAGTTCGTCAATTTTGGCTGCGGTAGCCTCGGAATAATCCTGTGTACGTCCCATATCCCTGCCGAGGAATACGTTACTGTTATCGGTACCGTAACAAACGCAACCGAGTTCCTTAGTCATACCGTACTTAGTTACCATAGAACGTGCTGTCTTGGTAGCTTTTTCAATATCGTTTGAAGCACCTGTTGAAATATCGTCCAAAATAAGCTCTTCGGCAACACGTCCGCCCAGTGAAACCACAATATCCTCTTCCATTTCCTTTTTGGAATTATAGGACTTATCCTCACTCGGAAGCGGCATTGTATAGCCGCCCGCCATACCGCGCGGTATAATTGAAATTTCGTGAACGGGATCTTGTGTTTCGCACTTATCAAAGAGAATTGCGTGACCTGCCTCATGGTAAGCAGTAAGCTTTTTCTCTCTGTCGCTCATCACCTTTGATTTCTTTTCGGCACCTACAACTACCTTAACGGTTGCCTCTTCGATTTCTTTCATTGTGATGGCTTTTTTATTCTTACGAGCAGCAAGCAGAGCAGCCTCATTGAGAAGATTCTCAAGGTCGGCGCCTGTAAAACCCGCAGTTGTTTTTGCTATAGTCTTGAGATTTACATCCGGAGCAAGCGGCTTTTTGCGTGCATGCACTTTGAGGATTGCCTCACGTCCGTTAACATCGGGATAGCTTACCACAACCTGTCTGTCAAATCTGCCCGGACGCATAAGAGCGGGGTCGAGGACATCGGGTCTGTTGGTTGCGGCAATGAGGATGACACCTTCGTTAGCTCCGAAACCGTCCATTTCTACGAGTAACTGGTTCAAGGTCTGCTCGCGTTCGTCGTTACCGCCGCCGAGGCCTGCGCCTCTCTGACGACCTACCGCGTCGATCTCGTCGATAAATATAATACACGGTGAGTTTTTCTTTGCCTGATCAAACAAGTCGCGTACTCTTGAAGCGCCGACGCCAACAAACATTTCAACAAAGTCAGAGCCTGAAATTGAGAAGAACGGAACGCCTGCTTCACCGGCTACCGCTCTTGCGAGCAAGGTTTTACCTGTACCGGGAGGACCTACAAGCAATACGCCCTTTGGAATTCTCGCTCCGAGTTTACTATATTTTTCGGGCGCTTTCAAAAATTCTACCACTTCGGAAAGTTCTTCTTTTTCTTCGTCAGCACCTGCAACGTCGTCAAACGTTGTTTTGCGCTTTTCATCGTTGGTATTCTTGATTTTGGCTTTGCCGAAACTCATTTCTTTGCCGCCGAAACCGCCGCCGCCCATTTTCTTCATAAAGAAGATCCAAACGCCTACAATGATTACCGTAAGGAATATTGTGGGAAGCAATTGAATAAGAATTGAGTTATCGCTGGCTTTGATTAAATCATATTCAATAGGATTGCCGTTTTTCTCGGCTCTATCCTGATATGGCTTAATGTCGTCCAGAAAACGCTGAATATCAGCAAGCTGACCTTTTACAACCACCTGACGTTTACTTGCATCGGCAGAATCATTGTTTGAGAACAACCCAAATCCGCTGCCTGTTGTCTGTGTTGAAACGGTGGGGTTCGTGGTCTGTTCTGTTGCCTGCGTAGAATTTGTTGATACAGCCGC
This sequence comes from uncultured Ruminococcus sp., assembly GCA_904393835.1. Classification (GTDB taxonomy): domain Bacteria; phylum Bacillota; class Clostridia; order Oscillospirales; family Acutalibacteraceae; genus Ruminococcoides. The sequence continues at coordinate 67,710 of CAJFNC010000005.1, read as the reverse complement.
TTCGTCGCTTGAAGCAGAATTAAGATTGGCGCTCATACCCTCTTTAAGAGTAAGCTGAATGGCGCCCGTACCGTAATTTATGGCGTAGCTGTCAACCATATCTTGTGCAAAATACTGCTCAAGCTCTGATGTTTTTGGTGATTCTGTACCTCTCGAGCTGTAAAAAAACGCAAGAGCCAAAATAATCAAAATAGGAATTCCCAGATAAAGCAGCATATTGCGGACTTTTTTCTTGTTATCCAATTGTGTCACTCCTCATTATATTATTATTTACCGATAATTATTTATGTAAACGTTATTGTACATCAAAAATTTATTTATTTTCATATACCGACCTGTTTAAAATCCCCACATAGGGCAAATTGCGGTATTTTCCTTTGTAATCAAGACCGTAGCCGACGATAAATTCGTCGGGAATTTGCGCTCCGCAAAAATCGGGCTCAATGTTCTTTACACGCCGCTGCGGTTTATCAAACAGCGTACAGAATTTTACCGATTTTGCCCCTCGGCCGATAAAGTAATTTTTTACAAATTCAAGTGTATTACCAGTGTCGGTCACGTCGTCAACTATAAGGAGATTTTTTCCCGCAACGTCCTTGCGTACATCGCTTATCACCTTTACATCGCCGCTGCTTGAAACTGAGTCCCTATAGCTTGAAACCGTCATAAAGTCAATTTCAAAGTCAAGATTTATTTTGCGTACCAAGTCCGCCATAAAAATAAAACAGCCTTTTAACAAACCTACACAAGTAAACTCCTTGCAATTATAATATTTTTCAATATTTTTTGCAAGAGTATTCACAATATTTTCAATTTCTTTTCCGGAAAACAGCACATTTTCTATACTATTATGCACTAAAAATACCCCTTATTGACATTTCAATAAATTTTCTTCGCATATATTCAGATCATATAAAGTCTTTGAAACGCCGATTTCTTCACACCAAAGCACTTCGTTTCCGTCTGCAAGCAAGAGTAACGCATCGCGTTTTTCCGATGGAATTTTAAGCTCGTTCATCAGCTTTCGCAGAGATTTATTTATATTTCTGCCTGCACATTCAAATGTGTCTTTGCTTTTTCGTGTTCTGAAAACAGCATTTTTAAATCTATTTTCTATTAATGAATTATTTTTAATTGAGTATAATTTTTTACCAAATATAAAATTATCATTGCTTTTAAACGGCCGTATAAAGGCTATATCATTTTTATTATCAATTTTGTCAAATCTGAGCACACCCTGCTTTACAACCGCAAAACAATTGTTGTACAACTCCGTTGCGCCTGCGCTGTGCATAGCTTTGATAATCAGTTCAATATGACGATGCTCGGGAGAAAAATCAGCGTATTTTTTACATAGCATAACTATTGAATTTTTAACGATTACCTCGTCGTATGACAGCAATTTTTTGCACAAAAATCCGTATTTACTCCTGCTTTGCTCAATTGCGTTCTTAGTTTGAGTATTAATATAAGCCGAAGTCTGCATAGCGTTTTCACTAAGCCTTGTGATTGCCTGCTCAAGATTAGGATTAATTTTTTTTAAAGGTAAAATCACATTGTGACGAATGTGATTGCGTGTATAATCATCGGTTAAATTGGTGCTGTCCGTCACATAGTCGAGATTGTTTTCTTTGCAATATTGCTCAACCTCGGCGCGAGTAACGTAAATAAGCGGTCTGATTATATTATCGCGAACAGGTAAAATTCCGCTTATACCGCCGAGCGAAGAACCTCGAGCCAAATTGAACAGCACGGTTTCCGCATTGTCAGAGGCTGTGTGAGCAGTCGCGATTTTTGCCTTTAATCTTCGCGACAAATCCTCAAAAAAAGAGTAGCGTTCGTTTCGTCCGCAGAGTTCTTCGCTGATTTTTTGTGCTTTTGCAAGCTGTCTTATATTGATATGCTTTGTAAAAAGCTCAACATTTAACTTATCGCAAAGAATTTTGCAAAAATTCTCGTCACGCTCTGCTTCCTCTCCCCTTATCCCGTGATTGAGATGAGCGGCATAAATTTTTAAGTTGTATTTTTCTTTAAAAGAACAAATCACATTCAAAAGCGCAACCGAATCAGCGCCGCCGGACAAAGCAACAATTACGCTGTCACCTTGATTCAACATAGAATATTGTTGCAAAGCTCTGACGACTTTATCCTTCATGCCTTGCCTCCATACCCGTAAAGCGCATAAATTCGCCCTGCCAATGAAGTTTAACCGTGTTAGCCTCACCGTGACGGTTTTTGGCTACGATACATTCACCCGAGTTCATATCTGTTGACTGAACAGCCTGTTCGTTGCCCTTATCGGTATAGTAGCCGTCACGATACAAGAACAGTACAATATCGGCGTCCTGCTCGATTGAACCCGAATCTCTTAGATCCGAAAGCTGCGGACGGTGATCGGTACGCTGTTCGGAAGCACGGGAAAGCTGGGATAAGGTTATTACGGGAACATTCATTTCCTTAGCCAGAATTTTGAGGTTTCTGGTAATTTCGGAAATTTCCTGAACACGGTTTTCAATCCTTCTGCCGCTGCTCATAAGCTGGAGATAGTCTATAATTACCAGGTCAATCTTAGGGAGTCGTCTGAGTCGTGACTTCATATCGGTAATTGTGATACCGGGTGTGTCGTCAAGATAAAGTTCTGCCTGACTTAAAACATCCCCTGCGGGAACAAGTCTGTTCCACTCCTCGTTGCTGAGTTTGCCTGTTCTGAGTGTAGTACCGCTGATTAAAGCCTCGGTGGAAAGCAATCGGCTTGCCAACTGTTCCTTTGACATTTCAAGAGAGAAAAACGCAACAACCTTTTTTGACTTGCAGGCTGCGTTTCTCGCAATATTTAGAGCAAAACTCGTCTTACCCATACCGGGACGTGCAGCAAGCAAAATAAGGTCGCTGCGATTAAGCCCGGTAATCATTCTGTCTAGGTCTCCTATACCCGTAGGAATCGGCTTCATACTGTCGTCGGTTTCCCTGTTGAGAGCATCGAGCCTTTCAAACGTCTGCAAGATTACTGAATTGATGCGTTCAAGTCCTCTTTTTTCATTGCCTCGGCGAATGTCGAAAATTTTCTGTTCTGCAGAATCTATGAGAACAGACGGTTCTTCGTTTCCTGCCGAAGCATCGTCTATAATTTCTCTTGACGCCGTAATAAGGCGGCGAATATTATACTTATCCGCAATTACCTTGGCGTATTCGGGAGCGTTTGAAATTGAAGGGCAGTTATTTACCAAATCCATAAGATAAGTTTTGCCCGTAGCTTCATCAAATGCTTTATTCTGTTTTAAACGCTCGAGCAATGTGACAAAGTCAATCGGCGAACCGAAATTAATCATTTCCGACATCTGCTCAAAAATTACCTTGTGCAATGCCACATAAAAGTAGTCGGGAGATTTTATGTAATCGACCACTTTGTCAAAAACCGTACTGTCGAGGATGATGGCGCCCAGCACCGCCTGTTCAGCCTCGGGGCTGTACGGCATATTAAGCCCGTCGTAATTCCCCGTGATATATGAATCCGCCATATTTACACCTTGCTTTTATTCTTCAGTAACTTTTACATCAATTTTTGCAGAAATACCAGTATAAAGCTTTACTTCTGCGCTGTATGTGCCAAATTCCTTGATGTCAGTTTCAAGCACAACCTTGCGCTTGTCAACAACAATGTTATACTGCTTTTTGATTTCTTCGGCAATCTGCTTTGCAGTAATACTGCCGAAAAGTCTGCCGCCCTGACCTGCTTTTGCTTTCATCTCGAACACCTTGCCCTCAAGGCGTTTTTTGTCGCTTTCAGCCTGAGCTTTTTGGGTAGCAATTTTATAATTTTTTGAATTTTCCGCATTTTTATATTCGTTCATTGCCTGAGCGTTTGCCTGTTTTGCTAGCTTTCTGGGAAGCAGGTAATTGCGTGCATAACCGTCCGACACTTCTACAAGCTCACCTTTTTTCCCCAAAGACTTTACGTCCTGCATTAAAATAACTTTCATTTATATCATCCTTTCTCAGTTGTCATGGCTGTCGTCAAGAACTTCGTCAATGACAGACAGTAACTGCTGATAAGCAAGTTCTTTTGTTGTATTTTTAAGCTGAACCGCAGCCATGGTCTGGTGACCGCCGCCGCCGAGTTTTTCCATAATAATTTGAACATTAATTTTTCCGTAGCTGCGTGCGGATATATTCATCATTTCGTTTGTACCGAAAATTACAAACGAGGCATCAACGCCCTGCAGCGTGAGCATTTCATCTGCCGCCTGTGCCGAGGCAAGCCTTATATCATCAGTTTGCAATGTAGTGGTTGAAACAGCACAATTTTTATAGATATGCGCTCTGCAAACGATTTCGACCTTTTCTTTGTATGTATCAATGCTGTCGGAAAACAAATTTTTTACAGTCAAAGTATTTGCGCCCTTTTTGCGCAGATAAGCCGCCGCCTCAAAGGTGCGTACGCCGGTTTTAAGCACAAAATTTTTGGTATCGAGCATAATGCCTGCCAAAAGAGCGTCTGCCTGAACATATCCGAGCGGTTTATCATCGAGGCAGCTGATGATTTCACTGCACATTTCTGATGACGATGACGCTGACGGTTCGTGACAGAACACAAGCGCATTGTCGATATAGTTTACCGCTTTTCTGTGGTGGTCGATTACAATAACCTTTTTACACTTTTCGAAAAGCTGAGGACTTTCAAGAGATTCTTTAAGGTGAGAATCCACAATTAAAAGCAGAGTTTTTTGTGTTACTCCCCTGATTGCCTCCGACGGTGAAATAAATATATCTTCGTCCAATCGTTCTTTGACATAATTTATAAGCTGCTTTGCCATTGAATTATCCTGATCTATGGCAATTCTGCAATATGTGCCGAAGGATTTTTCAATAACGCACTGCATTCCCACCGCTGCGCCTACGCTGTCAAGATCGGAAAATCTGTGCCCCATAATGTACACACGGTCACAATCGGCTACTGCGCGGCTTATTGCGTTCGCGATAACTCTCATTCTTACCTTACTGACCTTTTCGGAGGCAGCTGCTGTACCGCCGAAAAATTCGTAACTGTTGTCATGAATAATCGCAACCTGATCGCCGCCTCTGCCCAAAGCCATTTCTAGCGCTTTTCGTGCATTTTGTTCGCTGTCTTTCAGCGACTTTGAACCGCGGCAAAGACCGACTGAAATTGTGGCTACGTGCTGACTTATTGTGATAGAACGTATGTCCTTAAGAATTTGAAATTTCTCCGCAATCATCTTTTCAACATCAGAATCCTTAAAGATTATCATATATCTTACCGAACTGATTTTTTTATAGAGCGCATTGTATTTTGCCGCCCATTTTTGAAGGGTAGTTTCTACAAGCATTGTGACTTCGGAGTAAACCTCGTCGGATTCGTTAGTAAAATCCTCAGCGTTATCAAACATAATCAATGACACACAGGGCAGAGTTGCCTTGTATTCCCTTACGATAGCCTTGTAGTAAGTGTTTTCAAAAAACTGACATATAATTCCGTCGCCTGCAGAAATACAGTACACAGTAAATTCTCTGCCGTTTACCGCAATATCTTTACCATCGCCGTCGGTGATGGTGCTTACCTCCATATCGGAAAGATATGAATTTATATTTTCGCCTATCGGGCTTCTGCCGTTGCACATAAGCTTTTTAAAACGCGCGTTGCACCAAACAATGTCACCCTGCTGACCTGAAACGGCTATGGGATATTTGTACTTTTCGAGGTGCTCAGGATTTGCGTCTTTAATTTTTTCAACCGTTGCTTTTACGGTGTTACTGATGTATGTTCTGAATCTGAGAGATATTACGAACACCACAGCAAAAGCCGCAACCGATATGCCAAGCTCGATGTAGCCTAATATTTGATTGTAGCTGTAAGACACCACAGCCATGAGCATCATTACCGATGCAAATATGATGAACCACGGTGTCATCGTCCAATGCCTTTTTTTCATAATTTACCTCTGAAAAACAGCTGCCGTTATACCTCCTGCAAAATAGGAAGAATCATTGGAGTACGGCGTGTACGCTGAGAAATAAGCTTTGACACTTCATCTTTTATCATATTCTTAATAATACCCCACTCGTGAATGTTGTTTTTGGCACAATCTTCAAGAATATCGAGTGAAAGCTTTTTAACGCTGTCGAGGAGTCCCTCGCTCTCTCTGACATAAACAAATCCTCTTGATACTATATCCGGACCGCTGATAACATGACCGTCGTAAACGTCAAGAGACGCAACAATGATGATGAGTCCGTCTTGACCGAGATGCTTTCTGTCACGCAGCACAATACTGCCGACGTCACCGACGCCGAGACCGTCAACAAATACCTTTCCCGCAGGTACGGGCGCAAGCTCTTTCATATAATTTTCATTTAATTCAATTACGCTGCCGATATCGCCGATAAATATGTTTTTGCGTTCCATACCGAGAAACTCCGCAAGTTCAGCGTGCTTTCTGAGATGCTTTTGCTCTCCGTGTACGGGTATAAAATATTTTGGCTTTACAAGCCGCTGCATAATTTTGAGCTCCTCCTGACAGGCATGACCCGAAACATGAACCTCATACATTGATTCATAAATAACCTTACAGCCCTTTTTAAGAAGCTCATCAACAACGTTTCCCACTGTTTTTTCGTTGCCGGGAATCGGATTAGCCGAAATGATAATGAAGTCACCCTCACCCACCATAACCTTGCGGTGGTCGGAATATGCCATTCTTGAAAGGGCGCTCATCGGCTCTCCCTGACTGCCCGTTGTTACCAAAACCACCTGCTGCGGCATATATTTATCGAGCATATCAATATCTATCAGAATATTATCGGGAACATGAAGATAGCCGAGCTTTTGTGCTACATCCATATAGTTGACCATACTTCTGCCGGAAAAAGCAATCTTTCTGCCGTATTTTTCTGCGCAATTAATAATCTGCTGCACACGGTTTACGTTTGATGCAAAGGTTGCTATGATAATTCTGTAATTTTCCGCACTTTTGAACAAATTGTCAAAACTGTCGGAAACAAGACGTTCCGTAGGAGTGTATCCGGGACGCTCGGCGTTTGTGCTCTCTGCAAGCAGGGCAAGAACGCCTTTGTCGCCCACCTGAGCAAAACTTGACAAATCTATCATATCGCCTGTAATCGGCGTGCAGTCAATTTTAAAGTCGCCGGTATGGACAATGGTTCCCGCCGGCGTTTCAATCGCAAACGCAACTGCGTCGGGAATTGAATGGTTGACATGAATAAACTTGATTTTCATACAGCCGAGGCTGATTGTATCGCCTGCGTTAACAGTATTCATCTTTGTTTTGTTAAATAGGCTGTGCTCTCTGAGTTTGTTGCCGACAAGACCTAACGTAAGAGGTGTTCCGTAGATGGGAACATTGACTTTTGAAAGAAGAAACGGCAAACCGCCGATGTGGTCCTCATGACCGTGTGTTAAAATTATTCCTCTTACCTTTTCGTAGTTTTGCTCAATATAAGTAAAATCCGGGATTACCAAATCTACACCGAGCATATCCCCGTCGGGAAACGCCATACCGCAATCTATAATTACAATATCGTTTTCACACTCGATAAGCGTAATATTTTTACCGATTTCATTTAGTCCGCCGAGAAAAGCAATCTTGACGGACGGCTTTTGAACACGGGGCTTATAATTTTTATAATTATACCTTTTTTTCATCACTTTTCTGTTGCCCTGTGAATTGCGTGATTTTTGTCCGCCGTATGACGGCGCCGCACTGTTCGGTATCATTTTTGGTGAATTTTTTTTACTTTTTGAGTACTTACTCTGTCTTAATTGATAATTATCGTTCTTATTTTGTGCACTCACAAATTTACCTCCGTAATTCTAAAATTTTCACACTCGTGAATTAATATGAAATAAATAATAAACGAAGCTGAATTTCGTGTTTGCCTGTACGATCTGAATATTTAGCGTCCATATTCAAAGCAAAAACTTCGTTTTATATAACAATCCGCAAGCATCCTACGGATTTATTTCCGATATTATAAAAGCACATACTTGTGCCAGTATATATATTCATTTTATTTTAACTCAAACTTTAGTTTAATGTCAAGGCAATAAAAGAATAATAAAAAAGATTTCTATATTTTTTACAAAATTATAGGTAATTCATAGCATTTTACTGTGTTTTTATATTATTTGCATTTTGTGGCAGAATATTACTTAAATAACGGTTGCAATTATGCGCCTTGCGTATTATAATATTACAAAACACACATAAGGAGCTTTTTATTTTGAAACATGTTGAAATATTCACTGACGGCGCTTGCAGCGGCAATCCCGGTCCCGGCGGTTGGGGCGCTATTTTAAGATATAACGGTCACGAAAAGGAGCTTTCAGGCGGTGAAGCAAATACCACCAACAACCGAATGGAGCTTTCGGCAGTTATAAATGCATTGGCTGCTCTTAAAGAGCCGTGCAGTGTAACCTTGTACAGCGACTCACAATATGTATGCAATGCGCTCAAGCTCGGTTGGGCTGAAAAGTGGAAAGCCAACAACTGGATGAGAAATAAAAAAGAGCCTGCTTTGAATCCCGAACTGTGGGACAAGCTGCTTACATTGTACCACAAGCACGAGGTCGAAATTGTGTGGGTTAAAGGACATGCAGGTCATCCCGAAAATGAAAGGTGTGACAGGCTTGCCGTAGCGGCTGCTCAGCAGTACGCATAATCTATAAATATAACGAGGGTGATATATATGAGAAATATCTATGCCGACAATGCGGCTACCACTGCTATTGCCCCTGCTGTTTTGGATAAAATGATGCCGTATCTGACAAAGGTTTACGGAAATCCGTCGAGCCTTTACAGAACAGGCGGTTTGGCAAAGGAGGCTGTTGAAAACGCACGTGCCAACATTGCCAAAAATCTGGGGGCTAAGTACGCCAATGAAATCTACTTCACATCAGGCGGAAGCGAGTCTGATAACTGGGCTTTAAAAGGTGTTTGTCATGCACTTAAATCCCAAGGAAAAAAGCATATTATTACTGCAAAATTTGAACATCACGCTGTTTTACACACCTGTGAAGCCCTTGAAAAAGATGGTTTTGAGGTTACCTATCTTGATGTTTACGAAAACGGCATTGTAAAACCCGAAGACGTTGAAAATGCAATCAGAAAAGATACTGCAATCGTTTCTGTTATGTATGCAAACAATGAGATCGGAACAATTCAGCCGATAAAGGAAATCGGCGCTATCTGCAAAAAGCACAACGTGCTTTTCCATACCGATGCAGTCCAGGCGGCAGGTTACATCAAAATCAACGTAGTAGATGACAACATTGATTTGCTGTCAATGACTGCACATAAAATTCACGGTCCGAAAGGCTGCGGACTTTTGTATGTTCGACGCGGCGTTAAGATTGACAATCTGATTTACGGCGGCGCTCAGGAAAAAGGCAAGCGTGCCGGCACCGAAAATGTTGCGGGTATTGTTGGGTTTGATGCGGCTTTACAGCTTGCAATAGACAACATGAAAGAAAGAAACACAAAACTTACCAAAATGCGAGATCGCCTTATTGACGGTCTTTTAAAAATCGAGCGTTCAAGGCTTAACGGTAACCGAGAAAAAAGGCTTCCCGGAAATGTAAATATGTGCTTTGAGGGAATTGAAGGCGAAAGTCTTTTGTTAAAATTAGATATGTGCGGAATTGCCGCTTCATCAGGCTCTGCGTGCACTTCCGGCAGTCTTGACCCAAGCCACGTATTGCTGGCAATAGGTCTTCCCCACGAAATTGCTCACGGCAGTTTAAGACTCACTTTCTCTGACGAAAACACCGAAGATGACATTGACTATATTCTCGAAAAAGTACCCGAAATTGTCACTTATTTGCGAGCAATGTCACCGCTTTGGGAAGAAATAAAGAAAAAAGAGGCTCAGCAGAGCTGATAAGGGAGATTTTACATATGGTATATTCAGAAAAAGTTATGGATCATTTTGCTAATCCGAGAAACGTTGGTGAAATTGAAAACGCCGATGGCATCGGCGAGGTTGGAAACTCCAAGTGCGGAGATATTATGAAAATATATATTAAGGTTGATAATGACATAATCAGCGATGTTAAGTTTAAAACCTTTGGTTGCGGTGCCGCTATTGCAACGAGCAGTATGGCTACCGAGATGATAAAGGGCAAGTCAATAAGCGAAGCCCTAAAGCTCACCAACAAGGCTGTTATGGAGGCTTTGGACGGGCTTCCGCCGGTAAAGGTACATTGCTCTGTACTTGCAGAGCAGGCTATTAAAGCAGCGGTGTCAGATTATTACAAAAGGAAAGGAATTGACCCCGAGCCAATCGTTGGTTGTATTCCGGAATGTGATGATTGCGCCTGTCACTGAATTAATTATATATTATATATGCTAAGAAGGGAACGGAATTTGCCGCTCCCTTCTTTTTATCTGCCGTTCGTTATGTCAGAGTAATCAGTCCAACATACCGTCTTCTTTATAATAATCCTTGTCAGACAATTCGTCCTTATCGTCTAAATTATATTCACTGCTTTTAAAAATACCTGAGCCTATTTCTGTAATCCTGATTGCAGCTTCTGAAAAATGCAACGCCTAATATTGCAACAATTATTAATAATATAAGTAGCAACCAATCCATATACAGTCTCCATTCTATTCATCTTATGGGTTACCCCAACTATTGACATAGAACCTTTGTAAAAAAGGGACTGACCAGCGTCAGTCCCTTAATCGCAGTTATAAGTATTAATTAGAGCATTTCTCTTTTACGAAGTACAAACATTACGCATGTAGCTCCGCAGAGAAGTGTAAGTATAATCAAAGAAAGTGAAGAATCACCTGTCTGCACTGTACCGCCTGCGCCGTTGCCGCCTGTTACTACATCAGCAGTACTTGTGTCTGCCGTGCTGCTTCCGCCGAATGATGAAGTGGCGTCAGTTGAGCTTGTTGAGATAGTAGTGTCAGCAACTGTTGTACCCTGAGTTGTAGTTGTTGCGTCGGTAGCTGCAGTTGTATCCTCCTGTGACGCGGTTGTGCCCTGTGTTGAATCTGTCGGTTCTGTTGCAGAAGTTGTGTCCTGAGTAGCAGTCGGTTCTGTAACTGTTGTATCAGGAACGAACGTTGCAGGTGTGAGCTCTGTCGATTTAGAGATACCGACTGTTGCAGTTTTATCGTCGTCATTAACAATGCTGTTGTTGCAAAGAACGATCTCCTTAGAAACATCGGTCATACCTGTTTCAGGATTAAGCTCTGAAACTGTAAGAGCCTCAACCGTAAGATCAACTGTTGTTGTAGCAGGTGTTTTTGCTGTATCTTTAAGGTCAAATACTACCGTTGCAAATACAGAATCATCATCTGAGAAATTATACAGCTTGAGGTTTGACGCATTAAATTTAATGCGATTCTTAAGACCGGTATTGATGTTTACGCCGCCGATAAAATTAGGTACGATTGATTCGTCGGTGTTTTTATCACACAAAGTCAAAACATCGGAATCATACGTCAATGTCCACTGAGCGTTAAGTACGTCTTTTGATGACTTGAGCTTATAATTAACCGTTACTTCTTTAGTTGAAGCATCATACATTGCCGAAGCTTCGGGGAAGAAGTTAGATGTAGCATTTACTGTAAGATTCGCAACATCAAGAGCCGGTGAATCCGTACCGCCGGTTGCTATTGTAGATTCGGTAAATTCTGTCGGTGCGGTAGTTTCGGTTGCTCCTGTATCCAAAGTTGCTTCTGTCGGTGCAGTTGTCTGCTCTTCACTCGGAGCCGTTGATTCCTCCGCTGACTTAGGCGGCTGATACTCTGTGCTGAACAGGCAACCGGCTTCAGCAGCCTCATCCTTCGTAGGCTTCAAGCCGTACTCACCGTTACCGTAATAATAATACCATTCACCGCCGCATGTAGCCTTGCCGCTTTCGGCAACACTGGTCATTTCGGGATTGAGTACATAAATCATATTATTAAATGACTCTACACCGTCGGGATAAGCATCGCTTTCACCAGCATCATAGTACTCGCAACCGATGTTAATTGTCTGTAAAGCTCTTGCATAGATGGGAGCTGTTGGATCCTCGCCTCCATCCACAGCATTGTTCCAGATGATTGTTGTTACATTTGTAGGAACATCACAGTAGTAGATGTTAGCCACATCTGCCGGCTGAGCTTTGTAACCCGGCCACGGATCGGCAGGGTCAGTACCTTCCCACCAGTAGATGCCGCCGGTAGCAGTACCGTCTGTATACCAATCGGAAGGCATATAGAAATAATATCTGTTTGTCTCTGTACCTTCGGAAGGAGTATATCTACCCTGTTCATCTGTCTCTGCCGACACACTTACGGCTGCAACTGCTACCATTGAAACCATAAGCATAAACGCCAATAAAAGACTAATGACTTTTTTAGACATTTTTGTTTTCCTCCTATTAAATTTTCCGAACTTATCGGTGTAATTATTATAGTATAATTTAGTACAAAAATCAAGTATTTAAGCTCAAAATAGTCGAATTATTAATTGTCATTTTACACAAAATCTTGCGTGCATTTTTCACATTATGTAATTTTTGTTAAATTTACAATGTTTTCCATATAATAATTTATTAGTATTGCCCAGCGTATTTCTATTTTGATTTTGGAACGTTCTTTATTTGGCTTGTTTTATTAATTGTATTGTAATACGCTATTCGCTTTTCAATCAAGGCATTTATTATTCTAAATCAGCAAAATATAACGATAATATCACTCCGCTGCTGCATATTTGATTCTTTTTCTGCTGCTTTACTTCAATTTAACAAAGTGCCGAGAATGTTTTATTTTTGTAAAAGAAAAGTAAAAGCATATTATGAAACTTTTATGTGTGTAAAGGAGCGGTATATTTTAGGTAAATTGTTAGTTATTCTTATTGACCGTCAGTTTTTACAAGCCTATAATTTTGTAGAATTGAGGTTTATAGGAGATACGTAAGTATGGTTGAACTTTTGCCAATGGATTTTGTGCGAAAAATTTATAACTTCTTAACAAACGGCAATGATGATGTTAATTTTTACTGTATGTGTGTTCAGAACCGCAACCGTGAGGCCGCCACAAACAGTCCGATTAAATTTGCTTTAAATCTTATAAAAATAAACATTGTTTGCCGTTTGCCGTTTGCAAAAAACAGACTTTTTTCAAAAGAAATCGGCAAAGATTTTTTATCCGGATTATTTGTGCGGCCTACCATTACGGAAATCGCCTCGGGAATCCTTGATAATAACGAACTGATTTTTGACTTGTACGGCTGCTGTTTTACGACAGTAAGGGATAAATATGAAATCTTTAAAATGATAGAGAAAACAATCGGCATATACGGATTTGCGGAAAAAAGGATGTCGCTTGAGAACAAAGGATTGACCCTTGACGTTATTTACAAGCAACTGAGCAAGCATTTTCTGACGGAAATTGACGAAAAATTTGAACTCAGACTTATGGAAAAGCACTTGTTCAGGAACAACTACATAATCAGGCTGATTGATATTGCGAAGTACAACGATATGAAAATCACAGCTGTTGACAACAGCCCTTATCCAAGGAATTTCACGGAACAAATAATGGACAGGTTTTCAATTTATGCCGACAGGCTTATTTTTCTTTCGGGCAACCCGGATGAATTGAGTCATACAAAATCAGAATCGCCTCAAGCGACAGCAATTTTGAGCAGTGATTACAACGGCTTTATAAAAAGATTTTTAAAACTCGGCTGCAAGCCTTTTTATTACCGCAACCCCAAAACGCTTATGCAAAAAGTCCGCCACCCAAAACTTGACAAAAACTTTTGTGATATTTATGACGGTCTGAGCGGAATAAGACTGTTTGACGGAATCAAACGCAGAAGCTTTTGCTATGAACTGGCTTATCTTTGCGTTGCTCCCGCTGTTATCGGCTTTGCAAAAAAAGTCGCAGAACACATAAAAAACAATGAAAAAATGATTTGCTTGTGTGAGGAAAATTCAGTTTTCGTCAGAGTTTTTAAAATATTTTGCAAATCTGACAACATCGTCTATTTTCCGTGGTCGGCTCTTGCGTCAAGCAAATACAAACCGATTGATACTTGGGTGGAAATTATAAAAGAAACTCCGGTTTTTGACTACGCTTATTCGGGAATTTTCGACAGCTGTATGCGCTACCCGATTGCCGATACAAAAAAGAGTACACAGATGCTTGCGCGTGTAATGGCTACGGCGTGGAAAGACAAGTCAAGTGATTACACAAACGAAGTAGTGCTCAGACTTTGCCAAGGCGCTGATAACATAACGGTTGTCTCCCCTATTCCGGGAAAATATGCGGCTTTTGAGTTTTGCCAAATTATCAACTCAGTCAATAAAAACGCGTCTTACACGTCTTATAATATATCAAACTATCTCAATTGCAGCAACGACAGATTAAAGCTGCTTGCGGAAATTATAAAAGGCAACGACCCATATCTTGCTCAAATTCAAAAGGATAAACTGAGTTGGGTTTACTCTAAAAAGCTCAGTACGACAATTTTGCAAGAAATGTACAGCGCCGTCATTGATTTTGCAAAAGACGTTTATGATTACGAAAACAGGAGCGGAGAAAGTGTAAAAATAAGCGGAAGCGACGCGAGCGCTCTGTTTAACGAGTGTTATGAAAATGTGCTCAAGATTATGCACAAGGAGGAAGAAATTTGATACTTTATCACGCATCAACTATGTATCATCTGTTGTGCTGTATAGTTCACCGACTTGCATACCATGCTGATGAACACGCGGATTTGCTTTTGCTTGAGTATATTAAACCGCTAAACAAGCAAAAAGAATTTTATGATCGGCTGTGTAAATTCGGATTTTTTTCATCTGTCAGATATGTTCCGGAACAAAAAATCAAGCTTAAAAAAGGTATTGCCCTTGACGAAAGCAGCAGCACAAAAGACATTGAAAAGGTTATAGACAATATATCTTCCGCTTTTGAAAAATGGTTTGACGACGATATTAAAAAATACAGAAAAATATATGTGGCGTCGGATCAACACTCCTGCGGCATTTTTCTTATTAAGAATAAAATTAATTACAACTATATGGAAGATGCAAGCGGAATGTTGTCTGAGGAAGGACGGTATCTTTCGATTACAAAGAGCAATAACCTAACCAATCATATAATAAGTAATTATCTCGGATGTGCGGGCAGAAATGAATTTGTAGCAGAAAAGCTTTGCGATTTAAAAAATCAGGCTCCCGGTTTTCACGATGAAAAAGCGGTTGATTTTTCAATTTACGATACTTTAAAAAATGTTATCCCGAATAAAGTTCCCGTTCTGCTTGACTTTTTCGGCGGCAAACACGAAGTTATCAAAAGCAACCGTAAAATATGTCTTTTTTTGACTCAGGACTTGAATACATTGAAGGTAAAAGACCCCGACTTACAGGAACTTATATCTACTTTACTGGTGGATTACATTTGTCCCGACTGTAAGCTGGTAATCAAACCTCACCCAAAAGACAGATGGCAAAATTATTCGAGAATTTTTCCCGACGCTGTATTGCTCAAACGCGAGTTTCCGTCGGAGCTTTTGCCGTTTACCGTTGAGGGAAACATTGACGTTGCTCTGACAGCGAGTTCAACTTCTGTTCGCGGAGTTTCAAGTTTTTGCAACCATGCTTACTATTTCACAACGGAAATTGAAACAAACCATGAAACAATTGACGATATGTATGTACTTACGGAGATTTTAAAGGAACTTGGAATTTATCAAAGCGTTAATTTTTCCAACATAAATATTCAGCAGATACGCTGCTTTCTTAATAATGCAGGAATTGTATGTAACGGCAACGATTATCTTATTGACGGAGGCAACAAGTATGAGTACAGTCAAAATTTTAAAAGAGGCAAAATAAATTTCTGCTTAAATTCGGGGCAGGTAATAAACTTTAATCCAAGGGTAAAAAACAATAATTTTATTATTATTACGGCAAAGTTTATTCCGCTGAAAAAAAGTCTTGTAAGCGAAAAAAACACTGAAATTTACGCCTACGGCTCTGATATTCACAAGCTTGAAAAGCTTGCCGATTTAAAATTTGAAAGAAATCTGAAATATTCAAAAGCCGATGTAAAGGTGACCTGCAGAAAAGCCGATAAAAACGATTTTCAGCGTCTTGAAGCTAAACTCAGACGTGATTTAATTTGGGAGGAAAAGGAAAATGAGTAAAAAGATTGCGGCTTTTATACCGCTTAAACTGAACAACGAGAGATTGCCCGGCAAAAACACCAAGGCTTTCAAGGGCGGCAAACCGCTTTTGACCTACATTTTGTCATCAATTTCTGAGTGCGCAGGTATTGACGAAAGGTATGTCTATTGCAGCAACGACAGCGTCAAAGAGTATCTGCCCGAAAACGTTGAATTTTTAAGAAGAAGCGAGGAGCTTGATAAAAGTTCAACAATGATTATCGACGTGCTTAAATCATTTGCCAACGAAGTTGACGCTGAAATTTATGTGCTGGCTCATGCCACCGCGCCGTTTATAAAGAGCGAGACGATTGAAAAAGCAATCAAGGCTGTCGCAAGCGGCGAATACGATTCTGCATTTACGGTAAAACCCGTTGAGGAATTTTTATGGATTGACGGCAAGGCTTGCTACGACACCGGAAAAATTCCGCGCACTCAGGATATAAAGGGATTTTACGCAGAAACCACGGGACTGTATGTGTTTACAAAGCAGCTCATAAGCGACGGCAGGAGAATCGGCGACCGCCCCTGCCCTATTGAAGTTGATTTTACCGAAGCAGTCGATATCAACAACCCGATTGATTTCGACTTGGCTCAGGTTGTGTTTGACAGATATATAAAGAAGGAAGATTGTTAATGAATAATGTTAAAATACTCGACTGCACCTTGCGTGACGGCGGATATGTAAATGAATGGAAATTCGGCAAAAAAGCGATTAAACATATTCTGTTTAATTTGGCTAAGTCCAATACCGATATTATTGAATGCGGTTTTTTGACCAACAAGCCGTATGACGAAAACTGCACGCTGTTTAATTCCGTTGAAAAAATCGACAGCCTCATCGACAAAAGCGTTGACGGCGACACAATGTATGTTGCAATGATTGCCATGGGCGAACGTGAAATTGATCCAAGACTTTTGTCAGACAAAAGCGCAAGCGTCGTTGACGGAATCAGACTAACCTTCCACCAAAAGGAAATTGACAAGGCTTTTGAGTGGGGCAAAATTATTAAAGATAAAGGCTACAAGCTGTTTATGCAGCCTGTCGGAACTACGAACTATACAGACAAACAATTTCTTGAATTGCTTGAACGCATAAACAGCCTTGAGCCATACGCATTCTACATAGTTGACACGCTGGGAGTGATGTATCAGAAAGATCTGACTCGTCAGGTGTATCTTGTTGACAACAACCTGAAAAAGGATATCTGCCTCGGATACCATTCTCACAACAATTTTCAGCTTGCGTTTTCAAACGCTCAGTCGCTTGCAGAATATAAAACCGACCGTGAGATAATAATCGACTGCAGCGCAAACGGTATGGGACGAGGCGCAGGTAACCTGTGTTCGGAGTTGTTTATGAATTATATGAACAAAATGCACAGCGCAAAATACGACGTCTTGCCTGTACTTGAAATTGTTGACCAATATTTGGTTCCCATTTCCTTTACAAGTCCTTGGGGATATTCATCAGCTTACTTTTTGTCGGCAGCCAACAATTGTCACCCGAACTATGCGGCTTATCTTATTTCAAAGCACTCTCTTTCAATGGCTGCAATCGGAAGTATTTTGCAACAGCTGCCGAAAGAAGAAAAAAGATTTTTTAATAAGCCGCTTATTGAAAAAATTTATCAGAGCTATCAAAGCAATGCAGTGGACGATTTGGAAACTATCGGAAAACTCAGGAAAAAGCTTGACGGAAAAACGGTATTGGTAATTTGTCCCGGCGCAAGCGCCAAGTCTAAAAAGGATAAAATTTTAAATCAGATTGAAAAGAAAAAACCGTATATAATTTCGGTTAACTTTATTCCCGAATTTGCACAGCCAAATTTGGTTTTTGTGGGTAATTCTTTGAGATACAAAGGACTTGAGGGCAAGCTCGACTTAAAAAAGACGATATTCACCTCAAACATAACAGATTTACCGAAAAAGGCTGTAAAAGTAAATTATTCTGAGCTTGCAAACGCCACAAGCGACGCCTCAGACAGTTCGGGAGTTATGCTGTTAAAACTTTTGAAAAAGGTATCCGTAAAAAATGTTTTGCTGGCGGGCTTTGACGGATTTTCAAAAAATCCGCTGAACAACTACTACAACGAAAGCTACTGCAGCGCATTTGATCCCGTACTTTTGCAGGAGAAAAATCTTGCGATAAAAGATGAGATTGAAAAGCTTTCTCAAAAAATGAAATTAAAATTTATTACTTCGTCGATTTACGACCCGAAAAAAAGGAGCAGTAAGTAATTTTGAGAAATACAAAACGAAAAATAAAAAGGAAGCTTAAAAAAGTAAAATTAAAACTGCTGATGAAAAACAGGTTTATACTTGAGGGCTA
Organism: uncultured Ruminococcus sp.; assembly: GCA_904393835.1. Taxonomy (GTDB): domain Bacteria; phylum Bacillota; class Clostridia; order Oscillospirales; family Acutalibacteraceae; genus Ruminococcoides. Next base: position 49,169 of record CAJFNC010000005.1, on the reverse strand, counting down.
TTATAAATACGGCGACTGCGAAAAAAGCTTATTTCGCAAAGGACTGTATTTGTCTACTCTGTTGTTCGCCGATTTTTTAAACGGCAAAGGCAGTACAAAAACGTATGTTTACGAAAGAAAAAAATACTCCATTACGCCGTGCAAAACTGCTCCCGAGTCGTCGTTTGCAAAGCGTCCGTCATATACTTTCCTTTCAAAAAAATTTTTGGTACACGACGTCATATCCTTTGACATTTTTGACACGCTTATTTTAAGACCTTTTGACGACCCGAAATCCGTCTTCTTTTTGCTCGGCGAAAAAAACAAATGCCCCGGGTTTAAACGTTACCGCATTCTTGCCGAAAAACTTGCTAGGCAGGAGGCTTTTGAAAAAAACGGTACATACGAAGTAACCTTGCGTGATATTTACGAAAAACTTCAGCGCTATGTCTCTCTTGACATTGAGCAGGCAATGCAGTATGAGATTGAAACAGAGCTTGACCTGGCATTCGCCAATCCGTATATGAAACAGGTATATCTTGAGGCTGTTAATCTTAACAAAAAGATTATTGCAGTGTCTGATATGTACCTGCCGAGCGATGTAATTAAGAAGATGCTCAAGAAATGCGGCTACGACAAATTTGACGATATTATTGTGTCAAACGATTACGGCGTTTCAAAAAGAAGCACAAAATTGTATGAAAAAGTTAAAGAAATGTATGGCGAGGATTTGAAGTACATTCATATAGGCGACAACGCAGTTTCGGACAACCGTTCGGCAAGAAAGTCCGGTATCGATACGGTATTCTATAAAAATGTTAACGCAAGAGGAAACTGCCACCGCGCTTTCGATATGACTTCTCTTGTCGGCTCAGCTTACAGGGGCATTGTAAACGCAAAGCTGCAGAGCGGATTTGAGCAATTTTCTCAATTTTATGAGTTCGGTTACACCTATGCGGGTTTGCTTGTACTCGGATACTGCAACTACATTCACAATTATACGCACAACAACAATCTACAAAAAATTTTGTTTTTGTCACGTGACGGTCACATCTTAAAAGCCGTTTACGATAAACTTTTTCCAGAGGACAAAACGGAATATGTTTACTGGTCACGCTCGGCTGCAACAAAGCTGACGGTAAACCGCTTTCACAACGAGCTTTTGCTGCGTTACATAAAATACAAAATACCACGAAAGATGAGTATTGAAAAAATACTGAAAGCTATGGATATTCCTCAGATGATAACACCGCTCGAAAAAGCGGGATTTGAGGGCGATGTGATTTTAACAAGCGACAATTATGAAGATATTGTAAAGGTATTTCTTGACAACAAACAGATTATAAGCGATTGTTTTAAGCAGAGCAATATGGCCGCAAAGCAGTATTACCGGGAAAAGCTCGGCGGCTGCACAAGCGCCTGCATTGTCGATATAGGCTGGGCTGCCAGCGGTTTTTCGGCTCTGAGATATTTGATTGAGGACGAGTGGAAGCTGGGTTGCAAAACTTACGGTCTTGTTGCCGGTTCTACGTATTTGCACGATATGGATATTATTGAACCGCAGTTTGCAAACAACGTAATTGACTCATATATGTTTTCTCAGCGAGTAAACAGAGAAATACGGCGTGACCACAACGTAAAGCAGATGTACGGCGCTTTTACCGAAATTATGCTGAGCGCTCCCTGCCCTTCATTTATCGGATTTGATTTTGACGAAAACGGAGAAGTTACTTACTCCTTTGACTGCCCCGAGGTTGAAGGATATGAAATGATAGAACAAATTCAGCAGGGCGCAAAAGATTTTGTAAGGGACTACACAGAGCATTTTAAAAATTATCCGTATATGAACAATATTCCCGGCTGTGACGCATATGCCGTTTGCCGTATGGTTATTTCTCAACCGGATTATTTTAAAAATCTGTTCGGCGACTATCCCGTTAACAGAGCCGTCGGTTCTGCATCTTATGAAATGGGCACACTTAAAACTTTAATTGAAAATGAATTTGTAAAGTGAGATAAATATGATTTTATACTATGCACTTACCACGTACCACATTCAGTGCTGTGTTTTGCACAAAATTACTGTAAACAGGGATAAAAAGGCAATTTTGCTGCTTTCCGATATTCACAAAAATTCGGTTGCATTTTTACAGCGGTACAAAGACAGCGGAATTTTTGACGATGTTGTCATTCTTGAGGAATCGGCTATCAACGCCGCAGCCAGGAAATCCGGTGAAAATCATGTACCTGTAAGCCATGTTATTTCAAAAGCCTGCGGCTCACTGAAAAAGATTCTGCCTTTTAAACAGAGGGATATTGACGAATACTACCTCTGCCCCGATCATTTTCCGTTTGGTTGGTACATTATAAAAAATAAAATTAAATACCACTGCTTTGAAGAGGGCTGCGGAGTGTTGTCCGACAATGAATTTATGATGTCAAACCTCAAACGCAATATGACGCAGTATAAAATTGTAAAGAAGCTGGGCTGCCTGGGCGAAAACGATTACGTATCGGAAATATTAGCCGATAAAAAGGCACAGAAAAAAGGTTATGAGAATGACAAAATGACCGATTTTTCGGTAAAAGGGATTTTGATGTCACTTGATGAAAGCGACCTGAAAAAAGTCTTTTCATTCTTCGGAGTAAAAGAAAAAATAAAAAGCAATGAAAAGCTGTCTTTGATTCTCACCCAGCATATGGCAAATCTGGGAATAATGCCTCTTGATAAGCAACACCTTATTTATCAACTTTTTGCGGATTATTTTTTGAACGCAACTCATATAATTGTCAAACCTCACCCCGATGATATTGCAGGCAGATACAAGGATATTTTTACCGACGCCGATGTGCTGCCTTTTGCAATGCCGTCAGAACTTTTGCCGTTCATAATAGACAAAAAGCTGAGTACTGCAATTGCCGCTAACTCGACCGCGGTTAAGAGTCTGGGTGATTTCTGTGACAGGATGATTTGCTTTGATAACAGGATAATGAGCGATTTTGAACATATACACAGGTATTTTACGGTAATAAAGCTGATTGAAAATCTTAACATTTGCAAAACTGTTGATGTTTGTGCCGACGAACTGTTATTTTCGGAGCTTGCTCAGAGCGAAAAAGCTGATTTTACCGTAAACGTTACAAACAAAAACAATTTAAACGGAAAGTTGTGTGTTGTTTCGGATCTTGCTTTTGACGATGAAGAAATTATTAACAAAAGCATTACCGGTCGGCTTTTACAAACGGAAGGTACAATTATTTTTCTGAATGAGAACAACAGATGTTTGTTTTTTGACGGAGAAAACACCGATGTGTTCAGAAAAATACGTCCTGTAATTATCAAATTTACGGATAAAAACGGCATAGCCGTAGATGAGGAAGTGATTTACGTGTACAGCAACGACGAGAATATTATAAAAAACGCCGAGCAGTTTAACTGCGAAAAAGAGCTTAAATACACCGGCGTCAAGGTAAATATCAACTCAATTTCAAAAAATGAGGCTGAAAAAATCAAAGTTCTTGAGGGTGTTTTACAGGCGACCGAACAAAGACTGAAAGAATACATAAAAGCTAAAAGGTTAGCCGATGCAAATAACTGATAGTGAGGTGATACCGTGAAAAAACTGATTATTTTTGATTTGGACGGAACATTGATTGACACATCGCAGGGAATTATGCACTGCTACCATGAAACAGGGAATTTATTAGAGCTTGAAGAAAATCCGATTGATAACGAAAAATGCGTTATCGGAGGTCCTCTAAGCGATGGTTTTCGCGCTTTATACAAAATCAACGATAAAGATACATTGCATCAAGCGATTGATAAGTACAGACAACTATACGGAGAAATCGGTATAAATCTGTTTTCGGTATATGATGGAGTTGAGCAAATGCTTGACAACCTAAAAGAAAACGGATATTTGCTCGCAGTTGCAACTCTTAAAGCCGAAGATTACGCAAAAGAAATTTTGCGTAAAGCAGGTCTAAGCGAAAAGTTTGACGTTATATGCGGTTGGGACGGGACTGAAAAGTGCACAAAAGCAATGATTATTACAAAGGTTTTGTACACACTAAACGTAATGTGCGGTGACGCTCTGCTGGCAGGCGATTCAGAATATGACGCAAAGGGCGCGGACGCCGCAGGCGTTGATTTTCTCGGCGTCGGCTACGGTTTCGGGCTCAAAAACAAAATTTATAAAGACAAATTCATAATCGCAAACTCACCTGAGGATATTTGCGACTGCATTTTTAACAGAATATGACATATTAAAAAGGGACTGAACGAAAAATTAGCCGCTCCGGATTGCACAGACAGCACATTCCGGGGCGGTTTAAAAACGCACAGTCCCTTTATTTTGTAATTTGAGGCTTTGTCAAAAAAAGCCGCGTAACAATTTCAAAAGCAGACAGAAGCTGTTTTGGGTTATTAACGTAAGATTTTATTTAGAAATCATTTTCTTTTTTGTTTGCCCGTAAATTGTCAGAAAGCCCTGAGTCGATAGATGGAGATAATAAAATTACTGCTGTTATGCTCCGACAATAGATATATCTGAATAATCAACGTTGTAGTGTGAAGTTACTGCATCGTCAATAAGAAGCGCCGATGTGTCGTTTAACTCGCCGTTCGGAACTATAACGGTTACACCTTCGTCGCTGATATAGCAAAGACATTCACTGAAGCCCTTTGCTTTAACTATGCTTTCAATGCTGTCCTGAATTGTAAAAATCTTGATTATTTCCTCTACATTTTGCTGAGCTTCACTCTTTTTGGAGTCGTCGGCCGTATCAAGGTCAAACACCTTTTGAGCATCGTCCATTATTTTATCCTGTGTGCTCTGGCGTTTTGTGCGTTCGGTTGCAAAGAAATTTTCCTGCTCCTTTGTAATCGCCGCTGTCTGCACCGCTTCGTCAGCTGTTGAACTTGCCGCCGTTGCGCTTACGTATGAAGCTGCACCGAGCTCTTTTGAGGTTACGCTTGAGTCTGTACCTGAAAACTGCCAGTTTACGTAAACTGCTGCTGCAAGAGCAAGTACCAATGCTGACAATACCACATATTTTTTCTGAAATTTCATAATACTCCCAACCTTTATTCTGATAATTTTGCAATACATACTTTTGCCGACGATATGCCGAGTGTTTTTGTTACCGCCTGCGTTATGCGTTCGACAACCGTCGGATCGTCACCGCCTTCACACAATACAAGTACCCCGCGTATAAGGGGTTGTATTTCCTTTGTTTTTGTTGTTGTGCCGTCAATGTAAACGAGCTCCTTGCTGTTTTCCATTGTCAACATAACTTTTGCCTTGCCTGCGCCTTCAATTTTTGAAATTGCACTGCTCAGGTCGTTTTCGATTTGCTGACTGTAGCTGTCAACCGAAAATTCGTTTTTGGAACTATCGGTAAATGAACCAAAGTCAACGTATGATGATATAAAAATCAATGCGATACCTATAATTCCGCTTATCACAATGATTTTTCGAACCTTTTCGTTTTCAAACAGTTTTTTTGCTTTCTCCGCACTTTTGCTTTCTGACATATTTTTACTCCGTAATTATGTTCGGTGTGATTCCGAAATTCTGAAATGTGACGTTTTCGATAAGGTTTGCGTACCGTATGTATTCATCACTTATATATATGCTGATTGACGATATGATTATGCTTGTTTCATTGCGCAAAGCAAGTATTATTTCACATCGGTTTATAGCGACTCCGTTCTGATAAAGTAAGTCCGACAGCGTATTCTCAAGATTTTCCTGAGTTTGCCTGAGGATAAGCTTGTTGTACGCCTCATCGTCGGTAGCGCCTTGAACAGTAATTTCAGACGCAGAGTCCGAACTGTTTTTTATTGCCGAAAATGCGTTTTTTACGGGAGAAATAATACAGCAGATTATAAAAGCACCTAAAACGAGGTTTATTATACGCTTCGCCGATGTATTGCTGACAAAATTTGATACAAGCGTACATATCAGCGCTGATGCGCAGGCAACCGCAACAACCGAAGCAAGATTACTCATGAAGCGCCACCGCCCGCTATAAGGACTACTGCCGTAGATATTATATAGATTGACATAATGCACAGCACAATTGCAAGCAGCGTAGAAAACACCACCGATATATTTTCGAGCAGTTTGGCACTTTGATTGAGGCTTAAAACCTCAGCCGTTGCTTTACCTATCCACAATGTTACAAGCCACATAAGTGTTTGCAGTATTACAGGCAAAAAGATAAACGCTATTGATATTATCACAAATATCCCTACTCCCGATTTCAGAAGTCCTACGCTGCCCTGTACTGTTTTATAGGCGTCCGATAAAGCTGAACCTACGATAGGAATAAAAGAATTAAGCGTAAATCTTATGGCTCGTGTGGACACATCGTCAAGAGATGTTGTTATGAGCTGTTTAAAGGTGAGAACAGCCGTAAAAATTGTCATTGCGAATCCAAGCAGCCATTTAACAGTTTTTGAAATTATATTTATAAATCCCGAAAGATTTATTTCCGTCGAAACACTTGAAGTCACCGAAAAGCCCAAAAACATATTAAGCAGAGGAACTATTACACGTGAAGAAATCTGACCTACGCCTTCTCCTGCGGCAAGCACCATAGCGTAATATGAAGCAGAGCTGACGGGCTGCCCCGCAGTTGTCATAATTATCACCATTATCGGTATGTAGGCAATCATAAGGTTTGAAGCGACCGAGATTATGTTTGAAGTCATATTTATTACCGATACCGCAGGCACTATTACAGCACACGTAACACACAACGCGCACGTAATATTAAGAGCACTTGATATATCGGAGCTCAATGAATTTTTGTAGGCGGAAAGCAAAGAGCACAGGAGCAGCAAAGTCGTAACCGACAACAACCCCTTGAGCGGAGATTTTGCGTTTTCACCGGCAAGAGCCGTTATTTCTTCAACAATTGAGGAAAATTCAAGCGATGAAATTTTTTGAGGATCGGCACTGTCAACTCCGATATTATCAAGGCTCTGTTTTACCTCATCGGAAAGGCTGCTGTATATTCCCGACAGATCGTAGGTTATTCCCTCCTCAGCGGCGCTGACCGTAAAAACCGACAATAACGTCAACCCGACAATTATTAGAATTACCGAAAATACTTTTTTCACGTCTTTACTCCTTACGCTTTCACAAGCGACAAAACAGTATTTAAAATATCCGAATACAGCGGCAGCGAGGTTACCGTTATCATTATTTTGCCTGCAAGAGACACGTTGCCGGCAAGCGACTGACTGCCTGCGTCTTTACAGGTATTGACGGCAAGCTCAGTAACAAGACAAATGCCGATTACTTTAAGCAAAATTATTACGTAACCCGAATTTACCCCGGAGGCTGCAATAATTTGGTTTATAACCGTTGTAACCGCTCCTACCTGAGTGAGTACATAGATCAGAATTATTACAGAACAGGCTACTCCGAGCATAAGGGCAATTTCTCCGTTTTTTGGCTTAATTGCCGTTGTCAATATTACCGCAGTTACTGCCAGCACACATATTGAAATGATACTCATCAGAAACCGAACAGCTGTTTAATAGTTGTAAACAGCGTGCTTATCTGAGTTATTATCAAAGTAAGCACCACTATTAATCCTGCCAGCGACGTGAGCATTGCCTGCTCCTCACGACCGCTGCGGATTAAAAGCTGTGACAACACAGCCACGATTATTCCGACTGCCGCTATTTTAAAAATAAGCTCAACGTCCATTATTACCTCTTTATATTATCATTAAAACTACCGCCGTACCTGCAAACAGTCCCAATGTTTTGTACAGCTTTGCTTTTTTTGCTATATCCTCTTCGGCAAACGAAAGTTGTTTTTCAAACTGCGTTTTGTACAGCTCAATATGTTTCAGCTGACCTTCAACGTCAGTTGCGCCGAGATTTTCTCCGAATTTATTCAAAAGCTCTTTGTCCGATTTCAGCGCTGAATACTCATTTGGTAAGCATGAAATTTTTTCATACCAGGTTTCTGCAAAACTTTTTCCGCTGCTGCGGCACTCAAGGCAATCAAGACCTTGTCGCTTTGCGCTTTCGGTCACTATGGTAAAAATATCGCTGCAATCATACCTGAGGCTCGTTTGCAATGACGATAAAAACACCGTTATATTTTTAAGAAAATTTCTGCGGCAATAGAGCTTTTGAGATTTTTGCCTGCCTATAAAATAACCGGCCAGCACAATCAGCGCGCCGCCGAGAATTTTAAGAAAAAACATCTTTTGCCTCCGCAACCGATGTTATCTTTCCTGGATGATTTTTGTCGGACAAAAATACGATATTAGGAAAAGCACCCATCCTTGCAAGTTTGTATATACATTCGCGCTTTCGCAATTCATATTTATCGGCGGCATGAGCTGTTGCTATAATTGACACGCCGCAGTTTAGAGAATGTTCGAGAGCCTCAAAATCCCTTTGAGAACCGATTTCATCACATACTACAATATCCGGAGCCATACTGCGAATAGCTTGATTGATGGCATCACTCTTTTGATAACAATCAAAAACGTCGCACATACCAATGTCATCCTGAGCGATACCGGACACGGTACCCGCAAGCTCTCCCCTTTCGTCAATCAGCGAAACACATTTCCCGTATTCTGTTGACAAAAGCCTTGCAATATCCCTGAGGACGGTCGTTTTTCCCGAGCAAGGCGCGCCGCAGATAAGTAAACCTTTGTCAATCCTTTTCACAGACCTAATCAAATCCTTGCCGCAGCCTTTTCTCTCACGAGCAATTCTTATGTTTATTGATGAAATATCACGAATATTCGTAATTTTTGAATTGTCACAGACCGCCGTTCCGCAAATGCCGGCTCTATGACCGCCCTTTAAGGTAATAAAGCCGTTTACAATCTCATTTTGGCGCATATAGACCGAATAATTACAAATGTTGTGAAAAGTATCGGATATATCAACTCGGCTTATACAGAGCATCTCAGAGCTTACTGGAGCGTTTGACAGTCCTCCGTTTTTCATAACGTAATATGTATTGTCGGTACAGACTATGCAAAGCGGGCGATTGATTCTGAGACGGATTTCCATTGCGGTTTGTCCGATTTGTTCCGCCAACGGCATAAGTCTGCGCTGCAACTGCAAGCTGATACATCCGACTGCCTGTTTAAAACGTTCTTTGTCATTCATACTTGCCATTTTCAATTCCTCCATAATGTTTTACACTAATTACTATGTTTAAAGACAAAAAAATATGACCTCAGCGTTTGCCGAGGTCAAAAAAATTTTAATTATTCATTTATCATAGCAAGGAACTGTTCTTCGGAAATTATTTCAACGCCCAACGACTGAGCTTTTGTAAGCTTGCTGCCTGCGTCTTCACCTGCAAGCACATACGACGTCTTTTTTGACACCGACGACGAGGTTTTGCCGCCGTGTTGTTCAATAATTTCAGACGCCTCGCTTCGCTTCATTGTGGGCAATGTTCCCGTTAATACAAAGGTTTTTCCGCTGAAAATGCCGTCTTCTGCTTTCTGCTTTGACGGCTTCATTTTAAGCCCCAGTGACTTTAACTCATAAATCAGCTGTTTGGTGCTGTCAAGCGAAAAATAATTTTCAAGGCTCAATGCCATAATTTCGCCGAAACCGTCTATCTGAGTAAAATCTTGAACCGTCGCATTCATTATATCATCAATCGTCACAAATTTTTCACAGATGAGTTTTGCGGCTTTAAGACCGATATTCCTTATTCCGAGCGCAAACACAAGACGGTAAAGCTCATTTTCCTTTGATTTTTCTATTGCGGAAATAAGATTGTTGGCTGATTTTTCCGCCATTCTCTCAAGCTTTGCCACATCCTGCGCCTTGAGCCTATATAAATCAGCCGGTGATGAAATTAATTTTTCAGACACAAGCTGGTTGAGCAGTGACGGGCCTAAGCCGTCGATATCCATTGCGTCACGTCCTACAAAGTGGATTAAATGCCTCATAAGCTGAGCGGGGCAGTCAGTGTTGGTACACCTTATTGCCGCTTCGCCGTTCTCCTGAGTTACGGGACTTGAGCAGGATGGACACAGCTTTGGAAATTCAAACGGAACGGCGTTTTCGGCGTGGCTTGCCACCGAAACTACTTCGGGAATAATTTCGCCTGCCTTACGGATAATCACGATATCGCCGACGCAAATACCCTTTTCCTCTATAAAATCTTTATTATGCAAGGTAGCACGGCTCACGGTTGTTCCCGCAAGCAGCACGGGTTCAAAAATTCCAACAGGGGTCAAAACACCGGTACGTCCTACGTTAATTTCAATGCTTAAAAGTTTTGTCTGCTTTTCCTCCGGCGGATACTTGTATGCCTCCGCCCACTTGGGGTACTTGGCGGTACTGCCGAGAATTTCACGCTTTGCAAAGTCATTTACCTTGACCACAGCACCGTCAATTGCATAGTCGTAGGAGCCGCGGCTGTTGCCTATACGCTCTATCTCCTGCAACACCTCGTCAATCGTGCTGCACACAGTATAAAACGATGTCGGAAAACCGAGTTCTGCAAGATAATTAAGGCTTCGGCTGTGGCTTGTAAGCTGTACGCCTTCAATCTGCTGAACGTTAAAAATGAATATGTCAAGCTTTCGCTTTGCCGTAATTTTGGCGTTTTTCTGACGCAGAGAACCTGCGGCGGCATTTCGGGGATTTTTAAACGTTTTTTCCTCGTTTTCCTCTTGCATTTTCGTAAGCTCCTCAAAGCTTTTAAACGACATATATACTTCTCCCCTTACTTCCAAAAAGGCGGGAGCGTTGGGGATTCTTTTGGGCAGGCTTTTTATAGTCATTAAATTGTCTGTTACGTCCTCGCCGGTTGTGCCGTCGCCGCGAGTTGAACCGCGAACAAACACACCGTTGCGATATTCGCAGGAAACGGACAAGCCGTCAAATTTAGGCTCAACTACATAATCGGTATCACCGACCGCTTCTCTTACTCTTCGGTCAAAATCACGCAGTTCTTCCGATGAAAAACTGTCATGCAGGCTTTCCATAACTACAGTATGGGTTACCGGAGAAAACTTTTCGCCTGCGCTGCCGCCTACACGGTTTGTAGGGGAAATCGGCGACTTGAGCTGCGGGTACTGTTTTTCAAGCTGTTCAAGCTCTCTGAGCAACATATCGTACTCGTAGTCGGAAATCTCGGGTTCATCCTGATTATAATAAAGATTATTGTGATATTCTATTGTTTTGGTAAGCTCTTCTACTCGCTTTTGTGCCGAAGAAAAGTCCATAATTTCACTCCAAAAATGTTTTAAATGTAAAAGTTCTTTTCAAAGCTTTGCTTTTATCAAAACCGACAGCGCAATACGCTGCAAATTCAATGTGGGATTATATTTCGCCGCTGAATTTTGATACCGGACTCAGCCTTTAGATGCGGGGACATTATCCTGTTTGTTATATAATTGCCAAAATATAAAAAATAATGCCTTTTGTTTAACGGTAAGCTTAAAATGTATTGAAAATATTATCTTCTGACCTCAGAAGTTCCCTTCTCTTTGAGATAAGTTGACTCAAGATCGGCAAGATGAAGCTTTACGGCAAGCGGATAACGGTCGTAAGCCTGGCTGATAGTGTTGCTGTTTTTGTCGCCGAACTCACCCATATGCCAACGTATTGCCATAGCTTCGTCAATTTTGAGGTGCATTTTTCTTTCAATGAGAAAAACAGATTTTTCACCGTGACCGTATGGAAATTGATCATCAATTGCATAGTACGGCACTTTTTCCCACTGCCCTGTCTGCTCGTTTTTGACATTGCGAGTTGACACCTTGTAAAACTGCGCCTTGCACAAGTCGTGTAAAAGTCCGCAGATTGCAAAGCTTTCGATACTGTCGGTTTCCTCATCATAATATCTTTCCACCATTGTGTTGAATACGTTGACGGAATGTAAAACAAGTCCGCCCTCACAGGCACAATGGTATTTTGTACTGGCAGGAGCCGTGAAAAAATCGGTTCTTTTAATCCACTCCAAAAGCTCCTCTGCACCGCGTCTTTTTATGTGTTCGTTGTAGATAGAGATAAATTGCTCCTGAACTGTCATAATACGCCTCCAAAAAACAGGGGCACCCAAAGGCGCCCCTTGTATTTGTTAATTTATTCAGCTGTTTCTTCAGCAGCTTCTGCCTCGGGCTCTTCAGCAGTTTCTGCCTGCTGCTCGTCCTCGGGAAGCAATGCACGCATAGAAAGACTTACACGCTTTTTGTCAAAGTCGATAGCAGTAATTTTTGCATCAACTACGTCTCCGACAGAAAGAACATCCGAGGGTTTGTCGATTCTCTTGTTGGCAATCTGAGAAATATGGATAAGACCGTCAATTCCGGGGATTATGTTGGCAAAAGCACCAAATTCGGTAAGACCGACAATTGTAGCCTTTACTACTGTACCCTCGGGATAATCTCTCTTGAGGATTTCCCACGGATTGTCCTCGGGCTTTTTGTAGCCGAGAGAAATTTTCTTTGTTTCCTCGTTGATGTCCTTAACATAAACGTCAACTGTATCGCCTACGTTAACAACCTCGCTGGGATGTTTGATATGTGTCCATGAAAGCTCTGAAATGTGAATCATACCGAATACGCCGCCGAGGTCAACAAAAGCGCCGTAGCTTGTAAGTGACTTAACAACGCCGTTGTAGTGCTTGCCGACTTCGCATGTTTTCCAGAACTCTTCGCGCTGAGCAGCTCTCTGCTCTTTAAGTACGCTGCGGATAGAACCGATAGCTCTTCTGCGTCTGCCGTGCTGAGAAACTTCAATAAGTCTGAATTGAACTTCCTTGCCGAGAAGATCCTCAAGATTTTCGCCGCGCGTAGCAGTAGCCTGTGACGCGGGTATAAAGATTCTTATGCCGTCATAAATAACGATTACGCCGCCTTTAACAACCTCTGTAACCTTGCTTGTGAGAATTTCCTGAGACTCAACTTTCTCCTGAAGTTTCTCCCAACCCTTCTGAGCATCAACTCTGCGCTTTGAAAGCAAGATTGTGCCTTCCTGGTCATTTGTCTTCATTATGAGAAGCTCTAACTGGTCGCCGATTTTAACAAGATCCTCAGGCTTTGCGTTAGGATCGTTTGAAAGCTCTGAAACAGGAATAATACCTGTCTGCTTTCTGCCGACATCAACCTGAACTTCATTGGGCGCAATACTGAGTACTGTGCCGATTACCCTTTCGTTTGTATTTAAGTTTTTGAGGTTTTCCTCAAGCAAAGCCTCAAAAGATTCATTCACATTTGTTTCACCGGATTTAATTTCACTCATTGTATCCAGTACCTCCTTTATTATCCTTGCGGGCGTTGACGCACCCGCAGTTACGCCTATTTTGTTTGCTGCCTGAACCTGTGCATAATCAAGCTCGTCGGATGTTTCAATCAAAACGGTATTGGGACACTGCCTTTTGCAAATGTCAAACAGCTTTCCTGTATTTGAGCTGTGTCTGTCGCCTATGACGATCATAAAGTCCGAGCAAGCAGCTATTAAGTCAGCTTCATTTTGCCTAACTGACGTAGCATTACATATTGTATCAAATATTTTCGCATTTGTACATAGGTTTTTTATTTTTTTTATACATTTTTTCCATTCTTTTGTATCGAATGTGGTCTGTGCAACAATTTTGATGTTCTTATTTTTCTTTTTCAGAATAATATTTAATATTTCATCTAATTGTTCTTCATTATTAAAAGTGTAGCATTCCGCTTTGCAGTGACCCATTATTCCCTGCACTTCGGGATGTGCGCTGTTACCGGCAATGAGAACAATATCGTTTTGCTCATCGGCATCTGCAACCGTATTGTGTATTTTCTTGACAAACGGACAGGTTGCGTCCTTGAACACAATATTATTATTTTTTATTTCCTCAATAGTCTTCGCGGGCACACCGTGGGAACGGATCACAAGAGTTTCATCGGGCTTTACATCGTCAATTGATTCAACTGCTCGGCAGCCTCTTTTTTCGAGGTCCCGAACAACCTCCATATTGTGGATTATGGGGCCGAGTGTGCACACCTTGACGTTTTGGTCAAGGAGTTCCTCCACCATTTTTATGGCACGGTTTACGCCAAAACAGAAACCTGCGGATTTAGCGACGTTTATACTCATTTAAGTCCGCCTTTCTCATCTCTTTTATTCTGTCCATAATTTTATCGGAAGCATATTTCAGCTCTTTAATTCCCGAATCACCCGTCAATCCGAGTTCTTCCACGCTTATGGGTTTGCCAAAGTGTATTACTCTGCGTGAGAAAGTGTTATAGGGATTTCCGATAACGGTTATACAGGCAGGAATTACCGACGCCTGAGTCTGCTTTGCAATCAGAGCACAACCGCTGCGGGGACGCATAAGCTCTCCGTTTTTGCTGCGGCCGCCTTCAAGGAAGATCGTCATAATATCGCCGTTGCGAATGATGCTTTCGCCTGTGTTAATGGCTTTACCGTCGTTTGCGCCTCTCTTAACGGGAAAAGCGCCGAGCGCTTTTATGAGTCCGGCAAAAAATTTGCTTTTTTCAAACAATTCAGCCTTCGCCATAAAATAGAGTGTCCTTTTTGTCGATACCCCGAGCAAGACAGGATCGGAATATGATATGTGATTGCAGGCAAGAATGTATCCGCCGGTTTCGGGAATATTTTCTGTTCCGATTGTCTTGTATCTGTATAATAATTTAAAAATAGGGGGACATACAATCCTACCCAGCGCACGTAGTACTTTAGACTGACCCATTAAATATTCTCCTTTATAATTGAAATGATTTTTTGAACGGACTGTTCAAAATCAAGTTCGGTTGTATCTACAAGAATACTGTCGTCAGCCGGTTTAAGCGGCGCTGTTTCACGGTGAGAATCGTTGTAGTCACGGGTGATTACATCCTGAAGAATATCCTCGTATTTAACGTCCATTCCCTTTTCGCACAGTTCCTTGTACCTGCGCGTTGCGCGTGCTTCGGGAGACGCCGTGAGAAAAATTTTGATCTGAGCGTTCGGCAACACTACTGTGCCGATGTCGCGACCGTCCATAATTACGTTGTGAGTTTTTGCCATATTTCTCTGTAAATCGAGCAGATATGCGCGAACCGACGGAATTGCGGAAATTTTTGACGCCATCATTGACGCTTCGGGAGTTCTGATAAGTCCTGACACATCCTCTCCGTTGAGCAACACCGCTTGGTCGCCGTTTTCATTGAAAGTTAAATCAACCTTTATTTCATCAAGAAGATTATTAACCTCCTTGGAGGCAACGGGTTCTACGCCTTTTCGGGAAGCCGCAAGACCTATTGTTCTGTACAAAGCGCCTGTATCTACGTATATGTAGTCAAGCTCTTTCGCCGCTCTTTTGGCAATAGTTGACTTTCCTGCACCGGCAGGACCGTCAAGAGCAACTGAAATATACATTATATTATAACACCCTTTCGGTAATATTTTACTGTTCTGCAACGGAAACACCGGCAAGCCTGCCCGTACTCCACGCAATTTGAAGATTAAATCCGCCCGTGTATGCATCCACATCAATAACCTCGCCGGCAAAGTAAAGATTTTTTACCAGCTTGCTTTCCATGGTTTTGGGATTTATCTCGCTTACCTTGACTCCGCCCGATGTGATTATTGCCTCTTCAATCGGTCTGAAACCGCTTATCTCCACTGTAAAACATTTCAGTATTTTGCAAAGTCTGTGCCTTTCCTCCTTAGTTACGGAGTGGCATTTTTTATCAAACGGAACACCCCAGCGCTTTAACACGGGAACAATAATTTTTCTCGGCAACAGCTTTGAAAAAGAATTGCTGACATCTTTGTTTGCATTTTTGACAAAGTCGTTTTGAAGCCTTTTGTCAAGCTGTTCTTCACTTAAAGCGGGCTTTAAATCAATTTCCGCGGTAAAGGATCCGTTGTCAAAATCTCTGATTTTTGAACTTGCCGACAAAATCATAGGCCCGCTCATTCCGAAATGAGTAAACAGCATTTCACCGAAATCAGAGTAAACCGTTTTTTTATTTTTATCCGTAATTTTCAAGGAAACGTTTTTTAGCGATAAGCCCTGCATATCTTTGCAGTCCGAATTGGGGCTTTGAAGCGGCACCAACGACGGTTTCGGCGGTATTATTGTATGTCCTGCCTGCTTCGCAAGCGTGTACCCGTCGCCCGTAGAGCCGGTACGAGGATAACTTTTTCCTCCGCAGCATATAATTACCCTGTCGCCGTAAAACGTGTCAGAGGCGCATTTTACGCCTTTTACGGCACTGTCTTCAATAATAAGCGCCTTTGCCGTGTCACACACAATATTAACACCGTATTCTTTTATGAATTTGTACAGCGTATCCACCACGTCAACCGCTTTGTCCGAAACAGGAAAAACACGGTTGCCGCGTTCGGTTTTCAGCGGTAAACCCAAGGACTCAAAAAAAAATATTGTATCCTCAGGTAAAAAGCCGCTCAAAGCGGAATATAAAAATCTGCCGTTTACAGGCACGTTGTTGATAAAAGTCTGCAAGTCGCAATTGTTTGTAACATTGCACCTTCCCTTGCCGGTAATCATAATTTTTCTGCCGACGCGTTTGTTTTTTTCAATCAGCGTGACATCGGCACCGTACTGCGCGGCAAAACCCGCCGCCATTAATCCGGCAGCGCCTGCGCCGATAACTATTACTTTATTATTTGTCATCATTGTCTGCCATATCCAAAGTTTTTTCGTGGTTTGCATACACGCCGTCACGATTCCACACCTGCTCAAGCGACTTGAAAGTTTCCGATACCTCGTCTTTTTTCTTCAATACCGTAGCAACAATCAAAGCGTTAATCAAGCTGAGCGGCGCGACAAGCGAATCTACAATTGACGCCATATCGCTCCTTGCTATGAGCACGGAATCAGCGCTTTGTACAAGCGGAGATCCCATACTGTCGGTGATTGCGATTGCGTGTGCTCCTCTTGAGCGGGCAAAATTCATTGCCTCAACCGCCATAGTGCTGTATCTTGGAAATGAAATTCCTATCATAACATCATTTTCGGTTATTCTGAAAATATGCTCATATGTTGAAGCGGGACTTGTACTGTTGATTACACGTACGTTGTCAAAAATAAGCTCAAAATAATAAGCCAGAAAACTTGCGATTGCCGCTGTGGAGCGCACTCCGAAAATATAAATTCTGTCAGCCTTGCAAATTTCATCAACAGCACGGTTAAAATCTCTGTGAGAAGTTTCTTCAATTGTTCTGCGTATCTTGTCAATATCCTGGTTTAACACGCTGTCAAGCACGTTGTCATTTCCGATTCTGCTTGAGGTAACCTCAATACGCTGAACAGAGGTGAGTTTGTTTCTTATCATTTCCTGCATTGCCTTTTGCAGCTTTGGGTAGCCGTCATAGCCGAGCTCGGTGGCAAAACGCACAACTGTGCTCTCGGATACGCCTACGGTTTCTCCGAGCTTTGAAGCGGTCATAAACGCCGCTTTGTCATAATGTTCTTCTATATAGAGGGCAATTTTTTTTTGACCCTTTGAAAACGAATTCATTAACAAGTCGATGCGTGTCAGCAAATGCGTAATCATTTCAAAACTCCTCTTGATAAATTCTATATCATATACATTACTATTCATTTTATCACAAAAACTTGCATTATTCAAGGAGACTTGCAAGATTTTAAATAAAATTTACATAAATATGAAATTACGCAGTCTTTTTATTGCAAATTTGCGTATAATATGCTAAAATTATTAAGTATAACAAACAGGATAATGTTCCCGCCTCTATAGGCGGCGTTCATTATCAAAGCAAAGCTTTTAATACAAATAAAATATTGTTTGGAGTTGGTTGTTAACATGATAGCCATTATAGATTACGGCGCAGGAAATATTCAAAGTGTTTTCAAAGCACTCAAACACATAGGCTGCGACGCTTTTATTACTAAAAATCGAGATGAAATTTTAAAGTCAGACGGAGCTGTTTTACCGGGCGTAGGTTCATTCGGCGACGCCATGGACACAATGACGTCCTACGGGATCAATAATACAGTCATTGATTTCACAAAAAGCGGAAAACCGTTTTTGGGAATCTGCCTGGGTTTGCAGCTGCTTTTTCCCGAAAGTCAAGAAAGCCCCGGGGCAAAAGGTCTGGGACTTTTTGAAGGTGCAATAACAAAAATCCCGTCGGGTGACGGTCTTAAAATTCCGCATATCGGCTGGAACAGTCTCAATATAAAAAAACACGACGGACTGTTTAAGGGAATTACGGGAAATCCGTACGTTTACTTTGTACATTCTTATTATTTAAACGCTGCCGATAAAAATATTGTTTCGGCACAAACGGAATACGGCGTAACGATTGACGCTGCAATTCAGAGCGGAAACGTATTTGCAACTCAGTTTCATCCCGAAAAAAGCGGTGAAACAGGTCTTAAAATTCTTACAAACTTTGCCGATATGGTAAAGTACGGGAGGTAAATTAATATGTATGCAAAGAGAATCATACCTTGCCTTGATGTAAAAAACGGCAGAGTTGTAAAGGGAATGAGCTTTGTTAACCTTGTTGACGCAGGAGACCCCGTTGAATGTGCGAAACAGTATGACAAACAGGGTGCGGATGAACTTGTTTTTCTCGATATCACCGCCTCAAGCGACTCAAGAAACATTACGATTGATATGGTTGAAAAGGTTGCTAATTCAATCTTTATTCCGTTTACCGTAGGCGGAGGAATAAGAAGTGTTGACGATTTCAACGCGCTTTTGCGTGCAGGAGCAGATAAGGTCTCGGTAAACTCGGCGGCCGTACATCGACCCGAACTTATAAGTGAAGCCGCTTACAAATTCGGCAGCCAGTGCGTTGTAGCGGCTATTGACGCCAAACGCAACGGCAGCAGCTGGGAAGTTTACATAAACGGAGGCAGAACGCCGATGGGTATTGACGCCGTTGAATGGGCTGTAAAATGCGAGGAACTGGGCGCAGGTGAAATTCTGCTGACAAGTATGGATGAGGACGGTCAGAAAAACGGATACGACCTCGGTCTTACAAGAGCGGTTTCGGAAAAGGTTAATGTTCCCGTAATCGCAAGCGGGGGCGCAGGCGCTCTTGAGCATTTTTATGATGCTTTTACCATAGGAAAGGCTGATGCCGTGCTTGCGGCGTCGCTGTTCCACTTCGGTGAAATTCCGATTCCAAAGCTCAAAAAATATCTTAGGGATAAAAATATTTCCGTAAGGCTTGACTGAAGATTTAATACATAAAATACGGCTGAATATTTTTCAACAAGACTTATCGTTAATACCCTTTTTAAGCCAAAAATGAATACACAAAATAAAGCGTGCAGATAATGAACTGCACGCTTTTTGCATATCTTAAGCACTTTCGCCGTTTTGTTCTTTGGCTTTTTTATATGCTGCGTCTTTAAGCTTTTTCTTTTTGATAACTTTAAGACGGCTGAATTCCTCTCTGTCCTTTTCGTCGAGAGCATCGCTGATAAACTTAACCGTTTCCTCAAATCTCGGAATCATAATATTTTTAAGAGCATTTGCACGTTTTTGTGTCTTTTTGATTGACACCGCAAGACGATAAACGCTGTTCTCAATTTCCGCGAGTTCCACGGTCAAATATTTAACCTCGGAAAACTTGTTGTAAACCTTATCGATTGCGGAATTGGTTTCTCTTAAACCGTAGTGAAGAAAATCGTGTTGGCGACGTTCATCAATGGTAAGGATAGGAATTTCAACGCCCATTACGCTTCTGGAATCGAGCTTCAAACCGTCCTCATAGGGAATGGAATTTGAAATATCCTCGCAAAAGCCGTTGGTAACGTTCGCTGTCTGCAAAGCGATATACGCCTCTTCGTACGCATTGTCAATCTTTTCCTGAATTGCGTTAGCGTGGTCGATAAGCGTCATCATCTCACGAACAAGAATATTACGCTTTCTGTCGAGAAGCTCATATCCGTTCTTTGCAAGAGCAAGCGATTTTTTGGTGTTCATCAGGTTACCTTTGGTAGGTACTGCCTGTACAGCCATACGCCTATCTCCTTTCCTTACAAATTAACCTTTATAATACTTGTCAAGAATAGCGTCATCAACACGGTCGAGCTCTGCCCTCGGAAGCGTTGAAAGCAGCTCCCAGCCAAGGTCAAGACTTTGTTCGATACTTCTGTTTTCGTTAAAGCCCTGATTTACAAATTTATCCTCAAAGAGTTTACCGAACTCAATATACTTCTTATCAACGGGTGAAAGTTCTTCTTCACCGATTACCGAAGCAAGTGAACGTGCGTCAATAACCTTTGCGTAAGAAGCAAAGAGCTGGTTGGCAAGCGACTGGTGGTCGGCTCTTGTAAAGCCTTCGCCGATACCGTCTTTCATCAAACGTGAAAGCGAAGGCAAAACGCTTACCGGCGGATAGAGTCCCTGACCCTGCAATGAACGGTCAAGTACAATCTGACCCTCTGTGATGTAACCTGTAAGGTCGGGAATCGGGTGCGTAATATCATCGTTTGGCATTGTGAGGATAGGAATCTGTGTAACAGAACCTGCATGCCCCTTAATCATACCTGCACGCTCATAGATTGAAGCAAGGTCCGAATAGAGGTAGCCCGGGTAACCTTTACGTCCGGGAATTTCACCCTTTGATGATGAGAACTCACGCAGAGCCTCAGCGTATGACGTCATATCCGTCATAATTACAAGAATGTGCATATCAAGCTCAAAAGCGAGATACTCGGCAATTGTAAGCGCACATCGCGGAGTAAGAGTACGTTCAATAATAGGGTCGTTTGAAAGGTTTAAGAGCATTACAACTCTTGAAAGTACGCCGCTTTCTTCAAAACTTCTTCTGAAGTATTCGGCTACGTCTTTCTGAACACCCATTGCGGCAAATACAACGCCGAAGTTAGTGCTGTCGGCGCCGCTGATTTTTGCCTGACGTACAATCTGAACCGCAAGGTCGTTATGAGACATACCTGTACCTGAAAAGATAGGAAGTTTCTGACCTCTGATAAGTGTCATTAGTGTGTCAATTGTAGAAATACCGGTGTTGATATAGTTTTTAGGATATACACGCGATACTGGGTTAATAGGAGTACCGTTAATATTAGCTTTTTTTACGGGGAAAATATCGCCCAAGCCGTCAATCGGTCTGCCTGCACCGTCAAGTACACGACCTACGATTTCCGGTGACAAAGGCATCTCCATTGGATGACCCGTAAGTCTTGTCTGTGTATTTTTAAGGCTGATTCTTCTTGTGCCTTCAAATACCTGAACAACGATTCTGTCGCCCTCAATCTGAACTACACGTCCCTGACGCATTGTACCGTTGTCAAGATGGATATCAACAATTTCTTCGTTGGAAACGCCTTTAACGCCGTCCATTACGATAAGCGAACCGTTGATTTCCTTAACGCCTACATAATCTATAATCATTGATGCGTTTCCTCCTTATTTCAAAAATTCCGCAAGCTTATCGTCAATTTCTTTAATGTAATCGTCAAACATTTCAGGCTTGCTGTTTGGAATGTCGTACTTCATCTTTGTGAGCTTATCAAACAAACCGAGCTCAAGAATTTTTGAAAGCGGAATTTCTTTTGCGACAATATCTTTAGCCTTGTCATAAAGGTAAAGAATTGTCTTCATCATAAGCTTTTGCTTTTCAAGAGGTACAAAGGTGTCGTCGGCATGAAAAGCATTCTGCTGGAGGAATCCTACGCGCACGACCCTAGCAGTTTCAATTATAAGCTTCTGGTCATCAGGCAATACGTCCGAACCAATGAGCTTTACGATTTCCATAAGTGAACTTTCTTCCTGTAAAAGCGCGCTGATTCTGTTGCGGTATTCAACAAACTCGGAACCGAGGTTTTCTTTAAACCACGGGTCAAGGTCGTTGAAATATTCACTGTAGCTTTCCATCCAGTTAATAGCAGGGTAATGTCTTGCGTAAGCAAGCGACTTGTCAAGTGCCCAGAAGCAACGTGTAAAACGCTTTGTGTTCTGTGTAACAGGCTCTGAGAAGTCGGAACCCTGAGGGGATACGGCACCGATAAGGGTTACCGAACCTTCGCTTCCGCAGAGAGTCTTTGCACGTCCGCCTCTTTCGTAAAATTCCGCCAGACGTGAAGGAAGATATGCCGGGAAGCCTTCTTCGGCGGGCATTTCTTCCAAACGACCCGAGATTTCACGGAGAGCCTCTGCCCAACGAGATGTTGAGTCAGCCATCATAGCTACGTGGTAACCCATATCTCTGTAATATTCACCAAGTGTGATACCTGTATAAATTGAAGCCTCACGAGCCGCAACAGGCATATTTGATGTGTTTGCGATAAGTACTGTACGGTCGGTCATGGGGCGCTGTGACTTAGGGTCTATAAGTTCAGAGAATTCCTCAAGGACCTGGCTCATTTCGTTACCGCGTTCACCGCAGCCGACATAGATAATAATATCAGCATCGCACCATTTTGCAAGCTGGTGCTGCGTCATAGTTTTACCTGTACCGAAACCGCCCGGAATTGCTGCCGTGCCGCCCTTTGCAATCGGGAACAGTGTGTCGATTACACGCTGACCCGTGATAAGAGGCACTGAAGATGTAAGTCTTTCCTTTACGGGACGTGATGTTCTGATAGGCCATTTCTGGCAAAGTGTAAGATTGTGCTCTACACCGTCGTCGTCCTTAAGTACGGCAACCGTATCCATAAGCTTGTAGTCGCCGTCGGGCATAACCTTTGTTACAACGCCCGAAAGCTCGGGGTGAACCATAAGGCGGTGTTCAATAATCGGTGTTTCGGGCAGAGTTGCATAAATCTGACCGCCTTCAAGTCTGTCGCCTACTTTTACCTTGAGAGTAACTTTCCAGAGTTTTTCCTCGTCAAGTGATGAAACGGCAGCGCCACGATCGATAAAAGCACCTGATTTTTCTTCGATAGCCTTAAGCGGACGCTCAATGCCGTCAAAAATATTGTCAATAATACCGGGACCGAGGAGCACGTTCATAGGAGCGCCTGTACCCTCTACCGGGTCGCCCGGTTTAAGACCTGTTGTTTCCTCATAAACCTGGATGGTTGTAAAATCATCAGTAATACCGATAACCTCGCCGACCAACTTTTGGTGTCCGACGTGAACCATTTCCATCATTTCAAAGCAATCAGCTTCTTTTACGGTAACAACAGGACCGTTTATACCAAAAATAACATTTTTGTTTTCCATATAAATTACCATCTCTTTCGGTTGAAATTAAAAGATAACAAAGCTGATTAAAGTACGCTTAAACCTGAGTTTTCGATGAACCATCCTCTTTGACTGTCAAGCTTGCTGTCAAGCGTGTCGTCGGCAACGATTCTCATTGCGCGGCAATAACCTTTAATTCCGCCTATTTTAATCTTTTTGTCTGCAACAATCTCGGCTTCACCCTTAAAGGCAGCCTTGATTTTGTCAGCCTTGTCAACGTCTCTTTCGTTCACATAAAGAGTGCAGCTTTCGCCGCCGAAAAGAGTTGCCATTTCTTTTGCGCTTTTATTAAGCATTTCGGAGTATTCCGAAGACTTTGTGTATTCAATAAGTTTTTCTTCTGCCTTTTTAAATACTTCGTCAGTCATTTTTGATCTTTCAAGGAAAAGCTCTCTCTGACCGTCCTGCGTCATCTTAGCAATTTTACTTGTAAGCTTATTGCGCTTTTCCTCAAGCTTATCCTTGATGAGCTTTTCGCTGTCATACTGCGCCCTTTTTTCGGCTTCCTTGATTTTTTCATCTTTTAACTGCTCAACCTCTTCGTGCATCGCATTGCGCTGCTCGTCGGCGTATTTTTTTATGGCATTAAGAAAGTTATCGGTTTTTTTGGCTTTTTCCATATATATAACCTCTCAACTCTTGCAATTTAAAATGTGATAATTAAAGCTTTACGCCAATAGCGTCCTGAACGTATTTTGTAATACTGTCTTTTGTTCTTCCGTTGCCGTGACGGTCCGGAATTTCAACAATAAGCGGCTGCTTGCGGTTGAGCTTTAAATCATATACAAGGTCGGGGCAGAGAGATACAAGATGCTCAGTCATAAGAATAACCGCAATATCTTCTCTGTTCATAGCGTTTGTAAGCTGTTGTCTGACTTCGTCCTCTTTGTGAACTACTACGCCTTCTATGCCCGCAAAACGCATACCGATTTTTGTATCAACATTATCACTTATAAGAAAAAATTTCATAGTATCAAATCCTTATCAAATCGGATTTTAATCAGCCGATATTAGACATAATCATAATTGAGATAAGCATACCGTAAAGTGCGATACCTTCGCCGAGAGCAACGAAGATAATTGACTTACCGAAAGCCTTAGGATCTTCGCTCGTAGCGCCGATAGCTGCGGGAGCGCCGTTACCGACAGCAATACCGCCGCCGACACATGAAAGACCGGTTGAAATAGCCGCGCCGATGTAAGCCATACCGTTTGCAGATGCGTTTGCGGCAGCTACTGCGTCGGTTGTTGCTGCACTTGCTACGAAAGGACAAATCATACAAAGAGCAAATACGCCTGCAAATGAAGCAATCTGCATTAAAACTGTTTTCTTTCTGCTTTTGCCTTTTTCAAACGCTTTAATTGCAAGAATTACTGATACTACAAGAAATACAACGGGAACTGCCAACATTACAAAATCAAAAATACTCATGATAAATTCCTCCAAAATTGAATTAAAGAATTAATAGATTTAATAAAATTTATTAAGATTATTCGGTAACAAGTCTTACCGGCTCATAAGGTCTGCCTTCGCCTGAATAGAATCGGCTGAACATTTCGTAATATTCGAGACGCAAAACCTGAATGGCTACAAGCAAAGCCTCCAAAACCATAACGAGTATATTACCGAGCACTACGATAGGCCAGTAGCCTACCCCGCCGACTGTATCGGCAAGTACAAATACAACCATCATCATACCGGCGTGTACCAATACAAATGCGCCTACACGCAGGAAGCTCATTGTGTTTGTAACGTAGCTCAGAATTACTTCGATTGATTCAAAAAGATTTTCTACGATATATCCGCCCCAGCTTTCGGGTTGCCAGTCCTGCTCACCGTTTACAAGGCGTGAAAGCGGTTCTGCAAAAAAGATTAACAGGAACGGAATAACAATCAAACAGATTACATACGCAGCATTGAGGATATTCATACCGAGGAAAAGCTGTCCTACAAGTCCGAATACCACGGAAGCATAAAAAATTATGCCTGCAACACCGCTTGTACTGAATAATGCGCGACCGTAGTCTTTTTGTCTGAATGATGTGTAAACGTTTAGGAACATTGCAATAATCAATAACACAACGCCTATTCCGATTGCGCCCATAATCAATATATTTGTCATTTCGGGCGCCATAACCTCAATCGGCTTTTCATCAAATCCGAACAACGCTTTGTACATCGGATCGAGAAGATGTTCAAAACCGAACACACTGCCGAACACCAAGCCTGCGATTGCGGAAGTGATGCCGCACGGGAAAAGGATTTTTCCGATTTTCATCTTTTTGATCTTCCACATAAGCAAACCTACAATTGAAAGGCAAATGCCCTGTCCAACATCGGCAAACATTATGCCGAAAAGGATAATATAGGTAATTGCCACAAACAAGGTTGGGTCAATTTCGTTATACTTAGGTACACCGTACATTTCCGTATAGAACTCAAACGGTTTTGCAAGGAAGCAGTTTTTAAGTTTAACGGGCGGTGACTTTTTGATTTCCTTTTTACCGTCGGAAAACTCAACGCTTACGCTTTTTATTTTTTTAAGGCGGTGCTTGATGGGTTTTGCAAACTCCTCCGGCACCCAGCCTACAATAATAAAGCTGTTGTTGTACTGCAAAGCTTTTGTCCTTATTTTTGCATATAAGTAAAGCTCTTCAAGTTTTGAAAGATATCTTGAAATCCTTTCGGCGTGCATATCAAGATATTTATCAAGACGTTTTTGCGCCTCATCGAGTTTGCTCTGAAGTTTCGGAATAAGCGCCTGAAGCTTTTCAAGGTGAGTTTGCGGCGTGTTGTTTACACCGACAACATCACAGTTTTCAAAGTACAATCCCGAAAATACACGGTCGATTTCGCTGCATCTGTCAACCGGAGCAAAATAGATACCCCAATAATGCGACTTATCCTCCGAACAGATTGTGAAATCTATATAGGGGTCGTCTTTGTAAGTTGAAAGTTTTTCATAGCTTTCTTTTGGCAGTCTGCCGAAACGTGCTTTTAAATACTTGAGGGTGAGAATTTTTTGAATCTCTACGTCAAGTCCGACAAAGTGGCTTGTATCGTTAAGGTTTTCCTTTGCCTCCAAAAGCTGTTCGGCAATAAATTCTTTGTCATCTACGAGAATATCAATCTCTTTTGTAACCTTATCGGCAAATATCTTTAATTCCTTAAAAGTAGGATTAAAGTCACTTACATCGACAAGCGGAAAGTTACGTTTCGTAAGTCCTATTGACGCTTTTAGGTTAGTAAGAGGGTCAGCGTAGATATTCTTGGTCTGCAGATGTGTAAAACTTCTTGTATCACTGTAAAAATTTGACACATCATCGGGATGAAACACTCCTGATTCACCCAAAACCGTAATTACGTCATCAATGTCATCCATAACACCGATAATATTCACGGCCTGCATACTTGATACAGCCAAATATAATCACCTCTTTTGGAAGTCAAGCTTAGTAAACAAGCAATGACTGTATTAATTTAGTGTCAAGTTTATATCTTATTCCCTCAATCAAGGTTATGATGTTCATAAGCTCGGTTTCGGAAACAAACATATACGAAATCATTACTACCGAAGGATTGTTTGAAAAATACATATTTTTTCTGGCAAGCTTGTACTTAACCCTTGGGGTGATGTCGCTTGCGTAAACATATCCTATTTTATCAATAAGTCTGCCCTTGCGTGTTTTCTGCATAATTGAGAAAACCTCGGCAGACGACTCTGCATTGCACATTGCATCTACTGTTTTTGCTGATAAATCACAGCAGTCAAGTACAAGATTTTTCTTGATAGAGTCCGATGATAATTTGTAGTACTTTTTCAGTCTCAATATTCTTGAGAAAACGTCGTAGTCGTTGATTGTATAGAAAAGCGAGTTGAGCTCTTCCCTTTCTCTGCCCCTTGTTTTCTTCAGAATTTTACCGAGAATATTTTTAAAAATAAATTGATAAAGCTCGTTTTCAATGTCGGAAATATGAAGACAACCGTTTTCATCCGGACCGTTATTTTTAAGTATATTGTAGTATGGAGAATCTGCCAACGCACTTAAAAATTCTTCATAGTTCTTCGCATTTGCAAGCTTATAAATATCAATGTCCGTATGCTTAGAAAAATAGCCCGGAAATTGATAAATAAATTTTTCGGTTGAGTTTGAGTTGAGCAAAATTAAAAATCTGATAATCTGTTCAACTTCAATCTTCTCAATGACATACTGTGAAAAACCCTCGCTCATTCCCGAGTCGTAATGGCAAAGCGAATCAAACTCGTTAAAAAGATTTTGTCTAAGCAAAGCCTCAAGTCTTCCACGGTGAACATCACGTTCGTTCATGTCACGGAGCACAGCCGAATAGTGTGTATAAGATTTTAAATATGACATTACCTCTGCAACGCTTTGACATGCAAGCAGACTGTTGTAGTCTTTACTCGTAAGTCTGTTACCATACTTTGACCTTGCCTTGGTCAAAACGGCAAAAGATGTTTTAGACATATTTTCACACACCTCCCAAAAACGAATTTAAAAAATTACCCAATAACACGATTGTAGATGGTGTTTACCCAATTGTCGCAGTTCTGTTTAAAATCAGACTGCAACTTGATATGAGCCGATTTTTGCTTATTTTGGATTTCTTCCAATTGCTTTTCGGCCTTTTTTTCCTCTTGAATATCGTTGCGTTTAATCTGCTCGGCAGCGTCATTCATATACTTTTGATATATAGCCTTGGTCTCATCTTCGATTTTACGGCTGAGTTCCTCTTTTTCTTTAAGAGTATCCGCCTCCATTGCCTTGGCTTCGTTGTCGGCATCAACGATTTTCTTAATCATATTTTCCATATTAACACCTCCAAAAAACAAATCAGTTTTTGAGCGCCTGAAGCGGTGCGGGAATTCTGCCGCCGCGGTGAATAAACACCTCGGGAGAACCCTTTCTTACAGGCATTACCGGACCCCTTCCCAAAAGTCCGCCGAAGTTAAGCTCATCACCCGCTTTCTTTCCTATTGCAGGAATTAATCTTACAGCGGTTGTCTTTGTATTTACCATACCGATAGCCGCCTCATCGGCAATAATTGCCGAGATGACCTCAGGTGTAATATCACCGGGAACAACAATCATGTCAAGACCGACCGAACATACTGCTGTCATTGATTCAAGCTTTGTGATATCAAGATAGCCGTTTTCGGCAGCGCTTATCATGCCTGCGTCTTCGGTAACGGGAATAAAAGCGCCGCTTAAGCCGCCGACATGTGACGACGCCATAACGCCGCCTTTTTTAACAGCGTCGTTAAGCAACGCAAGAGCCGCGGTTGTTCCGTGACAGCCGCACACTTCAAGTCCCATTTCTTCAAGGATATGTGCAACACTGTCGCCGACTGCAGGAGTCGGAGCCAGTGAGAGGTCAACGATACCAAACGGTACGCAAAGGCGTTTGCTTGCTTCTTGGGCAACAAGCTGACCCATTCTTGTAACTTTAAATGCAGTTTTCTTTACCATATCTGCAATTTCCGTGATGTCTTTGCCTTTGCCGTTTTTCGCGAGAGCTGCTCTTACTACGCCGGGTCCGGATACGCCTACATTAATTACCGTATCGGCTTCGCCTACGCCGTGAAACGCTCCTGCCATAAACGGATTATCTTCGGGAGCATTGCAGAATACTACGAGTTTTGCCGCGCCGATGCAGTTTTTGTCAGCAGTGATTTCGGCAGTCTGCTTAACGATTTTACCCATCATCTTTACGGCGTCCATATTAATGCCTGCTTTTGTCGAACCGATATTTACCGATGAACATACAAATTCGGTTTCGGACAAAGCCTGCGGAATACTTTCGATAAGTGCATAATCACCGCTTGCAAAGCCCTTTTGTACAAGAGCCGAATAGCCGCCTATAAAGTTAACACCCATTTCCTTGGCAGCTTTGTCAAGCGCGTGTGCGAATTTAACAACATTTTTGCTTTGGCACGGGGCAGCCACCATACCGATCGGCGTAACCGAAATTCTTTTGTGAATAATCGGAATACCGTATTCGCTCTGAATATCCTCACCCGTTTTTACAAGGTCTTTTGCCGAACGGCAAATTTTGTCGTAAACCTTTGTACAAGCCTTATCAATATCTTCATCAAGGCAATCAAGAAGCGAAATACCCATTGTAATTGTTCTTACGTCAAGGTTTTCGTTGTCTATCATATTTATGGTCTCTAATATATCTTTTGTTTCAAGCATATGTATATCCTTTCAATCCGCAAAGCTACGTTATATTTTATGCATACTGTTGAATATGTCTTCGTGCATAAGGTGAATTTTGGTAGCAGTCTTTTTGCCGACTTCATCAAGATTTTTTCTCAATTCTTCAAATGAAATGCTTGCCTTGTCAATTTCAACAAGCATTACCATTGCGAACATATCCTGGAGCACGCTCTGAGTAACTTCCATAATGTTAACGTCCGCATTTGCACACGCCTGTGAAACCTGAGCCAAAATGCCCACGTTATCTTTACCGATTACAGTTATGATTGCCTTCATAAATACCTCCTGAATGCATTTTTTGCAACTGTATGCTGCATATCCTGCAAAATCTTCTTTTCATTTTGTGATTATTATATACTTATTTATTGACGTTGTAAACCCCAAACTTGCATAAATTTACTTATTATGCTATTATTTTTTTGGGAGGTATCTACTCGATGAAAATTTCTGATTTACATACTCATTCAAGCAATTCTTTTGATGCTCAAAACACGGTTTTCGAAATGTGCGAGAGCGCAATAAACAGAGGTTTGTACGCCATTGCAATCACCGACCACTGCGAGGCGCCCATGATTAATTTGGGCGATAACTGCGAATACGGAGACTTTAATAAACTTATACCTAAATCAATAAAAGAAACCAATGAGGCTAAACTTAAATATGCCGATAAAATTAAGGTTTTAACGGGCATCGAACTCGGTGAACCTATGCATGATCAGGAGTGTACAAAACGCGCCCTGTCATACGGAGAATATGATTTTATTCTGGCATCGGTTCACAATTTAAGAAATATGCCCGACTTTTACTTTATTGACTATTCAAAGCACTCAATCGACAAAATTTTGAAGCTGTATTTTAACGAACTTGCAGAAACGGCAGGATTTGAGCACTTTGACAGCCTTGCTCATCTTACATATCCTATGCGGTATATTAAAGCAAAGCTGGGCATTGTTCCCGACCTTACACCGTATTACGACACAATAGATGAGATTTTTAATATTCTAATATCGAATAATAAAGCGCTTGAAGTAAACGTATCGGGATTGTTTAAGGACTTGGGAACCACTCTGCCTGACCGTGACTTAATTAAGCGTTTCAAAGACTTGGGCGGTAAATATATCACCCTCGGCACTGATTCGCACAACACCGATTCAGTCGGAAAAGGTTTAAAAAACGGCTTAAAAACCGTCACGGAATGTGGATTTGACAGCTACACAATTTTTGAAAAGCATCAACCTAAGCTAATTAAAATTGATTTGTAACCGCTGATAAATAAACAAAAAAGAAGCTGTACTTTCGCAAAGTCGAAGTACAGCTTCTTTGCTGTTACAATTTAATTTACAAGTTCATTATACAACAACTATATTTTTTTTGCAAGCTCTTTTATGTATTTTTTTAATTGAACAGAAGTCTCCGGATGTTCAAGACCAACCTCAATCTGCGCCTGAAGGATACCGAATTTATTTCCCATATCATAACGACGGCCCTCAAATTCTACTGCGGTCATACCGTCTTTAATTGCAATTTCACGCATTGCGTCTGTAAGCTGAATCTCGCCTCCCGCACCGGGTTTTGTGTTTTCGAGAATATCAAAAATTTCGGGTGGCAAAACACATCTGTCAAGAATAGAATACAACGACAAAACCTCTTCCTTTGTCTGAGGCTTTTCTTTCATATCGGTGCATTTGAATACGTTGTCATGCATAGGTTCAACTTTCAGAGAACCGTATTTGTGAATATCCTTTTCGTCAACAAGCTTAACGCCTACTACACCCTTGCCGTATTCGCCGTAATGGTCAATAAGCTGTTTTATGGCAGGTGTTTTACTGATAATAACACCGTCGCCGTAAAGCACCGCAAAAGGATCGTTGCCTGCAAAGGATTTAGCTTTTAAAATAGCGTGCCCCAAGCCCTTCATCTCTTTTTGTCTGATAAAGGTAATGTTCGCAAGGTCAGAAATTTTTCTTACTGTTTCAAGCAACTCTGTTTTTCCGCTTTTTTCAAGCAATGATTCAAGCTCGGGAGATTTGTCAAAATGATCTTCCATCAACCCTTTTCCACGGTTAGTGATAATCAATATATCGGTAATTCCCGATGCAACGGCTTCTTCTACAATATACTGAATTGTAGGTTTATCAACAATCGGGTACATTTCCTTTGGCATATTCTTTGTTGCAGGCAATACTCTTGTGCCCAAACCTGCCGCAGGAATAACAGCTTTTGTAATCTTCATAATTATCCTCCATTAACTCACATTAAAGAAAACTCGGTAAATAAGATATTATCATATATACTACCAATACACAAACTGCCAGCGGAAGATTAACTCCGCCGGATTTTTCAAGGCGGCTGTCTAACTCGTCTTTACTGACATTTTCAGATTTAATCAAGCGTATTTTCTTTGTACAATGTTTATAATATATTCTGTTTGCGGTAAATCCGCTCACCAGCATAATTATACCTTGCAAAATTGATAAAATCAACGGTGAATACAAAAACAGCATTTCTTGTGTTGAAAATTGAGACGTAAGCGAAAAAGAGTTGTACATCTGACCGCTGCTTACAAGATTGTATGCTTCGGAAAACAAATTCTGATAAGACGGAGTAAGCATAATGGCTGCCTGACCTACCGTTATTGCCAAAACAGCAGCGCATATCGCAATGCCTACGCCTATCATTTTTCTGTATAAGAAATATGCTCCTGAAAACAGAAAAGCGCAAAAATTAAAACGGGAGCTGCCGAAAACTTTAATTTTATTGAACACAATCATAAAGTACGGTGTGTTTTTACCGACAAATTTTGCCATTTCGCCGGCAGTTACATCATCTGCAAGCGGCGCATCGGGATTAATTCCCGCCATAGGGTCAAACGCGATATTTCCCGCAACAAACGGCGGCATATTGCCGTTTTGCTGAGGATTTTGACCAAACGGTACACCCTGCCCCGGGTTAGAAGTATTCTGAGCAGCTCCTGTGTTATTTGCTCTGTCCTGCTCATTCAACGGGAATCCGCATTTTTCGCAATAAAAAGTGGCTTTGGGATTTTCATAACCGCAGTTAGGGCATTTTGCAAAATCGCTTTCCGCAGAACCATCTTCGGTTGCTTCTTTGTTATTTTCTTTATAGTATTCTTCAAAAGAAAAATTGTTGCTGTGCTTCTCCTCAAAGCAACAATGACCAAGCTGCTCATAGCACTCTCTGTGATGAGGGGCGCCGCATTCGGGGCATACAACTACATCATCGCCGGGCTTAAAGGTTTCGCCGCATACGGGGCATTTATATTTGCTGAATTCCATAATTTCCTCCGTACGTATATTTTACTTAATAAAGTATAACAAACATTTGAATTAATTGCAAGAATTATTCAATAATATTATATAATTTTTAATTAGTTACAATTATTTTGCAATATATAAGTTTACATTTTACTGTTGATTTGATATAATATTAAATTGAGTTAAAAGATTTACACACTATTGTAAGAAAGGTATGTGTTTATGGTACAATTTGAGGAATTGTTGCTTAAACTTCAGGCTTTAAAACCTGAGATTGATGATTTGTCAGACGCGCTCGGAATGAAAAATATGCTGTCTGAAATTGAACAGCTTGAGCTTAAAGCAACAGAACCGGGATTTTGGGATGATGTTGAAAAATCTCAGAAAGTTTTGCAGAGAACTGGTACGCTTAAAGGCAAGGTAGAAGCATATAATTCGCTTGTTTCCAAGTACGAGGATACTCAGGCTTTGATTGAGCTTGCCAATGAAGAAGAGGACTTGTCGCTGCTGCCGGAAGCTGAGTCCGATGTTGAAAATGTCAAAAAAGAACTTGAAAAACAGCGTTTGCAGACTTTGCTTACGGGCGAATATGATAAAAATAATGCAATTTTGACTTTTCACGCAGGCTCGGGCGGTACTGAAGCGCAGGACTGGGCGGAAATGCTTTACAGAATGTACACACGCTGGGCTGACGCTCACGGATTTAAAGTCAAAGAGGTTGACTACCTTGACGGTGACGAGGCAGGTCTTAAAAGCGCCGTTTTGCTCATTGAGGGCGAAAACGCCTACGGC
Source organism: uncultured Ruminococcus sp. (assembly GCA_904393835.1). GTDB lineage: Bacteria > Bacillota > Clostridia > Oscillospirales > Acutalibacteraceae > Ruminococcoides. Next base: position 15,717 of record CAJFNC010000005.1, on the reverse strand, counting down.
TACCTTAAAAGCGAAGCAGGTGTTCACCGCCTTGTAAGAGTATCTCCGTTTGACTCTCAGGGCAGACGACACACGAGCTTTTCTTCCATTGAGGTTGTGCCCGAAATGAACGACGATATCGAAGTGCACATAGCACCGGAGGATATTAAAATGGACGTTTACCGTGCCAGCGGCGCCGGCGGTCAGAAAGTCAACAAAACTTCTTCCGCCGTACGACTTACTCATATTCCCACGGGTATTGTTGTTGCCAGCCAGGTAGAACGAAGCCAATATCAAAACCGTGATGTCGCAATGAAAATGCTTATTTCAAAACTTGTTGAAATCAAAGAGCGCGAACACCTTGAAAAAATTGAAGATATTAAGGGCGTTCAAAAGGAAATTACCTGGGGTTCACAGATACGCAGTTATATTTTTATGCCCTATACGCTAGTAAAAGACCACCGTACAGGCTATGAAACAGGCAATATTCAGGCTGTTATGGACGGCGACATCGACGAATTTATAAACGCTTATCTCAAGTGTGCAAGTCAAGGCACACTTAAAAAATAATATGCCGCAAGGCAAAAAGGATGATTTTATGAAGTATTTTGTAATGCTTTGTGACGGTATGGCTGACGAGCCTGTTGAGCAGCTCGGAAACGTTACACCAATGGAAAAAGCATACAAACCGAATATGGACGCGCTTGCCGCAAAGGGCGAAGTCGGTATGGTTAAAACCGTTGCAGAGGGACTTAAACCCGGCAGCGATGTGGCAAACCTTTCGGTACTCGGCTATGAGCCGGCAGTTTACTACAGCGGACGCTCTCCGCTTGAAGCAGCAAGCATAGGTATTGATTTAAAAGACACAGACGTAACGCTCAGATGCAACCTTGTTACGCTTTCCGATGAAGAAAACTACGAGGACAAAACAATGGTTGACTACTGCGGCGGCGATATTTCTACCGAAGAAGCAAAAGTACTCATTGAATATATTGATGAGCAGCTCGGAAATGATGAGTTCAAATTTTACCCCGGCGTTGCTTACCGTCACTGCCTTGTATGGCACAACGGCAACCCTCACCCCGGTGAGCTCACTCCTCCCCACGACATTTCAAACCGCGTCATTACCGAATATATTCCCAAGGGCGACGATACAGCAAAGCTTTATGAAATGATGAAAAAAAGCTACAAACTTTTGAGCGAACACCCGATTAACAAAAAGAGAGTTGCTGAGGGTAAACATCCCGCAAACTCAATTTGGCTATGGGGCGAGGGTACAAAACCCAAGCTCGACAGCTTTTACGGCAAATTCGGCAAAAAAGGAAGTATGATTTCCGCTGTTGACCTTTTAAAGGGCATTGCAATTTGCGCGGGTATGAACAGCGTTGATGTTGACGGTACAACGGGTTATATTGACACAAACTTTGACGGAAAATGCAAGGCCGCCATTGATGAATTTGAAAACGGCGCAGACTTTGTTTATGTTCATGTTGAAGCTCCCGACGAGTGCGGCCACCGAGGCGAAACAGACAACAAGGTTAAAGCTATTGAAATGATTGACGAACACATTCTCGGTCCCGTTGTTAAATATCTAAAGTCAAAGGGTGATTTTGCAGTACTTGTTTGTCCTGATCATCCGACGCCGCTTAACATTAAAACTCACACCTCCGATCCTGTTCCCTATCTCATTTACAACAGTAAAAAAGAACAGGAAAGCGGTGTAAAGTGCTTCTGTGAAAAAGAGGCAAAAGCTACCGGCAACTATATTGCCAAGGGCTTTACAATGATGAATTACTTTTTTTCTGAATAAATATTTTTTATAACTTATAACAACTAAGGCGAAGTGTATTGAAAAAATACGCTCCGCCTTTTTATTATCTGAAAAACATAAACAAATATGTAAAAGAACACCATTCTGTGTGCTCTTTTACATTTAATATAATTAAATAAATTTTACAGCCGTACCGTAAGCAAGCACTTCCGCTGCCTGCTGGCTGATTGTTGTTGATAAATAACGCATTGCAACAATTGCGTCCGCACCCATTTGTTCGGCCTGGTCAATCATTCGCTGAGTGACTATTGCCCTTGCCTCACCCATCATCTCGGTATATGCGCTAAGCTCACCACCGACAAGATTTTTGAAGCCTGCGCCAAAATCGCGAATTGCATTTTTGGACTGAACTGTGTTTCCCGATACAAGTCCGAGTGTAGCACAATTTTTGCCTATAATTGTTTCCGATGTTACTAAAACCATAATTTACCTCCGTCTGTCGGGAAGTGCAATATGCAAACTCACTCCCAATAATAAAATCTATCCAGCGGTTGTCTGAAAATCACAACCAATATCAAAGTTATTATATATGCAATTATGTTATACGTCAATACTTTTAATCTCACAATCAGCAATTTTTTACTTTTAATGGTTATTGCTTTCATCGCCACTGTTTTACTTTCTACTCCAATGCCCCGTTTTTTATAATCTCAAGCTTGTGCAGATAGTTTTTCTTTACCTCTTCGCACGGTTTGCTTATAACAAAAACGTTAAAAATAGCATTTTTCAGCACTTGCGTCAAAATTTGAGAAAGACATTCCACATCTGCATCTGATTTATATTTCAATTTTTCTTTATTGAAAAGTTTGGTAATTTCTTTAAATTCAGAAAAGCCGTTAAAGCGATTTAAAAGATAATCTGACACCAAATCGTCATTTGCCTTAATATTGCGGACGAGATTTTTGAGAATTACTTTTTGCTTTTTATCCTTAGAAAAGTCCGTAAAGATTTCAAACAACCTCTCATACGTAAAGAAAATATCCCCATTTGACTCCGCGATGGCTTTGTAAACGCCCTGAATTAAAATTTCCCAAAATGTACGGGTCAAAATCTCGACTAAATCGACCTTGTCGTCAAAATATTGATAAAAACTTCCTCGTGAAATTTTAGCCTCTTTGATTATTCGGTTAATACTGACTTTTTCACTCGGAGAACCGGAAAATTCATTCATAATTGCATCAATAATCCTCTGTCTTTTTTCTTCCGGCAAATTATAAAAAGTCTTTTTTATCAAAAAAATCCCCCTTTCAATAATATGACAACCTATCATATTCGATAGGATTATTGTACCATTATTAAAAAGGGGTGTCAACATATTAATATTTTGTTGTTACGCAGAAAGTGCAATCAATATTAAGAAATGAATATCAGGATTTTACAATGTCGGCACATTGACCGTTGGTAAGCTCAATGAGCTTTGAAGGTTCAAGCTCAATTTGATATCCGATTTTGCCCGCACTGACTATTATTGTGGGTATATCCTTTGCCGTAATATGAAAAGTTGTTTTAAACGGCTTTTTCATACATAGAGGTGAACAGCCGCCCCTGACATAACCGGTAACTTTTGTAATATCCTTTACATGAATCATTTCCACCGACTTTTCGCCGACGCTTTTTGCACATTTTTTGAGGTCAAGCTCTTTTGCAACCGGCACTACAAACACGTAGTAATCGCGTCCCGTTCCTTTAGTAACAAGGGTTTTGAACACCCTGTCAACGTCCTGTCCCAAAAGTTTTGCCACACTTACTCCGTCAACCGCATCCTTGCCGTGCGGATATGTATGCGCCGTATACGGCACTTTTTCCTTATCAAGCAATCTCATTACATTTGTTTTAAATTCAGCCATTTTCATCACCGTAATTATTTTAATATTTAAATTTTTCATTGTCAACAAAGATTTGATGTAATTATGATGCAGATTTCCGAAAAACAAAATCGAGCTATAAAAACAGCGAACACTTTGAAATGTCCGCTGTAAATTCTTTTAAAAAAAGATTATTTTTCGTTTAACAGTATTTTTTTATCTTTTAAAAGATTTTTCTGCGCTTCTTCACTCAAAGTCGGGTATTGAGGCGCAATTTTTTTGAACACATCTACAACTGCCTGTGACACCAAATAGCGCGCGTACCATTTTTTATCGGCAGGAATAATGTACCATGGATTATGCTTTGAAGCCGTGGCGTTGATTGCGTCCTCATACGCATGCATATATTCGTCCCAGTAACCTCTCTCCCTAACATCTGAGGCAGAAAACTTCCAATTCTTGATTTTTAAGTCAATACGCTCCAAAAATCTTATCTTTTGTTCTTCTTTGGAAACATTGAGAAAAAATTTAATAATACGATAACCGTTGTTGTACTGATATTTTTCAAAATTCTTAATATCCTCAAATTTGCGTTCAAACACATTGCCCTTTTTGCATCTGTCGGGGATTTTCGCGTTTTCATATAATTTATGCACACGCACAACAAGAACTTCCTCATAATAGGATCTGTTGAAAATCGCCATTTTACCCCTTGCGGGAAACTTGTTTGCACAGCGCCACAAAAAGCCGTGAGCATCCTCCTCTACGCTGGGCTGTTTGAATGAATACACATCAATTCCCTGCGGATTTAAGCCTTTCATAACGTGTTTTATTGTACTGTCCTTGCCGGCGGCATCCATTGCCTGAAAAATAATAACAAGCCCTTCCTTGCCTTCGGAATACAGCTTATCCTGAAATTCACCCATTCTCTGAAGATTTCGCTGTGTTTTTTCAATTGTTTTTTGCTTGTCAATTCCATCTTGAGGCTTGGTCGGACAGTCCTTTAAATTTATCCTTTTTTCACCGTTAACCAAAAAACTGTTTAAATCGCTCATAATCTCACCGCCGAAAATACAAAAATACAAACCTGCTAATCATATTATACAACACAAATTAATATATTATTGATGTATTTAATTCTTTAGTTTATCAAGACATTGCCTGCATATGTGCTTGCCCTGAAACTCAGTGAGGTTTTCTTTTGCCCCGCAAAATACACATCCCGCTTCGGCTTTTTTAATCGTAATACTGTCGTCGCTTGCTTCAATGTGCAAAACATCGCCCGGTTTAATATCTAAATGATTTCTTATATCTTTGGATATAACAATTCTGCCGAGTTTGTCAATTTCCCTAAAATTAGTGTAAATCATACAACCTCCATTGATAGATGACCCGTATCTTTACTGATATTAACTCAGTACAAAAATATATACTTACCTATTAAATCACATTTTACCATTTACCGACAATTTTGTCAATTATTTTTGATTTATTTCTTTAATTTTTTACAATATCTATATTTGTGTCAAATTTTTAATAATTATGTTATATATTGTCGTATTTTAACGATTTAGGGGGCGTTAATATGCTCAACTACATATGGAGCGGACTGATTATTGTAAGCGTGGTCTTTGCCGCTCTGCTGAATAATACTTCGGAGCTTTCCGACGCGCTTGTAAACAGCGGGGCTTCGTCAATACAGCTTTTAATGACAATGGCAGGTATAATCTGCCTGTGGTCGGGGATTATGAAAATTGCCGAAGAAAGCAGGCTTACGCAAGTAATTTCCAAAGCTTTTGCACCGCTTCTGAAACCGTTGTTTTCAAAGCTTGACAAAAATTCTGCCGCCTTCAGGTGCATTACAATGAATATAACCGCGAATCTGCTCGGGCTTGGGAATGCCGCAACTCCGTTCGGTTTAAAGGCGATGAGCGAACTCCACAAACTGAATAACAACAGTAATACCGCAAGCAATGAGATGGTTATTTTTGTCGTAATGAATACTGCATCGCTTCAGATTTTGCCCACCACTATTGCCGCTTTCAGACAAAGCTACAAAAGCAACGCTCCGTTTGAAATTATGGTACCAATATGGATAAGTTCGGCTTGCGCTTTGGCTGTTGCACTTATCATTGCCTGCACATTTTGCAAAAAGCAAAACTAAGTTATAAAGTTTTTATCAAAAATTTTCAGTGGTGATTACGTGGAATTTATTATGCCCTGCTTTGCCTGTATTATTGTCATTTACGGACTTATCAAAAAAGTGCCGGTATTTGATACATTTTTAAAAGGGGCAAAAGAAGGTATACGACTCATTTATTCAATCGCACCGACTATAATGGGGCTGATTTTTGCAGTCGATTTACTGCGTTCAAGCGGCGCTATGAACCAGATTTGTACCTTTGTTGAACCGATTGCTCAGGCGATGGGATTTCCAAAGGAAATAGTACCGATGGTTTTGCTTCGCCCCATATCGGGAAGCGGTTCTACGGCGCTGTTGACCTCGATATATCAGGACTGCGGTCCCGACAGCTTTGCCGGACGCGTCGCTTCGGTAATAGCCGGTTCAAGTGAAACTACTTTTTATGCAATAGCAATGTACTTTGGAAGTATCAGAGTGAAAAAGATTAGGCACACACTTGTCGCAGCGCTGGCGGCAGACTTTACGGCTGCAGTAATGAGCGTAATTACCGTAAGAATGTTTTTCGGAATGTAATTTTTGATACCAAAATAACAAAATATTATTGTTTTAATTAAAAAATAGGCGTTGACAAGACGTTTATACATATTGTAATAACATTTTTCTATGTTAAAAATATCGATTAAAATGTTGAAAACTCATTTTTTTCGCGTTGAAACGTCCGGCAGGAAATATTTCCCGTTGTATTGAAGGTGTATAACGTATGATTATCAACACTTTCAACATAGTTTTCAACATTTTTGTTGAAAAATAAGAAATATACATTTAGTATTATTTCAATTACAGAATATTAATTCCTTTTACAACAAACAGAGTAATGTCTCCGCCTATATAGGCGGCGTCCGGTATCAAAATTCAGCGGCGGGATACAAGCCCCACTGAATTTGCAGTGCAATAAACTGCTTGCTTTGATTAAGTTGATTTTGTTTTCATTATTTTTACAAAAAATTTACTTGTGCTTTTTATGGAGGTTTTATATATGCCGAAAAATTTACAAAAACTTGAAAAATTCGGACTGCTGTTTGTTATTGTTTTGTCAGCACTGCTTACAACTCTGCGCTATGTTACAAAAAGCAGCGTTGTCGGGATATTTTTCGGCTCAGTAAACGACAGTATATGGGAGCACTGCAAGCTCTTGCTGCTCGCGTATATAATCTGGGGTATGATAGAACTTTTGAGCCTTAAACCGTCGTTTAAAAGATTTATGGTTTCAAAAATACTCTCTCTTTATATTCTGGGAATTATATATATATTGTTTTGTCTGATGATTTCACCGATTTTTAACGATAACTATTATTTTCCGGAATTCTTGGTCGGCGTTATAAGCAGCGTACTTGCTTTTTGGGCGTCAATGTTTCTGTATTCATCCGACTTTGACCTTGCAAAGCTTTTTATGCCGTGCTTCTTTTTATTTTTGCTGTTCGTTGCTCTCTACTGCACACTTACTCCGTTTCCGATGCAATGTTATATTTTTATAGACAGATCAACAGGAATGTACGGAATTATACCTGAAAATATTGATATGGGAGATATCGCCCTTGATACAATGTATAATCTGAGATGAATTGATTCGACTTATTAAATTATTTTTCCGCAAAAGAATATAATATCTCGTATATATATGGTATAATAAAATAATATATGAGCAATTGACATATGAGCAATTGACGTTTAACAGAGGTATTGTATATGAATGAAAAAAGCAACGACGTAAAACCCGATTTAATACCAGGCAGAAATCCGGTAAGCGAAGCTGTGCGCAGCAACAGGCCTATTGACAAAATTCTGGTTGCTTCCGGTGAAAAAAGCGGAGCCATAGTCGGGATTCTTGCCAAAGCAAGAGAAAAACAAATTCCTGTAAAGGAAGTAAGCAAAACCAAACTCGATATGATCAGCGGCAATGCCGTTCATCAGGGAATTATTGCTTTTGCGGCTGTAAAAGAGTACTCAACCGTTGAGGATATTCTCGAGTACGCGCAAAACAAAAATGAAGCGCCGTTTATTATTATTCTTGACGAAGTTGAGGATCCTCATAATCTGGGAGCGATTATCCGTACTGCCGAATGTGCCGGCGTTCACGGAATTATTATTCCCAAACGAAGGAGCGCAAGCCTCAGCTATACTGTGGGCAAAGCGTCAGCCGGCGCTGTTGAATATATGCGCATTGCACGTGTAACGAATATTGCCAAAACAATTGATGAGCTAAAGGAAAAGAATATCTGGGTTTACGGAGCCGATATGAACGGCACCGACTACAACGATTGCGATTTTTCAGGTTCATGCGCAATTGTTATCGGCAACGAAGGAAAAGGAATTTCACGACTTGTAAAAGAAAAATGCGATGTGATAGTTTCTTTACCAATGAAAGGAAAAATCAACTCGCTCAATGCATCTGTTGCCGCGGGCATTTTGATGTACAGAGCAATGAAAGACAGATAAATCGGAAGGAGTGTATAAATCTTGCCGAATGACGACAAAAACAGAGATGATTTGCTTCGCGAGATAGAAATCCAAAATATTTTGGAGGAATCGCACTATCTTGCCGATCAAGAGCAAATGGAAAAAATCGCCCAAAAATACCGTGCCAAAAAGAAAATGGCCGACATTTTCAGCAATGCCGACCAAAAGCCACGTTTAAAAAACGATAATCCGCTCGACGTTGACGCTGAAAAAGCCAACGAGCCGGACACCTCAAATACAATTGTCGGCGATAAAACCGCTGCGACAATGCAAGCGGAAATAATGATGGACGGTTCGGATGACAATGTCAGAACGCCACAGCAAGCTGAAGAAGAGGCAAAAAGAATTGCCGAAGAAAAAAAGGCAGAACACGAGCGTCTCGAGGCTGAAAGAAAAGCCAAAGAGGAAGAAAATAAAATTGTTACACTAAAGCCTGAATTTGATAAAAACACGAAGATTTCCGCTGACATACTCGGCAGTATAGATGAATTTGACGACGATAGAACACACATTGAAAGCATCCATTCAATTGATATTGATATTAACGACAGTTCCATTGACGATCAGATAAAGGCTGAAGAGCAGGAACAAAAGAGCAAGTACGAACAGCTGTTCGGCATAAAGAACAGTTCCGACGGAAAACCTCCAAAAAAAATTGTGGCTAAAGTTCCGGTTTATAAACCCGAAGAGCCGAGAAAAATTCTAAACGTTAAAGCAGGACGCTTTTCGGAAGTTGTTGCAGAAGAATATGAAGAGTACATACGCTCAAAAAATCCTTCTGTAATAACTCGCGTTATCAAAAATGAACCGACAAAGGATGAGATTGAAACAAAAACCGGTTCAAAGGGTAAGCGTTCGGTTCAGGAAAAATTTCTTTCCGGACTTGTGGGATTTTTCTCAAACGACGAGTCCGACGACAACGACACTCCTCAGGAAAAGTCAAAACCCGTTGAGGATTACTCGGGTGAAGAGGACGAAAAGAGCATATTATATGAGCTTAATATGAATATCAAAAAGCTGTTTATACGAAGCTTTGTGTCAGGCATAATAGCAGCAGTTGCAATTGTGCTCACGGTAATAACCCGACTTTTCCCCAGCTATTTGTGTTCGGCGGTTTCGTTTGCTCCCGCAGCATACGCCGTACTTAACTTTTTGATGGTCGGTCTCTCAATTTTTATCAACCGTGTATCAATACTCAGCGGTCTTACTCCTCTCATTAAATTCAAGGGGAATTCCGATACAGCGGTAGCTGTCGGCGGTGTAACCGCTTTAATACAGACAATAGTTTCGTTTTTCTGCCTCGGTGATTTGACGAAGTTCAATATCAACTATTACTGCGTGGTTGTACTGATTGCGTTTTTTGCAAACAACGTCGGCAAGCTGCTTATGGTACTGAGAGTTAAGGAAAACTTTAAATTTTTAACCACAAAAGGCCAAAAATATGCGGCAAAGATTTACAACAACGAATCGGTTGCAAATCAAATGCTCAGCGGCACCGCCTCGGACAAGGCTCTTATCGCTTTTCAGCACAAAACAGACTTTGCTTCAAACTTTCTTAAAATATCATATGCTCCCGATCCGAGCGAGGACTTGGCGTCGAAGCTTGCGCCGATTACCACAATCGCGTCAATAATCATAGCCGTTATTTACGGCGTTATCAAAGTTTCATTTTCAGATGCAATAAATGCGCTTGCACTCATTACAGCAGTTTCTATCCCGGTGTCCACATTGGTATCGGTAAATCTTCCTATTCGCAGGCTATGCAAAAAATTGCTTACTTTCGGAGCAATGATATCAGGCTATCCGTCAATAAAACAGTTTTGCGACAGCACCGCCATTATGATTGACGCAAACGAGCTTTTCCCTGCCGACTGTATTGAACTTGAGGGCATCAAAACCTACGAGGACTACAATGTTGACGAGTCTCTGCTGTGCGGAATTGCTATACTTAAAGAGGCTCAAAATCCGATTGCAAATGCTTTTGACTCTGTAGTTGAGGAAACTAACAACAAATTACCTGAGGTGGAAAGCGTGCTGTACGAGGACGAAATGGGACTTGTCGGCTGGATTAACAGCGAAAGAATACTAGTAGGTTCACGAGATCTTATGGAAAAATACAACGTTGAAACTCCTCGCATTGAATACGAAGAAAAATACACATCTGAAGGTAAACAGGTCACTTATCTTTCAAGAGCAGGCAGACTCATTGCAATGTTTGTAACAAGGTATCACACTGATACAGCGCTTAAAACTGAATTACAGCGCGCGGAAACCAACGGAATATGTTTCCTTATTCGAACCACAGACTACAATATAACAAACGACCTTATTGCCGGTCTGTACAACCTTTTTTACCGAAGTATAAAGGTACTTCCGACGGGACTCGGCAATGTTCTTAAAGAAGCTCAGAACACACACGAGGAAAGTTCACGTTCTTACCTCATTACACACGGCAAAGTATCGTCACTTTCACGAGCCGTTTCGGGAAGCATAAAAATCAAGCACAACATTTCGCTTGCAGTTGTTATTCAGCTTATTGCGGTTGTTCTTGCCATACTTTTGTCGGCTACGCTGTCGCTTTATGCGGGAGTAGGTGTTATGGGCTCGCTTGAGGTTCTTATATACACTCTGTTTTGGGGAGCAGCTGCCATAATAGTGCCCGCATTACAAAAAACGTAATTTGAAAGGAAGATATTAATATGAAAATAGCTCCGTCACTGTTATCCTGCGATTTTTCAAAAATGGGAGAAGAACTTATAAGAATGGACAACTCAGGCGCCGATTGGATGCACCTCGATGTAATGGACGGTCACTTTGTGCCCAACATCACATTTGGCGCACCTGTAATAAAAACTGTCAGAAAATACACGAACAAGCCGTTTGACGTTCATCTTATGATTAGCGACCCGTTTAAATATGCCTATGATTTTATCGACGCCGGAGCAGATATTATCACTTTCCACGTTGAATGTGATTCAGACATAAACGCAACTATTGATAAAATCAAGGGCAAAAATGTTAAAGTCGGTCTTGTAATCAAACCGAACACTCCGGCAAGCGCTGTTTTCCCGTACCTTTCAAAATTAGATTTGGTTCTTGTAATGACTGTTGAGCCGGGTTTTGGCGGTCAAAGCTTTATGTCGTATATGCTGCCAAAGGTTAAAGAAATCAAAGATGAGTGCAAAAAAATAGGCATTGACTGCCTTCCCGTTGAAGTTGACGGAGGTATCGGTGAAAACACAATAAAGCAGGCTTATAACGCAGGTGTTGACATTTGCGTTGCTGGCACGGCTGTGTTTAAGGCTGATGACGCCGGCAAGGCAATTGCCGACCTGAAAGCGCTCTGCCGATAAATAAATTCGAAAAAATAATCCCCCTGAACACGCTAAAATAAGTTCAGGGGGATTTACTGTATAATTTCTGTGTAACTTATGTGATTTTGACTGATATTTTCCGATACTTTTTTACAATCTAAAATTTAGAATATTATTATCTAAAAAGTCAGTGTTTATGCGGTTTTTTCAGTATTTATCGCAAAAATAAGCACCCACCTTAGTGAGTGCTTTTGGCGGAGCGGGTGGGATTCGAACCCACGAGCCCGTGAGGACTACCTGATTTCGAGTGTTTTACTCCCAACACACTTTAGCGGATTTTGAGAAAAAATGCCCCATTTTAAGGGAAAATGCTCTTGTCCGCAAAAAGATGATTTTCTCTCCGCTTCGGCTGTTTCCGACAGTTCGAAACGCGAGAGAACTATCGGAGAGAACTAACCGTACTGCTATCAAACATAATAACCGACAAAGCCCGTAAAATCAACGATTTTCAAGAAATAGCCTGCCAGAGAGGTCATTCGATTTCGAATGTGTTATGTGATATGGAAAGTGTTAGAAAGGAGCAGAAAATAATGCAAGAAAAACTACTTTATTTACAGGTAAAATCCGAGCTAAAAGCGGCGAAAAGCGGCAAAAAACCGTGAGTTCGAATAGGTTTCAAAAATGGCTCAAAAAAAGCAAAAAAGAGAGAACTTGGAGAGAACGGAGAGAACTCAGGAGAGAACAAAACCCCTTTTCCCACCTACTTTTCAGGCACTCTCAAAATACTATTGGAGAGAACTTTTACACCTTTCTTCTGCTGTTGACCAAAAAGCGCAAAGAGGTGTAAGTGATGATTACAGAAAAATATTGCAACGAGATTTTGCAGCAATACCCCGAATACATAACCAAAGACCAGATGTACCGTATCTGTCATATCAGCAAAAAGACCTGCTTGTTTTTATTGGAAAGCGGTCTTGTGCCGAACATAGATAGCGGCAAAAAAACACGCCGCTTCAAAATCAAGACGGTTGATGTTATTCAGTATTTGAAAGACAGAGATGATTACCCAGAGCTATTCAAAGCTCCAGACGGCTTTTACAAAGGAAAAGGCGGAGATAAAAAAGCTCCGTCCTTTGATGAGGTGTTCACACAAGAGGATTTAATTCGTATGCGGCAGTATTATGAACGACTGCTAAAAAACAACCCAGATGTTATGTCGGTTGAGCAGGTAGCTCAGTTTACGGGCTACAATAAAAACTCGGTTAGTCGCTGGTGTGGTAAAAAAGAGCTCAAATGCTTTTATATCAAACAGCGTTATCAAATCCCTAAAGAGTATCTATTGGATTTCCTCGTAAGCAGATATTTCATAGGAATTGCCGTGAAGTCTGTCAAGCACCAGAGGTTTAATGAGCAAATACGAAAATTGCGTACAGGCAGCGATGGAACAATGGCGTAATTTCTTAAACATATCTATAATGAAAAATGAAACGGAGGTATTCGTTATGAAAGATAAAACCTACCACGCATATCTGGATAGCCACGAGCGAAAGATGGTAATACATAGCCTTGTAGAGCTGAAAAACAGACTGATACAGGAAGGCAGATACACGGACTGCGTTGACGAGCTGATTTTCAAGGTTGTCAATGCTCCTGTTAAGAAAATGAAAATTGAACATATTTAAGGCACATCACACATAGCCGCTTATTCTTATTCATCTAAGAGCAAGCGGCTTTTTTGCGTTCTCTCACTCTTTTACATAGCCGCCTTGACAAAGCGGCTAAATTTATGCGAAAGGAGGACGCACAAATGTCAAATTGCAAAGTGATTGCTCTGACCAATCAGAAAGGCGGTGTCGGTAAAACGACCACGGCGGTCAATCTGGGCGTAGGTCTGGTACAGCAAGGAAAGAAAGTTCTGCTTATTGATGCTGATGCACAGGCAAATCTCACAATGGCACTCGGCTACAACAGACCTGACGATATACCCATAACGCTCTCCACCGTAATGCAGAACATCATAGACGATAAATCCTTTGATGTTTCGCAAGGTATTATACACCACGGCGAGGGCGTTGACCTGCTTCCGTCCAACATTGAGTTATCAGGCTTTGAAGTAAGGCTTATCAATGCTATGAGCCGTGAGCGTGTTTTGAAAACCTATGTAAATGAGGTTAAGAAGAATTACGATTATGTGCTTATCGACTGTATGCCCTCTCTCGGTATGATAACAATAAATGCTTTGGCGGCGGCTGACAGCGTGATTATCCCAACACAGCCGCACTACCTTTCAGCGAAAGGTTTGGAGCTGTTACTTCGCTCTGTGTCAATGGTAAAACGACAAATCAATCCCAAGCTGCGGATAGACGGTATTTTAATGACTATGGTAATGCCCCGTACCAACATTTCTAAGGAAATCACGGCAACGGTAAAAAGTGACTACGGTCAAAAAATCAAGGTGTTTGATACGGAGATACCGCATTCTATCCGTGCGGTGGAAGCTACCGCAGAAGGCAAGAGCATTTTTGCTTATGACAAAAGCGGTAAGGTTGCCGCAGCTTATGAGCAGTTCGGAAAGGAGGTGGTTACGAAAAAAGCATGATTGCCAGCACACTTGCGGGTGCTTCCAATCATCACAGGGAATGCTATACTTTCCCTGTTATGGCTGACACCCGTTATTCCTTGTAAATCTACATGCGGAATTTTTATAAAACGGGATTTATTTACAGATAAAATTTTTTGCTTTCTATTTTAAAATCCGCCAAAATGTATTATAATAATAAAAATAGAGATAAAAACAAGGAGAACAAAATGAATTTGGTGTTGAGCGATAGAAATTTAGATGTCTTCAAAGACCATCATCCAACTATACAATTTATTGATTTAACCAAATTGAATATTACGAACTGCGTTGGATGCTTTGGCTGCTGGACAAAGACCCCGGGGAAATGTGTAATACGCGATGATGCAATTAAAGTTTATCCGCAAATCGCAGCAAGTGATAGAATTTTATATGTAAGTAGAATCAAATATGGCGGTTATGATACAATAATGAAAACCATGCTTGAGCGAAGTATTCCAGTGCAACAAGCGTTTATTCGTTTGTTACATGGAGAAACACACCATGTTCAACGCAATGTAGTCCCTAAAAAGGCAGTTATAATTGGATATGGAGATATTTCTCCCGAAGAACAGAAAATCTTCCGCTTACTTGTAGAACGAAATGCGAAAAATATGAGCTTTCAAAGCTATCGCATTATATTTGTTACTGAAAATGAAGTGGAAGCGGCGGTAAGGAATGAGGTGTCAACATGGGAAAAGTGATGATTATAAACGCCAGTCCCCGTGCTCCTAAATCAAATTCTAAACAATATGCTCAATTATTTTCGAAATATTGCCATTCTGACACAGAATATTATGAAGTGAAGAAATCTAACCATCTGGCACTGTGTCCGATGATTGAAAACTTCTCAGATATTGTCTTTGTTTTTCCGCTTTATGCAGATAGTATTCCTGTAACACTTCTAAATTTTCTGAAAACACTGGAAGAAAATGCTCCTCATAAAAAACCCACTGTATCCGTGATTATAAATTGTGGTTTTATTGAACCATATCAAAATAACATTGCGGCGGAGATGTTACGGCTGTTTTGCAGAGAAAATGGCTATCTATTTGGTTCAACCTTCAAAATTGGTAGTGGAGAGGCCATATTGACGACACCTTTTCGGATATTTTTGAAGGTAAAAATGAAAATATTTGCCGCTTCAGTAGAAAATCAAAGATATAAAAATTTCCAAGTAACGATGCCAATTTCCAAAAAAATGTTTATCAAAGCCTCCTCCACATATTGGGAAAATTATGGAAAAAAGAATGGTATTTCGAAAGAACAGATGGAAATGATGCAAATTGAATAGTGTAAATTTGAGAGCGTTTTGAACAATAATATGTATCATAGCAACATGAGAGTGTATATTCAAATTCTAAAATCATAGCGAAAATCGATTTTTAAACATTTTTATTATGACTACTGGCAAATAATTATCCACCCGCATAGCGGGTGGTTTTTCCTTTTCGGGCATAGCCCTAATACCACTAGCTACGCACAAGTGCGTCTTTTATTGGCCTGCCAGC
>CAJFNC010000004.1 GCA_904393835.1 uncultured Ruminococcus sp. | reverse complement strand
CGGCAAAGTGATTGATGCAATAGAGGTTTACTACAACACGCCGAGCGACCTTAAAAATTCACTCGGTTATTATCTGAAAGCTAAATACAGAGTATCTCCTGCTAACGCAAACTACTATTCTTATCAGTATGATAACGAAAAGGGCAACGGTCAGGACGGCTATGCGGGTGCTTTCGGCAAGTCAATCGACCGTGTGCAGATTACACTTGAAAAATAAAGCTTGAATTAAAACAGTTTTATTTAAACACACAATTGCACAAGATACAAAAACGGAGCTGCCGTTATGACAGCTCCGTTTTTACGGTTTTTCGCCTGTTAAAAATTCAATACTGCGTTCAATTGCATCAACCGACCTGCCCCAGTCCTTGCCGCGGCTGCGATAGTCAAACATCGAGCAAAAGTAGGTTATGTCTTCCTTTAATGACAACAGGTAATTTTTGGTGAGAGCGGCGGTGTCTGCGTGAAATTCGCTCAGATATTTTGACGAAAGTCCGCCTTTCGCGTTTGCACACTCCATTACAAAGGAATAGTGCTTAAGGCAGATAAAAGGCTGTTCGTTGTAGAGCTTTTTAAGCTCGCCGTCCTTTATCCATTCGGCAAAAACGGTAGCCATAAAGTGCTGCATATCGGCTTTTATGCGGTCGCACACATAGCAGCTTGAAAGTTGATTTTTTACAGACGTAAGCAGCTTTTTGTCGGGCTTTGAATTGAGCTTTTTCGGCATACAGTCGTCGATTATCTGTTGCAGGTGACTTTCAAGAATCAGTGCATTGGGCAGCTTTTGCCCCGTTTCAAACATCATCTTAAAATGGCGGTGACAAAAGCCTTTTTTGTTGGTTTCAATGCGTATGTTCGGCTCCATCATCGCGTCACCCGTGATAAATCTGACGTACTGTTGTTCAAGCATTTCTTCCATTCTGCAAATAGGACAGCCGTCTTTGGGCATAAATATATCGTTAATCGGTATTGTGCAAATGGTTTCTTTCATAACTTCCTCCGAAAGGTTTATTATTACTATTATAGCACTTGGTACGCCGCTTGCAAATGAAAAAAGCAGACATTTTGCCTGCTTTTTGTTATTTTCGTAAAATTATCTTTTTGAGCTTTTTATATTTGGCTTTCAGCCGAGTGCGTATTTTGCCGAAAGACATCTTTATATAATATTTTCTATAGGTTTTTTCAAAGCCGTGTTTGCGGTA
The DNA here is from genome assembly GCA_904393835.1 of uncultured Ruminococcus sp. Taxonomy (GTDB): domain Bacteria; phylum Bacillota; class Clostridia; order Oscillospirales; family Acutalibacteraceae; genus Ruminococcoides. The sequence continues at coordinate 104,044 of CAJFNC010000004.1, read as the reverse complement.
GTACTCCCAGAATTTTTCACGTGACGCAGGACGTGCAGTGGGGTGGGCAATATTTGGGTTTGAGCGTATGCTCGCCTGAATATCGGTTTGCTCAAAGTCAATATCTTCCTTGATTTTGTCAAAAAGCTCAACCGCTTTGTCGCTGTTTACCAAAAGCAAAGACACGCCCTTGTTATCGTTGAAGTTTTTGACAACACGGTCAATTCCCCAAAAATCCGCCAGAGTAAAGTCGGCGGGTCGGTCGGTTGAGGTGTATTTGCAGTTATAGCAGCAGGGGCGTTCAACTTCGTTTTCGTAAAAAAGGCTGGTGTAGCCGTTGCTCATATGCTTTTTACCGTCAATCCACACCGATTCCCTGTGGGCGCTCCAACCGATTGACTTGTCACGAAAATCGGCGTTTGTAACCTTGCCCTTGTACTGCTTTTCACGGTAAGCAAGGTATTCCCTCCAAATTTTGGGGCTGGGAACGCCGTGACAAATAAGGTCGCAGGTAAACAGCTTTGAGGTGTCGCACTTTTCAAGGAAGCGCTTTAATCCGGCAACCTGGCAGGCAGTGCCCGAAAACAGCACGTACATACCGTTTTGTAAATCCTCTTTAACCCTTGCAAAGCTGTCGCCGACAACGCTTTGCACATACTTTGAACCCTGCATACGGTTGCGCTGTTCTTTTGTAACGGCGCGAATATGCTTGACGGAAAAATCATCGTCAAAAGCCGCTCCGTAAACCGAACCGCCCTTTTCAAGAATATAGTCGGAAATTGCAATAAAAGCGCCGCCGCTTCGACTTGCTCTTCGTGTGTCGGCGTCCTTGTGCTTTACTGCAAAAGACTTTTGAATTTGGCTTTTTTTACAGCCGTTTTGGAAAGCGCACACGTTTTTGCATATGCCGCAGTTTACGCACAAAGCGTCATCTATTACGGGATATAAAAATCCCTCGTCGTCTGTCTGCATTGTTATGGCGTTTTTGGGACAGGCGTTTTCGCAGGCGGTACAGCCGCAGCATTCGTTTTTATCAGTAAAAATTTCCATATTATCACCTTTTACACAAGCGTTTTCAAATAGTCTAAAGCCTTGCGTTTTTCTTCTTCAATTACGCTGTTTACATTCTTCCAGTCAATCAAAGTTTCCTCGCAATTGCCGTCTTTTATTTCACGGTCAATTCCCAGCTTTGCAAGCAGGCTGCTTGCACGGTCGTTATATCCTCCCTTGCGCGCTTCAAATTCCACAAACAGGTTTCTGTTAAAAATTACGGAAAATGCCGTGCCGTGAAATGAGTTGGTTACGGTGTAGGAGGCATTTGCAAAATATCCCACAAACTCTTCAACCGTGGGAGCAACCACGTATTTAAAATTCTTTCTCGGTTTATGCGGGTTGTCGGTAAGATAGATAACCGGAAGATTTTTTTCGGCGGAAAGTTTTTCGGCAAATTTAATAAGCGATTTGACCGGCTTTACATTGAAAACCAATATGTAGTTTTGTTGCTCGGGAGCTTTTGAAATCTCAAGCCAGCCCTCTTTGCCAATCAAAAAGGTGGGGTCAATATGACACATTGCCTGTTTGCCGGTTACCTGTTTTATGATGTCAACAGCGCTTTCCTCGCGTACGGAATACGCCTGAAATCCGCTGAGCAGGGGCTGTAAAACAGGTATTCGGTCGTCGGTTATGCGGCTTCTGCCAAAGCTTGCGGCATAACTGTACTTTTGGCAATCGTCGGCAAAGTTGAGAAAATATATTCCGTCGGGAGGTCGTTTTACCGTACCCGGTCCCCAGATCTGGTCGCTGCCTGCGATAAAAATATCATACTTGTCTTTGCACTGAGATATTTCGTCTGCCGAGTAGGTTTTTTCACTCAGCACAAGGCGGTTGTTGTAGAAGTTTGAAAATCTTTTGATTCTCAGTTTCCTTTTGCGGAACATCAAAATTGTTTTTAGAAAAGATTTAATTAAGTTGCGTCTGTCAAGCTGAAACGGCTTGTAGCCGTTGTCAACGTTTTCGCATTTATAGTCGACAATTTCGCAGTCGCCGCCGAGCTTTTGAATAGTTTGCTGCAAAGCGTAGCTTTGCAAAACAGCGCCGTAATTTTTGGCACGGTGAAATGTAATAATACCTATTTTTTTCATCTCAATAAACTCCTATGAACGTTTGTAAAGAATGTAACCGACGGGGGACAGCAGAGCGCACAAAAAGCGCTTGCTTTTTGAATTGAGCATTTTGCGCACCTGCTTCGATGTGTAGCCGTTTGCCATACCGTCACGGGTAAGACCCACAATATGTTCAAGATAGTGCTTGCGGTCGTACATTCGGTAATCCCAGCAGTCGTTTATGTAGTGCAGACGCAATACAAACTTTTCTTTAGATGCCTTGTTGCGGTTTACGTTTGTAACGGCATTGTCCTGGTCGTTTATGTAGTAACGCAAGGCACAATTTATGTAGCGCGACTTGTATTTTCGCCCAACGTTGTGCCAAATTACGTTTTCGGGGTAGAAGCGGTATCCCTTTTGTTCGGGAAACGGGAACTCCTGCATAATTTCCTTGCGAATCATTCCCCAAAGCTCGCCCTTGATTTTATGTTTGTAACGCAGGTCAAGGTCGTTTGAGTCAATGTAGGGCACGTTCATCGGCGTGCCGTTAATTTCACCTTTTTCGTTGCAGGTGCGGCAGGAAATGCCGTAGTATTCGCCTCGGTGTTCCGGAGAAATTTTGTTCCACTCGGTATAGAATACCTCAAGGGCGTCGTCGGTGCAGGCGTCGTCGGAATCAAGGGTGATGAAAAATTTTCCTCGGCTCATCTCAACCGCCCTGTTGGTGGCGACGTGTTTGCCCTGATTTTCCTGATAAACATAAATTATGTCGAAAAACGGATTTTCACGCTTAAAGCCGTCAACAATTTCGCGTGTGTTGTCAGAGCTGCCGTCGTCGATTATTATCCATTCAAATTGTTTAAAGGTCTGCTTTTTTAAACATTCAAAAGCCCGCGGCAGAGTGGCGGCGCGGTTGTATGAAGGTGTAAAAACAGTTATTTCAACATTATTCATAGGTAACTCCTGTATAATTCAGGCTTTTTTGAATTTGCCTGTAACTTTGTTTAGTATTTTTTTTAGCTCGCTTTTTTTGAACAGAACAACAGCGCTTATAATGTAGCCGATAACGGCGGCAGCTGCGCAGACGGCAACCAGTTTTACCCAGCTGTCAAGTGTAAACAGGCTGTTGATAAATGCGAATATTACAAACAGCAGGGCAAAGTTAATCCAGCCCCGTATTATTGAAGGATAAAAGGTGGTAAGCTTGCGCTTTAAAAGATGAGCGGCGTACATCGGCACAAAGAAAATCGAACGCAGCGCCATTAAAATTGAACTTACGCCTGCAATTGCATAAACGCCTATATCTGTGGTATTTACAAAAATCAACACAATACCTACGCTTACAAGTCCTATGCTCAGGTTAATAAACACGGGCAGTTTGAGTTTGTTGCAAACGGTGTTGAGCATCATCAATGACTGTGTCTGACAGCTGAACACATATGTTACGCAGGTTAGGATAGACATAATCTGTATCATGGTGATTTCTTCCGGTGTTTTAGTTGGCTGCCAAAGCGTGTAGAATTGGTGGCCGAACGCCATAAAGCCTGCATAGGGAACCATTAAAATAAAGCTCATAATCCGTGAGGTGAATTTTGCCTCGTCAACAAGGTCGTCGATTTTGTTTTTTGCATACAAAATCGTAAAGTGCGGCGTAAATACATTGCCGAGGATTACATTTAGGTTTCCTATGGAATTGGGCACGGTTTTGGCGATTGACAACATTCCCATCAGCAGGGTGCCCAAGGTAAGATTGCAAATCAGCAAGTCAAGTCCCGTCATAAGCACATTGCACAGCTGGGACAGAGAAAGCCAAATTCCCGACATAAGCAGGATTTTTACAAGCTTAATGTCGAAATTTTTAAAGCTGATTTTGACATCGGGCAAAATTTTCTTTTTAACCGTGATGTTTGCGGCAAGCAAAAACAGACCGCTGGCAAAGCTGGCCATCGAAATATAGTAGAGTTTGGCGGGCAAAGTCGTAAACAATACAACAATCAGAGCGACCTTTATAAGGTTTGAAATGATGTCGCGTATGGAGTTGATGTCGATACGGTTTTTTACAAAAGCCGCCGTTGTAAAAATTGCGGTAACGGTGCTTACAACAAAGGTTGCAAAAGCAAAGCCGAAGGTGATTTTTACGCTGGTAATAAGTTTTGCGGGAATATCTATAAATAAGTCGAGGTAGAATGTGAGAAAGGCCGAAGCTACCAGCAGAACCGCCGCCAAAAACAGGTCGGCAACCAGAACTGAGCTGAATATTTTTGACGCTTTTTCTTTGTTGCCGTTGTGGTACTCAAGAGAAATAAACCTGCCTGCAATTGAATTGAGAGCAGTGGTAATGACCGTTGCGTACTGCACAAAGTTGTTTGACAGTCCGATAAAGCCGTACGCTTCGGTGCCGAGCTCTTTTACAAGATATGGAGTTAAAAAGAAGTTGATGCCGACGGTAACAGCAAATGACACAATGCTTGCGATGATGTTAATCGACATTTGTCTGCCTGAGCTTTTTGCCATAATTTAAGAACACACCCTTAGTTTATAGTGTTTTTTATTTCCGCAATATATTTTCCGGAAAGTTCTCTTTGAACATTTATTTTTTGTTCCACGTTTCCCCAGTCAACGGGTGATGAGGGACCTTTAAAATTGTCGCTGTTTATTTCGCGGTCGTTAATGCCGAGATAATTCAAAAGCTCCTCCGAACGTATGTTGCGGCCGTCTTTGTTGTCATATTCAACGGCAAAATCCTTGTTAAAAATTACGGAAAACGCGGTGCCGTGAAACGAGTTTGTGCACACATAGGTTGCGTGTTTAATAAGTCCAACAAATTCTTCGGCTGATACCGGGTCAAGATAGGTTACTCCCTTTACCCTGTGAATACGGTTTTTTTGCAGATAATATATCTTTAAACCTGTTTTTTCGCCGAGTTTTTTTGCGTATTCAATAAGGTGCAGGGGTCTTTTGACGTTGAATAAGAATATGTACGGTTCGTCAATAATTCGCTTGCTCATCTTTTCCCAGCTGTCCTTTGTGAGCAGCAGGGTGGGGTCAATGTTTACCTGTGCGTCGCGGTTGAGCAAATCCTTTACAATTTCAACGCCGCTCTGTTCTCTGACGGAAATACGCTGAAAATCGCCGAGTCGCATTTTGTATTCCTCTCTGAGATTTTCGGGAATTTCCTTTACCGCAATGCTTGCGGCATAGGAATACTTTTGCTGCGGCTTTGCAAAATTTAAAAAGTAAACCGGGTCAAATCCCACGCAGGTGGGGCTCCATACCTGGTCGCTGCCCGCTATAAATGCCGAATATTCATCTGCCGCTTCGCTTATGTTTTCCGCTGTAAACGGGCGGCTTAGCTTCATATAGCTGCGGCGGAAAGCAACCGACTTGCGGCGGTCAATTCCCGTCTGGCGCATTGTAATAAGCGAACGGATAAACGACTTTAAGCGGTGCTGATTGCCCACGCGTATCGGTCGGATAAGCCTGGTGTACATAAAATGACAGGTGTAGTCAACAATGTCGTTTTCAATGCCGTTTTCGTCGAGAAATTGTTGCAGAGCATATGCCTGAAGTTTTGCTCCATAGCTCAGCGCCTGATGATAAGTTACAATTCCTATTTTTTTACTCATATACTCTGCCCTTTCTTATATTAACAAATCTGCCAGGTCTTGCAATCGGAACGTACCGCCTGTATATATGCTGAACGCAGCCGACCGAGAAGAACCAAAGGAACATAATCTGTCGTGTATAAACGGGGTTGCCCGTAAGTGAATATACTACAAGTAATACCTGAATATAAAGCGAGAAATAGCAAATGTAAAGAATGTTTTTGTTGTTTTCAAATTTTTTAATTGCCTTTATCGTATAAGCAAATGCCAAGATGACAAACAGCGCGAATATTGCTGCGCCCACAATGCCAAGCTCAGCCAAAACCTGAAGATAGCTGTTGTGACCGTTGAACATCCATCTTTCATCCCACAGTCCGTGATCATAGGCGTAGGCGTTATATGAACCCATTCCTCCGCCGAATACCGGAAATTCATCAATCATAAGATACAAATAGTCCCAAAGCTCCTCGCGTCCGCTCATTGTTTCAAGGTTTTCGCTGTCTAGAAATCTGGTGAAAATGTTTGAAACCTTCGGTAAAAACATAATAACGAAAAACAGTCCGAACAATACAAGAAGCAATACGCAAAGGACTTTAAAGAACTTGCTTTTGACATTTGAAATCATCATAAACAGCGCAAACGCCACAACCATAATTACAAACAAAAGGCGTTTACCTGTAAGCATAAGCGCAAGTATAAATATAATCAGCATACCGATGTCAACTTTTGTGACCTTGTTTTGCGAAAAATACTTAGCGAAAACTATTGCGATTCCCACATTCATAATGTAGGCGGCTTCGCCTTTTTCTCCGGCAAAACCCGAGTACGCCCCGTTTTTGAGTTCGTCGAGGATTTGCTGAGCTACGGCAGGCGAACGGCTTGGGTTTGTTATAAACCAAAAGTAGTTGAGCATACAGTTTTCGATAACCGTGCTTATCAGAATGGAAAAAGCGATTACGGCGCATATAACATAACAAATGCTGAGTATTTTGCGGTAGTAATCTTCGGGTAAATCAATAAACAAAAGTGTAAAGTAACACAGATACAGCCAAAAATAATATACGGTACTCTGCACGTCGTAGGAATACAGGATTGATACGCCTATATAGACAACCATCGCAAGTCCCATAAATATTAACTTGTTCACTCTGATTGTAACATTTGAAAAAACAATGATAAACATTGTCGTAGCGGCGACAATGTAAGTAAGGGGCAGTCTCAGCGTATAAGGAATTGCCGTACCGCCCGTTACGCAAATAATCGGAACGACTAAAACGATAAACATCTGCCATAATTCTTTAATTGTTGAGTTAAACACTTTAAATTTTTTCATTACATCACCATTATCTTCTGTCAAAATGTTTAGTCAAAAATAAAAAAAGCTTTTTGTTTGTTCTCAGTATAAGAAATCGGGTTAAATCGTTTAGCGGAAGAAATTTTTTGGCAACGCTTTTATCAAAGTCTCGCATAAAGCAGTACAGCTCGTCCGCTTCTTTTTTAAATTCTTCAAGGCCGTTTCGGGTGTATATAAGCTTGTAAATTCTTAAAACTGTGGAAAGCTTGTTGCAAAGAGCGTTTTCTTCAAGCTCGGGGTATCTTTTACGCGTTTCGTCAAGTATGCGGTCCGCAAGGATAACGCAGTCAAAATACTTTTGGGTAAACCGGGTATTTGACGATGAGCCCTCACGGCGAAAATAGGTGTATTTTGCCTGACTGTCGCAGCTGAATTTACTTGAATTCAGAGCGGCAGAAAACAAAAAGTATTTATCCTCGTTTGTTTTGCAGTCTTCGGGAAAAACAACGCCGTTTACAACTTCTTTTTTAAACAGCTTTGTATAAACGTCTATGCTTACTTTGCCGTTAAACAAATCCTTTAAAAAGTCACTGCTGCTGTTCCAGATGCGGTGCTCGCCGGTGGCAAGGCTGCGCTGAGAGCCGTCTTCCATAATTGTGCGAACCTCACACATCGCAATGTCGGCATTGTCTTTTTGGGCAAGCGACATCAAAAACTCAAACATATCCGGGTCGGCGCTGTCGTCGCCGTCAAAAAAGCCGATATAGTCGCCGCTTGCGATTTTAAGCCCCGAATTTCGCGCAGCGGATACACCTGCGTTTTTTTTGTGAATAACATTTACTCGGTCGTCTTTTTTTGCAAAGTCGTCGCAAATCTGCGCGCTTGCGTCGTTTGAACCGTCGTCAACCAAAATAATTTCAAGGTTTTTATAAGTCTGAGCCAAAAGACTGTCGAGAGAATTTTCAAGATATTTTTCAAGGTTATATATAGGTACTATGATTGAGATTTTTTTGTCGGTCATAAAATGCCCCTCTATTTGAGTTTTTTCAAAAGGTTTAACAGCCCTGTTTTGTACAGAGTACCCCTGAATTTGCCGAAAATTTTGCGGCTTGTTTTTACGGGGATAGTTTCTTTGACAACGCGGTCGATTGTCATTCCGCTGTTGAGCAGCTCAAAATATTTGTCTCGGTTTTTGTTTTTAGGCGGGTTTTCAAGCGCCATATGTCCGTCGTTTTTAACGAGCAACGCAACGTCCGCGTCGTACATAATATATTCGTCCTTTACACTGTCGAGCATTTTTTGCCCCTTTTCGCTCTGCACAAATACCGCCGTGTAACCCTTGTCGTCGTCTTTGAGCTCGGGAACGTAGCGCGTAATGTTCCAGCAGTCGAATACGGTGAGGTCAGACACGCGCTTTGCTTTTCTGAACTTGCAGTCAAAGCAGGACGGACGCGCGGTAACGCCGTCGAAAAAGCTTTTGAGCATATAGTCGGTTTTTGTGTTTTCGTAGCTTGATTTGCCGTTTTTAAATTTAAGCGCAAGGCTTGAGCTGTGATAGCCGTAGATTTTGTCACGAAAACTTGCGTAGGTAATTTTGGAATTATACTTTTGCTCCATAAATTTGCGGTAATTTTCCCACACCATTGGGGAGGGAACGGCACGGCAGATGAAATCTACCGTAAACAGATTTTCATAGGGCTTTTTAAGGTATCTTAAAAGTCCCTCAACCTGGCACGGTGTTCCTGCGAACATAACGACTCGGTTGTCGTTTAAATCGTCTTTGACCTTGGAATAGGTGTCTGTCATATCGCTTTGCACATACTTTGAGCCCCTGAAACGGTAAAGCTCTGCTTCGTCTGTTACACGTATGTGTTTTACATAGTAATCATCGCCGAACGCACCGCCGTATATTACTCCGTTTTTGGCAAGTATCTGTCTGCAAAGCGGGGTAACGGCGCCGCCTGAGGTGCTCTGCTTTAGAATTTTTTCATCCTTGTTGCGTACAATATAGGCACGCTTAGGCAAATCGTCGGTTTTTTCGGAATTTATAACGGGACATACCTTTTCGCACAAATTGCAGTTTATGCAGTCGGCAGTATTTACTACGGGGTATAAAAAGCCCTCGTTGTCCCTTTGCATTGATATGCAGTGCTTCGGGCACGCCATTTCGCAGGCAGTGCAGCCGCAGCAGTCTTTTTTGTTGTCTTTGGTAATGTTTATCATATTTGTCACCGGTTAAAATGTTGCGAGCGCTCTGTCAAGAAATTCAAGCGACTGTTTTCTGTGTTTTTCAACGGCAAAAAGTACCTTTGCATAGTCAATCGGCTTATCGGCGTCAAAAATATTTCCGTTATATCGGCGGTCGCTCAAGCCGTAATTTTCGCAAAAACTGTCGATTCGTGAATTTTTAGAAGATGTAGAATTGTCGGCGTAGCGGTTGAAAACGGTGAACTGTTTTTTATGGATAACCGAGAAAACAGAGCCGTGGAAGGAGTCGGTAAACACATATTCGGCGTTGCGTATAAGATTTACAAATTCGGCGGGTCCGACGTTAAACGGCGTGCAGTCGCCGAAGCCCACATCTGCTTTGTTGTAGCTGTCCATATGCGGTTCGGTGACGATTTTAAGTCCTTTTGCTTTTGCAAATTCGGTTACCGCCTTGCGGTATTCCTCGCTTTTGCCCAAAAAGTAGGCAAAAATATACGGCTCGTCATACATACGCTCGTTGGGAATTTCGTCAAGCCACTGCTTTTCGTCGAGCAGCAAAACAGGGTCAACAACAACCTGCGCGCTGTTGTTTGACATCTGTTCAACAAGCTTTTTACCGCTGTTTTCACGCACGCCTATAAAGTTCATTCTGTCAAGGAATGAGTAAAGCTTGTAATATCTTTTTTTAACGGAAGAAACGCCGAAGCTTGTGGCGTAAGAAATTTTTATGCAGTCATCGGGGGCGAACATCAGGTTGTAAAAATCCGAGGTAAATCCACCGGGCGACCAGAGCTGGTCGCTGCCCACAAGCACGCCGCGGTATTTTTTTGCCCCCTTTTGCAGTTCGTCAAAGCCGTAATAAACGGGCGAAAGGTCGGTAAATCTTTCGTCGGCAAATTTGTCAAACGCACGGTCGCGTATTGCGTTGTTTTTTGCAAAATCGGGGTGCATTTTAAGCATAATCTTTTTTTGCAGTCCCTCGATAATTCTGTCGTTTAAAAATACGGGATTAAAAATTTTTGATACGAGTTTGAGCAAAAGCCCGGGCGTAATTTTCTTTTTAAACCTGATGATTTCAAAATCAATATTTCTGCGTTTTAATTCTACTGTTGTGGCATAGCTTTGCAGCTGGCTGCCGTAGTTTTTGTGACGGTAGCACACGCAAATACCGAGTTTTTTCATCTGAATCTTCCTTATCGTTTGTATTGCAAATTATTTTTTCATCTGAGCAGCAATATCCGCGTCAACAATTTCTTCGCCCGATTTGTTAACCAGCTGCGCCTGGCTTTCTTCGCTTAAGCCGTTGTTTACAACAGCGCACATATCGCAGGTGCTGCATTTATCAAGCTCTTCCTTGGTAACTTTGCCGTCTCGGTAATCACGCACGATTTTATTTTCATACATACTGTAACCTTTACCGAAAATACTTTTTATTTTGTGTACAAATACCCACGTTGCGGGCTTCCAAATATATTTGTGCATTGCAGGTGATACAGAGCCGATCATCCAGCAGTTTCTGTCGCAGCAGCGAACCTTGGCGCGCACTTTGTCGGCTTCGGGGCTGTTCCAAAGCTCGTCCCATGTTTGTCTGTTAAGGTTGCCCATAACTTCTTTATCCTTTGTTCCGTTACAGGGCATAACGTCGCCGTAGGGGTCAATAAAGAATGTGTCAAAGCTCATATCACACGGCAGCAGACGCTTTTGACCGTAAATGTAGTTAATTAAGCCGTGATTAAAATATGCTCGAAACCACTTTTTGGGGCTTTTGCTTTTGAGAAGTTTGTTGATGAGGTTTTCGAAATTTTTTGCGACCATAGGGCGGTCGTGAATTATATTTTTTGCCTCAACAAAATAAAAGCTGTTGTGCAGGCTTGCCGTTGCAAATTCCATTCCCATTTCGTTTGATATATCATATAAGGGAACAAGGTCGGGGGCGTTTTTATCCTGCACGGTCATACCGAAGCCGACGTCCTTCATTCCCATTTCTCTGAGAGTTTTAAGCGTTTTATAACCCTTTTGATAGCCGTCCTGCAAACCGCGTATTTCGTTGTTTGTCTTTTCAAGACCTTCAATTGAAATACGTATGCCTATCTGCGGAAATTCTTTGCAGAGGTCAACAATGCGGTCGGTGAAAAAGCCGTTTGTAGAAATTACAATACGGTCGCTCTTTTTGTAGAGCTCACGCACAATATCCTTAAGGTCGGTGCGGATAAACGGTTCGCCTCCCGTGATATTTGTAAAATACATTTTGGGGAGCTTGCGAATTGTTTCGATTGAAATTTCTTCTTCGGGTTTTGACGGGGCTTTATATCTGTTGCACATAGAACAGCGAGCATTGCAGCGGTAGGTAACGATGACCGTACCGTTAAGTTTTTTTTCGCCATTGTTTTTTGACATAAGTTAATCTCTCCTTTAAAGCTTTAGGCTTTAGCTTAAAACTCAGCTGCCTTGATAGATTTTAAGCAGCTTTTGTGTATATTCTTCTATGTTGTCAAATTTAATATTTTTGCAGTTTTGAGTGTAGTGGTCGGTTAAATCGTCGTCGCTCCACAATTTTTGAATTTTTGATTTGAGTGCTTGCGCGTTGCCGCTTTCAAACAGTTCGCCTGTTTTTCCGTCCTTAATAAGTTCGGGGATTCCGCCTATTTTACTTCCGATAACGGGTGTGCCGTACATTTGGCTTTCCATAACCGAGAACGGGCAGTTTTCGTACCATTCCGACGGATATATTGAAAATTTTGCCTCGCGAATCAATGTTTCAAGCGCCTGTCCCTGCTTAAAACCGACGTTTTTAATATTGGAAATATTTTTGATTTCATCTTCCAGCGGACCTGTTCCTGCAAAGACAAACTGAACATCCGGCAATGATTTGCACACATTTATTAAAGTGTCGATGCCTTTTTCTTTGGAAAAGCGTCCGAAATAAAGCGCGTAGTTTTTCTTTTTTGTGTCTTTCTTTTCCGCCTCGTCAACAAAGTTGTGCATGGCAACTGTTTTTGAGGCAAAAATCGGATTGCTGTCCATCTTTGATTTCATAAAATCGGAACAGCAGATTATTTTATCAATATACTTATAGGCGCCGTTTAATTTCCAAAATACAGCCTCCACTGTGCCGATAGCGCTTTTTGCTGTGCTTGAATGAATACATTTGCCCTTTAAGCAGTTAAAAAAATGACCGCCGAGGCATTTTTCGCAGTTTTCGCCCGTGTTGGGGTTGTTGCACATATGGTTGGGGCATACAAGCTGATAGTCGTGCGCCGTAAAAACAATTCGGCAGTCGTTGCCCTCTTTGCGCCATTTTTGTATTTCAAGTATAATCGACGGGGTAAGCTGGTAATTAAAGTTGTTAATGTGCAGAACCTGAGGCTTAAAGTCGTCCAGCACAAGGCGAAGCTTTTTTCTTGCTTCGGAAGAGTAAATTGTTTTTATCGGGTAAGTGAGCTTTGATAATTTAGAGCCGCCGTGAAAGTCCATATCGGTTGTATAGGCGTTTACGGCGTTGCCTACGCAGCGTCCCTCGTGCTCCATACCGAAGTATTGAACCTCGTGCCCTTGCGATTTAAGGTAATCGCCCAATTTGAATATGTAAGTTTCGCTGCCTCCGTTTGGATAGAGAAACTTGTTAATCATCAATATTCTCATATATGCTACCTCTTTATTTTTTCTTTAACCTTATAAACTTGCCCGGATACATAATGAACTCAGGCCATTTTAACTTGCGCATAATAATTGCCGCGATTACGGGTCCGATAAAACTTATTGCAAGACCCAAAACAATCTGAATTACAGCGTTTTGGATTCCTACTTTAAGCAGAAGCGCCCTTAACGGAGCCGCAAACAATGTATGCATAAGGAATATCGGCATTGTGTATCGAGAAAAGAAATTCATCACGGCAGATTGCTTTTTGCCCGAAGATATTTTTGCGGTCAAAGCAACAACCGCGTAACAAGCCAAAAGTCCGAGCAAAAATGCGACAGCCCTGTTGTCAATGCCGAGCACATACACCAACACGCTCAGTCCCACAAAGATTACGCCTGCCGCGGCGGGAATGATAATTTTGCTTTTTACAAGGTATTTTTTTAGGTCGAATGAGCTTATGCACATTCCGATAACAAACCATATTTCATTTTTTAATATGTATAATATTGCCTGTATGTCAATCTTCCCGAAAATTATACAAATTATTTTGAGGACTAATGCGGCGCAAAAACCCACAGCCGCCGCCTTTTTATTTTTAAATGTAGGCGTTATAAGAAACAGAAAAAACAGCGCGTACAAATACCAGTACGGAGCAGTCGGATGCAAAAATAAAACATCGCCGAGATTGCCGATTTGACTGTTTACCGAATCGGAAAACGCCGTTTTAAGCACCCATGTGGCAAAGGAGAAGATGATATACGGCACGCCCAAGGCCAAAAGCTTTTTAGTCACGTTTCTTCCCCAGGTTTGAACGTTGTTTACCGTGCTGTATTGCTGATAAAGATAACCCGAACAGATAAAAAACAGCGGCACATGGAAATAGTAAATCGTCTGATTGAACCAATAAAACAAATCAATTGAAGGAATAATGTGCGACGCATTCATACTCTGAAAAAAGTGACCGAGCACTACTAAAATGCAGGCTGTTACCTTTACATTATCCACCCATGTTTCTCTTTGTTTAACCGTTTGCATATATCTCATCTCCGCTCATTTAAAATCAGTCGTTCGCCGCTATGGCGTTATAACAAAAAGGATAATGTTCCCCTCCTCTATAGGCGGCGACCGTTATCAAAATTCATCGGTGTGATACAATCCCTCACTGAATTTGCAGCGTTTATAGCGTTTATTTTTTATTTTCGTATAAATTCAAAGTTTTAGCCGCAACGTCGTCCCAGCTGTATTTGTTACAGATAAAGTCCGACGCCTGCTGTTTGTATTTTTTAACTTCATCGCTGTTGTCGCAGGCAAACTGAAGTTTTTTGCGTAAATCCTGCGTGTCGGATTTTTTAAAAATCAGCGCCTTGTCCTCTACAACCTCGGCGCATTCGTCAATGTCGGACACCAAACAGCAGTTGCCGTAGCTCATTGCCTCAAGCAGACTGAGCGGCATACCCTCAAGGTCTGACGGCAGGGTGTAAACATAGGCGTTGCTGTACAGTTCTTCGAGCGGTTTGCCCTGAACAAATCCCGTAAAAATTATTCTGTCGTCGCCTTTTGCAAGCTCTTTTAATTCGTTCATAAAAGCGTCTGTGTCTGAACTTCCGCCTGCAATTACCAGCTTTTTGTCGGTTTTTACCTGCTTGAATGCGTTTATCAAATATACAAGACCCTTTTCGGGAACAATGCGCCCGAGAAAAAGAATATAATTATCTTTGTCAAGTCCGAAATTCTCTTTTATATACTCAGGCAAAACAGTAACGGGCTTGCTTACCCCGTTTGGAATAAAGACGGTATCACGGTTGTAGGCGTCCTTAAAATATTTGCGCACGCCCTGCGAGAGCACAATAATTTCGTCGGCGTGTTTTGCTGCAGTTTTTTCACCGAATTTAATATATTTGCTTGCAAAACCGCCCCATTTTGCACGCTGCCAGTCAAGGCCGTGAATTGTGGCAATACACCTTTTTCCGAAAAGTTTAGGCAGCCATAACATAGCGCAAGGGCCTTCAGCATGAAAATGAACGACTTCAAATTTACCGAATGCTGCGTGAATTGCAGCGAAAAAAGAAGAGGTCATTGCAGCAAGACCCTTGCAGTTGATGGTGCAAACCGATTTTATATTTACACCTTTATATGTTTTTAAAGTTTTTTCGTCAAATTCTTTTCCGCTTATGTGGTGTCCCGATCTGTTAAAGCAGGTAACGGAATTTCCGGCTTTAACCATACGGGTTGAAAGCTCCTCTACAACTATTTCAACTCCGCCCTCTCTTGACGGAATACGTTTGTGGCCGAGCATTGCTATGTGTAATTTGTCGTTCATTCTGTGTGCGCCCCCTTTCGGTAATTTTGAAAAAATTGTTTAATAACAATAAAGTCCGCAGCACTTTTCGCACGCTGCGTAAGGTGTTGCGGTTGAATTAATACTTTTAATTTTAATTTGCTTTCGTACAATATTAATAAAAATCATATACATTGCTTTGCAGTATGATTTATATAACCGCAGAATATTTGTTCGGACTCAGCTGAAAAATTAATCCAGCTGATTGCTGATTGAGATTAATCATACTGCTCCGTCTTTTTTAAACACGTTTACAAATGTTTTGACAATAATTTTAAAGTCGGTTAAAACAGATTTCTTCTTATCGTAATCGGCGTCATATACAAGCCTTTCGTCAAAAGTTGTGTTTGAGCGGCCGCTTGTCTGCCATAATCCGGTAATGCCGGGTTTGTTTTTTATTATCGTGTCGTAAAAATCGCCCATATCCTGTCTTTCGTGGGGCATATAAGGACGTGGTCCCACAAGAGACATTGTGCCGTTTAAAAGGTTGAGAAACTGCGGAATTTCGTCAAGCGAGGTTTTGCGCAGAAATTTGCCCACAGTAGTGATTCTTGGGTCGTTTTTCAGCTTTTTATAAACCTTGTATTCCTCGTATGCTTCGCTGTTTTCGGCAAGATATTTTTTTAAAGTTTCTTCGGCGCCTACGCACATACTGCGGAATTTGTACATTTTAAAAATTTTTCCGTTTTTGCCGATTCTGTTCTGAGTATAGATAACGGGACCGTTGTCTTTTGTAACAAGATTAGCCAAAAAGACAACTAATGTAACCGGAATAAGCACGATAAGTCCCATGGTGCCGGCGCAAACATCCACCGCGCGTTTAAAAAAACGAAAGCCGATTTTGCCGTCGTTCTGATATTTATTCTTATCACAAGAACTTTTGGTGTTGTTTACTGTCATTTCCACATTTATCCCCTCTTTGGTATAACAAACAGGATAATGTCTCCGCCTCTATAATGCGGTGTCCATTATCAAAATTCAGCGTTGGGATACAATATTATCCCCGCTGAATTTGCGGCGCAGTGCGCTGTCGGCTTTGATAAAAGCAAAGCTTTGAACGTCGATAATATATAGATTAATAACCGTAATATCCGTAAGAATAGCCGCCGTAACCCTTTTTGTATTTTTTACCCTCGACAGGTTTAACTCTGTTAATGATTGTGCCGATAATTTTACCGCCCGAACGGTTGATTATATCAATTGTTTTGCTCAGCTGCGGATATGTTGTGCTGTTATTATTAACAACAACAACGACGCCGTCAGACATTTTAAGAATCGGTACCGAGTCGATAACAACGCCGATAGGCGGAGTATCAAAGATAATGTAATCATATTCGCTTTCGAGCTGCTTTACCAAATCAGCCATAGCGTCGCTTGCCAAAAGCTCCGACGGGTTGGGCGGAACCGCACCGTAACAAACAGCGTTCATATTCGGCAGCTTTGTGGTTTTTATAATATCGTCGGCGCTGCACTCGTTGTTCAAAAAGTTGGTAAGACCGGGTGTAGGGGCAAGCTTAAGTGCAGAATGAACGTGCGGACGGCGAAGGTCACATTCAACAACAATAACCCTTGTGTCAACCTGCTGCGCAAAAGCAGAGGCAACGTTCATAGCGGTAACCGTTTTACCTTCACCCTTTGATGTACTTGTAAAAGCAATCTTTTTACAACCTTTTTTAATGATTGAATAATCTATATTTGTACGCGCTGCTTTGTAGGCTTCTCTAATCTGAAAGCCGAGGGCATCAACGTTTACTGAGCGGTCAATAGCTTTGTTGGCCATGAAATTCTCTCCATTTCGTTAGTTAGGTAAATAATTATTTCTTTGAGCTTGCCGAGCCTGATTTTACGTTGTTGGCAAAATAAGTAAAATCGGGAATTGCCGCAAGAACAGGCAATTCACACAAGGTAGTCATATCCTCGTCAAATTTAATTTTAATATCAAAGTAGTCGCGCGCAATAGAAATTAAAAATGAAATAACAATACCTGCAATAAAGGCAATAACTACATTTCTTGTTACGTTTGGTGAAGTCGGAGCGGTCGGAACTGTAGCCTCGTCAACGATTTTCAGCTTGGCGCTGTCGCCCGATTGAGTTGACAAAAGCTCTGTTATTGTGCCGGGTGCGGTATCCGCTACCGCGTCGGCAATGCGTTTTGCTTCGGTAGGACTGTCGGATACAACCGATACTTCAAAAACTTCGGTGTCTTCAACGCTTGTAAATGTAATGCTGTTTTTAAGCTGTCCGGCGGTATATTTTTCGTTTAAAGCAGATGAAACCGCGGTATAAAATTTATTGGTGTCAAGCATCTGAATGTAAGTAGAAACCATTTTTGAAGCATAGTTTCTCATATTAAGGTCATAAGCCGAATTGCTTCCCGAATAGTCGGTACTTACATACATTTTTACAGACGCTGTGTAAGTCTTTTTAATTAAAAATTTGGACACAAAAAAAGAACCTATTGTTAAGATAAGTGAAAAAATGATGATAAACACAAGATTTTTTCTTAAAATACGCAATATGTCCTTAATCGATATTTCCATATATTTTCCTCCGTGTAATCGGCGCCGCAGTTGATAAATTTCGATATTACAACGCCCTTATATTGACATAAAAGTATTATAAAACATAATAAGAATTATTGCAAGAACAAAATAAGGAAGAAATTGATATATTTTTGTAACAAAACGACACAAAAAAATCCATTCTATAAATAATGCACAATAATAAATGCGATTTGCAATGTAAATTGTTTATCTTGAGGTAAACAAATGGTGTGTTTTGTCGAAAATACATAAAATTAGAAATATTAATAAATTTAATTTCATTACGAAAAATAAATATTATAGTTATATCTTTGATAGTTATATCTTTGTTTTAAAGGTCAAATTATACATAAAATAGTTAATTTTGTTATATTCCGATAGCGTAATAAGGATTAAATCGGCG
This sequence comes from uncultured Ruminococcus sp., assembly GCA_904393835.1. GTDB lineage: Bacteria > Bacillota > Clostridia > Oscillospirales > Acutalibacteraceae > Ruminococcoides. Next base: position 85,932 of record CAJFNC010000004.1, on the reverse strand, counting down.
GCGTCCATTATCTAAATTCAGCACATTTTGCTGCTTGTTTTGATAAAAACAAAGCTTTAAAGTGTTTATTTGACAAAACCGCCTCTGCGGGCATCTGTTTTAAGAGCAGTCATTTGTTTAACGACGACTTGTATTCTTCGCCCCAATTCCGCATAGCGTCAAGTATCGGCTTAAGGCTGTAACCCAGCTCGGTTAACGTATATTCCACCCTCGGCGGTACTTCGGCATATACCTTGCGCGTCAACAGACCGCTTTCCTCCATAGCGCGCAGCTGTGCCGTTAAAACCTTTTGCGATACATTTCCTATTGATTTTTTCAGCTCTCCGAAACGCTTTGTACCCGGGAGCAAATCACGCAGAATGAGCACCTTCCATTTGTCGCCTATTAAGTTCAAAGTGGTTTCTACCGGACAGGCGGGCAGATTTTTTGCGTTTTTTTGTTCGCTCATAGTAATAGCCTCCAATGCAAAGTTTCTTTGGGAAACTTTGTTTATAATTATACCATACGGATTTAATTTATTCAATATTTCCGACTGAAAACAGCGGATTTTAAAATTATTTAAAAAATTTTTATTGTTGCCGCAAGCTAAGAAAAGCCCGAATTTACGCATTCGTTACCTTGCGGTAACTGTCCAATAGTATCCTTTAGGTAACTACGGTACAAAAAAGTGCTTACTTTACGATTGAAACTCAGCTGTGTATAATATAGTCAAGAGCTGAGGAGAACGGCCGCTGCGAAGCTCAAATCTAACAAAATAATCTAATATAACAATTATCAACAGAATCAGGAGGATGTTACTATGAACAAAAATACATTTACAACTGTAAAACTTGACAAAGGCGAGATGAACATTTATGATTTGGGTACAATTAAGCTGCATGCTTACAAGACTAACGATTTCATTGACGATGAGGTTTTTATCGTTGAAAAAAACGGCAAAGCTGTTATTATTGAATCCCCTTGTTTCTTTGACAACAGTAAAGAACTTGCGAAGTATTTGAGTGATGTGAAAGTCGAAGGTATGCTTATTGCTTACCACGGTGCGGGTGCTGCATTCTTGCCGGAAGTTTCCAAATACGCAACGCAAAATGCGGTTGAATACTCCGAAAACGGCGGAGGCAAGGCACTGGTGGACAATTTTACAAACGCTTTTGGGGAAATTTTCGACAGCTCTGTTCATAAGATTACCAATATCATTCAAGAGGGTAAGGTAACTATCGGCGGAATTGATTTTGTTATCAAACAGACTGCCGAAGCCTTTGACATCGCAATCCCCGAAATCAATGCCGTTTATACTCATATGCTCGGTCACGACTGTCATTCCATTGTTGCAGGTGCGGCACACGCAGACGGTATTATAGCGGAATTGAAAGGTTATATTGCCAAAGGTTATGATTTGATTTTGACATCTCACTACACCCCGGAAGATCTCAAAGACGTACAAACAAAAATTGACTATCTTGAAAATCTGAAAAAGATAGCGGCTGACTGTGCAGATGCCGACAGCTTTAAAGCAGAAGTGCAGAAGCAGTATCCTGCATACAGCGGTCAGAACTATCTGGATATGACCGCCGGATACTTCTACGCTTAACAGAACTGCGGGGCTGTCATAACGATAGCCCCGCTTCACTTATTTGCAAAGGCAGGTGTGAGGAATTGGATACCGGCAAAATCTTAGAATTTTTGGAACAGGAGATTCATTCCGTAGTTATGGCGACTGTTGACGATGCGGGGCTGCCCGTTACCTGTGCCGTTGACATAATGGACAGTGATGAAAATGGTCTGTACTTTCTCACCGCAAAGGGAAAAAACTTTTATAACCGCTTAAAAAAGAGCGGATATGCTGCGTTAACGGGAATGAAAGGCAGCGATACAATGTCCTGCACAGCCGTTTCGGTTCGCGGCAAAGTGCGTGAACTCGGCAATCAGCCGCTTTTAAGGCTGTTTGAAAAAAACAAGTATATGAATGAAATTTATCCCACGGAAAAGTCACGTCAAGCCCTTACCGTATTTCTTTTGTATGAGGGCAGCGGTGAGTGGTTTGACCTTTCAAAAAAGCCGATTGAGCGAGCTTCTTTTACAATAGGAAATGCCAAAGAGGAAACACAGGGGTATCTGATAACCCAAAACTGCAACGGGTGCAGAGCGTGCGAAGTTGTATGCCCGCAAAATTGTATTGATTTTACGCACACCCCGGCTGTGATAAACCAAAAAAATTGCCTGCATTGCGGAAACTGTTTTGAAGTTTGTTCGCAAAATGCGGTTGTACGGAGATGATAAAATGACTCAAACTCAAAAAAGAGAGTATTTAATTACTCAACTGCTCAAAGAACAGCCGCAGCTCCTTACTATGGAAATACCGTCGGGCGAGCAGCGGCAAAAGGCGCTGCTTCGTTCGCTTTTTAATATTCGTATGCCAAAGCCTGTAAACCAAGAGTTTTTACGGGTTCAGGACTCGTATTTGCAGGAAGAAATAAGACAAAAGGGAATTACACGTTTTGATGACTTGCGACCGATACAGCAGGGAATATACCTTTGGCGGGGCGACATCACGACCATTGCCGTTGATGCAATTGTAAATGCCGCCAACAGCCAAATGCTCGGCTGTTTTGTGCCCTGCCATGTCTGTATTGACAATGCAATCCACACTTTTGCGGGCGTTCAGCTGCGCCTCAGTTGTGCAGAACTGATGAATAAACAAGGTCACGAGGAAGAAACAGGCAAAGCAAAAATCACACCTGCCTTTAATCTTCCGAGCAAATATGTAATTCACACGGTCGGCCCGATTGTCGGCGGCAGGCTGACGCAAAAAGACAAGGATTTGCTTGCCTCCTGTTATCGCTCATGCTTAGAGTTGGCGGATGAAAACGAGTGCCGCAGTATTGCATTTTGCTGTATTTCCACGGGAGAATTTCATTTTCCGAATGATAAGGCGGCTGAAATTGCAATACGAACCGTAAAAGAATACAAAGCGCAAACGCAAAGCAAAACAGAGGTGGTTTTTAATGTTTTTAAGGAATACGATTACAACATCTACAGGGAGTTACTCGAATAATATAAAACGGCTTAATGAAGAAATAAAAACCGCTGACGCCGTCCTGATAGGAGCAGGCGCGGGAATGTCAACATCTGCGGGCTTTGCTTATGACGGAGAACGGTTCAAGAGATATTTTGCCGACTTTGAGGCAAAATACGGCTTTCACGATATGTATTCGGGCGGATTTTACCCATATGAAACATTTGAGGAATACTGGGCGTGGTGGTCACGGTGTATATTGGTAAACCGTTATGATGTTACGGCGGGAAAGCCGTACACCGATTTGCTTGAGCTTGTAAAGGATAAGGACTATTTTGTGCTTACTACTAATGTGGATCACCAATTTCAGCTTGCGGGCTTTGATAAAAAACGGCTGTTCTACACTCAGGGCGATTACGGTTTGTGGCAATGTTCCAAACCCTGTCATGATAAAACCTACGACAACGAAAGTGCGGTAAGGAAAATGGTTGCAGAGCAAAAGGATATGAAAATCCCGACACAGCTCATACCGAAATGCCCTGTTTGCGGTGCGCCCATGGCTATGAATCTGCGCTGCGACGATACCTTTGTTCAGGACAGCGGCTGGTATGCCGCACAAAGCAGATACGAGGATTTTATTCGCCGCCACCAAAATATGCACGTTCTGTTTTTGGAACTCGGCGTCGGCGGTAACACTCCTGTGATTATAAAATATCCGTTTTGGCAGATGACGGCTAAAAATAAAAAGGCAGTTTATGCCTGCGTCAATTTCGGCGAGTCGATGTGTCCGAATGAAATTGCCGACCGATCAATTTGCATTAATGATGATATAGGAGAGGTACTCCGACATATAAAAAATTGAAAATTTTATTTTACACTGCCTGAAAAGTTTAATCAAAACAAACTTTTCAGGCAGTATTTTTTTACACGAATAAACAGAGATTTTTTCACAATGTAAAAACAACAGTTTGCTGAAAAAGCCCGGCAATAACTTGAATTTTTCGGATAAAACAAAAACGGGTACGCATTGTACCCGTTTAGTATTTCGGTATTTATAAAAATATTAAAAATCAAGTCGCATAAATTCACACGTAAGCGGCTTTACGTGAAGTTTTCCGTTCTCCAAAATTGAGCCGAACATGGGCTGAGCCGACGCGTATCCCGGCGGCGGGTCAATGGAAATTTCTTCTCCGCTTAAATTAAAGGTGCAGTAAATGGCGCTTCCTTTGGTGTGGCGTACATATGCAAGCCTTCTGTCACACGCGTATACGGGGATAAAATCGCCGTCCCAGAGAGCGGGGCAGGATTTTCTCAGATTTCCCAGAGTGCGATGCCAGCGTATAAGCTCGTCATTTTCTTTGCCCCAAGGGTAACAGCAGCGGTTAAACGGGTCGCGATAACCCTCCATACCTGCCTCGTCGCCGTAGTAAATGCACGGGAATCCCGGCAGGGTGTACTGTATTGCAACGGCAACCTTCATAATTTTAATTCCCATTTCGCGCTGTTCGGGCGACAGGTGTGTGTTTGCCTGCCACTCGCGGTCGCGTCCGTTAAGCGGTTCGCCTGCGATTATTGTGAGGGCTCTTTCGGTGTCATGGGTAGAAAGAGGATTCATCAGTACCCTGAGCACCTGACGGGGATAATTTTCAATAACGCTCATAATGGTCGCCATTGTCTGTTTTGCTTCCTGACCTCGGCAAAAGTCGAGGATTGCGTTTCTGAAAACATAGTTCATTACCGAGTCAAGCTGGTCGCCCAGCAAAAACTTTCTGCGCGCGCCGTAGCTCTCCTTGTTGCTTGCGTCTTCCCAAACTTCGCCCAAGATAAAGCCTTCGGGGTTTTCCTGTTTAACACTTTTGCGCAGATTTTCCAAAAACTCATCGGGCAGCTCGTCGGCAACGTCAAGTCTCCAGCCGGAGTTGCCGCAGCGCATCCATTTTCTGATAATGCCGTTCTCGCCGTTTATATATTCGTTAAATTTCGGGTCGGTTTCAATAACTTCGGGCAGAGTGTTAAATCCCCACCAGGAGTTGTAGTTGTCAGGCCATTCGTTAAACTTGTACCAGCTGAAATAGGGCGAATTTTTGTCACGGTAAGCTCCCGTTTTTTCGCCGTATCTTCCCGAACGGTTAAAATACACGCTGTCGGAGCCCGTATGTGAGAACACGCCGTCGTTAATAACGTGCATACCGCGTTTTTTGGCCTCTCTGCAAAGTTCCTTAAAGTCGTCCTCGTCGCCGAGAATCGGGTCAACTTTTGAGTAATCACCCGTGTCGTAGCGGTGGTTAGAGTACGCCTCGCTTATCGGGTTTAGGTAAATACAGCTTACTCCCAGTGATTCAAGGTAATCAAGCTTTTGAGTAATGCCTTTTAAGTCGCCCATAAAAAAGTCGCTGTTGGTGATTTCACCGTTCTCGTCGGGACGCCATTCGGGCAGTGCATACCAATCTTTGTTGCGCTTAAAGTCAGTGCGCTTAAGATTTTTTTCTTCGCCGCTGAAGTTGAAGCGGTCGGGAAAAATCTGATACATAACGCCTCCTACTGGCCATTTCGGAGTGGTAAATCCTTTTTTAAAGCAGGTAATCTGCCAGCTTCTTCCGGGAGAGGGTTCAACCGAACTTATTGTATAGGGGTCGGTCGGCACAATATACCTTACTCCGTATATTGTCTGCATTTTAAAGCCGTACCAGTACAGCCCCACCCTGTCGGGAGTAAAGTCACATTCCCAAATTTCGGTGTTTTCGTCAAAATTGCCGCACCATATCATATTTACAAACATCCAGTTGTAATCGTAGTCGTACTTTACGCTGAGTTTGGCTTTTTGAGTGTGCAAGTCACGGGGAAGCAGTATCCTCATATGGATTTGTGTACCCTCTTCTACGGCGCCGAACGGCGAACGGTAGTAAATTTTTTGCGAATTGAACGGAATCGGCATAAAATCACTTCCTGTATCATAATATTCCGCAACATACACCGTGGTGTATAATATTAGTGGAGTGCCGACATATTGAGTCAATATGTTTCTATATTAGCATATTTGAAACGATTTTTCAACGACATACTATGAAATTTACGTCAATTTGCATATAAAATTCACTGAGGTTTTTTGTTAATTATTACATAATTTGTAAAGCGTTTGCCATTCAAGAAAAAACAAGATTAAAATGATTTATATTTTATTTTTAAAAAATGTTGCCGAAAATTAAAATTACTCTTTTATATTTGTCGGTTTTGTATTATAATTTATATTGGATATTTGTTTAAAGTTTTAAATTGTCATAAAACATATGAGGTGAGTGCTATGGATAAAAAACGAGTGAGCGTTCAGATTGAGGGAAGAAATTACGTGGTGATTACCACCGACGACGAAAAATACGTGCGTTCGGTTGCCAAAGAGGTGACCGACAGAATCAGAAAAGCGGCTCAGACTGCGCACAATCTTGACACGCGCGACTGTGCGATTTATGCGGCTATGGACTTGTGCGACGATCGAAACAAGGCGGTGCGTAAAAATAAGGACGTAATCGGCAAAGCGGACAAAATTATCCGCACAACAAACGACCTCAACAAGCAGTGCGCTCAGTACAAGGACAGACTGACCGAAACAATAAACGAAAACACTCATCTTACAAAGCGTGTTATGGCGCTTGAAAAACAGCTTAAATCGCTTACAGAGGAAAACGAAATTCTTCGCAAGGCTCAGGACGATGTGCAAAACACCCTTGACGCGGAGTTTATGCAGGAATATCAGGAAGAGGACTCCTCAGAACAGTACTCGCTTTTTGACGCAAAAGGTTGATTCTATGCAGAAAAACACTGACGGCTTAAAAATAGAAATACTCGCGCCATCGGGTGGATTTGACAGCGTTGTCGCCGCAGTAAGAAGCGGCGCGGACGCAGTATATGTGGGCGAAAAGGCGTTTTCGGCAAGGGCTTCCGCTCATAATTTTGACAGTGAAGAGCTGAAACAGGCCGCCGCCTACTGCCACATTCACGGCGTAAAAATTTATGTGACTGTAAATACAATAATTTTTGACGATGAATTTGAGAGGCTCAAAAAGGCTTTAATCGACGCCGCAAAAGCAGACGTTGACGCGCTCATAGTGCAAAATATGGGTGTTGCACGGCTTGCGCGCGAGCTTGTGCCCGATATGCCCCTGCACGCTTCAACCCAGATGAGCGTGCACACTCCGTCGGGAGCAAAGGCTCTGTATGAAATGGGGTTCAAAAGGGTTGTGCTCTCCCGTGAAATGAGTAAACAGGAAATTGCACAGTGCGCGAAACTCCCCATAGAAACCGAGGTTTTTGTTCACGGCGCGCTTTGTATGTGCGTGTCGGGACAGTGCTATTTTTCGGCAATGCTCGGTTCACGCAGTGGCAACAGGGGTTACTGTGCCCAGACATGTCGTCTTCCGTTTACCGTGAGCGGCAAAAAAAATTCGCACGCGCTAAGCCTTAAGGATAACAGCCTGATTTCTCACCTTGATGAGCTTGAAAGTATCGGCGTGACCTCGGCAAAAATCGAGGGCAGAATGAAACGCCCCGAATACGTTGCGGCGGCGGTGAGAGCCTGCCGTGAACAGCGTGACCTCGGATTTGTCACAGACGAAACGATGAATATGCTGAGAGGTGTATTTTCAAGAACAGGCTTTACCGACGGCTATTTTACCGGCAAAAGAGGCATTTCAATGTTTGGTACACGCACAAAAGACGATGTGCTTTCCGCCGACAAAAACCTGCTTTCCAAAATTCGGCAGAGCATAAAAGACGAGGTGCAGAACGTAGAGGTGAGCGGAAAATTTACCGCGCATATCGGTAGGCTCCCTTCTTTTGAAGTAAGCGACGGTGCTCACACCGTTTTTGTGCAGGGGGACAACGCCTGCGAAATCGCCGAAAAAGCGCCGCTTGATAAAAAACGCTGTATTTCCCAGCTTTCCAAAACAGGCAATACGGCGTATAAATTCAAAAATATAGACCTTGAAATTGACGAAAACTGCGCTGTTGCCGTGTCGGCGCTTAATATGCTCAGAAGAACAGCGCTCGAACGGCTTGACAAACAGCGCATCCACGTGCACAATTATAAAATAAATGAAAACGTAAACCTTGATTTTACACCCTATACTCCTAAAGGTCGTACCGTGCGCGCAAGGGTTCAAAAAACGAAAATCGGCACGGGCTTCAAGCAGTGCGAGCTTGTTTTTTGCCCGCTGTATTCCGATTTAAAGGAACTTGAAAGGCTTAAACTTGAGGGTTATAACGTCGGCGTTGAAGTTCCGAGAGGTATGTTCGGCAGGGAAGAAAAAATTGCCGAAAAGCTTGAACAGGTCAAGTCGCTCGGAATTTACGACGTGTTGTGTCACAACTTGGGCGCTCTTTACCTTGCGAAACAGCTTGGTATGACTTTGCACGGCGGTTTTGGTTTAAATCTCGTGAACACCTTCGACCTTTTGTGGGCAGAGGAATACGGGCTTAGGGATACGGAGCTCAGCTTTGAGCTCACATTTGACCGCATAAATGCTCTGGGCGGCAACCTTGACAGGGGAATCATAAGCTACGGTTATCTGCCGCTTATGCTTTGCAGAAACTGCCCTGCCAAAAGCGAGGGGATTGATTGCAAAACTTGCAAAAATCACTCAAAAATGACGGACAGACTCGGCAAGACTTTTTTGCTCAAATGCGACAGAAACTGTACCGAAGTGCTAAATTCCGTGCCGCTTTATATTGACGACAAAGAAATTTCAAAACTTTCAACATCTTTTAACATTTTGAACTTTTATGTGGAAAACTATGTGGAAAACGTTAATAACATTGCGAATGCAATCCCATTTTCGATGTTAAAAGACAAATTCACAAGGGGTTTATATAAACGGGGTGTTGAATAGTATGTCAAAAGTGTTAGAAAGTTTAAAATTTTTTAAAAGAAAAAACAAAAATTCTTTGAATGAAAAATAAAATCAAAAAAAGTCAAAAGCCATAATTTCTTTAACGAAAAATAAATTTCAAATTTTTAAAATTATGCAAAATTATGAAAAAATGAAGGATGAATAGTATGGAACTTAAAATAAAAAAGCTAAAAGAAAATGCGAAAATCCCGGAGAGAGCTACCGAAGGTTCGGCGGGAATGGATTTATACGCCTGCATTGACAGCAGCATTACCGTAAATCCAAATCAGATTGCGCTAGTACCAACCGGCATTGCAATTGAGCTTCCCGACAACTCTGCTGCAGCGTTTTTGTATGCTCGCAGCGGACTCGGCATAAAACACGGAATCTGCCTTGCAAACGGTGTAGGCGTAGTGGACAGCGACTACAGAGGCGAAATTTGCGTGGGACTTTGCAATGTGTCGGATAAGCCCTACACAATCGAGCCGGACGAAAGGATTGCCCAGATGGTAATTGCTCCGGTAATTTTGCCGTCAATAGTTGAGACGGGCGACCTTTCCGACACGCAGCGCGGTGAGGGCGGCTTCGGTTCGTCGGGCAGATTCAGCGGATGATAAATCATATGCTTGTCTTGCACAAAATATGCGGGACAACGGCTCAATATTTAGTCTGCCTTTTCGACAATAAAATATTGAAACCGCAGACCGGCTGTACTATAATTGTAAATAAAGGGCGGCAAACCGCTTTTGACAGTCTTAAAGGCAATAAGGAGCGTTAAAATGTTTTCATTTTCAAAAGATATAGGTATAGATTTAGGAACGGCGAATACCCTTGTTTATTTAAAAGGCAAGGGAATAATTCTGCGTGAGCCGTCGGTTGTTGCGGTTGATATGCGCACCGACAATGTGCTTGCGGTGGGTTCGCAGGCAAAGGATATGATAGGCAGAACTCCGGGGTCGATTGTTGCGGTAAGGCCGCTCAAAGACGGGGTAATCGCCGATTTTAAAATAACGGCAAAAATGCTTCAGCATTTCATTAAAAAAGCGGTAAAACCCGGCATTTTCAGCAAGCCTCACGTAATTATCTGTATGCCGACGGGTTGTACCGAGGTTGAACGCAAGGCGGTGGAGGACGCCGCTTATCAGGCGGGCGCAAAGCCTCCCGTAATTTTGATAGAAGAGCCGATGGCGGCGGCAATCGGCGCTGATATGCCTGTTGACGAGCCTACGGGAAGTATGGTTGTTGACATCGGCGGCGGCACAAGCGAGGTTGCGGTGATTTCGCTGGGCGATATTGTCACCTCGTGCTCGGTCAGAGTGGCAGGCGACAAGTTTGACGAGGCAATCCTTACTTATGTCAAGAAAAAATACAATCTTCTTATCGGTGAGCGCACCGCCGAGGAAATCAAGATAAAAATAGGTTCGGCGTATCCGTTTGAGGACGAAAAAAGCCTGCTTGTAAAGGGCAGAAATCTCATAGACGGATTGCCTAAAGACATCACAATCACGGCTCAGGAGGTAAGAGACGCGCTTGCAGACCCGCTGATGACGATTGTTGAGGCAATAAAAACGACGCTTGAAAAAACTCCGCCCGAGCTTTCGGCGGATATCATCGACCACGGCATTATGCTGACAGGCGGCGGAGCGCTGCTCAGGGGCATTGATATGCTTGTTATGCAGCAGACCGGAATGCCCGTGCACATTGCCGAAAGACCGCTCGACTGCGTTGCCGAGGGTGCAGGCAAGCGTCTGAGCCGTCCGAATGTAAAGTATAAGCACAACAGATAAGTTTTGCACCCGTCTGCGGTGCAAAACTGCTTTTAACAGAAGACTTTAAGGAAAAAGAGGACGGTATGAAAGGTTTTTTACATAACAAAAATTTCAAAACTCTTCTGATAACGCTCGTCATACTTGTTGTGATGAGTGTTTTGTCACTTGTGGACAATTCGGTCGTTTCAAGCGCCGTAAACGGAATTACAAAGGGGCTTTTTCAGGTCAGCGCCTCGGCAACGGCAAGCACCGACACCGTAAGCTACGACGACTTAAAAAAAGAAAACGAAGAGCTCAAAAAGGAAAACGCCGAGCTGCGAAGTCAGCTTGTTGACTACTATGAAACTAAAAGCGAAAACGACAGGCTGTGGAAGTACTACGATTTAAAAAAAGAAAATCCGTCCTATAAAATTTTGCCCGCTTCGGTAATCAGGCGTGACGCTAACGACGATTTCTATTCTTTTACCCTTGACATCGGTTCTTCAAACGGAGTTGAGTTAAACGACCCCGTAATTACGGAAAACGGGCTTGTCGGCTGGGTTTGCCGAACAGACGCGGGAACCTGCAAGGTAAAGACGATTTTGTCACCCGACACACGGGCAGGCGCGATAGATAAAAAAACCGGCGACTTGGGCATAGTGAGCGGAAGCGCGGAGTACAGCGATCAAAATCTTACCTGCCTCACAAAAATTGCCGAGGACAACAAAATAAAAGAGGGCGACATCATTGTTACTTCGGGAACAGGCGGAGTTTATCCGGGTAATCTTGTTATAGGCGAGGTAAAAGAACTCAGCTTTAATTCCTACGATACCACACGCTGTGCAATTATTGAGCCGTACGAGGATATTCGCACGGTTACTGCAGCGGCGGTGATAACCGATTTCGAAACAAAAGGCGAGGTAAAACAGAGCAATGAAGATTAAACTTTCGTTTTTCCGCTATCTTGCCTATGCGCTCGAAATTTTGATTTTCTGCGTATTGCAGGATACTCCTAAGCTTATGCCTGAAATTTTTGGCGCCAAACCGTTGCTTTTGGCAGCTTTGGCGCTGTCGATTGCTGCATTTGAAAACAAAATCCCGTCACTTGTGTTCGGTGCGCTCTGCGGAATTTTTGCGGACTCCTTAACCGGTGAGGCAATCGGTTATTTTGCAATATTGCTTACCTTGATATGCTATTTTGAAGCGCATATTTTTGAAAAGTACTTTGTTTCAAAATTTCTGTCGGTATTTGTCTTTGCGTTTTTGTCGACAGCGGTGCTTATTTGCGGATATTTTTTGATTTTTACTGTTTTTTCGGGTGTGGACGGGGCGCTGACGCTTTTTGTAAATCACTATATTTCTCGAATTTTGTACACAGCACTTATGTTTATTCCGATATATTTTTTAAACAGGTTTTTGTACCGCAGGCTCAATAAATCAAACCGCCTGTAATCGACGGCAATACAATCACGGCTACGGAGGTGTGATATGCGGCTGAAATTTTACAAAAAAAAGAATACCGAGGATAACCGCCCAAAGCACGCTGCCGCGGTCTGTATAATAACAGTTCTGCTGTTTTTTGCCTTGTTCTGTATCCGCCTGGCAAGCTGGCAGCTGGTGCACGGAGAAGAATACAGACAGCTTGCCAAACGCTCAACCGGATACACGGTTGAAACCGACGCCGTAAGGGGTGAAATTGTTGACCGAAACGGAGAGGGATTGGTGGTAAACACCACGCACTACAAGCTGGTTATAGACAAGCTTTATGCCGATGCCGACAGCCTTAACGATACAATTTTATCGCTTGTGGATTTAATGGAGCGCACAGGCGAAAAATGGAACGATGCATTGCCGATAAAGCTCAATCCCAAGGGAAAGTTTTACTTTGTACAGAGCGACGATGCGGCCGAGGAAAAAAAGCGTCTGCTCTCTGAGGATTATCTTAATCTTGACGAAAATACCGACGCGCAAAAGTGCATAAACGAGCTTAAAGCGCGTTATGAAATAGAAAAAAATTACTCGGATGAAGATTTACGTAACCTGATTTCGGTGCTTTATAATATGGAGGTGACGGGGTATTCAAACTCCAAGCCTTACACTTTCGCGGAGGACATAAGCCGAGACAGCCTGAGTGCCGTCAGCGAAAACACACAGGGTATAAGCGGCGTTGACATTCAAACGTATATGGAAAGGGGCGCTCCCGACAGCGATATCGCTCCGCACCTTTTGGGCGCTATCGGTTCAATTACCGAGGATGAATACGACAGCTTAAAGGATGAGGGCAAGGATTATTCGCTCTCCGATAAAATAGGAAAGTTCGGTGTAGAGCTTGCTTTTGAGGATTACCTAAAGGGCGAGGGCGGCACAAAAATAATACAGCGAAATTACGACGGAAACATTGTCGATACGGTGGAAACGATAGACGCCAAGCAAGGTGACACCGTGTATCTTACAATTGACAAAAAGCTTCAGCAGACGGCGGTAAAATCGCTTGCCGAAAACGTAAAGGGCGCAAAATCTCAGGGCGTTTCCGAAAGCAAGCTTTACGGCACAAAAAACGTCGGCGAGGACTGCGAAACCGGTGCTGTTGTAATGCTGTCGGTTGATGATTTTTCGGTGCTTGCGTCGGCAAGTTATCCCACCTACGATTTGAATAAGTACAGCGAGTACGGCGACTACTATGTAAAGCTTGTCAAAAACAAAAACGCGCCTATGTACAACAGGGCGTTTGTCGGCAGCTTTGCCTGTGGTTCGGTAATAAAGCCGATGGTGGCTTCGGCAGGACTTGAGGAAAAGGTCATAAGTAAAGATACCGAAATTTACTGCAAGCAAAATTACGATTACTATCCCTCCAACGTAGTAAAGTGTATGCATTACCACGGCAACTTAAACGTAACCGGCGCAATTACTCAGTCGTGCAACTACTTCTTTGCCGAAACGGGCAGACGTTTGGGAATTGACACAATGTATCTGTATGCCGAGCGTTTTGGCCTGGGTGAATACACGGGTGTTGAGGTGGAGGAGTCAAAGGGTGTGCTTGCGGGACGCGACAGCAAAACATGGATGCCCGGCAACACGGTGCAGGCGGCAATCGGTCAGTCCGACAACGCATTTACACCGCTTCAGCTTGCCACCTACGCCGCCGCAATTGCAAACGACGGGGTCAGATTGAAAACTCACGTTATGAGCAAAATCACAAACTACGAGCGAACAAAAACGGTAAAAAGCTATGAACCCGAAGAGGTTGAAACAAGCGGAGTTTCTCAAAAAAACCTCGACATTGTGCAGAACGCAATGCTAAGCGTTACGCAAAACGCAAAGGGTACGGCAAACTATATGTTCGGAAATTACAAGGTAAAGGTTGCAGCCAAGACGGGTACGGCTGAAAATTCAGGCTCAGACCACACCACGTTTATCTGCTATGCCCCTTACGACGACCCCGAGGTCGCAATTGCCGTAGTTATTGAGCACGGCGCAAAGGGCAAATATTCAATGCAGGTGGCAAAGGATTTGCTTGATGTGTATTTTGACGAAAAATAAGGTGTAAAGGTACCGCCCAAAATGTATTAATATATTAAAAATATATTCAGTTTGTGCATTTAGTAAAAAATACCAACTGTTTTTGGCGACATTGCATAAAATATTTACAAAAAATTTGGACGTAAAAATAGTGCAGTGTTGTTGCTCTTTACAATTTTTTATGATAAAATAAAGCAGAGGTAGTATATTATGGATAATGTTATAGTTGTTGCGTCGGGTAAAGGCGGCACGGGCAAATCGACCGTGTGTATCTGCCTTTCGGTTGCGCTTATCAAACAGGGCAAGCGCGTATTGCTTATTGACTGCGACTGCGGTATGCGAGGTCTTGATATAATGCTTGATATGGAGCAGGATATTTTATTTGACGCTTCGGACGCGGTTTGCGGCAACTGTTCATTTTCGGACGCAATTTACAAAAGTAAAAACAACGATAATCTGTATCTTATGGCAGCTCCTTTTGACACGGAAAACGAGCTTAGCCCCGAGGTGTTTAAAGAACTTGTTGATTCAATCAAAAACGACTTTGATTTTGTGATAATTGATTCTCCTGCGGGCATCGGTACGGGCTTTGTAACAGCCGCAGCGCCTGCCGACAGAGCGCTGATTGTGGTTAACGCCGAACCAACCGGCGTTAGGGGCGGCGTAAAGGTCAGAAAAAAGCTTGAGGCTTTGGGTATTAACAACATCAGGCTGGTAATCAACAGATTTGACACCAAGATGTTTACAAAGCTCGGCTTTTACAAAGACCTTGACGAGGTAATCGACGCCACGCAGACCCGGCTTATAGCTTTGGTGCCGTTTGATGTGCGAATTTCGGTAATTATGCAGCGCGGAGCGGCGGGGCTGAATTGGTCGTCAGCGTCGGCGGTGTTTGACTGCCTTGCCCGAAGGATTCAAGGGGAACGGGTTCCGTTGGCTTTCAGAGGATAACTGCGTTAAATTTAATATACTTTATTTAAATATTTTATTATATTATTATTTTAGAATTTTGAAATTTATGTTTGGAGGATGTTGGATATGAATATTGCCCTTATTGCTCACGATGAAAAGAAAGAACTTATGGTACAGTTTTGCATTGCCTACTGCGGTGTTTTGAGCCGCAACAATCTTTGCGCAACGGGCACTACCGGTAAAATGGTATCCGAGGCAACAGGACTTACAATTCAAAAATTCCTTGCCGGTTCTCAGGGCGGCAGCCAGCAAATTGCCGCAAGAATTGCCTGCAATGAAATTGATATGCTCCTTTTCTTCAGAGATCCGTTGAACCCCAAGCCTAACGAGCCAAACGATATGAATATGCTCCGCCTTTGCGATATGCACAATATTCCCGTTGCTACTAACATTGCGACCGCAGAGGTTCTTATTCACGGTCTTGAACGAGGCGACCTTGACTGGAGAAATATTTTGAAGTAATATAACAAAAGGGATAATGTCACCCGCTCGCATAGGCGGCGGCCGTTATCTAAATTCAGCGGGAGGTTGTATCCGCTGATTGCTTTGATAAAAGCAAAGCTTTGAAAATACATACGTTATAAAAATTTTGCGGTGTAACTCTGTGTTCACATAAGTGTGAATTTCGGTGCGTTTGCGCCGATTGCTTTTACGGCAAAGAAAGTTAAAAACAATAATCGGGTGGTGCAATGCCGCCCGTTTGTTGTGTTTATAGCGGTTTAAGTTAAAAAAGTAATTATAAAGCGGAGGAAATTATGGCACTAATTACCAAAAAAATTAAGGGTACAGAGGATGTTTTACCCAAAGAAAGTTACCGCTGGCAGTTTATTGAGCAGGTAATGAGAGAAGAGTCAAAGGCTTACGGCTTTAAAGAGATAAGAACGCCTGTTTTTGAGCACACCGAGCTTTTTGCACGAGGCGTGGGACAGACAACCGACGTAGTTCAAAAAGAGATGTACACATTTGACACCAAGGGAGGCGAAAGCATAACGCTGCGCCCCGAAGGAACTGCGGGAGCGGCAAGAGCCGTGCTTGAGCACGCGCTCGAAAACGAGGGCTTGCCCATAAAGGCGAGCTACTTTGTGTCGTGCTATCGCTACGAAAAACCGCAGGCAGGCAGGTTAAGGGAATTTCACCAGTTCGGACTTGAGGAATACGGCACTCAGCAGCCGATTGCCGACGCTGAATTAATCTGCGCAGCTCAGTCTGTTTTTGACCGACTCGGAATAAAACAGCTCCGCCTTGAGCTAAATTCCATCGGATGCCCGACTTGCAGGGCGGATTACCACAAGGCTTTAAAGGACTATTTTTCTCAGTATAAGGACAAGCTCTGCGATACGTGCCTTTCTCGTTTAGATAAAAACCCGATGAGAATACTCGACTGCAAAAGCCCGATTTGCTCCGAAATCGCAAAAGACGCTCCCAAAATTACAGATTATCTTTGCGACGAGTGCCGCAATCACTTTGAGGACGTAAAAAAATATCTTGACGCCGCAGGCATTGAATATGTTGTAAACCCGACAATCGTGCGAGGACTTGACTATTACACAAAGACCGTGTTTGAATTTGTCACGGACTGTATCGGTGCTCAGGGCACCGTTTGCGGCGGCGGCAGATACGACGGGCTTATCGAAGAGCTCGGCGGAAAGCACCTGCCGTCACTCGGTTTTGCGATGGGACTTGAAAGACTGCTTATGGTTATGGACAGCCAGGGAATTGAAATTCCCGACAACGACGTTTGCAGTCTGTACATTGCCACAATGGGAGAAAAGGCAAAGGCAAAGGCGTTTGCGCTGCTCAGAAAGGTGCGTGAGTGCAACCTTACCGCCGAAACCGATGTTGTGGGCAGAGGCTTGAGGGCGCAGATGAAGTATGCCGACAAAATCGGCGCAAAATATTCGCTTGTAATCGGAGACAATGAGCTTGAGAAAAATTCGGCGGAGCTTAAAAATATGGAAACGGGCGAAAAAACCGAAATGGCTCTCGACGATACATTTGCCGAAAAGTTTTCGCTTATTTCACTTTCCGACCACAAGTCTTTTAAAATTTAAATTATTTAAATTGATTTGTGCACAAAGGATTTAAAGTAACCGACTATTTACATAAAGGGGTAGTAAAAATGGCAGAATTTATGACAGGCTTAAAACGCACACACTACTGCGGCGATTTAAGAATTTCGGACGTAGGCAAAGAGGTTACCGTCTGCGGCTGGGTTCAGCGCTGCCGTGACTTGGGTCAACTGATTTTTATAGATTTGCGCGACCGCACGGGCATTGTACAGCTTGCTTTTAACGATAAAACAGACAAAGAAATTTTTGACAAGGCTTTTGCCTGCCGCAGTGAATTTGTGCTTGCAGCAAAGGGTACGGTTTGCGAAAGAAGCTCAAAAAATACTGAAATTCCGACAGGTGAAATTGAAATTGCAGTAGATGATTTGCGTGTGCTTTCAAAGGCGCAAACGCCGCCGTTTGAAATTGTTGACGAAACAAACACCAACGAGGAACTGCGTCTTAAATACCGCTACCTCGACTTGCGCCGTCGTCCGCTCCTCAACAATATTATGATGAGAAGCAAAATTTCAAAGGTGGCAAGGGATTATTTCTACGAAAACGGCTTTGTGGAAATTGAAACCCCAATGATGATTAAATCCACACCGGAGGGTGCGCGCGACTATCTTGTTCCGTCAAGAATCCACCACGGCAAATTTTACGCTTTGCCCCAGTCGCCCCAGATTTACAAACAGCTTTTAATGCTTTCGGGATTTGACAGATACATTCAGCTTGCAAGATGTTTCCGTGACGAGGATCTGCGCGCGGACCGTCAGCCCGAGTTTACTCAGATAGATATGGAGCTGTCATTTGTTGACGTAGATGAAATTCTCGAAATCAACGAGGGCTTTTTCAAGCGCCTTTTCAAAGAAGTTTTAGATATAGACCTTGAAACTCCTTTTATGAGAATGTCCTATAAAGAAGCAATGGAAAACTACGGTTCCGACAAGCCCGATATTCGTTTTGATATGAAGATACAGGACATTTCCGACCTTGTTAAGGACTGCGGATTCGGCGTGTTTACGGGCGCAATTGAAAACGGCGGAAGCGTAAGAGCTATTGTGGCAAAGAACGCTGCAAATATTTACACACGCAAAGAAATCGACAAGCTCACCGAGTATGTAAAGGGTATCGGTGCAAAGGGTCTTGCCTATGTGAGATGGGTTGATGAGCCGAACGCGTCGTTTAAAAAGTTTATGACCGACGACGAACTCAACGCAATATATGAAAGACTCGGTGCACAGCAGGGCGACGTTATTTTAATTGTTGCCGACAAGACCGGCACGGTGCTTTCAACTTTGGGAGCATTGAGGCTCAAGGTTGCAAAACGCCTCGGAATAATTCCAGACGTGTATAAATTCCTTTGGATTGTCGATTTCCCGTTCTTTGAATACGACGATGAAAGCGG
This sequence comes from uncultured Ruminococcus sp., assembly GCA_904393835.1. GTDB lineage: Bacteria > Bacillota > Clostridia > Oscillospirales > Acutalibacteraceae > Ruminococcoides. The sequence continues at coordinate 67,339 of CAJFNC010000004.1, read as the reverse complement.
CGAATGGGTTGCAATGCACCATCCGTTTACAATGCCTAAAGAGGAGTGCTTGCAGTACCTCGACACAGACCCGTCAAAGGTAATTGCAAAGGCGTACGACCTCACCTTAAACGGCGTTGAACTTTCCAGCGGTTCAATGCGCATCACAGACCCCGAGCTTCAGCAGAAGATGTTCAAGGCGCTCAAGCTCACAGATGAGGAAATTGAAGCAAAATTCGGCTTCCTCGTTGACGCCTATAAATACGGCGCTCCGCCGCACGGCGGTATGGGTATAGGTCTTGACCGTGTTGCAATGCTTATGTGCGGTGCGGACAGCCTGCGTGATGTTACCGCATTTCCGAAGGTGCAGAACGCAAGCGAACTTATGTCGGCTTGTCCGTCTGCCGTTGACAAGGAAAGTCTTGACGTTTTGGGCATACAAATTAAAGACGAAGAGTAATTTTATCAGGGCTTTGTAACAAAAGCCCTGATTTTAAATGAGGGGTAATTATGGAACACATAAAAACAGTTATACCCTGGGTGATTATAATCGCAGTTATTGCGGCGATAATCATTGCAGTTGTGGTTATAAAGCGCAGGGTGACAAGAGCGGTGAGGAGTTTTTCAAATGAGCTTCTCGGTACAAGCGATTTAATCGGCGGACTTACAAAGGCAAACGAGGAGATGAGCAGAACGCCCCGCTCGGTGCAGTCGATGACGTCGGTTTATCTTCCGCAAATTATAAGAGATTTTCCCGAATTTGACTACGAGCTGTACGAGACAAAGGCAAAGTCGTTTTTGCTCAGCTATTTTGACGCTATCGAAAACAAAGACCCCGCTTTGCTCAAAGAGGAATATTCGCCCGCAATTCAAAACGTTGTCAAAAGCGTAATCGGCGAGCTTGATTCTTTAGGCGAAAGTCAGGTTTACGACAATATAATTATCCACGACATTCAAATTTCACGCTACAACAAAAGCGGCGACGCCGCGACCGTTGTTTTCGGTATGTCGGTGGAAAAGTACGATTATCGCCTCAGCGGTTCAAATACAGTTAAAGGCAGCAGTACAAATTTGCGCCAGTCGGTTTACAACGTAAGCCTTGTGTTCGGTCAAAACGCTGAAAAATTCGGCGACGGCGACGCTCTTATGATGAACTGTCCCAACTGCGGCGCGCCGCTGTCATCGGCAATGAGCAGGGTTTGTGAATACTGCGGCAGCCCTGTTGCGGAAATAAAAAATACACGCGCATGGTGTTTTGACGCTGTTACGGAGCAGTCAAACAGCAAGCGAGGATATTAAAATAAGGCTGTTGCAGGCTGATGCCTGCGGCAGTTTTTTATTTTCAGTAACACATCTATTTTAATTTTAATAGGTATAATTTTTTATTTTGCTTAAAAACTTGATAAAAAGCTTGACATAAATGACAAAATATGGTAATATTTTTATATAGAAGTAACTTAACATATATTAAGCGTATATCAAGGAGGTAAAATATGAAGATGTCGAAAAAAATTGTTTTAATTGCTTTGGCGGCAGTATTATTAGTCAGTGTAGTCAGCGGAGCTGTTTTTTCGATTAATGCAACAAACACAACCGATTATACTGTCGAAGCGACAATGTCGCCGGAGGAAGAGGCAGAGCTCGACAAAAAAAATCAAGCTGTTGAAGCAAAAAATGAAAACGACATTAAGGCGCTCGAAATATTAAGAGGTTTAAATAAGACGCAGGCTACCGAGTTGATTCAGGATAAAGAGGAAGATTGTAAACTTATGTTTGAAATTTGCGATATGATTAAGAATAATGAATTTACAACTGAACAAGAGCAGATTATGAAAAATTATCTTGAACGACGTTTAATGTTATTAGATAATTATGATGAAGAAACAGGAGAAGAAAACGACAGCGCGTTAATATCGGAAATTAAAGGTGTTTTAAACTATGAAAGCTACAATTAATATAATAAAAACAGCACTTTTATCCTTGTGTTTGTTGTGCTTATGTATCTTCTCAGGCTGCAATGAAGTGAAATCGGAATATGATATTCCGCTCTCATTCGGAAATGACTTTGTCGCGAAAATTAAGGTACCTGACAAAACAAAGTTCGTAGGTACGCACGGCTGTACAATACTTGATTTTGAAACAGAGCTTTCTAAAGAAAAAGTAACTGAATTTTATGACGATTACTTTTCATCACTTCAAAAGGTTTATACTACCGGTCATTCACCGAAAGATCTTGATTATTATTATGACGCGGCGCAGAAGATGATATTTTACGATTTAGAGTTCAAAGGCAATGAAAATGATAAAGTAGAATTTATGATTAGCTGTGATACTTGCGAAGATATTAATAATAACGAGTATTGGACAACCAAAAAACTATACTAAAAAGTCGGCTGATATTTTCAGCCGATTTTTTTGCGCTGTTTGTGCATATAATTAAAATATTTAGGTTGTAACACATCTATTGTAATCCTGCAAATAAAAATTTGATTTGTAACTGATATATTGTTGCAATTTTTGTCGAAAAATATTATTATATAGATGATATGCTAAAAAGCAAAATTACTAAGAGGAGTTAAAACATTATGGGTATTATAAGAGCAGTTACAGAGGCTGTCAAAGGCGGTCTTGCCGATACATGGCTGGAGGTTGTAGAGCCTCAACCGATGTCCGACACCGACGTTATGGTTCCCGGCAGGCGTGTGACAAAGGGCGGCAAATCCCAGAACACAAAGGGATCCGAAAACACAATTTCAAACGGTTCAATCATCCACGTTTACGATAATCAGATGATGATTCTCATTGACGGCGGACGTATTGTCGATTTTACGGCGGAACCGGGCTATTTTAAGGTTGACAACAGCGCAATGCCGTCTCTGTTTATGGGCAACGGCATTTTTAACGACATCAAGGAAACCGTTAAGGAGTCGTTCAGCCGTGTGGCTTTCGGCGGTATTACTTCGCAGACTCAAAAGGTTTTCTACATTAATCTTCAGGAAATAAAGGGGCTCAAGTTCGGAACGGCAAGTCCTCTCAATTACTTTGACGCTTTTTACAACGCCGAGCTTTTCGTGCGTGTTCACGGCGAATATTCAATCAAAATCAGAGATCCGTTTAAGTTCTATGCCGAGGTTATTCCCCGTTCGGCTATAACAAACGACGAAACAATCAATTATCAGACTATCGGCCACCAGTATATGGGTGAATTTGTAAGATCGCTTTCAACAGCTATCAGCAAATACTCAAAGGACGGCAATCGCGTAAGTTTTTTAACCGCGAGCAGCGACGAGCTGAGCAAATATATGCAGGACTGTCTCGACAGCGTATGGCTTCAGGACAGGGGATTTGAGGTTCAGAACGTATATGTAACTATCAGCTACGATGACCAGAGCAAAGAGCTTATCAATATGCGTAACAAGGGCGCAATGCTCTCTGACGCCGCAATCCAGTCGGGCTATGTTGCCGCAAACGTTGCCGAGGGCCTTAAAAGCGCAGGCTCAAACGCAAACGGCGCAATGGCAGGCTTTATGGGTATGGGCGTAGGTATGAACGCCGGCGCAGGTATTCTCGGCGGCTACCAGAATAATCCACAGGTAGATGAAGCGCGCCGTCAGCAGGCGCAAATGAGGGATCAGGCAATGGCACAAGCTCAGTCTGCGCCTCAGCAGACCGCCGCGCCTGCACCTGCCGCCGAAGCTCCTCAGAGCGCAGCTCCCGCAGCAGGCGGTGACAGCTGGACGTGTGAATGCGGAAGCGTTAATACGGGCAAATTCTGCCCCGAATGCGGCGCCAAAAAGCCCGAAGCTCCCAAAAAACGCTTCTGTACCAACTGCGGAACAGAGCTCAGCCCCAACGCGAAGTTCTGCCCCGAGTGCGGAACAAAACAGTAACGGAGGATCAGGGTACAGATGGCTACGGTAAATTATACCTGCCCCTCCTGCGGCGCACCGCTTACCTTTAATCCCGACAAGCAGATGTTCTGCTGCGAATATTGCCTGTCGGAGTTTTCTGATAAGTATATTCAGGACTACTATTCAAAGGCGGAGTCAAAGGCTTCCGAGGAGGAAGTTAGGGAGGGAAAGGCAAAACAGAATACAAAAGAAGAACAGGCGGAAGAGGCGGTAGTTTATACCTGCCCCTCCTGCGGAGCAGAAGTTATTACCACCGCTACTACGGCGGCGACAACTTGCTTTTACTGCCAAAACCCCGTCGTTTTGGGCGGCCGCCTGTCGGGCGAATATCTGCCTGACAGGGTGGTGCCGTTTGAGCTTTCAAAGGAAAAGGTAATCGACAAGTTTATGGAAATGTGCAAAAAAAAGTGGTTTTTGCCGAAATTTTTTGCAGACAAAAAGAATTTTGAAAAAATGACGGGCGTGTATTTCCCCTATTGGTACGTGGATAAGCAGCTTCAGGCTGATATGACGGCGACGGGTAAAAAGGTTTCTACCTGGAGAGACAGAAACAGAGAATATACAGAAACAAAAATTTACGATGTGTACCGCAGCGGCGATATTATTATAAATAACGTGTTTGAACGTGCGCTAAAGGGCGAGGACAGAAAGGTTTTGCAGTCGGTGCACCCTTATGATTTGTCAAAGGCGAAAAAGTTTGCAATGTCGTACCTCTCGGGTTTTCAGGCGGAGAAACGTGACCTTGAGAAAAACGACGTCTCAGATACCCTTAATAATCGTGTTTCGGGTTATGCAAAAACCTTGCTTGAGGGCAGTATGGGTGGATATACTTCGGTAAATCCTAAGTCTTACCATGAAAAAACAGACCTTGAAAGCTGGAGCTACACTCTTTTGCCGGTGTGGATGATTACATACAAGCACAACGGGAAAATTTTTCCTTACGCTGTAAACGGACAGACGGGCAAGACCTACGGCAAACTGCCCGTAAGTTTCGGAAAGCTGGCGCTGTTTTCTTTATTCGTGGCAGTTGTTGCATTTATTCTTTGCTTTTTGGGAGGTATGCTGCTGTCATGATAAGGTTTAGCAAAAAATTTACTTCAATTGCATTTGTGCTTATGCTTTTGTGCGCATCGGCGTTTACGGTTTTTGCGGCAGAATCGGATATGCTTGTTGACGACAACGGCTTGTTTGACTCAAATGAGGCCGCGAAAATTGAAGAGGCGCTCGACAGTGCTTCTCTGGAAACGGGGTGGGACGTTCGTATTTATGTGGCCGATTACTCCGTTTCGGCAGACAATATGGAAGAGTATTACAACAACTTTTACGACAGTTCGGATTACAAAGAGGACGGTGTGCTTTTGGTTATTGACAATGACTCAGACAGGCGTATAATTATAACTAAGGGCGACGCAATGCAGTATTTCAGCGATGAAAGAATGAATGACATAAAAAACGATATGAAGGTTTATCTTGACGATAACGACTACTATAACGCCGCTCTGACGTACGCCCGAGACGTTGAAAGCTTTTATACAGACGGGGAAGATACGGACGGCAGTTACGAAAACGTTGAGCTGAACAAAAAGGACGTTCCTATAATACAGCGCACTTTTGATAACTTCGGCGTGTTTATCATCGTTATTCCCATTGTTGCGGGCATTGTGTTTTTCGTGATGACATTGTTCAGGTACAGTTTTCACGGCGCCGACAATACATACGACTTGCAGGGTAACAGCAAGCTTGAGCTTACCGGCAGAGAGGATCGCTTTGTTACCTCTCATGTTACCTCACGCCGACTGTCAAACGACAACGACAACAACAGTTCTTCCGGCTCGTCGTCAAAGAGTTCTTCGCACGGCAGCAGCGGTGTATTTTAAAAAATAACAACTAAAATACAAGTTCTCTGACGCAGAGATTTTATCGACGCATAAGACGACTTCCAAAATAAATTAAGGGGTGTCATACCCTTTTTTGGCGGTGTCTTTGGACGCCGCCTTAGTTTTTTGTGAGGTGTTTATGGAAAACAATAAGCAAAACGGTACAAGAGTTGCGATAATCAGCATAATTGTCGAAAATCCCGACTCGGTTGCCGAAATAAACGAAATTCTCCACCAAGCTTCCGATATGATAATCGGCAGAATGGGTATTCCCTACCGTCAAAAGGGTATCAGTATTATAAGCGTCGTGGTTGATGCGGAACAGGAAAAAATAAGCGCCGTGTCGGGCAAACTCGGCAGGATAGACGGCGTAAACGCAAAGACGATTTATTCAAAAAAATGACTATGACCAATTATGAAATAATACAAAAGCTGGCAAAAAAACACAACGCCGAAAAAGAAGAATTTATCAGGCTCTTAACTTCTGCCGACGAAGCGGATTTTGAGCTTTTGGGCAGGCTTGCAAGGAAATTGACTCTCAAAATTTACGGCAACAAAATTTTTATACGAGGGCTTATTGAAATTTCAAGCTACTGCAAAAATGACTGCCTTTACTGCGGAATACGCCGTTCAAATAAAAACGCTGTGCGTTACCGCCTTGATAAAGAGCAGATTTTGCAGTGCTGTAATAAGGGATATAAGCTGGGCTTTCGCACCTTTGTAATGCAGGGCGGCGAGGATAAATTTTTTACCGACGACTATTTGTGCGACGTAATAAAAGAGATAAAGAAGCGTTATCCCGACTGTGCCGTTACTCTTTCGCTCGGCGAAAGGGGAGAGGAAAGCTTTAAACGGCTGTACGCGGCGGGCGCCGACAGGTATCTTTTGCGGCACGAAACGGCTGATAACGAGCACTATAAAAAGCTTCACCCGCAAAGTATGTCGCTTGCGAACCGCAAAAAATGCCTTTTTGATTTAAAGAAGATCGGCTATCAGACGGGCGCGGGCTTTATGGTCGGGTCGCCGTATCAGACTGCGCAGACGCTTTGTGAGGACTTGTTATTTTTAAAAGAACTCAATCCGCAGATGTGCGGAATAGGCCCCTTTATACCTCACCACGACACCCCGTTTGCAGACAAGTCAAAGGGCAGCACACGTCTTACGCTTATGCTTTTGTCGATAGTCAGATTGCTTTTGCCGAATGTGCTTTTGCCTGCCACAACCGCACTTGCGACAGCTCAGGCAAACGGGCACAAAGAAGGCGTTTTGCACGGCGCTAATGTGATAATGCCCAATCTTTCGCCGCTTGAGCACCGTAAGGACTATTCGCTTTACGATAACAAAATTTCTACGGGCGATGAGGCGGCTGAATCGGTGGAACACTTAAAAAAATCAATGAAATCTGTCGGGTACGAAGTTGTGACCGACAGAGGCGATTATAAATCATAACAGGAGGATACCGAAATGTATAAATACGATAAAACCTCTTTAAAGGCAGAGGAATTTATCAACGACGGCGAAATCAAAGCAACTTTGAAATACGCCGATGAAAACAAGGATAATATGGAGCTTATCGATAAAATCATCGAAAAGGCAAAGCTCAGAAAGGGTATTGACCACCGTGAAGCAAGCGTTTTGCTCGCCTGCGACAACGAGGAGAAGCTCAAAGAAATCTACACCCTTGCCGAGCAGATAAAAAAGGATTTTTACGGCGACCGAATTGTAATGTTTGCGCCGCTCTACCTTTCAAACTACTGCGTAAACGGCTGTGTTTACTGCCCGTATCACGCAAAGAACAAGCATATTTGCCGTAAAAAGCTCACTCAGGAAGAGGTAAAGCAAGAGGTTATCGCTTTGCAGGATATGGGACATAAGCGTCTTGCGATTGAATCGGGCGAAGACCCCGTAAACAACCCGATTGAGTATATACTTGACTGTATCAAGACGATTTACTCCATTAAGCACAAAAACGGCGCTATTCGCAGAGTAAACGTAAACATCGCCGCAACTACGGTTGAAAATTACAGAAAGCTTAAAGATGCGGGAATCGGCACTTACATTCTGTTTCAGGAAACCTACAATAAAGAAGGCTATGAACAGCTTCACCCCACGGGTCCCAAGCACAACTACGCCTACCACACCGAGGCAATGGACAGAGCTATGGAGGGCGGAATCGACGACGTAGGTTTGGGCGTTCTGTTCGGACTGGAGCTTTACCGCTATGAGCTTGCCGGAATTTTGATGCACGCAGAGCACCTTGAAGCCGTTCACGGCGTAGGTCCTCACACAATAAGCGTGCCCAGAATCAAGGCGGCGGACGATATTGACCCCGACGATTTTGACAACGGAATTGACGACGAAACTTTTGCAAAAATTATTGCAATCATCAGAATTGCAGTTCCCTATACGGGTATGATTATCTCCACTCGCGAGAGTAAATCGGTAAGAGAAAAGGCGCTTCGCCTCGGAATTTCTCAGATAAGCGGAGGTTCACGCACAAGCGTAGGCGGCTATGCCGAGCCTGAGGACGAGGACGAAAACTCGGCGCAGTTTGATGTTTCGGACCAACGCACTCTCGACGAGGTGGTAAAATGGCTTATGGAGCTCGGATATATTCCGTCGTTTTGCACCGCCTGCTACCGTGAGGGCAGAACAGGCGACCGTTTTATGGCTCTTTGCAAGAGCGGTCAGATTCAAAACTGCTGTCACCCCAACGCCCTTATGACACTAAAGGAATATCTTATGGACTACGCCGGCGACGAAACCCGCAAAATCGGCGATGAGCTGATTAAAAGGGAGCTTGAAAAAATTCCTAACGAAAAGGTAAGAAAAATTGCAAAAGAGCATATCGCGGATATTGCAAACAACAACAAACGTGATTTCAGATTTTAACTGAGGAGGCTTTACAATGGGACTTAACGATACACCGCAGTCAGAGAGAATACATATCGGCTTTTTCGGAAGGCGCAACGCGGGCAAATCCAGCGTGGTAAACGCCGTTACCAACCAACAAATGTCGGTTGTATCCGACGTAAAGGGAACAACCACCGATCCCGTAAGCAAGTCAATGGAGCTGCTGCCGCTGGGTCCCGTTGTGATTATAGACACTCCGGGCTTTGACGATGAGGGCAGCCTGGGAGAAATGCGTGTAAAGCGCACCAAAGAAGTGCTCAGACGCGTTGACGTGGCTGTGCTCGTCGTTGATTCTCAAGTCGGAAAAACGGCAGCAGACAATGAGCTGATACAAATTTTTAAAGAGAAAAATATTCCGTATACAGTAGCCTACAACAAGAGCGATTTGGGAGCGGCGCCGCAGTATGACGACGGTGTTGCCGTAAGCGCTCTACACCGTGAAAATATCGACTTGCTCAAGGAAAAAATCTCTCGCCTTATAAAAACCGACACAATGACAAAGCGCCTTTGCGGCGATTTGCTCAAGCCAAATGACTTTGCTGTGCTTGTGGTGCCGATTGACTCGGCACCACCCAAGGGAAGGCTTATTTTGCCGCAGCAGCAGACGATTCGCGATGTGCTTGAGGCTGGCGCGGTTGCCGTAACCGTGCGTGATACAGAGCTTAAACACACGCTTGAAAATCTCGGCAAAAAGCCGGCGATGGTAATCACCGACAGTCAGGCGTTTGAAAGCGTTTCAAAAATTGTGCCCGAGGATATTCCGCTTACGTCGTTTTCAATTTTAATGGCACGCTACAAGGGATTTTTAAAAACCGCCGTGCAGGGCGCTTCGGCAATAGACAAATTAAATGACGGCGATTTTGTGCTTATCTCCGAGGGTTGTACCCACCACCGTCAGTGCGACGACATCGGCACGGTAAAGCTCCCGCGATGGCTCAAAAATTACACGGGCAAAAATTTGAATATCGAAACCTCTTCGGGCAAAGGTTTTCCCGAAGACCTGTCAAAATACAGCCTCGTGATTCACTGCGGAGGCTGTATGCTCAACGAAAGAGAAATGAAGTACAGACGCAATTTTGCCTTTGACAGCGGTGTGCCGTTTACAAATTACGGTACCGCTATTGCATATATGCAGGGCATTTTAAAACGCACTTTGTCAGTTTTGCCTGATATGCTAAACTTGTTAAAATAACGCAAATACCAAATAAATTTAACAAGTTTTAATTATGTATATATGTAAAAAAGTAAAGCAAAAGCCTCTTGCCGATGCAGGAGGCTTTCGCGGTTTATGCCGTTGTTTTTATTATATCTGCGGTAAAATCGTAAACAAATTATTCCGAAAATCTGTTATCGGAGAATAAAAAACAGTATTTTTGTACGGCTTTGCAAAAAAATATTTGCTTTAATCTGAATTTAAAGCCGTTTAAAAAGTCACTTTTTTAATGGATTTTTGTTTAAAAACACATCTTTTTAAAATTTGAATTTTCAAAAAACAGACGGCAAATAAAAATTGTTATTAATAAAATAACAATTCGTCTTCGGGTGAAAACGGGTACAATTCCTCGTAGTTTTCTTCTTCTTCATTGCTTTGCACCGCAGACGGAATCAATCCCGTACAGTCCTGCGCCGATATTGTATTCATCGTTTCAGCGAGAATTTTATCAATTTTTTCGGCGTTTTTATCAGGTGTTTGTTTGTCTTTCATTTTATCACCCCAAAATTATTGTTAATCATTTTAATCTATTTATAAGATGATAAATTTGTCAGAAAAACAAAAACGGCTGATTTACAGCCGTTTCATTTATTTTACAATTAATTTTTTAATTTTAAAAACATCGCCGTCCATAACCGAATAGGTGCTTCTGAGTTCGCCCTTGATTTCGGGAGAAATGCTCTGGTGAATATACAGGCTGTCAATGCCGAAATCAGACGCGCCGCCGATGTCCGATATATAGTCGTTGCCGATCATAATTGACTCGTCTTTTTTAAGCGAGTAACGGTCAAACAGAATTTTAAAATAATTTGTGTCGGGCTTTGAGCACTCCTCGTCCGAGCTGATGACAATGCCGTTAAAATATTTTGTAAGACCAAGCATATTAAGCTCATTTTGAGTAAACGAACGCTGAGCGTTTGACAAAAGATAAATCTTTTTGCCGTTTGCCTTTAAGGTGTCAAGCAGGTCAGTCACGCCGTCGTACAGCTTGATGTACTTTGTCGAGTAACAGCGAAATGCCTCGGCAATAAACAGGATTTGCTCCTTGCTCACCTTAACTTTTTTGAGCGTAAACAGCTCGTTGAAAACATTTTCGATGTTGATGTCAACAACAGTGTAACTCGGGTGCTTGGCGTGCATTTTTTCCTTTTCAAGCTCAACTAAGCGGTCATATTCCTTGTTGAGTTCCTCAAAGGTGTAGTGTGCGCCGTGATAGCCGTAGAGCAGCGCCATTTTTTTCCACAAGTCGTCGCACCATTCGTCTGTGTTGATGTCAATCAAAGTGCCGTAGAGGTCAAAAACGTAGTTTTTATACATTTATAATCACTCCAAACTATGTTGAAATTAGTAATATTCTAACAAATATCAAAACGAATTGCAATAGCGGATTTTTTATGTTAAACTAAAAAAGGGTGAGAATTTTGACGAAAAAACAAATTGCAGTCAGCGCAGTGCAAGCGCTTAAAAAAGAATATCCCGACGCTTTGTGTTCACTTCAATATACAGATCCGCTTCAACTGCTTATTGCGACGCGTTTGGCGGCGCAGTGCACCGACGCCAGGGTGAATATGGTCACGCCTGCGCTTTTTGAAAGGTTCAAAACTGTTGACGATTTTGCAAACGCCGATGTAAGCGAGGTGGCTCAGTACATAAAAAGCTGCGGACTTTACAAAACAAAGTCGCAGGACATTGTCGCAATGGCAAAAATGCTGCGTGACGACTTTGGCGGAAAAGTGCCTGACACGGTTGAACAGCTTATAAAATTGCCGGGTATAGGCAGAAAAACCGCAAACCTTGTCTGCGGCGATATTTACGGAAAACCCGCCGTTGTGGTGGACACCCATTGCATACGAATTACACGCAGGCTGGGGCTGCACGACCTAAAAGACCAAAAGAAAATTGAATTTGCACTAAGGGAGCTTTTGCCGCCCGAGGAGAGCAACGACTTTTGCCACCGCCTTGTGCTCCACGGCAGAGCCGTGTGTACGGCGCGCAATCCAAAATGCGATGAATGTTGTATGAAAGATTTTTGTAAAAAGTGCCTTTAAAGGAGATTATATGGGAAATAAAAAAAACGAACTGCTGGCCCTTGACCTTGACGGAACAACACTGCGTGACAACAACACATTGTCACCCGTGGTGCGGCAGGCAATAGAAACCGCCGTGCAAAACGGTGTTGAGGTTGTGGTGGCAAGTGGACGGCCGTATGCAATGATGCCGCAGAGTATTTTGTCAATAAAGGGAATCGACTACGCCGTAACCTCAAACGGCGCGGCGGTAAACGATTGCAGCGGTAAAAGAATACATTCTAATCTGCTTAAGGAAGATGAAGTTTTAAAATACCTTGAGATAACCGCAAATTATGACCTGATTATGGAAGCGTTTATCGACGGCAAAACTTATACAGACAAGAGGTACTTTGACAACCCGATTAAATACGGCTGCGGCGAGGCATATTTTGACTATGTGCGCTCATCACACGGAAGCGTGGAAAATATGCGCAAGTTTATCTATGACCATCGGTGTGAGCTTGACAGCATTGAATTTGTCTGCGTCGATAAAAAAATGAGGGAATCAATCCGCAGACAGATTGAGGACAACACAACAAATTTTTACGTGACGTCTTCATCGGAAAATTTTGTAGAGATAATGGACTCAAACGCCTCAAAAAGCAACGCTCTTTCGTGGTTGTGTCAAAGGCTCGGCATAAGTTTGCAAAACACCTCCGCCTGCGGAAACGCCGACAACGACGCCGATATGCTAAAGCTTTCGGGGCTCGGCGCAGCGGTTAAAAACGCAACCGAGCTTTGCAAAATAAACGCCGATATAATTGTTCCCTCAAACAACGACGACGGCGTGGCAAACCTCATAGGTCGTATTCTAAAAAACAGAACATAAAGATAAACAGCCTTAAAGCGTCGGTGCTTTAGGGCTGTTTAGTTTATCGGATTAATTTACCTTGTTTGTCGGGGTGCCGCTTAAGAAATTTTTAATATTGTCAACGACAATATCCATAAGCCGCCTGCGTGTTTCCACGGGGGCCCACGCAATGTGCGGCGTCATAATACAGTTTTTTGCCTCCATAAGAATGCAGTTTTCTTCCATAGGTTCTACGCTCAGCGTATCAATGCACGCGCCGCCGAGGTGACCGCTCTGCAAAGCGTCATAAAGGTCTTTTTCCACCATAACTCCGCCTCTTGCCGTGTTTACAAACAGCGCGCCTTTTTTCATTTTGGCAAAGGCGTTTTTGTCAAACATATCCTTTGAATCGTCGTTTAGCGGGCAGTGTACGCTTACAATGTCGCTTTGTTCAAGCAGTTTTTCAAAGCTTACCGTCGTCACGTTTTCAATATTTTTTTCTGAGCGGTTGCAGGCGATTACGTTCATATTAAACGCGTTCGCAATTTTTGCCACCGCCTGACCGATGTTTCCCAGCCCCACAATACCTAAGGTTTTGCCGGCGATTTCATTGAGCGGATATACAAACGGCGAAAACGTTTTACTGCGTTTCCACTTTCCGTCGTGCACAAACTTGTTGTAGCCCGTAATGTTGTTAAAATGCTCCAAAATAAGGGCAAAGGTGTGCTGGGCAACTGCATTTGTGGAGTAAGAGCCTGCATTGCAGACGGTAATGTTGTGCTTTGTGCAGTAGTCAATGTCAATGTTGTTGTATCCGGTTGCAAAAAGTCCGATATACTTTAGATTTTCGGCAAGGTGCAGGGTGTGCGGATCAAGCAGAGTTTTATTACAAACAACAACGTCAGCGTCGGAAATTTTTTCGGCTACCTCCTCATACTTTAAAAGTCCGTATTCCTCAACCTCGCCCAGCTCTTTGAGACTGTCTGAGTTTACAATATTGTCAAGCACGGTTTGTGCGTCAGTAAGTACAATTTTCATTCCAAACCCTCCGTTTCGCTTTTTTATTATACCTTATATTTATTTAACTTGCAATCAACATTAACATAATTTATAATAATAACGAGGTGTATGATATGAAAGAATATAAAAATTATTTATTCGATTTGGACGGAACTTTGCTTCCTATGAATATGGAAAGTTTTATTAAGCTGTATTTTTCGTCTTTGTGTAAAAAATTTGTTCCCGTGCTCCACGTTGAATCCGATATGTTGGTAAAAGCCGTTTTGTCGGGCACCGAGGCAATGACAAAGAACGATAACTCAAAGCTCAATAAAGAAGTTTTTTGGGAAACTGCTTCAAAGGTGTGCGATATGGATTTGAGAAAATATACAGGCGACTTTGACGATTACTATAATAACGAGTTTATCGCTGCAAAACAGGCGACTTCCGTAAACCCGTTTGCCAAAAAAAGCGTTGAATATATCAAGAAAAACGGCGGAAGGCTCATTGCCGCCACCAACCCGATTTTCCCCGAAATTGCCACAAGGCGCCGCCTGGAGTGGGCGGGTGTTTCACCCGACGATTTTGAGTTTATTACAGTCTATGAAAACTCGGGATTTTGCAAGCCGAATCTTAAATATTTTGAGATGATTTGCGAACGCTGTTCAATTTCTCCCGAAGAAAGCATTATGATAGGCAACGATGTTGACGAGGACCTTTGCTCGTCAAAGCTCGGGTTTGACACGTACCTTATTACCGACTGCATAGTAAACAGGGCGAACAAGGATTTTTCAAACTACAAGAACGGCACGTTTGAAACCTTTTACAACGACTTTTTAACAAAATAGTCTGCTTTGGCAAATATTAAAACTTTATATAATAAGAAAACGACGGATTTTGAGTTTGTCTTAAAATCAGTCGTTTATTATATGCGCAAAATCAGAGTTTAATTTGCGTAACCCTCTTTTGTTGCGGGCTGAGAGCCGTTTTCGCTTAATCTGTCCTGCTCTTTTTGCATATTGCGTATCTTTTTCAGCTCAATTGATATTACAATAACCGTGAGCACAAAGGCTGTTGCATCGGCAATCGGTGCGGAAATCAAAATTCCGTCAAGTCCTAAAAACAGCGGCAAAATCAGTACAAGCGGTATTAAAAACAGTACCTGACGAGTCATTGAAAGCAAGAGTCCCTTGAGCGGTTTGCCGATGGCGGCAAAGAAGTTTGAGGACAAAAGCTGTACGCCGTTTACAATTACCATAAATAAAAACGTTCTCATAAATTTTACGGCAAATTCCGTGTAAAGCTCGTTTCCCGAACCGAACATTGAGATAATGACGTTGGGGAAAAACTGAAACAACACAAATCCCACGACGGAGATGACGAGGTTTGCGGCGATTGCGAGCTTGAACGCCTGAATAACCCTGCCGTATTTTTTTGCGCCGTAGTTAAAGCCGACAATCGGCTGGGTGCCCTGAGAAATTCCGATAATAACAGCCAGCAAAATCGCGTTTGTTTTCATCACAATACCGCAGGCGGAAAGCGGAATATCCTGACCGTAAATTGTCATTGCGCCGTAGTATTTAAGCGAGTTATTGAGCACAATCTGCACCAGCGTAATTGCTACCTGATTAAGGCTGTTGCTCATACCCAGCGATGCGGTCTTTATTGATTCGCGCAGGCTGATTTTAAAATCGCTTTTTTTAAGTTTGATATTTTTAAATCTCGGAATATAGCATACGGCGGCAATGCACGACAGCGCCTGACCGATAATTGTTGCCCAGGCGGCGCCGCTTATTCCCGTGTTGAAAACGAAGATGAACAGCGGGTCAAGAATTGTGTTTACGACCGCACCTATAAGCATACATACCATTGAGTATTTCGGGCTTCCGTCGGCACGCACAAGCTGGCTTATGCCGTTTGTCAAAATCAAAAACGGCATACCGATGGTTACAATGCGCGAGTAGCACATTGCGTATTCCATAGAGCTGTCGGTTGCGCCGAAAGCGTACAGCAACGGGGTCATAAATATTTCAACCAATATAAGGTAAACTATGCCCAGTAAAACCATAAGGCACAAACCGTTGCCCACGACTTTTTGCGCGTGTTCTCTTTCGCCCGCGCCCAGATACAGCGAATACCTTGACGCCGTACCTATTCCGATAAGCAGAGCGATAGCCAGACAAATTGTAGTCAGCGGATACGAAACGTTGGTGGCGGTGTTGCCGAGGTAGCCTACGCCGTTGCCGATAAAAATCTGGTCAACAATGTTGTACAGCGAGCTGACAATCATAGCCACAATGCTGGGAATCGCAAAGCTTCTGAGCAATGATGGAATACTTTTGTATCCCAGCGGATTTTCCTTTGAAGTCACATTCTGCAACTTTCCACACCTCTTTAATCACATAAAATATCATAATAATTTTACCAAAGCAAACGACTGTATTCAAGCAAATGACCGATAAAATACAGAAATACGACGAATTTCGTCAAAAGTTTGTAAAATGTGCCGCCGTGAAATTTTAATTTGTTAAAAAATATAGCGTGCAAAAAACTGTCGGTGAAAGTTGCGCGTTTATTAAAACAATGAGCGCTCCTAAATTAGGAGCGCCCCTGTGTGTTATATTTAAGAGAACATGATTTGCAGTTTTTGTATTAAGAGCCGTTGTATGTCGGCGGAGACTCTTCGCTGTTTTGTCCGACGTCTGTGTCGGAATCCGAAGATGAATTTAACGCTGTATCTTTAACGCTTTTGGACTTTTTGCTATTCTTTTTATTCTGCCTTTCAAGCTTTTTAAAGTACTTTTTGTCCTCCTCTTCACGGTGACGTACATAGTAGTACAGCGGGTCTTCCATAGACATTACCTGTCGTACTCCCACGCTCTTTAAAAGCGGCATTTTCAGTTTGTGCTTTACCCAGTAAACTGCGTAAACAACAAGGAAAAGGAACAGCAAAATCGACAGAATAAATATCATAATTCTTTCCTGAGGGTCGGTTGAAATGTTGCACATCATATAGGCTGTGCCCGCAATGCCGATAATCTGGAAAATCGGGAAAAACGGTGTTTTAAAGCTGCGCGGAACTTTTTTCATTTTTCGTCTCAGGGCAATTACATTGATGTGATATACCATATATGTCAGCATCCAAAACAGCGATGATGTAAGTATCAAAAACTGCACAGCGCCGTTGTCGGAAAGTCCCGTTGCCTCAATAAGTATTGTAATACCGCCCATAATCAGAATTACAACGTAGGGTGCGCCGTATTTGTTTTTCTTTTGGAAAACGGCGGGCAACAGCTGGCTTTTTGCCATACCGCAGCAGATTTCGGAAACGCAGCCTATAATTGAGTTTTGAGTGCTGACAGCGGCAAAAATTGCAACTATAATAATCCAGTATCTGCCGATACTGCCGAGCATATTTTCGGCATAAAGAATATGCGGTGAGTTTGCTGCTCCGAGTTCGGCCCACGGTGTGTAGTTTTTAAAACCGAGCACCATAAGCACCTGGATTACGCACATAATTGTAAAGCTCAAAAACATTGCAAGCGGCACGTTGCGCTTGGGCTTTTTCATATCCTTGCCCAGCGGCACAATGAATTCCGCACCGATAAACAGCCAAAAAGCCGTTGCGGTAAGCGGCATAATGTCGCCCAAATCTGTCGAAAGCGCTGCGGGCTGCTCTACCTCGGCGCCGGGGGCAAGTCCGAACGCGCCCATAACGCCTAAAATGATGAGCGAAACTACCATAAAACTTGCAATTACCGTCTGTAAAGCTGCTGACATATTAACGCCGCGCAGGTTAATAATTATAAGTATTATGGTAAGCGAAACGCTGAAAACGGCAGGCGGAATATCGTGACCGACAAATTCGCACATAACGTTTGCAAACATTGCGCCCTCGGCAGGAGCGGCAAAAATATTACTGATAATGTAGCCGCCCGTCATTGTGACTATGGTAACAAGCGGACCCAGACCCGCAAGCATATACTGAGCCAGGCCGCCTGTAAGATTCGGCATAATTGCGTTAAGCTCGGCAACAGACGCTATTGACATCATATTGAGCAAAAACACGCCGACAATTGATATAATAAACGGAGTACCGACTGCGCCGGCGCCGCTTGCAAGTGAGATAAAACAGCTGGTCGCTATTATCATACCTATACCTGTTGAAACGGCGCTGAACAGTCCGAGTTTTTTACCCATATTGTTCACCTCAATTTAATCAGTCAACGGTTGATTTATTAAGGGCGTCAGCGCCCTCTTCGCCTGTTCTTATGCGTATAATATTGGTTATATCCGAAACAAAAATTTTACCGTCGCCGATGTGACCTGTATAAAGTTCATTTTTGATAATTTCAACAAGTTCATCAACTGTTTTTGTGGCGCATACAATCATAACAAGCGTTTTGGGCAAAAGCTGCATAACGTCGTTTTCCTGTTCCTGATATTCGCTTGTGCCCATCTGCACACCGCAGCCGAGTACGCTGGTAACGGTGATGCCGCTCACGCCGATTTTATGAAGTTTTTGTCTGAAGCTCGGTTTACTGAGCCTTTCAATAAGCCCCTGAAGCTTTGACTGGTTTGTAATAATTTCTACTCTTGAAAATTCCATAAAAGTTCCTCCAAAAAGGTTACGCAAAGCAGTAAACTTGCTTGGCTGCGCCTTTATTTATATTCAGATTAAAAAGCACCCTTGTCGGTAATGTCCTGCGCGTCTTTTACAGCGTCGGGCTCGCACAAAAATCCTTTCACAATTTCGCCGCTTTCAAGCTCAACGTCGCCGAGTACAAGAGGCGATTTTACCTGTTCAAAAAATCTGCCGAACTTGTTTTTGGCAAGAGTGTAAACGTCAACCTCAATGTTGTTGCCCATGCCTGTGCTTTTTATCAGACCCGGTTTTACAGGTGTGGTGTTGAGTTTGTACAGACGGTAATTTTTTGAGGTTCTTGCGTGCTCAACAAATTCGCCGCCCAGCTCTGTAAGCTGACTTTCAAGCGCTCTGCCCTTTTTATGCAGACCGCAAACTGCGATTTTCATACTTTCGCTCGATAAAAACTTTTCGGCAAAAGCGCACATTAGATTTTCGCTGTCGCAAAGCGCGAATACTGTAATACCAAACGGATTTTGACGGTCGCCGGAATTTTCGGGAATATCAACTGCCGCCAAATCCAGCAGGTTGCAGTGATTGGTGTAGAGCCCCATAAGGCTGTTTGTGTTGACGGGATCGTTGCGCACCTGCTCTCTTGTAAACGTACCGCCTGCCGTAGGCATAATTATTACCGCGTTGTCGAGTATTTCCTTTGTCTTGTGGCGGTAATACTGCAATTCGTGCAGGTTTTCAAAGAGCTTTGCAGCGGTCTGCTCATCCTTTGCGCCCGAACGCAGAATCTGTTCGGTAACGGGAAAGGTTTTGCCGGGATTATTTTCAATAAATTCCTTTAAATCCTGCCAACGCTCCGCAACGTATGCGCCCTCGTAAAGGATAAGAGCGGCTTTTTCAAACATTGAACAGTCGATTCTCTCTGTTTTTACGCCCAGGCTTTCTATGCGGCGAACAGCATTATACCACTTTTTTCTGTAAATGTCAGCATAATCGCCGAAAAATCTCGGTTCATCTTTCGAAACATAGACTTTTTCGGGAAGTTTGTCGCCTTTCTGCTCGTATTTGCGTGACCATATGCAGTCATTGTCAAATCCTTTTGCGTATTTGTCAACAAGCCTTGCTTCTTCGAGGTCGTTGGCAAAAACAGTTACGCAGTCAAGGCTTGCGCAGGCGGGAACTACGCCCGAGGTTGACCATGAGCCGAGCGGAGGCTTGTAGCCGACAAGCGTGTTTAGCATTGCGGGAACTCTGCCCGAACCTGCGGTGTCGGTGCCGAGTGCAAAAGCCGCCATACCGAGCGCTACGCTGACGGCAGAGCCTGAGCTTGAACCGCCGCTTATCAGCTCCGGCTGATAAGCGTTGTGTACCTCGCCGTAGGGGCTTCTAGTGCCGACAAGACCTGTGGCAAACTGGTCAAGGTTGGTTTTGCCGACGGGAATTGCGCCTGCGTCAATGAGCTTTTGAACTACAAAAGAGTTTTTTTCAGGTGTGTAAGCGTAGTCGGGGCATGCCGCCGTTGTGGGAACGCCCTCAAGGTCGATGTTGTCCTTGATTGCAAAGGGAATACCCCAGAGCGGCAGACTTGATTTATCTTTCGGAAGTCGGTCAATGTACTTTGAGCACAACTCTTTTGACGGTTTAACAATCCATATGTTTTTGTCGTCCTCAGCGTCTGCCCGACGAATAATTTCGTCGAGCAAATCATAGGGAGTCATTCCGTCGCTGTATGCAGAGGCAATCCATCTGCACGTTAATTTTTCGGGGAAAAACATATTCATACCTCCCGGGGTTCAATTGCGGCGATAAGCTGTCCTGCGTTTATCTGTTCGCTTGTTTCGGCAAATACCTTTGTAATCTTACCGCAGTATTCCGAGGTAATCGGAAATTCCATCTTCATACTTTCAAGCACCGCTACTTCCTGACCTTTTTTTACTTCGTCGCCCGCTTTAACAAGAACTTTCCATACAGAGCCGGGAATTGTTGCGCAAATTCCCTCGCTGCCTTCGGGCAAGGTTTCATCCTCGTGAGCGGTGCTTTCGTCAGTTTCGGAAACAAAGTGGTCAAGTCCGAGCTCGCGCCATCTTTGACGTTCAGCCTCGAATGAAGCCTCCTGGTGAGCCTTAAACTTAGCGCTGCTTTCCTTAATGCTCTCAAGGTATTTTTTATATTCGCCCAGATTAAATGAGGTTTCCTCAATGTCAATTTTAAATTCTCCCCTGAGAAAATCGTCACGGAATTTCAAAATTTCGTCTGCCGTGCAGGGGTAGAACTTTATCTGGTCAAAGAAGTTCAAAAGCCACGGCTTGCCTTTTTTGAAGTATTCGGTTTCTCTGAGTGAGTTCCACATCTGAATTGTTCTGCCGACAAACTGGTATCCTCCGGGTCCCTCCATACCGTAAACACAGAGGTAAGCACCGCCGATGCCTACGGCGTTTTCCGGAGTCCACGGTCTTGCGGGATTGTACTTTGTAGTTACCATTCTGTGGCGTGGGTCGGTGGGAGTTGCAACGGGAGCGCCGAGGTAAACATCGCCGAGTCCGAGTACAAGGTAGTCGGCTTCAAATACGATTTTCTTAACATCGTCAATGCTGTCAAGACCGTTGATTCTTCTGATAAATTCAGGATTGCTGGGACACCACGGAGCGTCGGGTCGTACCGTGTCCTGATAACGTTTTGCGGCAAGCTGAGTCTGAGGGTCGTCCCAGGAAAGCGGAAGTTTTATTATTCTTGACGGAACGGTAATGTCGTCAAGCTCTTTAAGCTCTTCGTTTATCGCAACAATTTTCTTTGTCATCTCAACAGCGTCAATCTTGTCAATGTCAAAATGAATTTGTAATGAACGGATACCGGGAGTCATATCTATAATGGGAAGATCGGTCTTTTCAAGCTCGTTCATAAGTATGTGAACCCTGAATCTCAGCTCAATATTCAATTCCATTTCGCCGTACTCAATGAGAACGTTTTCCTCGCCGTCAAGGCGAACCATATATTTAGTACCGTCCGCAACGCCCTGTGCCAAAATTGCGTAGCTTGCGTCAATGTCGGTCTGCTCGGGCATGGTAACCTTTGTATAGTTGAGGTTTATGTTGCTCTGAACGCCTTTTCTGATTTCGGCAGCCTGCTCAAGCGTGAGCAAACGGAAGTGAACCTTGTCGCCGGGATGAAGCTGACCTAGTTTCCAAAGCTCGCCCTTTGCGGTGGTTACCGAGCAAACAAAACCGCCGAGGCTCGGACCGTCGGGACCCAGCAAAATCGACTGGTCGCCCGTAAGGTCGAGCGTGCCGATTGCATAAGCGTTGTCGTGAATATTTGACGGGTGCAAACCCGCTTCGCCGCCGTCCTCACGCACCCACTGCGGAATGGGTCCGTTAAGTCTTACGCCTGTTCTTGCGCTGTTGAAGTTAACCTCGTATTCGGATTCGGTAAGAGTTTTGAGGTATTCGGGCTGCAAGTATTCGTAAGTCGGCTGAGGACCGGGAATTACGCCGATAGTCCAGTTGTTTGTAATTTCGGGGATATATTCTTCCGGGAAAGACGCCATTGTGTCAACATAACATTCATCGTCAAGCCTTAATACGTCGCCCGTGCGAAGCGTACGGCCGTTGTGACCGCCGAATTTACCGTCAACAAAGGTTGAAGAACTGCCCATAATTTTGGGAACCTTGATACCGCCCTTTATAAGCAGGTATGTTCTCATACCTTTTTTACACGTTGAGAATTTGAGCACCTGCATTGGAGAAGCGTGGATTACACGGTACATCGCGACGGGCTCGCCGTCGAGTGTAGCCTGCATATCTGCGCCTGTAACGCAAAAGCTTGCGGTTGTTCTGAAGCGGTAGCTGCCGCCTCTTAACGTCAATTCAATACCTGCGGCATCGTCGTCGTTTCCGAGCAGCTTGTTGCCGATTCTGAAGTTGTAATTATCCATTGCGCCGCACGGCGGAACACCTACTGTCCAGTAGCCTATCATTCCGGGGTAGTCCTGTACGGTTGACTGAACTCCTCCGTCGAGAACTTCAAGCGCCTTTTCTTCGGGGGCAAATCCCTCAAGCATTTTTGTGAACAGCTTACCCTGTTCATACGCCTTTGTATGAATGAGGGCTTTTAGGTACTGCATATTATTTGTTACGCCGTAAACATATGACTCGTCAAGCACACGGCTCATTTTTTTGACTGCGTCTTTGCGGTCTGTGCCGTGAACAATCAGCTTTGCAAGCATCGGGTCATAAAGCGAAGTAACCTCTATATTTTTTCTGATCCAGGTTTCAACTCTTGCCTTGTCAGAGAAAATAACATCGTCAATCTTGCCGCTGCTCGGGCGGAAGTTGTTGAGGCAGTCCTCGGCGTAAACACGAACTTCAACAGCGTGTCCGTCGGGCTCAAACTTCATATCTTCAATGCCCTTAAGTTCGCCTGCTGCCTCTTTTACCATCCATTCAACAAGGTCAACACCCATAATTTCTTCGGTGATTCCGTGCTCAACCTGAAGTCTTGTGTTAACCTCAAGGAAGTAGAAATTTTCTTCCGCTTCATCGTACAAAAATTCAACAGTGCCGGCACTCTTGTAGCCTGCCTCTTTGGCAAGATTAAACGCCGCCTTGTGCATTTTTTCTCTTACGTGCTGCGGAAAGTTGGGGGCGGGGGATTCCTCGACAACCTTTTGGTTTCTTCTCTGTACCGAGCAGTCTCTTTCGCCCAGAACAGCAACCTCGCCAAACTCGTTGCCGAAAATCTGCACTTCAACGTGTCTTGCCCTTTCGACGTATTTTTCAAGGAAAACGCCTGCGTCGTTAAAGTTACTTTCAGCAAGGTGCTTAACGTTGTCGTATGAATTTACAAGCTCGTCTTTGTTTAGGCAAATACGTATGCCGATACCTCCGCCGCCTGCGGTACTTTTAATCATAACCGGATAGCCGATTTTTTCTGCCTCAGCCACAGCCTCGTCAAGACTGTTCAAAAGACCTGTGCCGGGCAAAAGCGGAACGCCTGCCTTTTGGGCGATTTCTCTTGCGGAGTGCTTCAGACCGAAAAGCTTAATCTGTTCTGAATCGGGTCCTATAAATTTAATTGAGTGCTTTTCACATTCGGCGGCAAAGTCGGTGTTTTCACTCAAAAAGCCGTAGCCCGGGTGAACCGCCTGAGCCCCAGTTGAAACGCAGGCCTCAATGATTTTGTCAATGTCGAGGTAGGTGTCTTTTGCCGTGCCGTCGCCGAGGTAATAGGTCTCGTCGGCGTTTGCGACGTGCAGACTGTCGCGGTCTGCTTTTGAGTAAACCGCAACGCTCTTTACACCCATTTTTTTGAGCGTGCGTTCAATTCTTACTGCGATTGCGCCTCTGTTGGCGATTAAAACTTTATCAAACATATTCTTTCTCCTGTGCCAAATCAAAACCGCCGAATACTGAACCGCATCATTGCGGTGTAAGTCGGCGGTTAATTTTTTATAATTGTCCGTATATTACGGTTTAGATGTCAGCGATTATATATCCGCACCGTTGCGGATAAAAGTTTATTATTTATCCCAGATAAGAAGTCTTACGGGAGTAGGATTGTAAGCGTTGCAGGGATTGTTGAGTTGCGGGCAGTTGCTGATTAAAATCATAACGTGCTTTAAAGCTTTCATCTCTACATAGTTGCCGGGAGCCGATACGCCGTCGTCAAACTTAAGACCGCCCTCTTTTGTAACGGGAACGTTCATAAAGAAGTTAATGTTGGGAGCCAAATCTCTCTTTTCAAGTTTAAACTCGTCGTGGTCAGCCATCTGAAGCATAAAGCTGTCACGGCAGTTGTGCATATATCTTTTCTCTCTTGCGTAGCGAACCGTGTTGCTCTGAGATGAGCAGCAGCCTCCGAGTGTGTCGTGTCGGCCTGTTTTGTCGGCTGTAATTTCAAGAAGAGGCGTGCCCGACTGCGCTCTGAGAATACTTCCTGTTGTGAGGTAAATGTTCTTTTGAGCAACGATGGTGGGAACTGCGCCGTAGTGATCTTCGGGGTCGTCATAATCGTAGAATGTGGTATCTACCGCCTGGTTGCCCTCCAAATCCAAAATTCTGAACGACTGTCCCGGAAGAAGCTCGTGCATCCAGCCGTAACCTGCTTCGAGAACCTCATCGTAAATTGCGTCTTCAATTTTAAGATTGCTTTCTTTTTCAATTAAACCATACATATTGTTGCGCCTCCCTTAATCAGATACCAAGTAAATTGTTGTAATCCCAAGTGTTTTCAAATGCTCTGTAATTTTCGTCTCTGAAGTTTACGCAGTAATCAGTGAGGTCAACAGGCGGAGCATTGTAAACTTCCATAGTAACGGGTACCGACGGATATTCCTTTGAAGGATCGAGCGGATTAGGTGTATTTGAAACGATTAATATTATATCCATCTCTGTTCTGAGCGTTACGGTAGCGCCTGCCTTGCAGTGCTCGGTATCGTAGTGCATTGAACCGTCCTCTTCAACATAAACCTTTGAAAACAGGTTTACGCAGGGAACAAGGTCTCGCTTGCTCATATTGTTTCTTACCAGCTCAACCTTAAAATTCTCTTCACCGCAGCGGTAATAGTCGTTGCCGTTGTGCTGATAATTTGTTTTGCCGTACTTTTCGTCGGTCATCTCTCTTGTTGAGTGACCCGAAATGCTGTCGTGCCAGCCGAGACTGTCCTGCACAATGCTTGCGAAAACACGACCGTTATCGCTCATTAATACGTTGCCTTTTTGGAGGTGAGCCGTGTACTGCGCCTTGAGGGTATCGGGCATATTGTATCTTTCCGAAGTATCTCTCATATTGTACATAAGAACAGATACGTTGGCGTTGTCGCCGAGCGCCTTAAAGTGGATGTACTTACCTTTTCCGATTGTACCCGACCATTTTTCGCCTGGTCTGAATTCTTTGGTGAATATCTTTTGCATATAAAATCCTCCTTAGTCAATCAAGGCATTAATTGCGTTTGATTTGTTTATGCCATTATTGTATCACCGCCGAGCCGCGTGAACAATTGACCGAAAATTTGATTTTTTTACATCTGTTTTACAACTTTGGTTACCGATATAATACTTTAGTTCTATTTTTCTTGTACATCGGACAAAACTTTGGTGTAAATATCATATTATATATGTAATGCCACACCGAAGTAAAAAAGGATACAATATAAGAAAGCGGATTCAGGATAAATAATAAAAGAAAGAGTTGTATTTTATCACTAAGCTATTGCATTTTACATTCTATCGTAAATATACTGTAAATATTTTAGAAAAAATAAAAATTTAACAAAACTTTGCGTTTTATTATCATATATGTTGTTATTAATATAAATAAAAGCAGTTTCAATAAATTTTTATTAAAAATGGGCGTGGCAGCGATGTTTTTATAAATTAAAGACAATAAAAAATAATTTTTCTATAAAGGAGAGTAAAACTTATGAAGAAAGTATTATCAATAACAATAGCAATATTGTTGATTATGTCGTCAATATTTATGACGACAGCATTTGCAGAAACGGCAAGCGCGGACGAAGTAACAACTTATCCTGCAATACCTAATGACCCAACTACCCCCGGACTTGACGCCGAAACGGAGCTTGAAATAAAGCAGACTATAATGGATAAATATTCTTTGGCAGAAGACGGACTTACAACAGACGATGTTACCTTGGAATACTTCGGAACATTAAGTGACGGTAGTATATTAATTCGATATAGATTCACAGGAATGAGTATAATAGCTGTAATAATAGAAGATATAATAGGAAATTATGAATATATTGTGGATGCAGCTCAACAAGTTGACCTGTATAAAAACGGTGCTATTTACTCCATAAAGGATGCATATGATGCGGGAGTAATAACCGATAATGTTTTGGATGAAGCTGCTGAAATATTGGATTTCGCATATGTTGAAGGCGACACAGCGGGACTTGATGTAAAAACAGTATTGCAAATTAAGCAAGACGTTTTAAATTATTTATCTTGGGGTGACGAATTAACTATTGATGATGTTAGTATAGTATATAAAGGTACATTAAGTGACGGAAGTATGCTTATTAGATATGAAACAACTGGTATGGATTTTGATGCTGCTGTCCATGTAGATGAAATTGGTTCGTATATATATACATACGGAGCACCTGATATGTTCAGTATTTATAAAAATAATACTTTTTATACAATAAAAGGCGCATATGATACAGGAGTAATAACCGATGATGTTTTGGATGAAATTGCCAAAATATTAAATTTCACATATGCTGACGGCGATACCGCGGGACTTGATGTAAAAACGGCGCTTGAAATAAAGCAGACGATAGTGGATAAACTTTCTTTGGCAGAAGACGGACTTACAACAGACGACATTACTCTGGAATACTTGGGAACACTGAGCGACGGAAGAATTTTATTACGATATTTTGGTATTGCAGCGCCGCAAAATG
Organism: uncultured Ruminococcus sp.; assembly: GCA_904393835.1. GTDB lineage: Bacteria > Bacillota > Clostridia > Oscillospirales > Acutalibacteraceae > Ruminococcoides. Next base: position 40,566 of record CAJFNC010000004.1, on the reverse strand, counting down.
TCAGAGTGTACGAAATGGGTAAATATATATACTCAGCATCAAACGGCTTTGATGAAGTATATATCTATGACGACCATAACTTTTATCAGCTAAAAAAAGCTTATGATTTAGGATTGATAAGCGATTCTGCTTTGGATGAGATTGCGGAAATTTTGAATTTATCGTTAAAAAATGACCCCACATCACCCGAAGAAGAGGCAACAAATCCTCAAACAACACCCGGCGAAACAAAATCTCATTCAACACCTGATACCGTTGCAAATGTAAATAATAGTAATTCCGACAATTCGGCAATTCAAACGGGACAGAACGCTTCATCCGCCCTTGCGGCGACGGGAATTGTAACCCTGCTTGCGGCAGGCGCTCTGCTGATTATAAGACGCAGATTTGTTTAAAATTCTTTTAAATTAACGGAAGAGCTTGCGTTTTGTTCGGACTGCGACAAAGACGGACAGAGAACAGTAGCCGATGTTACCGCTATACAAAGGCAAGTTTTATTGCAGGCAGAATAATCCGCAAAATTAAATATCTTGCAAATGTTGCAAAATCAACAAACCGCTTTGAAGCTGCCTTCAAAGCGGTTTTCTTAACATATTCAGATTATCACCACGAAAGAAACAAACGACCTGATTTGCAGTAAAAAGAGTTATACACCAAAAGGTTTAGCAGAAAAAATATTGTTACCGTACTAAAATTCTAATGTTTTATATTATCACATAGTCACAGTTTAATTTTATTGTATCTATTTAACAAAAAAGAGAAAAATTATAACGAAAGTCTTGCGTTACAATATTATATATGGTATTATTGATATAAATTAAAGGTGACTTTAATAAAATTTTATTAAAAATGGATGTGATGGAGATGTTTTTGTAAATCAAAAATAATAAAATATAAAAATTTTAATTAAGGAGAGAAATTTATGAAAAAAATAATATCAATCACAATGGCAATAATGTTGCTTTTGTCGTCGGTATTTATGACGACGGCATTTGCAAAAACGGCAAGTGCGGATGAGCCGACAACTTATCCTGCCTCAACTATCCCCGGACTTGACGCCGAAACAGAGCTTGAAATAAAGCAGGAGATTTTTAATATGTTGGCAGATGATAATATTGGAATTGACGACATAGAACTTAAATATTACGGCGCGTTGAGTGACGGCAGTATATTAATTCTATATCAGCTACCTAATATATCATCTGATTATATTTTAAATGTGGATGAAATAGGTTCATATTTTTATCCTTATTTAGGACCCGATCAGGTATATATTTATAAAAATCATACTTTGTGCTCAATAAAAGATGCATATAATACGGGCGTAATAAGTGACGCTGTTTTGGACGAGGCTGCGGGAATTTTAACTTTCATATCCAAAGATGATTTAAAAACACCCGGACTTGACGATGAAACGGCGCTTGAAATAAGACAGACTATACTGGAACGGGGTTCTATGGCTGATAACGGATATACAAAAGATGTTATTACCTTGGAATACTTCGGAACACTCAGTGACGGAAGTATATTAATTAGATATCAAGCACCTTATTTAGCTTATGATAGCGCTGTGCATGTAGATAAAATGGGTCAATATAATTATACTTACGGAGCTTCCGAGCAAATATTTCTTTATAATAATCATACGTTATATAAAATAAAGGACGCATATGATACAGGAGTAATAAGTGATACTGTTTTAGATGAAATTGCAAAAATATTAAATTTCACATCAGTTAATGGACAAACTGAGCCGACTGTACCAAATGTTACTGATGAAACAAAGCCTCAAACAACACCGGATACCGTCGCAGTCGCAAATGTAAATAATAGTAATTCCGACAATTCGGCAATTCAAACGGGACAAAACGCTTCATCCGCCCTTGCGGCGACGGGAATTGTAACCCTGCTTGCGGCAGGTGCTCTGCTTATTATAAGACGCAGATTTGTTTAAAATTTTTAATTAATTTAGAAGAGAAGGGGGCGTAATTGTGAAAAAAATTAAAATTTCCATATCGGTTCTGTTAGCGATAATAATGGTATTTACTTCATTATCAACACTAAATGTTTTTGCTGTTTCCGACACAACAGACAACACGGGAAAAATTTCCGATTCGCTTGCCGAAAAGCTCAGTCAGTCTGCTGACGGAGATAAAATAAGTGTATGCTTGTGGTGCAACGGTGTAGATATTTATGAAGCTCAAAGGCTTGCTCAGTTGGAATTTGGTTCAACCGACTTAACAAACGCTACTATTGAGGAAATTAATCAATACCAATCAATATACAATAGAATTATCCGTGAAATGGAAGCTAATTCTACAAAGAACGCCAAAGAACAATTGAATATTGCTGACGAAGATATTATCATCGAAGCAGGCAATGCAATTTTTGTTTATCTTACGGCAGACGAAATTTATAATGCGGCAGAATCAACTTTAATATACAGTATTGATTACTATGATGCCGATACCCCGGTTGAAAACCCCGAAACTCCCGCAAATCCCGACTTAAAATTCGAGGATAAATTTAAAAGCGAATATGCGGATTTAGAAACAACTTATAATGAATTATATTATCATTATTCGGAAAACAGAGAAATTGATTGGGTTTTGGTAAGTGCGTCATCAGATGTGCTTGCTCCGATGCTCGCATATGCCGTAATCGGCGACAGAGTTTATACATCAAACAATATGATGTATCCTTTTTCAATCGGATACGGCGTTTATGATGTTGCCGATGATAAATTCATCGATTTGTGTACGGTAATTAAATCGGGAACAGAGGCATATGAGGGCTTGGAAGAACAAATATCATCGCTGAAAATAGGCAAACTAATCGGAGATATAGACGGTGATGGAAGACTTTCCGTACTTGACGCAACCTATCTTCAAAAATGTCAGGCAAATTTAATCCCGTTCCCGAATGATGATGAAATTCAGGGCTTTAAATTAACGGAAGAGCTTGCGTTTCGTTCGGACTGCGACAAAGACGGACAGAGAACAGTAGCCGATGTTACCACTATACAAAGGCAAGTTTTATTGCAAGCAGAATAATCCGCAAAATTAAATACCTTGCAAATGTTGCAAAATCAACAAACCGCTTTGAAGATATCTTCAAAGCGGTTTTTATAATATATTCAGATTTTTACCCCAAATGCAGGGAAAACAGTCTTGGCTTGCAGGACGATGATAAAAATTACGTCAGGCGGACTTATAAACAAGGTTGATAAGCTGAGTTCTGCTTTTTACTCCCGTTTTGGTGTAAAGATTGTAGATGTGCTTTTTTACCGTTGAAAGGCTGATCACAAGCCTTTCGCAGATTTCGCTGTTGGAAAGTCCGTTGCTCAACAGTCTGAGAATTTCTTCCTCTCGTCCCGTAAGCTGATACTTGCTTACCACATCGGCAAAGCACCTGTCAACTGCGCTCTGGCGGCGTTCATGCTGTACAGAGCGTGATACCATATTTTCAATGTGCTTTTTAATGACGTTTAAAATGGCGACGTCTTTATCGGTAAAGTCGCCGAGTTTTTCGCCTCTGAAAAGGTTAAAAATTCCCAAAATACGGTTGTTTTTGATAATCAGAATACCACAGCCGTATGGAATGTCGAGCGGCTTTAAAAATTTGGTGTAGATATCGGTTGACTTGCGTATTTCATCAGCCAAAATACCTGTATCTTTATACACCGTGGTTTCCGCCGTAATTTCGTACAGATATTTGAGGTAGTCGTTGTTATAATACTTTTCAAGATATTCATTTATAATGCTGTTATCCATTCCCAAAAAATATTTTTTGTCGTCAATGATATTTTGCTCTTCGTCGAGCAAAACAAGGTAACCCATCGAAAACGGAATAAGCATACGAATAACATTTAAAAGTTTCGGTGAGAGCACGTCAATATCCTCAATTGTGTACAATTCGGCAAGAATATTATTAATAGTTGTCCATTCCTGCTCATTAAGCATGGTGCAATACCTCCAAACCCAATAAAAGAGATAAAGTTTTTAGTCTTTATCCTTTGCAAAAAGCGCCGTAACGCTGTTTGCAATAAAAATACCAACTGTTTTGACTGCTTGTATTCAGCTGTACATAGCAGTCGATTGCACCCTTTTTAATACACATAATATAATATTATTTTATCAGATTATTACTGTTTTTTCAAGTGAATACTTGGCAATAGTATGGTGTTTTCTTTTGCTTGACAAAGATATGCGGTTTGGTATAAACTAAATTTAAATAGATAACAACGCAAAACAAGGAAATGGTTGTGCAGTATTGCCGAGATTTTCGGTAAATTTAATTATTATTCCGCACGCTTAAAAGGGTGCACAGTAAATGGGGTATTTACTCAGCATACATATTATAGCGGTTTGATAAGAAGGTGTGTGTATGACATTAAAGGAATTGCAAACAGGCAGGTCGGCAACAATTCTGTCGGTAGGCGGCGAGGGAGCGCTCAGACAGCATTTTCTCGACATGGGACTTATCCCGGGAGCCGAGGTCACATTGGTAAAATACGCTCCTATGGGCGATCCGATGGAACTGAGAGTCCACGGCTATGAGCTGACGCTCAGACTTGACGACGCCGCAAAAATAGAGGTGCTTGAAATACAACAGGCACACGATGATAATAAAAATTCTCGCAAGGTAAGAGACATTCCTCACCCGGGTTTGGGCGAGGGAGGCAAATATCACCCCAAGGGCAGCGGACATCCCTTGCCGGAGGGAGAAACGCTCACCTTTGCGCTTGCGGGTAACCAAAACTGCGGAAAAACCACGCTTTTTAACAGGCTGACCGGTTCAAATCAGCATGTGGGCAACTTTCCCGGAGTTACGGTTGACAGAAAAGACGGTCCGATTAAAGGTCACCCCGATACTCTTGTTACAGATTTGCCGGGCATTTATTCAATGTCGCCGTACAGCAGCGAGGAAATTGTCACCAGGTCTTTTATTTTAAAGGAAAAGCCCAAGGGTATTATCAACATAGTTGACGCCTCAAACATCGAACGTAACCTTTATTTGACAATGCAGCTTCTTGAGCTAAACGTGCCGATGGTGCTTGCGCTCAATATGATGGACGAAGTCAGAGACAACGGCGGTTCAATTTTGATAAACGAGCTTGAGTCACAGTTGGGAATCCCTGTTGTTCCGATTTCAGCGGCAAAGGGAGAGGGCATAGAGGAACTTATCGACCACGCCCTGCACGTTGCAAAGTATCAGGAGCGTCCCGGAAGGCAGGACTTTTGCAGTCCGGACAGACAGGGCAGCGCAGTTCATCGCTGTATTCACGGAATTATGCACCTTATTGAGGATCACGCCGCAAAGCACGAAATTCCGCTGAGGTTTGCGGCTACAAAAATCGCCGAGGGCGATGAACAAATTTTAAATTCTCTCGAACTTGACGACAATGAAAAAGAAATGATTGAGCACATTATTGTGCAAATGGAAAAAGAGAGAAAGCTCGACCGCGCGGCGGCTATTGCCGATATACGTTTTGCCTTTATCACAAAGGTGTGCAACGCAACGGTGATCAAGCCAAAAGAGAGCAAGGAGCACGCACGCAGCCGCAAAATTGACAGGATTTTAACGGGTAAATACACCGCCATTCCGTCGTTTATCGCAATTATGGCGTTGGTGTTCTGGCTCACCTTTAACGTAATCGGCTCGGCGCTTCAGTCCTTGCTTCAGTGGGGCATAGACAGCCTTACAAATTTAGTTGATTCTGCAATGACGGCGGCTCACGTCAACGAGGTTTTACATTCGCTGATTATCGGCGGCATTTTTAACGGCGTAGGCAGCGTGCTCAGCTTTTTGCCGATAATTGTAACCCTGTTTTTCTTTTTGTCACTGCTTGAGGACAGCGGATATATGGCAAGGGTCGCGTTTGTAATGGATAAGCTGCTGCGAAAAATCGGACTTTCGGGCAAGAGTATTGTGCCGATGCTCATCGGATTTGGCTGTACTGTTCCGGGAGTTATGGCGACGCGAACGCTTTCTTCGGAACGCGACCGTAAAATGACAATTCTTTTGACGCCGTTTATGAGTTGTTCCACGAAAATTTCAATCTATGTATTTTTTACGGCGGCATTTTTTCCGAATTACGGCGGACTTGTAATGGTTTTGCTGTATTTCGGCGGAATTGTGATGGGAATTTTGACGGCTCTCGTACTCAAAAAGACTGTGTTCAAGGGCGAACCCGTTCCGTTTGTAATGGAACTTCCCAATTACCGTATGCCCAGCCCCAAAAACGTTGCTCAGCTTTTGTGGGATAAGGCAAAGGACTTTTTGCAGAGGGCGTTCACGGTTATATTTATCGCAAGTATAGTAATTTGGTTTTTGCAAACTTTTGACTTACAGTTACATATGGTCACAGACTCGCAAAACAGTATGCTTGCAATGATTGCCGGATTTATTGCGCCGATTTTTATCCCGCTGGGTTTCGGCGACTGGCGAATTTCAACGGCTCTCGTTACCGGCTTTATGGCAAAAGAAAGCGTTGTTTCCACTTTGTCTGTACTTCTGCCGTCACAGGACGCGCTTTACAGCGTGCTTACTCCGCTCAGCACCGTTTCTCTGCTCGTGTTCTGTCTGCTCTATACCCCGTGTATAGCGGCTATAGCTTCAATTAAGCGTGAACTCGGCGGAAAATGGGCAACAATTGTCGTAATCGGACAATGCGTTATCGCGTGGGTTGCCGCCTTTGCGGTAAGGTGCGTAGGATTGCTGTTCGGTTTTGCGTAATTTTTAAAATAGAAAATTTATATTACAACACAAAGCCTTGCCAATAACGGCAGGGCTTTTTTGCTGTTTTGTTTTTTTATTACTCATTATTTTATATTTTTTTTAAAATCTATTGCAATTGATAAAAAATTGTTGCATAATAAAATAGTAATAGATTTACTATGATGTGATTAAAATGAGATAGAGGGGATAATTATGCACCTAACGGTAACGTGTTCCAATTTAGATGATCCGCAATTGCAGTTTAAGGTTTCTGTCGGCGAAGATTACAAAATGCTTGATAAAAAAAATCCTACGGTTGATTTTGAAATTTTAGACAAAAGAGAGTACAAGGTCAGAGTTGACCAGGTGCCGTACAACAATCACGAACCGATAAATATTTTTTGGTTTGCGCTTACTGCAATTTTCCGCAGTTTTTACTATTTATGTCTGTTTTATTTTTCGGATGACGCATATAAATACAAAAATATGAATCCCTTCTACACGGAAGCATTGATCTATGTGCTTATGGATAAAGATAAAGATATAGTTTTTGAATATAAAAAGGGCAGGTATGATTATGAGAAAAAAATTATCAACCGTCCAAAGTTTATTCCCCAAAATTGTTATTTTGATGAGATACGCTGGATTTTTAACCGTAACGCGTTCCGAAACATTCTCTACAAAAATATAAAAAAAGACATCTCCTGCGGCTTGCTTGTTGAGGCAATTATTATTATTTTAGGTTTAATGATAACTTTTAAAACCCGAGATATTGTGCCGGCAGTTTTGTTTGGCGTTATAGGTTTGGGGATTCTGGGCGCAATCGCGTACGCAATCGTTCACGACTTCAACAAATTCACCTATGCGTGCAATACGGCGGGCATTTTAAAGGAAAGTATTGATTTGTCAAAGTATAAATAGTTTTTCTTTGCAGTCGGGTGAAATTTGAAATAAAAATATTACGTAACAAGAACAAGCGGCAGAGTATCAATCTGCCGCTTGTTTCGTCTGAAATATAAAATTATTAAATAATTGTCAGAATTTTATTTAAGCACTTTACTCATCATTAAGTATAGTTATTTTTATACTGTTTCGGTGTGCAGTTGTAAACCCTTTTGCATAAATCAATAAAGGATTTGACGCTTGCAAAGCCGTTGTCAAAAGCCGCGCAGGTTACTGTTTTATTATCTTCAACAATTTCTCTAAGCGCCGACTCTAACCTGATATTTGCAAGATATTGCATAACCGATGTTCGTGTAATATTTTTAAAACATCTTGAAAAATATGATGTTGACAGTCCGATTTTTGAGCAAATATCGGCAAGTGTAATATTTTCCTTATATTTTTTTCCCATAAATTCTATGGCGGATTTTACATATTCAAAGTCTTTATTGTTTGCCGATTGGTTTTTTTCGGAGCTTTCTACGGCGCAATCGGTTATAAGAATATAATATATGTCCAGCAAAAGAGAATGAATTTTAATTTCAAATCCGTCGGTCTTTTCTTCAAATAAAACTGATACCTGTTTAAGTAAATCTGTAATTTTACGCTTGGCGCAATCGTTTTCAAGCGGATTAAATTTAAAGCGATAAAGATTAGGATAATATTTTAAAAGTTGTTCATATGACAGCAGTACGACAAGATATTTAATGTTATTTTTGAGCTCGGTTGTAAACGTGCGGTGAAAGCAATTGCTGTTGATAAAATAAATATCGCCGCTTTTAAGTGAGGTTACCGTTGAGTTGTTCTTTACATTGAGATTACCGTCAATTATGTACAAAAATTCAAATGCTTTGTGCCAGTGAAGCGAGGTGCAGCATCTTTTTCCGGGTTTATTCTGCAAAAATATTTTCGCAGGATATTTGTCATTATATTTTACTATTTCGTATTTGTACTCCATAACCCGCACCCCAAAAGTTAATAAACACAAATATTGTAATTTTATACTAAAAGTTTTTATAATAAAAACTTACGTTAATTCAAAGCTTTGCTATTTTCAAAGCAAGCAGCGCAATGCAATGCAAATTCAGTGGAGATTGTATCCACCGCTGAATTTTGATAACGGACGCAGCCTTTATAGGCGGCGTCCGTTATGCGCTTTCTTATATTTTACCATAAACTTTTGAATAAGGCAAATAAAAAGTCTTCCGACAGCATTATGTTATCGGAAGACTTTTTTTACTTGTTACTTGTCAAGAGATGTAACTATTTCTGCGAGATATTTTTGAATTTGAGTGGCGTCCTCAATGGACGGTTTATCGTCGTTTACAATGGTGGCTGCTTCAAGCTGCCTTTTACTTAGTTTCACATCGTAACCGGCAAGATATTTACGCAGCAGAACTACGTCGTTGATTCTTACGTCACCGTCGCCGTTTACGTCGCCGTAAAGAACGGGTTTGAGGTCAAAGATAGCCTCGTCGAGCAAGTTAGCTGCGTCGTAAGCCTGAGTAAGTTCGCCGTTTTCGGCAATTTCTGCCTGAGCAGCTTTTGCCTGCTCAAGAGCAGATTTAAGGTTGTCAACCTTTTCACCCGAATAATCGCCGCTTTCAATCAAGCTTTCGGCTTTTTTGATTGACTGGTCAAGCTTTGTTCTGTCGTCTTTGTTGATGGTGTAACTGTCGTACATTTCGTTGGTGTCGGTACGATAAGTTTCTATTGTGAAAGAATCGTCTGTTACTTTAACAAGCGAATATGACTGAACAAGGTTTACAGCGAATGATTTCGCAATATGACTGTCGTAGCCTGCTTTGTTATTTTCGTAGTTTTTACTTGCGGCTGTGCTAAGTTCGAAGTAAACCGTACCGTCGGGATTTTGTACGGTAACATTTGATGAATCATAGTCAACACCGTCTGCCTTAACAGGTGAATTGTTTTCCATCTGATAGGAACGTGTATAGTTATGACCGTGACCTGTCAAAACTACGTCGATGTCATAATCGTCAATGATGGGATAAAGCTGTTCGCGGCATTCAGTAACCTCAGGGTCGCTGTAATGGTCGGGGTATCCGTAGATATCCTGGTGGAATGTGATTACTCGCCATTTTGCGTACGGATTGGAAGCAATTGCTTCTTCAATACATTTTCTGTGCTCAACGGCAATGGCGTTGTCGCTCTTTGACGATTTTAATACAGCGTTTGAGTTAAGTGCGATTACAAGCAAATCACCGTATGAATAATAGTAGTCGCCTCCCGCGTTTGTTTCGCCGTAGTTTGTCATATTGGGGTTGTTAAAGTGCCACATAAGATTGGGAACGTCGCAGTCGTGGTTACCTGCTATAGTTGAAACAGGCAAATTTCTCAGCTGTTCGGGATACAAAAAACCTGCGTACTGGTCTTCTTCTTTGTTTCCGTCAACCTGGTCGCCCATTGACATAATAAAGCTTGCGTCGGGCATTTTTTCGGTTGCAAGATTAAGGGTGTTCTGCCATCTTTCGGTATCGTCCTCGGAACCGCCGTTGCCTACGCCGATTTGAACGTCGCCCACTGCGATAAATCCGAATCCGTCATCGGCGCTTTGAGTGTTATATGAATAAGTTTCGCTCCACTCTCCGTCGCCTGTTTTGTATCTGTACTTATATGCGGTATCTGCTTCGAGTCCTGTTGCAGTTACTTTGTTGGAGTAATACTGTGTGCCCGTTTCGGAGCTGTTGTATGCAACCGAGCTTGTGCCTGAGAACATTCCCGCACTGTCAAAATCTTCGTTTGCCTTTACAATCTGCACCGTCGGCTTGGCGTTTTCCGTAGAATACCATGCAAAATTAAGCTGTGATTCATCTGCGCCGGGAGCAAGCATCACTTTTGTAAAATCGGTTCGTATCGTGTCCCAGTTTGCCAGCGACGCGGCAGATGTAACAGAAGAGAACATCATCGAAGCAGACATTGCAAGAGCAAGCGTGCCCGAAAGTACTTTATTTAATTTTTTCATTTTTATTCCACCTCTCTCATGATGCAATATATTTTGCATATGTTCCGATGTTTGTATCGGTTTCAATGCTTGCGCTGTATTTCTGAATTAAAGTAACGTCTGCAACGTCAATGTTGCCGTCGCCGTCTACATCGCCTGCGAATAGCTGAGTATCGTCAAGCTCAGTGTACGATGAACTGTATTTTTGAATTAAAGTAGCATCGCTTATGTCAACTACGCCGTCATTGTTTGCATCGCCCATAAGAACGTCAATACCTGTTGTGTACTTTTCAAGAACATCGTAGGAAGCGTCGTATCTTATGCCGCCGTCCTTTATGTAGGCGCTGTCAAGGTCGATTATAAGTATTTGACCGGGGTTAAAGGTTGTGATGCTTGAAGTCTGCTCTCCGCCCTCGTTACCGGGTTTGCCGCTGCTGAAATTAAATCCTGTTGCGTCCTCGGGTAGAGTTGCGTAGTAAATATCATCTGTTCCCGCAAGTTTTTTGGGCTGAATTCCGGGGAACGGCAGGCACTCTGTTGTGCTGCCCCACCAGTAAACATATACGTCGTCCCAGCCTGCAACATTTTTGAAGTAAATGGTGTTTGAAACGTACTTTTCAGATACGCCTCTAAAGCGTAATCCGCCGTTCTTTTCGTATGAATCATCGGGATTGGGGATGAATACATTGCCCAATACAAGGCTGTCGCCCGTAATGCTGTCGGTCTGCTGACCGCCGTCAGAAGCCTGTACGCCGTTGTTAAAGTTAAGACCTGTTGCGTCCTCGGGGAGCTGTACCGAGTAAAGATTTGTTGTTCCCTCAACTGCGGTTGCCGGAATACCCGGGAAAGCGGGACATTCATCAGCGCTGCCCCACCAGTAAGCGTAAACTTCATCCCAGTTAAGGTTGTTTCTGAAGTAGAAAATGTTGGGCACATATTTTTCGGATACGCCTCTAAAGCGCAGTCCGCCGTTCTTTTCATAAAAATCGTCAGGATCGGGAACAAAGATATTGCCTATTGTAAGGCTGTCGCCCGTAATACTGTCGGTCTGCTGACCGCCGTCGGAAGCCTGTACGCCGTTGTTAAAGTTAAGACCTGTTGCGTCTTCGGGAAGCTCTACATAATATACGCCGTCTCTGCCTGCAACCTGTGTAGCCTTAATGCCGGGGAATGCGGGACATTCATCAGCGCTGCCCCACCAGTAAGCGTAAACTTCATCCCAGTTGAGAGTGTTTCTGAAATAGAAGTAATTGCCGTCGCCCTGAGTTTCTTCAAGAGCGGCGATAGCCTGCTCAAGCAGTTCAACCTGAGCATCTACGGTGTCCTGTGTAGATGTAACCGATTCATAAACTGCGGTTGCATTTTTTGCAGCCGTAACAGCATTCTGATAAGAAACAGCTGTGTAGTCGCTTTCGTCAAGACCGTTGATGTAGTCGATTTTTTCTTTTAATGCTGTTTTGTCAACTCCGACAGTAACCTTACCTGATACAAGGTTAGATGACGGGAATGTAATCGATGCTTCTTCATCGGCAAACATATCGGTAACTTTTACCGAAACTTTTATCTGCGTTGTATTTTCCGCAACAACCTTAAACGGAATTGAAGCAAGCAATCCCTTTTCCTCATAATTTACCGGGTCGGCTCCCGCGCACACCAAAGTAAGGTCGCCGTTTGCTTTTAAGTTTGTGATAATATCGCCGAGAGGTGAAGAAATTACCGGACTGTTTTCAATCGGAACAATAACGTTTTTGTCAAAGCTGAGGTTTATAACATATCCGCTGAGCTCAGGTACATTTTGCAGATTTACATTTAAGTTGAACTCCTCGTTGAGTGCGGGAGCGCAGTCGTCAACCGACAGAATCGGCTGGCCTTCAACCGGCTCGTCCGACAATGCTCTGTCAAGAGTTACATATTCACCTGAATTGGAGCTTTCGCCCTCGTTTATCGGATTGATTACTGTAAGTTTTCGGATATAATAGGAAAAAGAAAATAAACCGTAAAAAACCGTTAAAAATCTTAAAGAAACTAAAATTATAGAAAACAAGCCGTTTTTTGAGTGCAAAAAAGTATTCACTCTGAAAGACGGCTTGTTTTTCTTATTTAGTGCGAAAAGCAAAACCGAGCCTTTCTCCTTTTAATTATTAGGGGGCGGTTCGGTTTTTATTTTTTAAAACGACTTTTTAAAACCGTTTAAAACGGCTTTAAATCGGTATTAATTGAATTATATAAAGGACAATTAATATTATAAAAATAGAAAATCAATGCGAAAAAAATTGATTTTATTGCGAAGTTGTTCGCATTCGATAAAATCTATTTTTTTCAACATCACGGTGCTTTGTGGTGTAAAAAATTTTTTAATACAACGTATGTATAATTATGCATAACAATTGAATATTATTGCAAATCAAGTGTTCCGATTACTTTTCCGGCACAGCGGATGTTATCATACTCGGTCAGTTTAATAGGCTTGTAGGCAGAATTGAGCGAAATAAGCTCGTTTCTGCCCATTTTTTTTATGTAAGATTCGTTGTTCAGAATGAAAACACCGATCTCACCTTCGTAAATACTTTCAGATTGTTTAACGAGAACACGGTCGCCGTCAAAAAATTTAGGCTGCATACTATCCCCTCTTACCTCAAGCATAAAATCCGCTGCACTTGTTTTTTCTGTTTTTGGAACATTGGTATATTCAACGGGAGTTTCGTCAAAAAGCCAAGAGCCAGTTCCAGCAGACGCAGGAGCTCTATAAAATGGTATAATAATAGTTTTTATTGTTGAACTGTTTAATTTTTCAGGTGTTTTAAAAGTTTTTTCAACTGTTTCAATATTTATTTCAGGATTACTGGTTCTACCTAAAAGATAATCAACTGAACAGTTTAAATAATCTGCTATTTTTGCTAATGTATCGGCTTTAGGCATAGAAGTTTTAAGATTAGCCATTGTATTTCTACCCAATCCTATTTGTTCAAACATATTTGACAGAACAATTTTCTTTTCTTTAGCTAAAGCCTTAATTTTTATTGCTATTTCGTTTGAAAAATACACAAAACCACCCCTTGCTTTTAGTGTAAAATGATAAATCTCTAAAAATAGAGAAAATAGTATTGCAAATTCTCTAAAATTAGAGTAAAATAATACTAAAGTAATTTATTTTTACTTAATAATACCATAGTAATAATTTAAAAACAAGGAGGTTTTAGAATGAAAATAGCTGAAAATCTAAAGAAGTTTAGAGAAGAAAAGGGATTGACGCAAGAGGAACTGGCACAGTTTGTTGGTGTGAATCAATCAATGATTGCTCACATCGAAAACGGACTAAGAATACCATCGCTTGCGGTTAGTCTTGAACTGGCTGAAGCTCTTAATACTACTGTAGATGAACTTTGTAAGGGGGCTTGAAAATGATAGACAAAACAGTTAACGGCTATTCATTTGTCGGCAATATCAATAACCGTGTTGTTCTTGCTCACAATCCAAAAGCTGTTGAGCCTTGGGTGGTATGGTGGCTGGACGGCGACGGAGATCCATACAGCGGCAGTTATTTTATAAACCGTGATGCAGCCGTAAGAGAATTTTGCGCAAGAGCATTTTAACAATTATATCTCAGAGGATGTTTAAGGAGGAGTTATGAAACGATTAACAAAGAGGACAACGTCAGGTATAGCTGTTCCGAACGGCACTGATATATGTCAGTTAGTAAGTGGTATATGTGAACACTATGATTTTTGCTCAGGTTGCCCTGTTGGCAAGATGCTTGATAGATTATGTACATATGAGGACACGGGACTTACTCCAGAACAGTTTTCAAATATAAAAAAATTAGCCAACATCAGAAAACGTTACCGAAAAGGTATTATCGGAATCCCTAAAAGCGGGGCTAAAGTTTTATTTCAACGGGTATCCGGGAATGGAATAATTATTAATGGTGTAATATATGGGGTTCCAATATTAGTCAATGACCATCAAGGTGAAAAAGTAAAAATAAGAATTGTTGATGACATAGCAACTGTTTATGATATAGAAACAGGTGATCAAATAGTTTGGTTTGAGTTGTTTCTTCATCAAGGCATTAACTGCAGACATGATTTTCATCCTGTTTCAAAAAATAAATTTTATTTCTAATGTCGAAACCGCCGCGAGGCGGTCAGCAGGAAATGAGCTCCCTGTTCTGACGATGACAGCTCAAAAGGATGTGATTTTTTGATTTATCTCACAGTTAAAGAAGTTGCCGCTTTGAAAGGCTGTTCTGAACGTAGTGTTCAATCAAGTGTGTCAAACGGAACAATAAATGCTGAGATTGATATCACTCAAAATAAAAGGAAAAAATTTATTATACCTATTACAGAATTATCAACACAAGAACAGCTCAAATATTATAAATCCCACAGCTTAGAACTCCCGGAGGAGTTGCTTGCCGAACGAAAATCGAAAGCGCATCATCCTCATAAGGAATTTGAGGAGTTTACAGCAGAGCAACGTGATGAGATTGCCGAGTGGATACGCATTATTAAAGCGTGGGACGAATATTGTGCAAAATCAAAGTTGCAGAAAATCCCAGCAACAGATAAATTCGTCCAGCTTCAAAAGATTGCTAACCCTGAGCTGAATATTTCAAAAGGTATTTTATACCGGAAAAAAGCGGCTTTAAAGGCTGATGATTTAGCCGGATTAATTGACAACAGGGGAAGCTGGAAAAAAGGTACTTCTTCAATTCCCGATGTTGTGTGGGAATGTTTCTTAAGCTTTTATCTTGATGAAGCTCAGCATCCGATTAAGGCGTGTTATGAGTACACTGAAATGTGGCTAAAAGCAGAAGCTCCTCAATATTTACCACTGCCGTCATATGCAAGCTTTTATCGTAAAGTACAGACTGCTATTCCTAAACCCCTTGAGGTTATGGGACGTCAAGGAATTAAAGCCTTTAGGGATAGATGTGCTCCATATATTCGCAGAACGTACGAAGGTATGCTCAGTAACGAATGGTGGATTGCAGATAACCACACTTTTGATGTTCAGACCAAAGGCGAAAACGGGAAGTTGCACAGACTATATCTCACAGCATTTTTTGACGCTCGCAGCGGCATATTTACAGGCTGCTATGTAACAGACGCCCCTTCATCCCAGGCTACGCTCATAGCACTTCGCAAGGGAATTTTGAAGTACGGAATACCTCAAAACATATATGTTGATAACGGACGTGAATTTTTGACATTTGATGTTGGCGGACTTGGACACAGGCAAAAGAAAAGCACAAAAGATAAATTTACTCCGCCGCCTGTATTTGAACGGCTCGGCATAAAAATGACAAACGCTATCGTCAGAAATGCAAAGGCGAAAATTATTGAACGAAGATTTCGTGACGTCAAAGACAGACTTTCGAGATTGTTTCCGACCTACACCGGAGGCAATGTTGTTGAACGACCCGAACGGCTGAAGCAAATTGTTAAGAACTCAGATAATATTCCGACGGATTATGAATTTACGCAAGCTGTTGAGGATATTCTCACCTACTATATGAATGAGAAACCTTATTCGGGTGCTGTTTCTTCTGATAACGGTAAAACACGCATACAGGTGTATAAAGAGAATTTGCATGAAAAGAGAACGGCTTCGGAGCTTGATCTCAACCTTATGCTGATGAGAAGTACCAGAAGTCAGAAGGTCGGCAGACGTGGAGTTCATCTCACAATCGCCGGACAAAAGATTGATTATTATAATGATGAGCTTATACTCAATCATTTAGGTGAATCTGTTTATTGCAGATATGACCCTGAAGATATATCAACCGTAAGAATATATGACCTTGAAGATAACTATATTATGACCGCCCCTGTCGATAATGATGCGGTGCTAACATATGGTTCTTCCAAAGAAGCTGTCGGACAAGCATTGCGTAAGGTTAATAGTCTTGAGAAACTCACAAAGCAGGAGCTTAAAGCGACAGCAATTACAAGTCTCGGAAAGAAAACAGCGCTTGAGCTTGTACTTGCTGCTGCACAAGAAAATAAAGCTAATGCAGAGGAATTTAATCCTAAGGTTATATCAGTCCATCGTGCCGATGAAGAGCATGCAAAAATGCAGAAAGCAGTCGGTCAGAACAATATAGTCAAGATTGACAAAGCAAAAATGATAAAAAATATCGAACAAAGGGAGGAATAAAAATGTCAGTAAATCCTGAATTACAGCGAATGCTTAGGGATTATATCAAAAGAGACTGTGACAACTCACAGAATAAAGCGGCTAAAGCTCTCGGTTGGTCACCTGCTTACATATCCACTTATCTTAAAGGTGATTTTAAGGGCGATTTGGAAAAGTTTGAATCCTCGTTATCAGAAGCGTTCTCAAATAAGAACGCTGCCGAGAATCTGAAAAGCGCAGTTGTAAGCGGTAAATACCAACCAACCAGCATAAGTGAAAGCGTATACGAAACTATCCGTTTATGTCATTTGAAGGGCGGTCTTGCCATTGAATGTGGCGACGCAGGTATTGGAAAGACCATGGCTTGTAAAAAGTATGCCGAAGATTATCCTTCATCGGCAATTTACGTCACCGTTAATCCCTGTCTTGTCACGCTTAACGCATTTTTAAAACTGCTGTGCAGGGTACAAAAAATTACTGCAACAGGTCGTAAAGACGAAATGTGGATGAGATTATCGGATTCTTTTGCCGGCGAACGCAAGGTTTTGATTATTGATGAAGCCCAGCACTTACCGATTAAAACAATTGAAGCAATCAGAGCTTTCTTTGACAGTAACCCTTTGCTTGGTATTTGCCTTGTCGGGAATATTGAGACCGTTACCAATACAGGAAAAAGTAAAGAAGCCTTTGCTCAGATTCGCAACAGAACGAAGCTTACTGAAATTCGTCACACTACGGCAATTACAAATAATGATATAGCCTTATTATTTCCGGCAATTGCAGATGACGAAAAAGCAAAAGGTTTTATTCTCGGTATCGCACGTTCGGAGCAAGGAATCAGAGGAGCAAGCAATGTTTTTTCTAATGCTGTCGACAACGGTAACATTACATATGAAGGACTTCTTGCAATGGCTAAAGCGATGAAACTCAAAGTGTTTTAAGGAGGGCTTATTTATGAAAAAGAAAAAGATAGTAATGCTTTTACTTACCGGTTTTTTTGTTGGTTTAATGTCACACGAGGCGATATTACAATTGCGTTGGCGTAACGCCACAGTAGGCGGAGAAATATTCTTTATACCTATGGTAATATTACTTGTTTGGTTTGGTTGGGTTCTACGAGATGAGTGGCGAAAAATAAATCTAAGGAGGCGAAAAAGTGATAATTCACGCAAATGACGATAGGAGCAAAAAGGTTATATCTATGCATATCTGTACAGAAATGGTTTGTAAAAATTGTATTAATTACAGCAAAAGCACAGTGTTTCCTAATTCGGGTCGTTGTCACGAGCTGAACCGATCCGGGTTGAGATATAACGACTTTTGCAGTTTATTTAAGAAGAGGATCATAAAATGACGACTGAACAGTGGAAACAGATTGATGAAAAGCTACAGAATGTATTAAGCCCTATAGTTAAGCTCAAAATTGATGATTACGAAGTTTCATTAGCACTCAGACAGGTTTCACAGTTTCGCAACGCTATCGTAGTTTATGTAAACGGCAAGTTTTGCGGCAAGTGGCTGGCAGAAGATTGCGAAGAGCGCAGAAGGTTTTTTCCTCGTAAAAAACGTTGTTTAACCAATACTAATGAGCTTAAAAAAATGGGCATTAAAAGTAAAAATGAAATTCAAAAATATAAGCAAATGGCTACGTATGATGTTTATTCTTCAGCATGGACAAGCTTTAAAGCTATGAAAAAGCATTTTGAAATGAATAATAAAAGTATAGAAATTTCGGAGGGATAACAATGGTTAAAATTAATAGTTTTGGAAATGAACAAATTGAAGCTGCGTTGCTTGAAGATGCAATAGATAAAATTAAAGAAAGTATTACAAAAAAAGACTCGGTATTTATGATTTATGGGACAGAGGCTATGTTTTACGGTAACACTGTAGATGTATTAGCAAAAGTTGGTGTCGGCTTGGAAAGCATATTTTCTGAGCTTGAAGAAAGACACGGCACATATGCAGCAAACTCTTGTTGCACTAGCTTTGTGAGGACTTTGTCGAAAATTCGGAAAGAGAATTCACGGGGATAATTCCCCGTCCTTAATGCAGCTCCATACGGAACGGTCACAAGCCCGTGCAAATGCAGAGTGAGGACATATAACTTCTATAATATTTCACAGGAGGTAAAAAGATGAAAACTTCAAAACGAATATGTAAAAACGGCGCTCTCACACTGCCAAAACAGGTCAGAGCAGAGGTGGGTTTATTCCCGGGAAATGCAGTTGATATCGAAACTCAATCCGACGGCAGCATCATAATAAAGCCTGCTATTCCCTGTTGCCGCTTCTGCGGTTCGCCTGAACATCTTATCAATGTAGAAAACATTGTGATTTGCACGGATTGTGCAGAAAAAATTCTTACAAAGGTGGATAAAACAAATGACTGACTTAAAGCAACAAATTGAGGAGCTGGCGTCAATTAAAGCCGATATGGGCAAGCTCAAGGAGCGCAAGGACAAGCTGGAGGCGGAAATCATTAAACAATGCTCCGCTGACCTTGAGAACACGAAGTATAAAAGCATTCGCTATAAAGGTAATATTTTTGACCTGACAGCTGTAACAGCTGAAAGCCTTAAGGTTACATACAACTCCTTCCTGCCGTTTATTTTCGGCAAAGCTTATAAGGATGCCGTGACCGAAAAAACGGATTATACATTGTCAGCTCCGGCAAAAAGAATGCTCATAGGCTTATATAAGGGGAATTTTATCAGAGCGACAATTAAAGAAGTTGTAGAACAAATGGTCGGCGTTAGCGATGAGGAGCGCAAACAGCTTCTTAAAAAATGCAAGGGTATTAATTATGAAAAAGACGTTGATAACATTCTGAAGTTTACGGATTTATCGGAAGACGACGCAAAAGAATATGCTTATCTGATAGCTGAGGCTGCTGTTTGGCAGGACTTTTGTAACCTACTTACTCTCAATGGCATTACCGATGAAGTGCAGATAGATGATATTCTGATGAAAATTCAGTCCGCATTTGTAGTCGAGGATAGCACAAAAATTTCGTTAAGCTGAGGTGATTTAGTTTGTTAAAGCCACAGCAAACTCAACGAATATACGCTATGGGTGCAAGGCTCGGTCTTGTTGATAGCAAAAATAAAAATGATCTCCTGCATGAGCTTGTTTATGGTATGACGGAAAAAAGCAGTATCAGAGAGCTTACTGAGCAGGAGTACAAGGCAGTAATAAAAGAGCTCGCAGAGCGATTGAAACTGCAAAGCCTTGATGAACCGCCACGCAAGCCTTACAAGACTAAAAAATATGAGGACAGCGGTCGAGGTAAAATGTCAGACGGTCAGCGGCGTAAGGTATGGAGGTTGATGTACCAACTTGAGGAACTTGACGCAGAGCCTTCCTCCGCAAAGCTCGGAGATAGGCTTTGCGGTATCATAAAAAAAGAATTACATATTGATTGTTTTTCAAAACAGCCGTTTCGCTGGTTAACTTTTGAGCAAGGCTCAAATTTAATTGAAAAGCTAAAAAAATATGTGGCAAACGCCCAAAGGAGGAAGGACGGTGTCGGAAAATAAGAAAATTAGATTGCAAGATCTTTACGGAGTGCAGAGAGATATTGCAGAGGTAATTGGAATTGACAACTATATCGCTTTAACTAAAATTTTTGGCGGTGACACTATCTATATCCAAAAATACAGTGAATTGATTAAGGTACAGCGCAACGCTGAAATAAGAGCAAAATTTGACGGGAATAATAGTGCTCAGCTTGCGAAAGAATATGATTTATCTGAGCGTTATGTCAGAATTCTTTGCTCTGATTTAATTGACGATATGCGTTCGCATCCTCTTGAAGGACAACTCACATTATGGGATGATGATATTAAATAAATTTGCTACAATATAAAGGAAATATTTCCACTACGACAGTTCACAATTATAAGGTATTATTAAGTTACAGACTTAATAATACCTTATTTTTTGGAGTAAATCTAAATATGAATTTTACGGCGGATACTTGGTGGCTGTTCGGAATTATAATAACAGGTGCAATTGCTATAATCGGTTTTTTTCTTAAAAGGACAATAAATCAGACTGACAGGCACGACAAAGAAATTAAAGAAATTCAACTTTCCTATGTAACTAAAACAGAACTGAAAGATGTCAAAACCGACACAAATAAAGCTATTGCTAAATTGCAGACTGATGTTGATCAGATTAAGGATACTTGCCTTACCAAAAAAGATTATTACGCTTCGATTAATGAAGTGAAGGAAGAAATAAAAAATCAAAATAAATTAATTTTGGAACTTATCAAAGGAGGATGTAACAATGATAATTGATGGTGCACAGGAATATATGCAGGCGGTCAAAGCCAAACGTTTCGTTGAAAACAACGGCAAAGTTTTAAGGACAATCAATATTATGCGTATTGGTTACGAAAAACTTGAAGAAGTGAAGTACGCTCTTTCAGATATTTCTGAGCACGATTTTTTATCGTCAGTCAATTATCTGTTTTTATCTGAATATATTTTGCTTAGACATATCAAATCAAAAGAACCTGCTGACATTGCTGACGTGTCCTATGAACTTCTTGAGGCAAAGCTTTCGCAAAAAGGAATTAAGCTTCTTGAGGGCAAGATAGTTGACAACTCGGTTGAGGTGTGATATGAGCCGTAATCGAAGAGCAGTAGGTAAAATTGATAAACTGCCGCCTGATCTTAAAGATACTGTAGATCAAATGCTTGTAAGCGGTCAAAGTTACCGTAAAATTGTTTCGTATCTTGCCGATAACGGCGAAAAACTTTCGCAGGCAGCGGTCAGCAGATATGCGCAGCGATTTCTTGCCAACGCACAACAGCTTCGTATTGCACAGGAAAATTTCAGAATGATTCTGACAGAAACAGAACGCTATCCCGACTTAGATCCTGCTGAGGCTATACTGAGAATGGCATCGCAGAAAGTTTTTGATGCAGTATCCCAGCTCGGCGATTTGGATCTTGACAGCATCTCTCCCGAAAAGCTTCTAAGACAAGCTACAGCTTTGTGCAGGGCAGTTGCTTATAAGAGGAAATCTGATACAGCAGTAAAATCCGATAAGCAGATTGCACTTGAGGAAAATCAAAGCTTGCTGTATGACACAATTAAGAAAAATAATCCACGCTTATATAACGAGCTCATGGATGAGATCAATAAGCTGAAGCAGAAGGCAAGGGAGGAATCACAATGATGAATAATCATAAATGGTATGTACTCAACGTCAGAACAGGAAGCGAGATTGATATAGCAAAACAGCTGAGAAAAAGAGGATTTTCGGCTGTAACTCCTACCGAAAACAGAGTTATCCGTAAAGGCGGAAAATGGACGCAACAGATTTACGTAGTTTTCACCGGTTATGTTTTTGTATATATGAATTATAACTGGTCTAAGTACTATGCGATGAGCGGCATTAAAGGAATTATAAAAATCCTCGGCGGAGGTCAAAATCCTACTCCGTTAAGCGAGGACGAAACAGAGTTTATCTTAAGACTTTCGGAAATGCTTGCAGACCCGTCTGTACTGAGATTCAAAGATGACAACAGCTATGAGGTTGTAAGCGGATTTTTAGCCGACTACGCAGATGAAATTATTAAAGTTGAAAGAAGGTACAAGAAGGCAACGGTCAAAGTCACTGTTGCAAATGAAGAAAAAGAAATAAAAGTATCCTTTATTGAGAATACTGAACAAACGCCGGAACAGACAGAGGATTGATTCGTCTCCGCTTGATGAAAGGCTGTTATAAAATAATTACCGATAACAGATAACATAAGTTAGCGGATGGCGAAGCCATATATTAAAACAGCGGATTGTGCCCTCCTCCTTTATATTTGTAATTATAGTTGTGTTTTTTGATATGCTGGCCGCTGTTTTAATATATTTTAATTTACATTTAAGCACCCTTTAATGGGTGTTTTTATTTTTGAAGTGAGGTGCTAAAATGGACAAACTGTCAAAACTTGAGAAGCTGCTCAAGGATACAAATACAAAACAGGAATTTAATATTGTTGAGGATTTAAAGTCCCTGACTATTTTATATGGAGTGATTAAGTCAAGGGACTTTCGCAAGAAGTTAAACGCTCTGTTAGAAAAATACGAAAAAAGTGAGCTGACATCTGTCCGAGAAGCACTTCTGAAAAAATGTCTTGCAGGTGACACACAGGCAATACGACTTTATGCGGAGTACTTTAAACCCGAAACTGTTGTCGAATCTGACGACGGACTTATTGAAGCTCTTGCAGGAGCAGGTAAGGAGGCTTTTGCAGATGAAATTTAAGCCTTTTTCCAAAAAGCAGCTTAAAGTATTGAGCTGGTGGAAAGTTGACGGAATTAAAGACAAATACGATGCCGTTATTGCAGACGGATCTGTCCGTTCGGGTAAAACCGTCAGTATGAGCATATCTTTTCTGATATGGGCAATGACCAATTTCAGTGATTGCAATTTTGCTATATGCGGTAAAACAGTAGGCTCGTGTCGCCGCAATGTTATAAAACCGCTTATAAATATGATGAGCGGTCGCTATAATATCAAAGACAAGCGCAGCGAAAATCTGCTGACAATCAGCAAAAACGGCAACACAAACAGCTTTTATATTTTCGGAGGCAAAGATGAAAGCTCACAGGATTTGATTCAAGGTGTCACGCTTGCCGGAATTCTTTTTGATGAGGTGGCTCTTATGCCACGCTCTTTTGTTGAGCAGGGTCTTGCCCGTTGCTCTGCTGAGGGTGCACGGTTTTGGTTTAACTGCAACCCCGATAATCCTAATCACTGGTTTTACAAAGAATGGATTTTAAAGGCTAAAGAAAAGCACGCTCTGCGGCTTAAGTTCCTTATGGACGATAACCTCAGTTTATCCGAAAAAGTCAAGCAGCGTTACTACAGTTTGTATGTTGGTACTTTCTACCGTCGTTTCATCCTAGGAGAGTGGGTTATTGCCGAAGGACTTGTTTATCAAGATTTTAACGATAATATCCAAGAAAATCTGTGGCATGGCAAGGAAAGCGACCTAAAGGGTGAATGGTATATAAGTGTCGATTACGGCACGATAAATCCCTGTTCTATGGGGCTGTGGTGCGTAACAGACAAAGAGGCAATCCGAGTCAAGGAATCTTACTACAACAGCCGTGAAAAAGGATACCAGCGCACCGATGAAGAACACTACGCTGAATTAGAAAAGCTCGCAGGAGATCATTATATAGAATATGTTGTTGTCGATCCTTCCGCTGCTTCTTTTAAAGAAACTATCCGCAGGCACGGAAAGTTTTTTACAAAAAATGCAAAGAATGACGTTATAAACGGTATCAGAACTACAGGGCAAATGCTTAAAAACGGGCTTGTAAAAATCGGAGCTGATTGCAAAGCATCGCAGGAAGAATTCGGAATGTACCGTTGGGACGATAAATCAGAAGAGGACAAGGTTATTAAGGAAAATGACCATGCAATGGACGATATACGCTATTTTTGTTTCACAATATTAAAAAGGAAATTTAAGTATAAGGGGTGGAACACCGATTGAGAAGAATAAAAAGATCATTTATCATATCAGACTGGCTGCGAAACCTCGCAAAAAAGTTGTTTCCTGAAGAGATAAACGACAGCTACCTCTATGAAAATATGGACGACGCTATGGATGATTGGCTCGGAATTTATCACGATGAACCGTTTTGGAAACAGGATTGTCACAGTAAAACGTTAAACCTCGGTGCTTCCGTAGCCTCGGAGTTTGCTAGACTTATTATGGTTGAGTTCGAGTCGGAAATAACAGGCTCTGAACGTGCAGATTTTTTGCAAAAACAGTATGAACGTTTGAAAAATGTATTAAGAATAAAGCTTGAAGCAGGCTGTGCCGTTGGAGGTATAGTATTCAAGCCTTACGTTAAAAACGGCGTTATCCTGCCCGACTGTATAACGCAGGATAATTTCATACCGATACATTACGACAGTGAGCATATTACCGGCGCAATTTTTATTGACCAGCAGTGCAAGGGCGAATGGTATTACACTCGCCTTGAAAAACAGGTCTTTAACTACGAAACACGCAGTCACACGATTGAAAGTCACTTTTTTGTATCACGCTCTTATGATTCGCTCGGACAGGAAACAGACCCCCAAAAATTTGATATATGGAGCGGACTTGAACCGACTATCAGAATAGAAAATGTTGACCGTCCGCTTTTTACGTTCTGGAGAGTACCGTTTGCGAATCAAATTGACAAGGACAGTCCGCTCGGTGTTTCGGTTTACAGCAGAGCATTAAAACAACTTAAGGAAGCCGATATGCAGTGGGATAGGTATCTATGGGAATATAAAGGCGGTGAACTAGCAATTCATGCCGGTGAGGATGTACTGCGAAAAAGCTCATCGGTTGACGGTAAAAATACCGGCAAATTTGAAATGCCCGAAACAAGAGAACGCTTGTTTCGTAAGTTTAACATATTCGCAGATGACGAAGGCAAAGCCTTTTACAATGTTTATAATCCTAATTTACGTGACGAAGCCTATGCAAGAGGAATGAATGAAATTAAAAGGCAAATTGAATTTAACTGTTCTCTTGCCTACGGAACACTTTCAAATCCGCAAAATGTTGATAAGACTGCTGAGGAAATCAAGGCTTCAAAGCAACGCAGCTATACTGCTGTTAACGATATGCAGACTTCTTTAGAATCTGTTCTTAAGGACTACATATATGCTTGTGATGTTATGACTTCGGTTTGTAATCTTGCTCCACCCGGCGAATACGAAATCAGCTTCAATTGGGGTGACGGCGTATTAGAGGACAAGGACAAGGAACAGGCTATACAGCTTAATGAAGTCAACAGCGGAGTGCGTAAGAAAACCGACTATCTCAAGTGGCGTTACGGTGTGGATGAAGACCAAGCGCAGGAAATGTTGCCTGAAAGCGGCGGCTTGTTCGGCGGAGGTGGCACTTAATGCTGACCCCAGACCAGCTTGCTCACTGTGCCGATGATATTTTGAAGCTCTATTCACAACTTGAGGAAGAAATAATCAGGGATGTTGCAAGGCGAATAAGTAAGACGGGTATTATAACCGATACAGGAAAATTACAGCTTAATGCAATGCAACAGCTCGGAGTACTAAATTCCGATATACTTTTAAGTTTATCGAAATTTACAGGTAAAACCGAAGAACAGCTCAAAAAGCTGTTTGAGGATGCATCTATAATTGCAACAGAGTATGATAATGAAATTTATCGTGCAAACGGTTTGAATCCTAAATCAATAAAGGTTTCCGCCTCTCAAATGCAAATGCTCGAGGCGGGTTATAAGAAAACTTCAGGGAATATAAGCAATCTGACACGAACAACAGCTGTAACCTCACAGACAGGCTTTATAAATGCGTGTTCGCTTGCAGAGTTAAAAGCCGAAAGCGGGGCTTTTTCCCCACAACAGGCAATTATTGATGCAATAAAGCAAGTTGCCGCTGACGGAGCATTTGTTTTATATCCGTCCGGTCATCGAGACAGGCTTGATGTTGCAGTTCGAAGAAACGTTATGACAGGTATATCTCAGACAACTGGCGAAATTTGCCTTGCAAATGCCCGTGAACTTGGCTGTGATCTTATGGAAATAACGGCTCATGCAGGAGCACGTCCTTCCCATGCTCTTTGGCAGGGGCGAATAGTAAGCCTGAGCGGTCGCAAAGGTTATCTTTCCTTGTCTGACATTGGTTACGGTACAGGCAGCGGCTTCAAGGGTTGGAACTGCCGACATGACTGGTATCCGTACTTTGAGGGCTCAACAAAGATGTACTCCGAAAAAGATTTAAAAGAGCTTGATGCGAAAAACATAAAATTTCCCGACGGTTCAATGCACACGCTCTATGAAGCGGAACAACATCAAAGAGCGTTCGAACGCAAAATCAGAAAGACAAAGCGAACGCTTGCCGCTTGTGATGAAGCTTTGAACAATCTTTCCGATGAGAAGCTTTTAAAAAATCTTCAAAAGGAATTTAATTCGCATTCAAAGAAACTTAAACGTCAGGAAGCGGAACTGAATACGTTTTGCAGAAAAACGAATTTACTGCCGGACAATTCACGGACACAGGTTACAGGATTTAGCAGAAGTACAGCTCAAAAAGCTGTTTGGTCTAATAAGAAAGAACTTGAAAAATACACTAAATATCATTATAATAAAGATGGAAGTATAGTTGTTACGGATGATTGGACTGATAGGAAACAAAATAATATTCCAAAGAAATATAAGCCTTATGCCGTAGTTGAAACGAAAACAATTTATAAAAACGGAATGGAACAAATTGACAGAACTTTTTATAATGAAAAGGCTTTACTTTCAAATCAAGTACATTCCTCTCATCACAATAAACCTAATCAGCATCCATATGGAAAAAATGGAGAACATTCTCATGATTTTATTTGGAATGAAGATGAGGACAAAATTGTTGAACGCACAACCCATGAACTTAATGATAAACAAAGAAAGGAGAATAAAGATATATTATGAATAAAAGTAAGTTAAAAAAACTAATTCTTTCATTTACTCAAGATATTATATTCTCTTATAATAACAAAGAATATTGCATTAATCCTTTTAATGTAAAAAAATTTGAAATTGGTACACAAAACAATGTTTTTGAATTTAGTAGCATTGAAGAACTGATGTCTGCAAAAATTATTGACGGGAAATGTTTAAATGATATTTCGGAAAATCTAATAATATATTAAATACGTTGTTTTTTGTCTTATTTCGCATTTTCTATTCAAAAGGTAAACTTATACCGTAAATACAATTAAATTCAAATTAAACGAAATTAAACGGGCTTTAAAGGGGTATTTCAAATACTCCTTTTCCTTTTGCCTGCAATTTCATATTTTTTAGATTAAAAGCTCCCGATTTTCGGGGGCTTTTAATATTGCTCTTGTCGGAGAGCTTAAAACATCGACAATGCTCGGCGGAGCTTTAAACGCATGGTCAAGCAGACCTTTAAATGCTAACACACAATTGCAAAATTTAAAAAACACAGGAGGTAAACCCTATGGAGCTTATGGAAATGCTCAAAAATATTTTCGGCGGCGAAGCTCTTACATTTGAGCAGTTTGCAGAAAAGGTCAATCAGTCAGCTGATGTTAAGTTAGGTAACCTTGCCGGCGGTCAGTATGTTGACAAGAACAAATACGATGATCTCTCAAAGCAGCTTAAAACAGCTAATGCTAACCTTGCCGATTATGATCCGGAATGGAAGTCGAAGCTCGAACAGGCGCAGGCTGACGGAGAAAAAAAGCTCAATGACTATAAATTTGAGCAGGCAGTTGAAAAAGCAATCGCAGATTCGGGTGCAGCAGATGTTGTCTCTGTTAAAGCCAACCTTGATATGTCAACAATCACACAGAGCGAGGACGGAGCAATCACAGGGCTTGATGAACAGCTTGAAAAGCTCAAGGCCGAAAAGCCGTTTCTGTTTAAATCTGAGGAAAAGACTGAACCTAAACTTAATCTTGGCGCTCCCACACCCGGAGCAAAGAAAACTAAAAAGGGCGGCATTAAAAACGCCGTCCACGATTTTTACAATAATTAAGGAGGACAAACATTATGCCTATTACATTAGAAGAAGCAAGCGTTGGCAGAGCCGACAAGGTTTCGCAGGAGGTTATTGATACCTTGCGCCGTGGTTCTATGTTCATGGATGAATTAACATTTGACGATGCCGTTTCTCCCGGAACAGGCGGCAGCACATTAACATACGGATATTTACAGCTGCAAACACCGTCAACGGCTGCAGGCAGAGCTATTAACAGCGAATATACTGCAAATGAAGCTAAAAAGGTTAAAAAGTCGGTTGACCTAAAAATCTTTGGTGGTGCAGCAGAGGTTGACCGTGTTATTCAGGCAGCCACAGAGGATGAGATCAGCTTTCAGCTTGAACAGAAAACCATTGCTACTAAGAACCATTTTCAATATACATGTATCAATGGCTCTAAAACGAACAATACAAAGGATTTTGACGGTCTTACCACTTTGCTAAAAGGTACGAGCACAGAGTATAACGCAGGTTCCGATAAGGTTGTAATTGATCTTTCCACCAGTGCGAATCTTGACACAAACTACAAATCAATGATTGACATGCTCAATGAATTTTTATCGGGTCTTGACGGAAAGCCTGCAATGTTCCTTGGTAACAGCAAGATTATTGCAAAGCTAAAGAGTATTGCTTTTCGTGCCGGTTACATAACCAAAACAGAGGACGCTTTCGGTAAAACCGCACAAGGATATGATGATATCATTTTTTATGATATGGGCAACTATTATAACGGCAGTTCAACCGTTCCTTGCGTGCCAATCTACGAAACAGGTGAATCATCTTCAAAGATAACGGGACTTACTGACCTCTACGCTGTACAGCTCGGTCTTGATGCATTTCATGGTGTATCTCTTTCGGGTTCATCAATCATTAAAGCTTATATGCCGGATCTTAGTGCTCCCGGAGCTGTTAAGAAAGCTGAGGTTGAAATGGTTGCTGCCGTTGCTCTGAAGAACACTACGAAATGTGGTGTGTTCCGTAATATTAAGGTGTCTTAAAAATGTTTGCAGATTATTCCTATTATACTGACTCTTGGGCAGGTACTCTGATACCTGCCTTGGAGTTTTATCAGTATTCGGCAAAAGCAGAAAGACTGGTTAATTACGTTACCCAGCATCGTATTAGCGAAGTGACTGACGAAGTAAAAAACGCAGTATGTGCCGCAGCAGAAGCTGCATATGAAATCCGTTCAAGTATCGCAAATGTTCCGCAGGGTGTGAAATCTGAGAATACTGACGGCTACAGCGTTACTTATAAGGACTATGATGCTGATGAGCTGAAGCACAGGGAACAAAATGCTATGCTTGCAGCTATAAATCAGGAGCTTAGCGGTACGGGATTGCTTTATCAGGGGGTATGCTGATATGTTTCACTAATCACACAGATATTACTCTTTTTTGCAGTAAGCAGATCGGACGTGAAAAAGTTTGGAGCAAGCACAATCTTTTGGACGTTAATTTTCACGGGACAGATCAGCTGATTATCGGAGAAAAGGAAGTTAAACGTGCAGATGAGTATGTTGTTCGTATTCCTGCCGCTGCTCTTTCTCATTACGTTGACAAAGCGACCTTTAAGGCTTTGCCTGTTGAAGAAGCCATTAACTGCTTTACACTCAAAAAGGGTGATTATATCGTTAAAGGAACTGTCGACTGTGAGGTTTCAAGCTCCGCTGACATAATCAAAAATTTTGATGCGCTTGAAATTATTTCCGTTACCGAAAATTTAAGTTCATCCCCTTTTTCTCAACACATAAAGCTGGTGGTTAAATGATTATTAAATGCATGTTTAATACTACCGAAACGATGCTTAAAGACCGTGGTCTTGAACCGCTCGGAAAAGTTCAACGGGCTGTTGACAGTGAAGTGCTTCGCCGCTGTGACCCTTATGTGCCGTTTCGTACCGGCTTTCTTAAAAAAAGCGGTATTTTAGCTACAAAAATAGGCAGCGGCGAAGTTATTTACAATGCTGTTTACGCAAACATAAATTATTATAATAATGCAGGCAAAGGCAAGCAAGGTACTACAAAAGGAGGCTTACGTGGTAAGTTTTGGTTTGAGCGTATGAAAGCCGATCATTTGCAGGATATTTTAAAAACCGCGAAAGAAAAAGCAGGAGGAAAATAATGGCAAGCAAAACTATTATAAAATCATTGTTTAAATGGTTTGCTGATTCCGAAATTCTCAATTCAGAAAACGAGCTTAACGTTGATTATCTTGATGAGGAACCTGAGAATTACTGCCTCGAGGTTGTTCCATGCAATCCTGTCGTAAAGGTATATGTTGACGGCTCGGCAAAATGTCAGTATCTTTTTATCTTTGCAGGGCGTGAACATTACAGCTCCGATGAAGTACTCAATATGGCTAATCTCGAATTTTATGAGCGAATTGAAGATTGGATTGCGGCGCAAAATGTCAACGGCACGCTTCCGGAACTTCCAGAAGGCTGTACTGCACAGTCGGTCAAGGTATTGTCTTCCGGCTATGTTATGGATAATGATACAAAAACGGCACGTTATCAAATACAGTGCCGGCTATTTTATATTAAAACACAGGAGGTAAATTAAATGTCTGAAGTTATAAGACAGAGGAGAAATCAGGCTAACTACTTAAACTGCGGCAACGGTGAAACAGATGCATATGCGCTTATGGGCGTCGGAGCAAAAACACTCGATGAAAATCCGTCTGCTCAAACAAAAAGCCGCAAATATGTTTGCGACAAATCGGCAACAAAATCAATAAGCGGATATGATTGGAGCACCGCTTTTGATATTGATCAGATCCGTGAGCAAGAAGCTATCAATTTCATTGTTAATATCGGCGAAAAGCAACTCGTCGGTGAGGACGCAGAAACCGATTATGTTGTTGTTGACCTTGATCAGAAAGAAGGCTCAAGCGGCACATCATATCACGCACGTCAGTTTAAAGTTGCAATTGAAGTAGCTTCATTCACCAACGATGACGGTGAAATGGGATGTACGGGCAACTTCCTTGCCAAAGGCGACCCCGTCGAGGGCACATTTGACACATCAACAAAAACGTTTACTGCTGGAACGGAGGACGCATAATGATTATTAATAATGTTGACCTTCCCGATATTGATGTATCTGATGCTGTACAAATGGAGCGTTACGAAGCAGCTCACGACAAGGTTGCCGAATCAATGAAAAATCTCGATCTTAACGGTAGCCGCAGATCTCAACTTATAAGAGCGGAATGTGAAGCTGTATTTGAGTTTTTTAATTCAGTTTTCGGCGATGGAACAGCTAAAAAAGTATTTGGTGAATCGGTCAATCTTATGACCTGTCTTAACGCCTATGAAGCTGTTACTATAGAGGTTAATAAGCTCGATAAGAAAACTGCTGAACAAATCAAACTTAAATACGGCGGTAACCGTCAGCAGCGAAGAAATCAGAGCAAAGGTAAAAAGAAAAAGCAATATAACAATCGACCGCATCTTGTCAATAATAACTGATGAATATGCTGCTAAATTCCGTCCCGGAAAGTTTAATTATTGCCGGGACGGAATATGAAATCAAAACCGATTTTCGAGTTTGGCTGAAATTTGAGATACTTTTGTCAGAAGGAAATCCGTCTTTTGTCGATATTGAAAAACTGATTTTTAAGTCTTCCTTGCCGCCAAGCTGTGCTGATGAAGAGACCACAGAGCAAATTTTGTGGTTTTACCGGTGTGGAAAGTGTGGAAAGCAGGAACAAAAAGGCGGAACCCCATCGTCAAAGAAAATTTTTGATTATGATTATGATGACGGTTATATATGTGCGGCGTTTATGGAGCAGTACCATATTGATCTCAACTGCGCTAATCTGCACTGGTGGAAGTTTCACGCTCTAATGCTTTCATTGTCTGAGAATACCGAGTTCGTTAAGATTATGGGGTATCGCTCAGTTGAAATATCTTCTAAAATGACAGCATCACAAAAAGCCTTTTATCAGAAAATGAAAAAGCATTATAAGTTGCCCGTCAAAAAAGAAGAGTTGCAGAGAATTACTGCTATTGAGGACGCATTAATCACTGGGAAACCAATTGACAATCTGCTGTGATTTTTATATAATTTTGTATATAGTTATATTAATTCACGAGGTGATGCAAATGAAAAAAGTTTTATCAGTTTTAAGTGTATTATTGGTGGCGATTATGTGCTGTTCTTGTAATACAAAGCAAAATTCAGCGGATTTAAGCACTTCTACTACCTCATTGGAAGCTATAGTTGAGTCAACTGAGGAATCAGTCGAAGATGAAACTCAGTCTAACACTGTTGATATAAATAGTATGACAAATAATGAGTTTGCAAATAAAATTGCAACTGATTTTTCTATCAATGATGTAAGTTTTGAGGTTGAATCCGTTGACGATACAATAGCTTTCCTTGAAACGTTCGGATCAGAGGATATTGATATTCATATTGGTTTTAGTGATTATGGTAATAACATTACACTTTCATTTGTGACAGATGGAAGTGAGGATGAATGTTATTACGTCCTTCAACAAGCACTTCAATCAGAAATATTTAATATCCCATTTGACGATCAAATTGATATTCTCGCGCATTATATGGTGGATGAAATTGACTATGACGGAGAAACGGTGAGGATCACAGAAACTATTAAGGATAACATTCGAGTGATTGGGATACGTTTATAATGAAAAACAAAATAAAAGTTAAATGTCCTTATTGCGGATACCAAATGCCCATATACTTTGATGAAAAGTCAAAGTGTAGGGGCGTTTTTGTTTACTGCAAAGGGCGAAATTGCAAGAAAAAGTTTGAAATCATTATCAATAATAAATAAGGTCAGGTAGAGCCATTATGTGCCGATGACCTCTCAACAAAGGTGGTGAGAGAATTGGCATATGACGGCTCTATTAAAATTGACACTAAAATAGATACAGGCGGTTTTAACAGCGGCATAGAGAAAATGAAGTCAATTGCAAGTACAGGCGTATCTGTTATGACTAAAACTTTTGCCGCTGTTACCGCAGGTATTGCCGCCGGAGGTACAGCGTCTATAAAAGTAGGCTCCGAGTTTGAGGCGGCAATGTCAAGAGTATCGGCAATATCAGGTGCTACGGGAAAAGACCTCGAAAAGCTTCAAGAGCAGGCAATTGAGCTCGGTGCAGAGACATCGTTTTCTGCTAAAGAAGCAGCAGAAGGTATGGAAAATCTTGCGTCGGCAGGATTTAGCGTCAGCGAAATTACAAAAGCTATGCCCGGTATGCTCGACTTAGCAGCTTCTTCCGGTGAAAGTCTTGCCTCTTCTTCAGATATTGCGGCAAGTACTTTAAGAGGCTTCGGGCTTGCTGCTTCGGAAGCCTCCCATGTTGCCGATGTCCTCGCGAAAAATGCAGCCGACACAAACGCAGCTGTTGCCGATACGGGCGAAGCAATGAAATATATTGCTCCGCTTGCAAAGGCTGCGGGTATTTCTTTTGAGGAAACCGCAGCGGCAATCGGTATTATGGCTGATAACGGTATTAAGGGCAGTCAGGCAGGTACTACACTACGAGGCGCTTTGTCAAGACTTTCAAAACCGACTGATGATATGGTTCAGGTTATGGATGACCTTAATCTGAAATTTTACGATTCAGACGGTAAAATGAAGTCTTTAGCCGAGCAATCTAAAATGCTCAAAAACGCTACTAAAGGTATGACCGATGAGCAGCGTAATCAGGCTATAGTGACATTGTACGGACAGGAAGCTTTGTCAGGTATGCTGTCTTTAATGAACAGCGAAGAAGGCAGGCTTGAGAGCTTAACAAAGTCATATAAAAACTGTGACGGAGCAGCTGCTGAAATGGCAAAAACCATGCAGGACAATCTCCAGTCTAAGGTCGAGGAACTCGGCGGCTCGCTTGAAACGCTTGGAATTACAATATATGAAGAATTTAAAGAACCTCTTAAATCTGCAGCAGAAGAAGGCATTGAATATGTTAACCGATTGACTGACGCTTTTAAAGATGACGGATTGACCGGGCTGATTGAAGAAGTCGGTGACATATTCGGTGAACTTGCCGTTAAAGCAGCCGAAGCTGCTCCTAAAATGGTAAATGCGGCAATTAAATTTATTGAATCGTTTGTCGAGGGAATTGCGGATAATTCAGATAAGCTCGCAACCGCAGCTGTAAATATTATTCAAACACTCATAAAAGGCATTACAAAATCTGCGCCACAGCTTGCAACGGCGGCAAAAACCATAGTGTCAGAGATAGTAAATAATCTCATTAAACTGCTTCCGTCACAGTTACAAAAGCCCGTAAAAGAAGCTGTAAAGACTATTAAAAAATCCTTTGAAGACGGCGGTTTAAAAAAAGCAATCAACACGGTAAAAACGATATTATCTAACCTTTCAAAGGTAGCCGTAAATCTTGCAAAGACAGTTTTGCCGCCATTGGCTAAGGCTATAGATACTATTGCTGATAATCTTGATGTTCTGTTGCCAATTGTCGCTGCAGTATATACAGCATATAAAAGCTGGAGTATCATATCTGTGATAACAGGCTTAATTACAACTCATACCGCTGCTGTAACGGCAGAAAGTCTTGCGGAGGCGGCTTCGCTGGGAACAATTACGCTTAAACAAATTGCCGTAGGTGCTCTGACGGGTGAAATTACACTTGCAACCGCAGCTCAATATGCATGGAATGCTGCTATAAGCGCCAATCCTCTTGGAATTGTTATTACTACTGTTGCTGCCTTGGCTGCAGGCATAGGTCTTTTGTCTGTTACGATGGGAGATAACAATACTGCTGCTCAAGAGCTGAAGACGGCACAGGAAGAACTGGCTACAGCTAACGATAATCTTGCCGGAACATACGAAATTATTGGTGAAAAATTCTCTGATTTTTATTCTAAAATAGACGAAGCGGGCAGTGTTTTTGAGGGCTTTAACGAGAAAATATTAATTTCCGATGAAGATAAGCAAGCTCTCTCGGATAATATGGATTCCGTCCAGGAGGAAATCACCGAAATCGCAAGTGCTGCCGCTGAAGAGAGAAGAAAACTTACAGACGGCGAAATTCAAAGGTTGGACGATTTGTTTAAAAAGATGCATGAGCTTTCAGAACAGGAGCTTGCGCTTGAAGAAGCTAAACAAAGTGCGGTTACAACTCAAGCTAAAGCACTTAATGACGCCTCAGGAATTTCACTTGATGAATACACCCAGCGTTCAAGTAAAATTGCCAATACTGCCGAAGAAACCAGAACGGCGGTAATTGATAAGGCATATGAGCAGTACACCGAGGAAGTTGCGCTTCTTGATTTAAGGTTACAGACTGATTCCGAGTATTCCGAAAAAGAGCATAAAGCCGATGTTGACGCTGCGGAAAAAAGATATAATGACGCAATTAACGCCGCAAACAAAGAAGCCGGTGATACACTTAAAATTCTTCAGAAAGGTTACTATGACCGTGCCGATGTTCTTAAAGAATCAACCGAAGAATTAAAGTCATTAAATCAACAAGAATACAATGAGGAATGGCGTCACACTGCCAAGCTTACAGATATTGACAATCAATATTATGAAGATTTAAAAGAACTTAATTCTAAGAAAATGAACGAAAGCGAAAGAAGCCTTGAAAGGGATCGGCTGATACAGGAAAAAAAGGAGGCAGAGGAAGAGGAAAACACGAGACACGCCAAGGAGCAAGGCAGAATACGTAACGAGCAAACAGAAATTCTTAATGACGATAATTATCAAGAACAGCTTCAATCTTTCTTGGAACTTGCAGGACTGTACGAAACATACACCGGAAAGACAGAAGATTATTCTGCCGATATTGTTGAAGCATTCTTTAAGCCTATGGACAATATGCCGGCTGATACTAAGGAAAAATTTAGTTCAGCTATGGACGGAGCAATTAGCGGACTTCAAGAGAAAGAAAGCACATTGTTTGATAAAGCGTGCGATATTGCAGGAGGCTTTATTAATACATTTAAGAGTATGTTTGATGAACATTCCCCTTCCCGTGTATTTAGAAAGATTTTTAAATACACCATTGAAGGCGGAAAAAATGGTGTTGACGATGAAGCTCCAAAGCTTTACAAGCAAGCTGATGATGTGTCATCGACTTTCACAAAGCGTATGCAATCGGGCGTTTCTGCTGACGGTCTTATATCCAAAATGAAGACTGCCGTTTCCGCAGGGCGTGCTTTTGTTGCTCAAAAGCTGACAGCAAATCTTGTTCATAATGTAGAATTGCATAATGATGATAACGACAAAAAATACTTTTTCAAAGGCGATGTTGTAACTCATGTTAACATTGACGGCAGAGAATTTGCTGTTGCTACTGCGCCGTATTTATCGGAAGAACTTGCATGGGAGGATAGATAATGTTTGCTGAAATGACTATCAACGGAGTTGATATACAGATGTATAATGCACGTTTACAGACTTTTTCTGTAAGCGGAACGACTGTTTCTCATAATCAATCAACGACTAATACTCTTCTCCGTATGCCCTCTCTGTTTTCTACAACACTTGGTACACGAACATTAACCATAACACTTACCTTTCGCCCATCCGGTTATGGCTCTGATAGCAAAGGTATGAGTATTATGGAAAAATTAACTACAGCAGCGGAAAACATACAACGCTTTGAGGCAGAAATTGTCGGAAAAATCGTTGAGATAGGACTGCCTGATGGATTTATCTATACTGCACTCGCTACAACGCTTCCTGCTGCATCATTTGACAGCTCTGGTGAACACGATGTTACATATACATTTTCTGCCGTTCGTCATTCCGCAGCTGAAACAATATCAGTACAACCGAACGGCAAAGTCCTTTGTAAATCAACAACAAAAACACCTGTTAAATTAATTATCAGCGTGCCGACTGCAACCGATTCTTTGACTGTGTTCGGCATAACTGTTAATAATGTTACGGCAAATTCCGAAATAGTTATTGACGGCATTGACGGTGTTGTAACTATGAATGGTGCTAATAGATTTCTTGATACTGATTTAGTTGATTTTCCTTTTCTAAATCCCGGTTACAACACTATTAACTGCTCCAATACATCGGTTGCTATAAAGGTGCTTTATACACCTATTTATATATAGTTGAAAGGGTGTTTAAATGGTATTGAAAATCTTTTATAAAAATGAAGCTTTTCCTTATAAAGATATAGATAAAACATTTTTTGTAACTCGCTCTTACGGCGGTATGATGTCACTTCAATTCGATATATCTCCAGACCATGAGCTTTACAAATATATCGCTGAGGAAACAGAGCTTGAGTATAACGGACAACGTTATGTTATAAAAGGCGTAAATGAAAGGAAAACTACAACTACAGTTAATGCGGAACTTGATTTATCAGGATTGGATTCAAAGGGTTATACTGAATTTTCTCGCAAAACAGAAAGCTTTTATAACGTCAGCCGTGATATTCTTGACGGCACCGGCTGGACTATTGTTGATGCAGAGCTTGTCAGTAAACGCACTACAATAGAGCTTAATGATGTTACTACTCGTGAAATATTAGAGTACTGCACTAATTCTACTGCATATAATACCTGCTACAGATTTGATACAATCAATAAAAAAATTTATTGTATTAAGCCTCATAACAACACCTCTCCGACAGGCACGTATTTCACCGATGAGCTAAACTTGACCGATATGACTTTCAAGGGAAGTTCATCCGGGCTTATTACAAAGCTCTATGCATTTGGTAAGGACGGGCTTGATATTTCCAGCGTAAACGGAGGAAAACGTTACATAGAAAATCATACCTACTCAGATAAGATTATTGTTGATATATGGCGTGATGACAGATATACCGATGCTCAATCTTTGTATGACGATGCGGTTGTAAAACTTGCAAATCTGGCTGTGCCGGAAAGATCATATACAGCAAAAGTTATTGATCTTGCTAAAGCAGATCCCGACAAATACGGTGATATTTTAAAATATGACTTGTACGACGTAGTCACTCTCATTGATAGAAAAAGAAAAACTCGTATTGATCATCGGATTGTTGAAATTAAGGAATATCCTGCCGATCCTACGCTTAATACCGTGACGATGTCAACTGTAGCAGCAAAGGTTAGCGGAAAAATCTCCACGCTTGAAAGCAAGGTCACTATGATAAGTGCTGATCAGCTTCATGATCGGACTAAAGTAAATGAAATCAAACAAGATTTAGATAGTACTGTTCTTCACGTTTCTGAATCGTGGGCAAGTTCAGTAAACGAATCGCTTTTCACCCAGACGGCTGATGGATTGTATCTTGAGGTTGATAAGGTTGTCGGTACAAACCGTTGGAGTACCTTGCTACAGCAATCTGCAACTGATATTCGTATTGCATGGAATAACATATCCAAATATATTCAATTTGAGAACGCTGAGATTAACATTTATAATTCCTCGGATATAAAGTTAATGTCACTCAATTCATATGGATTTAATGTATATGATTCTTCAGGCATTAAATTAATGGAGCTTGATTCATCAGGACAGGGCTTTTTTTTTAAAGGTAATAGCGTAGGTTCAATAGGTACCGGATACTACGCACAAAACGAAAATTTAAGAGGTTTAGCTTTTCATTTGGATACTGACTCGGCATATATGACATGGGCATGGAGAAAATCTTCTTCAGACGATGCATACACTATGTTTTTGACTTACACATCAAAGACTGTAGGAGATTTAAAAGCAGGGACACTAAGTACAGGTTGCGATTTGGACTTGAGAAACTACAACTTACATCGTCCTGTTTTAGTCGACTGGGCTTTTCAGGGGGGATCAATCAGCGGAACATGGTCAGGCTATATTGTAACCTCTTTCAGAAGTGATGGTACAGCGTCAACTTGGAAACCGTTCAGCTTAACTTTTAAAAACGGAATTTTACAGTCTGCAACATGGTAAGGAGGTAAAAATGGATTTTATAATTGACACAAAGGAAATGTCCGAGCAAGACAAAGCTCGTTCACCGGAGCAATCCCAAGAAATATCAGCCGATAGGAGTGATGACAATGACCGGGCAGATGCCACTTAGTGTTGTTTTACAATCTGCACGAATGGAATTGCTGAAAGCAGCAAACAGTGTTATGCAGACCTACGGCTTGCCGCCATGCCTTATGGACGGAATTATGTCGGGACTTTTGGCAGACATAAGAGCTCAGTCATCTTCAGAACTTGTAAGAGATATTCAAAATTCATCAAAGGATGGTGAAGTTGAAAATGAATGAATATGTGTATGAGCTTACTTTAGACCTCAACTGCGACAAAAAGCCATTGATAATATGCTCAGGGCAATTTGATAAGGGTCGAAAATTCGAGTTTACAATTACGAGCAACGGTGAGATTTATAATGTAACCGGATGTTCTGCTGTTCTAAAAGGTGTTCGTTCTGACGGCTCTCACTTTGCTGTTGATTGCAGTGTTTCCGGCAATAAGATTGTTAAAATAATTGACGACACAACGCTATCAGTAAGGGGAAAAACCGTAGCAAAACTTGTTTTATCTGATTCCACTAAAGCCTATTCAACTCAAATGTTCATTATTGATGTTGACAGTTCATTGGAAGGAGATATTACATTATCAAACGATTATTCCATCCTCAATCGTTTAATTGAACAGATCCACGCTCTTAACGAATCGGGAGCTATTATTATCGACGATGAAATAAATCTCAATAGTAACAATGCCATTGCAAATAAAGCCGTTGCCTTAGCGGTTAATACTAAAGCAAATAAGTCAACTGCTACAGTTTTATTTGATCAAAATAAAATCCCGATAAAAACGTCAGATTCAACTATACTTACAGCGGGGTTTGCAACGGGAAATAAAGATGTTGTTACAGCGTTAATTGCAAAAAAAGTAACTCAAATTGAGAGCGGTACTTTCTCAAATTGTGCTAACCTTACAGATTTATACATAGATAACGAAGAGGGAAAAATTTCGATTTCCCCGGGCGCGATTCCAAACACGACAACTATTCATTATTCCAACGAGTTTAACAGTATTGATTATTTAACTCAGGCAATACTCCAATTAAGACAGGTAAAAGCGGACAAAGCAACAACTCTTTCAGACTATGGCATTACAGACGCTTATACAAAAACCGAAGCAGACAACTCACTTGCAAACAAAGCCGACAAGGCGACGACTCTTGAGGACTACGGTATTACAGACGCTTACACAAAGTCATATACTGATAAGCGGTTAAACAATAAACTTGATAAAATGGGTTTTGATACCGAACCAATGCTTAACAGTCCTAACTATCTG
>CAJFNC010000003.1 GCA_904393835.1 uncultured Ruminococcus sp. | reverse complement strand
GATATTTTATAGCAATGTTTCACTGTGAGTAAAAATAAATATCGAAAAATCGGTTGATAAAATATAATTATGTAAAATATCGCATATATATTGACAAAAGCAAACCGTAATAGAGGCTAAATATGAAATTAAAATATACTTTCTTTTTGTCAAAAGCTGATTTGAAAGGCAATCGATACAGTATTTTAGGTGCAGTAGTTATCGCGCTGTTGTGTATTTCTCTAACTGTGATATCGCTACTATCTTTTACACTATCCAAAGAGATAAATGGATACAAAAATGATTTCAGAGCAAGAACAATAGAAGCATATCCTTACAATAGAGTTTTTGATGAAAAAACTTTGGATGAAATCAAGACTATAAATAATGTTGAATCGGTAGATATTGAAGATGAACTGAGAGTTCAGTTTTTCCATATAGAGAATATTTATGATGAGAACGGTACATATGACGAGGTACAACGTCTAATCGATGAAAAAGACACATTAATAAGCGCTTGGTCACTGATTGGCAAAGAGAAAAGACAGGTAATTGCGGGAAAAGAGTTGGATGAAACTCCAGAATTTAGCTGTATTATACCGCATTTATTTTA
Source organism: uncultured Ruminococcus sp. (assembly GCA_904393835.1). Classification (GTDB taxonomy): domain Bacteria; phylum Bacillota; class Clostridia; order Oscillospirales; family Acutalibacteraceae; genus Ruminococcoides. The sequence continues at coordinate 135,317 of CAJFNC010000003.1, read as the reverse complement.
TCCTTTTGATGAAGATGTGTATGAAACAAAAGGGCTTAATTACATTGACGGAGAAAGTCTTATCGGAAAAACCATAACACTGAACGAAGGCAGTGAGGGTTTTAATATTGATTTTTTTGATGGTACCGATGGGAGACGTATTAATATACCGTCATTCCCGGTAAAATTAAAAATAGTAGGGGTATATTATGCGTCTGTAACTGCTGACGGTGATCCGAGTATGATATATATTTCTGAAGATACGGGTAAAGAACTGTTTAAAATGGCTGTCGAGCGTGCAGGCGAAAGTACCGATGAGTTGACAGATTTTATGGGCAAACCGGAACTTCATAATATACATATAACAGTTAAAGATTATGATAATTTGAGTGAAGTTTATAATGAGCTGATTGAAATGAATATCAGTGTTTTAGAAGGTACGGAATTAGGCATAAATCCAAGTACACCTGTCATATCGACAATTTTTAATGTTTTAAGCGTGATTATGACTGCGTCAACATTTATTATCTCTTTGATTATCATAATGCAGTCATCTAAAAATATGATTGACAATAAAAAAGCAGAAATCGGTATGATGAAAGCTGTTGGATATAAAAACAAAGATATTTTTAGTTATATAACCTTAGAACAGATAATTATTACATTACGCGGCTTTGTTATAGGAGTCGGAATCTCTGCGATAGTAGTATCAATAATCAATTTAATTAACTATAACAGCAGCTACGCAAATCGCCTTTATATTATTAGTTGGATAGATTATTTTGTATTTACATCTGTTGCACTTGCTGTTGTAGTGTTTGAACCGTTGATTTGCGAGACTTTATTTTTGCGCACGATTAAAAAAATTCAACCGAGAGAGGCTATGAATTAGATTGAGAGGTAATTATGAATTCTATCGAGTTAAAAAATGTATCAAAAGTTTATCCAAACAATGTCAAGGCGTTGGATAGCGTATCTTTAACAGTAAATCAAGGTGAGTTTATCGCGGTAATGGGACAGTCGGGCAGCGGCAAAAGTACGCTTTTGCAGATTGCAGGACTGCTTGACAAATACACCGACGGAAAGGTAATTATTAACGGCGAGGACGTGTCAACGCTTGATAAAAACAAACTTGCCGATGTGCGTATGAAAACGCTCGGCTTTGTTTTTCAGGCATTTCACCTCAATTCTCACCTCAAGCTTTACGAAAACATTATGGTTCCCATGCTTATTAATAACAGCTTTAATAGTAAAAAAGAAATGCAGCAAAGGGCAATGGAACTGATTGAAAAGGTAGGACTTACGCACCGCAAGGATCACTATCCGGGCGAGCTTTCGGGCGGTGAACAGCAGAGAGTTGCCATTGCAAGGGCTATGGCAAATGATCCTGATTTTATACTTGCAGACGAACCCACAGGCAACCTCGACAGCAAGAATGAACTTATGATTTTTGAGGAGTTAAAAAATCTTGTAAGCGAGGGAAAAGGGGTGCTTGTTGTAAGTCACAACGACGCCGTAATTGACTTTGCCGATAAGGTTTATGTGATGAAAGACGGTGTTATCGGTGAAAAATAATTTTTCAATGCTCGTAAGCTCGTCGGTAAAATCGCACAAACTTCAAATTGCGTTTTACTGCCTGTTTTTAATTTTGTCAACCGTGCTTATCAATATTGCTGTCGGGATAATTCTGCCTCTGGGCAGTAATATTGAAAACAAAATCAATAACCATATTTCAAATCGAGAAATTGTAACCGAATTTGAGGCAAATGTTGACGAAAGTGAAATAAATAACAACATAGAGCAATTAAAGGCACTTGAGCACGTTGTAAGCGTGTATCAAATGCCGTCAACAATAAGCGTGAGCGACAGCGAAAGTTCAGGGGATTTAAGCGACAGATTTACTTTAAATTATATTCACAGCGGATGCGAGCCGGTAGTTACTGCCGGCAGAGCATTCAGCGAAAACGAAAAGGGCGTGGCGCTTGTGCCCGAAATAATCAAAAAATTTAACGCGCAGGACAGAAGAATTGAAGAAATTCCCGGCGAAAGCCTTATCGGAAAGCAGCTTGAACTTTATGACGATTACGGAAACGCATATTCGGTAAAGGCTGTGGGAACCTACGATGATACCGAGCCGCTTTTTTCCGCCAAGGATATTCTTATTCCGCAGTCGGAGTTGCTTAAATATAATGAAAACCTGCTTAGTACGGAGGGCAGCTTTGCAATTCCAAAAGAAAAAACCTACATAATTCAGGTTGACAGCTACAAAAATACCGACAGCGTGCTTGAGGCAGCGTCGGAAATAAGATACGTTTATAAGCAGTCGCCTTTAATAGACAGCGATATGTACAGTATGGCTTTGATCGTGATGTTTGTTGCGTTGGGCTTTTTTATCGCTTTTGTGATATTCGGAATGTTTATATTTATGAAAACCAATGTAAATAACCGAGTATCTGAGTTGGCGCTTTACCGCGCGCTGGGCTATAAATCAAAGCATATATTCAAAATATTGTTTTCCGAACACTTGTTATTCGGACTTGCGTCGATTTTAGTCGGAATATTGCTCACGCTGATAGTCACAAATGTTTTTGTTAATTCCCTTCTGTATGATTTAGTCGGCAATACGTTAATGGAAATGAAAGTGAACCTAAACATATTTACAGAAATAGGAATTTTGCTTTTCTTTTTGATTATACTGCTGTTCGTTTGCAGAAGCGCCGTAAAACGGTCTGAGAAAATAGACTTAACTATATTGTTAAGAGAAGCGTGACAGCATTCAGAGAATATCAATGAAAATAAAGGCTGTATTGACGGCATAAATTATTCCCGGGCGCTCTTTAAAGGGGCGTCCGATTTTCTGCATACATATCCTCTTTTGACCTGCAAAAAATATATTAATTAAATATTGATTGAAACAAATTGTTGTGCTATAATGTAATAGTATAGGCAAAATATCTGTGAAAGGATAGTTCTTGATGATAAAGGCTAATAAATACCGCACGGTTACATGCGGAGAGTTAAGAGAAGAAAATATAGGTCAGCAGGTCAGAGTGGCAGGCTGGGTAGAGAATATCCGTGACCACGGAGGCGTAATGTTTTTGGACATTCGCGACCAGTACGGTGTTCTTCAGGTAGTAGTTCACAACGATGAATTGCTCAAAGACATCAACAAGGAGTGTTCGGTTACTCTTAGCGGCACTGTCGTTAAGCGTGACGATGAAACAATCAATAAAAAAATCGCAACAGGCTATGTTGAGGTTCATACCGAAGACATTACAGTTTTGGGCAAGTGCAAAAACGTGCTTCCCTTTGAGGTTGCAACCTCTACAAACACTTCCGAGGAAGTTCGCCTCAAATACCGTTTTCTTGATTTAAGAAATCCTAAGGTGCATAACAACATTATGCTCCGTTCTCAAATTATCACATTCTTGCGTTCCAAGATGAACGAAATGGGCTTTACCGAAATTCAAACCCCCATTCTTTCGGCTTCATCTCCCGAAGGCGCGAGAGATTACCTTATTCCGAGCCGTAAGCACAAGGGCAAGTTCTACGCATTGCCGCAGGCTCCCCAGATTTTTAAACAGCTTTTAATGGTGTCGGGCTTTGACAAATATTTCCAGATTGCTCCCTGCTTCCGTGATGAGGACGCAAGGGCAGACCGTTCACCGGGTGAATTTTATCAGCTTGACTTTGAAATGGCTTTTGCTACTCAGGAGGATGTTTTCGACGTTGCCGAACAGGTGCTTTACGAAACATTCAAAAAGTTTTCCGATAAAGAGGTTTCAAAGCCTCCGTTTGCGCGCATTTCATACAAGGACAGTATGCTCAAATACGGCACCGACAAACCCGATTTGCGCAACCCGCTCATCATTGTTGACATCAGCGATATGTTTGAGGAAACAGAGTTCGCTCCGTTCAGAAAAAAGACTGTTCGCTCAATCAACGTTCCGAACGCGGCGGCTCAGAGCAAGAAGTGGTTCAAAAAGATGGAAGAGTACGCTCTTTCAATCGGTATGAAGGGTTTGGGCTATGTTAAGGTAAGAGAAGATATGACTTTTGACGGCCCTATTGATAAATTCCTCAAAGAGGGCGACCGTGAAGAGCTTATAAAGAGAAATTCTTCAAAGGCAGGCGACGTTATTTACTTTATTGCCGACACCGAAAAAGACGCTCCGAAGCTGGCAGGTCAGATAAGAACAGAGGTTGCAAAGCGCCTTGACCTGATTGATACAAGCAAATTTGAGCTTTGCTTCATAGTTGACTTCCCAATGTATGAGCGTGACGAGGAGACAAATCAGATTATCTTTACTCACAATCCGTTCTCAATGCCTCAGGGCGGACTTGACAGCCTGCTCAACAAGGATCCCGAAGAAATCCTTGCGTATCAGTACGACATCGTGTGCAACGGTGTAGAGCTTTCATCGGGCGCTGTTCGTAATCACGATATTGAAATTATGAAAAAGGCATTTGAGATTGCAGGTTACTCAGAGGATGACCTCAAGGCAAAATTCTCTGCACTTTACAACGCATTCCAGTACGGCGCGCCGCCTCACGCAGGTATGGCGCCGGGCGTTGACCGAATGATTATGCTCCTCACCGAGGAGGAGAGCATTCGTGAGGTAATCGCGTTCCCGATGAATTCAAATGCTCAGGATCTTTTGCTTGGCGCGCCGGGCGAGGTAACAGAGCAGCAACTCAGAGAAGTACACATCAAATTAAGATAAAACTCAAAGGGCGAGTTGTAGTATTATGACTTGCCCTAATTCTGTTTACAAAGGATGATTTTTATGGTAACAAGAGAAGATGTTGAAAACATAGCTTTGCTTTCAAAGCTTTTTGTTCCGGAAGAGGAACTTGACAGTCTTACGCAGTCGATGCAGGAAATCATTGATTTTGCCGACACAATTAACAATGCGCCCGTAAGCGGCGAAACGTTTGACAACATAAACAACCTCTCCAACGTATTCCGTGAGGATGAGGTTAAGCAATCTTACAGCAGCGAGGAAATTCTAAAAAATGCTCCCGAACAGGCAGAAAATCATTTTCTTGTACGAAACAGAGAGTAAGGCGGTGTAAAAATGGGTACAATTTCAAAAATTCACGAGATGCTTACCACTAAGCAGTGCTCCTGCACCGAGCTTACAAAGAGCTATCTTGAGGAAATAGAAAAGGCAAACAAAGAGCTTAACGCCTATGTAAATGTTACGGGCGATGAAGCGTTAAATACAGCAAAGGCGGTTGATAAAAAAATTGCCGAAGGAAAAGAGATTGGTTTGCTCGAGGGCGTTCCTATGACCCTTAAAGACAATCTCTCCACAAAGAATATTGAAACTACCTGCTGCTCAAAAATTCTCACCGGCTACAAGCCCATTTACGATGCTACGGTATGGGAAATTCTTAAAAGTCAGAATGCCGTAATGCTGGGCAAGACAAATATGGATGAGTTTGCAATGGGCTCGTCCTGCGAAACCTCATATTTCGGCGGAGCGATGAACCCCTTTGACACAAGCCGTGTTTCGGGCGGATCTTCGGGCGGCGTCGCAAGCGCAGTTGGCGGCAACATTGCGGCTTACGGCCTGGGTTCGGATACAGGCGGCTCAATCCGTCAGCCTGCATCTTTCTGCGGCATAGTAGGCTTAAAGCCTACCTACGGCTCAGTTTCACGTTACGGCCTTGTGGCTTACGCAAGTTCTCTTGACCAGATAGGACCTATCACAAAGAGCGTTGAGGACGCCTCAATCGTATTTGACGCGATTGCTCAGTATGACGAAAAAGACTCAACCTCAAAGGGCAATGTCGGCGGCGAAACATACTCAAAGCTTAACAATGACATTAAGGGAATGAAAATAGGTATTGCCAAGGAATATCTTGACGGTGTTCGCGATGACGTAAAGGAGGCTGTACTCAACGCAGCCGAAGTTTACAAATCAATGGGCGCCGAGATTGTTTACTTTGACTTGCCCGAACTTAAATTCGCGCTTCCCGTTTATTATATTATTGCCTGTGCTGAGGCTTCGTCAAACCTCGGCAGATATGACGGTATCCGCTACGGTTACAAAACAGAGCACTACAACGGCACTCACGATATGATTTGCCGTACCCGTTCCGAGGGCTTCGGCGATGAGGTGAAAAGAAGAATTTTGCTCGGCACATATGTGCTTTCGGCAGGCTACTACGACGCCTACTACAAAAAGGCTCAAAACCTAAGGGGCACCATTGTAAAGGCGTTCAACAACGCATTTGAAAAATGCGACGTTATTCTGGCTCCGACAGTTCCGATGACTGCGTTTGAAAAGGGTCACGCCGTTTCAGATCCCGTTGAAACATATCTTACCGACATCTGCACCGTCCCCGTTAATATTGCGGGTTTGCCGGGTATTTCTATTCCCTGCGGATTCAACGCAAACGGTATGCCGATCGGTATGCAGTTAATCGGTCAGAGCTTCAAGGAGTCTGTAATTCTCAATGCTGCTTACAAATATCAGCAGGCAGCAGGCGAAAACTTTAAGGATACAAAGTGGGGTGTCAAACTGTGAAATACGAATTAGTTGCGGGTTTTGAAACCCACATTGAGCTTGCTACAAAAACAAAGATTTTCTGCGGCTGTACAACTCAGTTCGGCGGAGAACCTAACACACACTGCTGTCCCGTGTGCATTGGCTTGCCGGGCACATTGCCCAAGCTTAACAGACAGGCGGTAAGATACGCGATTATGGCGGGCCTCGCAACACACGGCGAAATTGCCGAAGAGTCAAAGATGGACAGAAAGAACTACTGCTATCCCGACCTTTCAAAGGCTTACCAGATCAGCCAGTTGTATGCTCCGCTCTGCATAGGCGGTTATGTAGAACTTTCAAACGGCAGAAAAATTCGTCTGCACCACATTCATATTGAAGAAGATGCGGGCAAGCTTATTCATCAGCACGGCGACACATATGTTGACTATAACCGCGGCGGTGTTCCGCTTATTGAAATTGTCTCGGAGCCTGACATTCGCTCAATCGACGAGGCGAGAGAGTATGTTGAAAAGCTTCAGCAAGTTATGAGATATATCGGCATTTCCGACTGCAAAATGCAGGAGGGCTCAATGCGCTGCGATGTAAATATTTCAGTACGTCCTGTCGGCAGCGAAAAGCTGGGAACGCGTACCGAAATCAAAAATATGAACTCTATCAATAATATTGCAAAGGCGATGGAATATGAGTTTGAGCGTCAGGTTGACTTGCTTGAAAACGGCGAAAAGGTTACTCAGGAGACTCTCCGCTATGATGACGCAACAAACACCACCTCTCCGATGAGAAGTAAAGAAGATGCTCACGATTACCGTTATTTCCGCGATCCCGACCTTGTTACAATTAATATTTCAAGGGAAGAGGTTGAGGAAATCAGAGAGTCGCTCCCCGAGCTTCCCGCCGATAAGTGCAAGCGTTATATTGATGAGCTCGGTCTTCCCGAAAAGGACGCTCAGCTCCTTACAAAATACAGAAAAATCAGTGAATACTTTGACGAGGCGTGCAAGGGTGTCAAGTCTGCAAAGACTGTTGCAAACTTTATTATCGGTCAGATGTTCAGCAGAACCGAAACTGAGGCGGACAAGGAAATTTTTGACGTTGCCGTTACCCCGGCACAGCTCAACGAGCTTGTAAAGCTTATTGACAGCGGAAAAATCCGCAACAATCTTGCTAAATCAACTCTTGAAAAAATGCTTGACACGGGCAAGGGCGCGCTTGATTTTATCAGCGAAAGCGATATGGGCGGTCTTGATGAAAACACAATGGCAGAACTTTGCAAGCAGGCAGTTGAAAGTAATCCAAAAGCTGTTGAGGACTATAAAAACGGCAAGGAAAAGGCGATTAAGGCGCTTGTCGGCAATGTTATGAAAAACAGCCGCGGCAAGGCTGACGCTGTTGCCGCAGAGGCAAAGATTAAGGAGCTCATCGGCTGATAAATTTATATATTTGCTCTATGTCCGTTCGGGCAAAGAGGATTGAGGAAAGAAAAAACGGTTAAACCTTTGTTTAAAAGGTTTAACCGTTAATTTTTTATCAGTTAATTAATTTACAGGCAGAGCCTCAATTTCTTTCGCAATGAACTTTTGAATATAAGTTACATCGGTAACATCGACAGTATTGTCATTATTTACATCGGCAGCAGTCAGTCGAAGGTCGTCGAGCGTAATTGATCCTGCGATATATTTTTGTAATGCGGTTACGTCACTGATGTCAACAACATTGTTTCCGTCTATATCTCCGCTGATAACCTGTGTCGGTGTGTAGTCGTCAATCATCTGGCTTGATAACCATGCTGCGCGGCTTGTCAGCCAGTCGCAACAGTAGTCATACATACCTGCAAAGTCTTGTGAATACGATGTTTGCTTACTGTCAGTTTGATATGTCTTTGTTACCATATCAAAGGTAGCCTTTGTCAGTGAAGAATGGTCGCAAATCCAGCTGCCTGTATCAATAAGCCAACCGCTTTGATAATTCATTTCAGCGCTGTCTTTCAAAAGCGAATAGTACTTGTCGGCGGAATACATTTCATCTGCTTCGCCGCTCAGGTTGGTGCCGTATTTGAAATCTTCAATAACGGGAACAAATTCTTCAAACCAAATCTGAGGAGCCGCATCAAGAATGTAGTTGTTGCGAGCCATATTGTTCATAATATTTGATGATGATTTGGTGCTTGAGTTTGCGCTTTTGCCCTTGTATTTGCACCACCAGCCGCTGTATTCCTCGTAATCGTTTACACCCATATCTCTGAGTTCAGATTCAACGCCGGTTGCGTTGCCCAAAGAGTTGTCAAAGTCCCATACGGGTGAACCGAAGAATTTGTACTGTCCGTCAACGTCCTGTTTGTAAACAAAGAACAAACTCGAAACGCCTGAGTCCCAGTTTTTACTGAGTTCATTTATCAGATAAAGCTTTGTAAGCGAATCAACGTCGGCATATTTTGTAAGGTCTGTAGTTTTACTCTTTACGGCGTTAAAGAAAGCGTCAAATTTTTTCTTTACGTACTCTTTAACCTCGTCATATCCGGTATCTCCGGGTGAAAGCTCGGGACACTTTATAGTTACCTTGTTGCCGCTTGTAGTTCTTACATAGTAATCTTCTCCGTCCTGTGCGCTCGAATCAACCTCGCAGAGGAACGGAAAATCCTCATTAATTGTGCCGTCATCGTTTAAGTATGCGGTGTCGTCAATGTCGTTTACCAGATCGGAAGAACCGCCTGCCTCAACCTTTTCGGTTATCTGGTAAGAGCCCCAGTAGAAGCCGTTAGCATAAAAATCAACATAGCGCGAATCCGACGCATACGGCATACCTACCGCGTCAGACAAATCGTATAAAAATCTGTTGCGGGAAAGCGAGTCATCCTGATAGTTTGCGAGCAGACTGTATTTTTTGCTTTCGCTCATTCCGGCAATTGATACCTTGCTGTCATAAGTAATATTATAGGCTTTTTTAGGCTTGTCCCAGGTACTGTTGCCTCTGCCTTTAATCTTTTTGATTTCGGTATTGTCAATTGTGCCGTCGGGTGTAACAATGGCGCCGCTCGCTTTGGCTGAACGGCTTTTGTCAACATTCAGGTAATCCATAAGCGGTGTGCCGTTGCCGTCAGCGTCGCTGTTATTGATATAAATTGCAGCTTCGGCGTTAGACTTCATAAATTTGAGAACATATGTCTTACCGCTTACGGATACATTGTAGTTTGTACTTACATTGTAGTTAACTGTTTTTGTCTGCTTTGACGGAATATCAGTACCGTTAACGGTTACCGAAGTATTGTAAGCGTTATAAATATCAACGCTTGTGTCGCTTGCAGAAGAGGGTAAAAAGAAGTATTTGGCAGAGCTGTTTACCTCGTTAAAATCCTCGTCGTGCTCACTTTGCCATGCCTGCCATGCCTGGGTATCATCAGAATCAGAAACCGCATGTACATACAAAGCATTTTCTACGGTAAATCCGTCAGGTGCGCTTGTATTTGTGTCCGTTTGTGCAGCCGATGCAGCAAAGGTATATACTGACCCGAGCAACATAAGAACTGCAAGCAGGACTGCTGTAACTTTTTTCAATTTTATCACTCCTAATTGTACAAAAATTTTTGATTATTATAATCAATTTTATTTTATCATTTTAAAAAGGATTATACAAGTATATATATTTGTGATTTATTACACTAATTTTATCAAATTTTTTATTGGTTATATATAATCTCTTTATTTTTTTTAATTTATCTGATATAATCATATTATACTGTATAATAATAATAACAGCCTTTGAAAGGAACGTGGAGTAATGAAAAATAAAATGAGCAAGTCTCAGACGATTTTTACTGTATTTTTGGCGGTGCTTATAGTTGTTACGGCAGGTGCTGCGAGTATGATGGTCGGCTGTAACAATGACAAAAATGGCAGTAATAAAGAAACTCAGATAGTTACCGAGATTGAAGAATACACATATATTGTCGACAAAGACGGCAACACAATTGCACCTACTGATGAAAACGGAAATACACTTAATGTTGATAATAATAATTCCGCAAGCTCCGAAAACGGCGCTTCAAACAGTTCGGGCAATTCTGATAACAACGACAGTTCAGGTTCTGCCGCGTCAAACAACTCATCATCAAATAATTCAAACAGCAGCTCAAAAACTTCGTCAAACAACAGTACAAACAATTCTTCGTCAAACAAAACCTCTTCAAATAAAACTTCATCCGGCAGCAGTTCAAAAACCTCGTCAAACAGCGGCTCAGGCAATACTTCATCAGAAGCCGGCTCGTCGCAGAGTTCAAATTCGTCGGGAAAATCGCTTTCGATTGACGGAAAGAAGTTTAACGTGGGCGATACCGTAACCGCGGTTTACTATGTAAAGGCACCAAAAAAGCTTGAAAATTATCAGGCCACAGTTACCTACAATTCAAAATATCTTTCGGTTGAAAATGCTGAGCTTGGTACCGTGGCATCAAGCGGCGGTATTATAAACTATAAGCCGCAGGGTAAAATTTTATTCAACGGCTCAAATATTTCAACCGGCTATAATTTTACCAAAAAGACCGAACTGGTAACCGTAACCTACAAAGTAAAGGCAAGCGGTACAACTTCGACAAAGCTTAATATGGAGGTTGCAACAGGACAGGACGGAACCAAGTTTGTTGAGGACGGCAAGACAGTAAACGGTTTTTCAACCTCAAAGGAATACACTAAAAATAATTCTTTAAGCGCTTAAGTAAATGCAAATTAAATTTACCGATCTCAAAAGAACTTGTTTATGACTTTTGAGGTCGGTATTATTATGTAACCGCAAACTGTACTTATAAAAAATATAGAAATTGTGTATTTTACAAAACACAGTTTGATGTTAAAATACAACTGTCATTAAAAATTAAGTTAAAAGAGAATTTTTTAAAGGACAATTTTACTATTTCTATACGGAGTTAAATCATGATAAAAAAGGCAGCGGTAATTAACGATATTTCCGGCTTTGGAAAGTGCTCTCTTACAGCGGCAATACCGATTTTGTCGGTAATGGGTGTGCAGCCGTGTCCCATGCCTACGGCTGTTTTAACAAACCAGTCGGGATATGATAATCACTATTGCGTCGATATGACAGACGAACTTATGCATTACAAAGAGATGTGGACAAAAAACGGCGAGCATTTTGACGGGATTTATTCGGGCTATATTCCAAATAAAAAACAGGTGGCAATTATTGCGGATTTTATAAAAACTTTCCGCAAATCCGATACCGTAGTTTTGGTTGACCCGGTTATGGGGGACGCGGGAAAGATGTATAAGGCGTACGACTCGGAAACCTGCATTAAGGTTTGTACACTTGCGAACACTGCGGATATAATTACCCCGAATTTAACCGAGTTTTGCATTATGACCGGTACGGATTACACCACGCTGACTTCAATGAGCGAGAACGATGACATTTTCAGTTTCATTGAGCAAAAGGCGGCGCCGCTTTTAAATATGGAGGGCAAATGCGTAATTGTAACCGGGATTCAAAGGCCCGACGGCATTTACAACTGCCTTATAAAAAGAAATGGCATTTACCCGTCAAAAACCGTTCGGTACGGCGAAAGTTTTTCGGGTACGGGCGATATATTTGCTTCAATAATATGCGCTTCCGTAATCAACGGAACCGAAATTTCCAAGGCGGTTGACATGGCTTCAAAATTTATAGAAGAGTCAATTATGGATACCGTTAAAGAAAAATACAATCGCAATGACGGTATAAACTTTGAAAAGTTTTTATACAAACTTCATTCAGAGGAGGTCTGTTTATGAACAGTCAAAACGTAAAAACAAAGACAAACAAAACGGCAAATGTAAAAATGATTGCGCTTACAGCAATGTTTGCGGCGCTTGTAACTGTTTTTACGACCTTCATTAAAATTCCTTCACCATTCGGTTATGCGCACGCGGGCGACTCAATGATTTACCTTGCGGCAAGCGTTCTTCCCGGACCTTACGGGGTTCTTGCTTCTTCAATAGGCGCGTCGCTTGCCGACCTGCTTTCGGGCTATGCTCAGTGGTGCCTGCCGACCTTTATTATAAAGGCTTTCAACGCGCTTCCGTTTGTTATATGTTCAATGATACTCAAAAAGCGCGGCAAGGATGAAAAAATAATAAACATTCCAAATTTGTTGATGATTATCCCGTCAACAATAGTGACCGTGGGCGGATATTTTATTGCAAACGGACTGATGTATGGTTGGGCAGAAGCAGTAGGTGAACTTGCAACATGGTGGTTACAGCCCTTAATGGCAGCTGTTATTTATATTTTGGCCGGCGTTGCGCTTGATTCGGCAAAATTCAAATCAAAGCTAATGCCAAGACTTATGAGGTGATTTTATGTCGGAAAATGAAGAAATTGTTTATGTCTATAAAAACAAGGTGTATTTGAATATTACAAACAGATGTCCGTGTGCCTGCACGTTTTGCATACGAAGCAAAAAGAACGCAATCGGAGAAGCCTCAAATCTCTGGCTTGACCACAGCCCGAGCTTTGAAGAGGTAAAGCAGGCGCTTGACAATTTTAACTTTGACGGCTACGATGAGGTCATTTTCTGCGGCTACGGCGAACCGACAGAGGCGTTTGACGTGCTTGTAAAAACGGCACGGTACCTGCGTGAAAAACTTCACATCAAGTTAAGGGTAAACACAAACGGACTGGGCAGCCTTATCAACGGCAGGGATATTTCAAAAGAGCTGTGTGACAATGTTGACGCGATTTCAATCAGTCTTAACTGCTCAAACAAAGAGGATTACTACAAAATTGTAAGGCCAAAATTCGGCATTGAATCATATGATGAAATGCTTGATTTTGCCAAAAAATGCAGACAGTACACCGATGATGTTATGCTTTCCGTAGTCGATGTAATAGGCGATGAAGAGGTTGAAAAGTGCCGCAAAGTGGCTGAGTCTGTTAATATTCCGCTCAGGGTAAGAAAATATGACAACTCATCGGATAAATAAATATATATTTTCTTGATACAATAAAATAAAAACAAAAATGACGTCGGGCAACCGGCGTCATTTTTGTAAAAAGGTTAAATCATATGAAGAAAATATGGTTAGGCTGATTGATAAATTTTAGGACTGTGCGATATAGTCAAAAAATTTATTTTTAAATTCGGTGTATTTCCTCTGAGCTATTTTAATCGGAATATATTCACCGTTTGAATTTTCAACGTAAAGCGTATGCCCTTCAAGACGAACAACATTCTTTAGGTTTACAATATAACTGTTATGGGGCTGAACAAAAAAGTCATAATTCAAAATGCCTTTCCATTGCGCCAGTGAATTGTTGCTGAGAAACTCCCCTTTTTTTGTTACGAGCAAAGTCTTTCGCTTTTCGATTTTAATATAGAGAATATCGTCTATATATACCTTTTGCGCGCCGGTTGTGTCAACATTTACAATCGCGGTTTTCTCGGTATATTTTTGCATAGCCGAAGCAAGTCCGTCAAAAATTCTGATTTTATCGGGCGGCTTCGGCAAATACCTGAACACCTGCAAGTCCATTGCCTTATCAAGATACGTTTGATAGGCGGTTACAATAAAAACAAGAATATGTTCGTTGAACTGGCGCAGGTAATTTACCATTTCAAGACCGTTTGCGTTAGGCATTTCAACATCAAGAAAAGCAAAGTCAAAAAAGGCGTTATTGCTGTCAATATCCGTACATTCGGTAAGGGCTACAATATCAACGGGAATATTATGTTTTATAAAAAATTCGCTTACAATTTGATTCAGACTGTCAAGAAGATATTTATTGTCGTCACAAATCAATACACGCATTTTAACCCTCTCCTTTAACTGCAGTGGTGCAAACGTACCAAGCGCACAAAGTTTTCAACTTTTTGCGCATCTTTAAGCGGCGGAGTGTCGCTTTCAACTCCCGAGCTTACATCAACTGCATCGGGTCTAGCCGTATCAATGGCTTTACAAACGTTTTGTTCGTTTAAGCCGCCTGCAAGTATAAATAATTTATCGTTTCGGGGAATATTTTTAAGTATGCTCCAGTCAAATGTTTTGCCGCTTCCGGGCGAATTTGCGTCAAAAACAAAGCCCCGCACATTCGGCAAATCGGCATAGCGTTCAAAGTCGCATATATCAGAAACATTGAACGCCTTGAGTATAGGAAGCGGAGAATTTATAATAACGTCATCGCTTGCTTCGCCGTGAATCTGAACATAGTCAAAACCGCAGGATTTCGCAGTTGAAATTTGTGCGGGAGTTGGATTTACCGTGACCGCCACCGATTTTATTCGGCTGTCAAGCAAATTTAAAAGCAGGCTTGCCCGTTGCGGAGTAATGTTTCTTTTGCTCTTAGGGAAAAACATTACAAAACCAGCATATTCGGGTAAAACGTTGTTTATTATTTCAATATCATCAGAAGATGTAATACCGCAGATTTTAATTTTTACCATTTTATCACCGTAAATTATATATAAAAAACAATCAGTAAATTTTGTTTTAAAGGCTGATTTAATAAAATTGCAAGTTATTTTGAATTTAAGTGTTCAATATATTAAAATTTTATAATTTAATATAAATAATAACACAAATTATTGATTTATTCAAGTCTTATACGCGATTTTACAGTAAAATTTAAGAATATTTATTAAAATTATTGACATAATTTGTATTGAAAAGTAACAGCGCGCATAATAATTATACAGTTTCAAAGCTTTGCTTTTATCAAAGCAGCAGCGCAATATGCAGCAAATTCATTGTGGGACAGTATCTCTCTGCTGAATTTGGATACCTGACGCCGCCGATAGATGCCGGGACATTATATTCCGTTGGTCAAGAATAAGCCGTAAAACATAATTAAATACAAAGCTTTTAACGCTGCGTTGACAAATCGGAAAAAAGTTATATAATATAAAATGTTATATAGTATCTTTATGCTGTGCAAATGCGGGCTTTTGAAAAAATTTCCGCTTTTACGGCTCTAAAACAAATTTAAAATGGACAGGCGGTATTATAATTGTTAAGTATTTTTCAGGAGCATAAGGGGTTTGGCAAACAGATTTTTTTACTTGCCAAAAATGAACTTATCAAAACGTACAAAGGCGCCGTAATAGGACCTTTGTGGGCGGTAGTAAAACCCGCGTTTACAATATTTGTATATTGGTTTGCTTTTTCCTGCGGTATCAAAACACTGCGTCAGGTAAACGTAAATCTCGGAGGTCCGGAGCCGTTTTCAATCGACTTTTTTACATTTATGTTCATCGGTATAATTCCGTGGTTTTTCATTCAGGACAGCATAACCCAAGGCGCGAAAACGCTTAGGACAAACAGACAGTTTATAACTAAGGTAAAATTCCCCGTATCAACAATTTTGACCTATACGGCTTTGTCAAGGCTGTTTGTGCATATGATACTTATGGTAATTATGTACGTATATGTTCTTTTCTCCGTAGGCCCGAGCTGGTACAACCTTCAGTTTTTCTTTTACTGCCCTCTTATGTTTATATTCTTCGTCGCCCTTTCGTGGTCAACCGCCCCGATGTCGGCGTTCAGTAAGGACTTTGAAAGCCTTATTGTGTCGGTTATGTCCGGTATTTTCTGGCTTTCGGGTATTATGTATGATTCTTATAACTTTGACGAACCGCTCAAAACGGTTATGCTTTTTAACCCCATAAACTTCTTTGTAAACGGTTACAGAAACTGCTTCCTCTACAACAGAGGCTTTTGGGAATACAAAACTGAGCTTGCAATTTTCCTCATTGAATTTATCGTGGTGTTTGCACTCGGTATATTCAACTACAACAGGCTCAGGAAAAAGCTTCCTGACGTACTTTAACGGGAGGGTAATTTTATGGCAGAACCGATTATTACCTTTAAAAATGTAAGTAAAACATATATTCTTTATAAAAATGACCAGGCAAGATTTAAGGCACTGTTTTTTAAACCCAGACACCCAAAGACGAACAAGGCGCTCAATAATGTTTCGTTTCAGATTATGAGGGGAGAGTCCGTCGGCATTGTAGGTGACAACGGCGCGGGCAAATCAACGCTTCTTAAAATGATTACCGGCGTAGCGTTTCCCGATGAGGGTGAAATTATCGTAAACGGCAAGGTTGCCGCTCTGCTTGAGCTTACCGCAGGCTTTTCAATGGAAATGACAGGCAGAGAAAATATTTACCTTAAGGGCTATATACTCGGACTTGAAGACGAATATATCAAGACAATTGAAGAAAATATTATTGATTTCGCGGAGCTCGGCGACTACATTGACCAGCCCGTAAGAACATATTCAAGCGGTATGAAAATGCGTTTGGGCTTTGCAATCAACGTTAATATCGAACCTGACGTGCTTGTTGTTGACGAGGCTTTGGCAGTCGGCGACGCGTCTTTCAAAAAGAAATGTAAGAATAAAATAAAAGAGATTATTGCGGCGGGAACGACAGTGCTTTACGTAAGCCACAGCGCAAATTCGGTAAAAGAAATCTGCCCCCGCGCCATATTTCTTAAAAAGGGCACAATAATTTTTGACGGTCCTACCGAAGAAACTCTCAAGATTTACGAAGAGTCAAAAAAGAAAAAGTAAAGCGGAGAATAATATGGTACATGTTGTTATATTTGCAGGCGGCGTAGGCGCAAGAATGAAGTCGCTTGACATTCCAAAGCAGTTCATTAATGTTGACGGTAAGCCGATTATTATCAGAACGCTCGAGAACTTTTCGGCTCATCCCATGGTTGATGATATAGTTGTGTCGTGTTTAAGCGATAAAATCGACTATTTGTGGGATCTTATCGCCGAGTTTAAAACGCCAAAGGTCACTTCAATCGTGGCGGGCGGTGTAAACGGTCACGGAAGCATTCACAACGGACTTGTTGAGGTGCAGAAATTTTCCGCACCCGACGATATTGTGCTCATCTGCGACGGCGTGCGTCCGCTGATTTCTCAGCAGCTCATTACCGACTGCATTGAAACTGCAACAAAATATGAAACGGCTGTACCTGTAACACCAAGCATTGACTCGGTGCTTCAGAGCGAGGACGGCGAAACCTGCTGCAAAAGCCTGCCGAGAAAGCAGATGTATATCACCCAGGCACCGCAGGGATATACCGTAAGAAAAATTATGAATGCTCACGACGAGGCCGAAAAACGCGGCATAACAAACCCGATTTCCTCAAGTGAGCTTTTGATCGAACTCGGAGAGACCGTGCATATTTTTAAGGGCGAACGTGACAATATTAAGGTTACAACGCCCGAGGACTTAAAATTTCTGCGTTCGAGATACTATTACCGAAGTTTTGAAAACTTTGCAAAAGAGGAGCTTAAATATGGATTATAGTGTAAAAAACCACCTTCATCCGTATGTGTATCAAGACGTGAAAACCGTATCCGAAAGCAACATAGACTGGCCGCGCCTCAATAACAAAACTGTTTTTGTTACGGGAGGCAGCGGCTTTATCGCTTTTTATATAATTTGTGCATTGCTCATACGCAATGATATTTACAACAGCAACACGCGCGTAATTGCGCTTGTTCGCAGCTATGAAAACGCTCAAAAAAAGTACGGTGAGCTTTTAAACCGTGACGATTTTGAAATTGTGCTTCAGGATGTTTGCAATCCTATCTGCTGCGAAAGAGCTGACTTTGTTATTCACGCCGCAAGTCAGGCAAGCGCCTATTATTTTGAAAACGACCCGGCAGGTACGATTGACGCTAACCTCACGGGTACGTCAAATGTGCTTGAATATGCCAAAAGGAGCAAAGCCGAAAGCACGCTGATTGTTTCATCGCTAAAGGTGTACGGCACCGTGTTCAATGGCAGGGATAAAATCAGCGAGGATGACATAGGATATATTGACATAGATAACTACAAAAACTGTTACGCTCAGGGAAAACGTGCGTCCGAAACTCTGGGCTGCTGTTACGCTAAGCAGTACGGTATGAACGTAAAAATTGCCAGACCGTCTTACATCTACGGACCCGCAAAAATTGACGATGACAGGGTGTGGGCGCAGTTTATTGCAAACGTAGTTCGTAAGCAGGATATTTTGCTCAAGAGCAACGGCGCGGCTTTGAGAAGCTTTTGCTATGTGACCGATACTGCCGCAGCTCTGCTTAAAATTATGCTTGACGGTGAAAATATGACGCCGTACAATATTGCAAATCCTAAAAGCGACGTAACTATCAGAGACTTCGCGAAAGCGGCGGTCGGCGCTTTTGAAGAGCTTGGACTTAAACTCAGATTTGCGAATAAAGAGGACGAAAAAGAGCCCGTCAGCTCGCCTATGCAGTCAACTCCGGAAATTTTGGATGCTCAAAGGCTCAACAGTCTCGGCTGGAATGCCCAAGTGGACTTGACTGAGGGAATTAAACGCAGCGTAAAAATTGTGGGATTACAGCTTGAAGAATAACGGAGTGTTAAAATGTACATTAAACAGCTTTTGACCGAGGCTCAGGCGGATTGGGCGGCAATGCCGTATGTTGAAAACGATAAACTCGAAAAACTGAAAAACAAGACTTTTGTTGTTTACGGACAAAACCTTGCCCGCTGTTTTTGCTATGCGCTTTTGTTCCTAAATGAAACAAAAAAGCTGAGGACAAAGGTTATTTTTGCGGCTCCCGACAAAACAAGTATGGAGAATTTTTACTCTGAGCTTCTGCTTCGTGACGATTTTGATTTTTGCAGCTTCTGCCTGCTTGATGAAATAAAGCAAGCTGATTATATTTTGTACGGCGGATTATGCTCGGAAAAAATTTCGGTAAGCTCTGACGTGTTTAAAAAAGAGATTGCCTCCGTAAAGGAAATTTCTCACCTTGCAAAACGTACGGGCGCAAAGACAGTTTTGCTTTCTGACAGTCGTGTTTATGCAAATGCAAAGCCGTACAGGGTTTATTCCGAAAATGAGTACGCTTTTTTTGCTCCGAACGATTTAAACGGCTTTTCGTCCCAGCTCTTTGCCACGGTGGAAAATATGTTCAACTGTTTTGCAAAGTCTGACAAAACAAGCCTTACAGTGCTTCGGACAGGAGTTGTTCTGGGCGCCGATTCGGGGATAGAAACGGATTTTGATTATATTTTCGACGCCGTTGCAAGCGGCAAAAAGTGCAGCGTTACAAACGACTGCAAAAAATACTCGTTTGCATATATCAGCGACGTATTCAAGGCGATTATCCATTCCTTTGTTGATATAGAGGATGGTAAGTGCTTTAATGTCGCTTCTCAAAACGCCGTTGCATCGGCGGGTATGTTGGCGACAATTCTAAACGATATCTACAATGCGCAGATTGAAATTACAAGCGACAGTAACGATAAGACGGACTTTTGCGCGATGAACTCAAACAAAATCACGGAATACGGTTGCTTTCCGTCAATCACGCTTGAAACCGCGCTTGAGCTTTGCGTTATCTCAAGGATGAGGAATAAAAAAGCGACAAGGCTTCCGCACACACACGACGGCAGACTGACCTCAATTCAGCAAGTTCTTCTTGCGTATCTGCTTGAGGTGGACCGCATTTGCAAAAAGTATAACATAAAATATTTTCTCGGCGGGGGCACGCTTTTGGGTGCGATTCGCCACCACGGCTTTATACCTTGGGACGATGACGCAGATATTATGATGCTGCGTGAGGATTACGATAAATTCTGCAAAATCGCGCCGTCCGAAATGCCCTCTTCAATGACATTCCAAACAAACGAAAACGACAAAAACTGCTTCTATGAATTTGCAAAATTCCGTCTTAACGACACCGTTTTTGCAACAGGGTTTTCAAAGGAACACAAGTCAATGCATAATGGACTGGCTTTTGATATTTTTTGCCATGACAAGACCGCAAACTCACGTTGGGGGAGAAAACTTCACCTCGCAATGACGCTTTTTACAAGAGCGCTTGTCTTTAACAAGTGGAACAACCGCAAGGCTGAAAACGGCAATAAAATTCAGTCTGTTTTAACGAATTTTTGCAAAGCTGTTTTTCCGATACGATTAAGCCTGTGGCTTGAAAGAAAAACGCTTACATTCTTTAAGAACAAGAAAAATGCTAAATATCTGTACGATGGTATGGGCAGAAATATCTACAACGGCAGCTTTCCGATTGAGTACCTTGATGAGGTGATTTACGTTGATTTTGAGGGCTGTAAGCTGCCTGTTCCAAAGGAATATGATAAATATCTAACATTTTTGTACGGTGATTATATGGAGCTTGCTCCGCTCAGCACTCGCCTCGGATGTCACGATATAAAACTTTGCGACATCGGTAAATATGACGGTTTTAAGCTTTGCAAGAGTGCAAAAGTCGATTCAAACAGGACTTAGACGCTATTCCTTGACAAACAAAATAATTTAAGCTAAAATATATCGTGCAAAGTATATTTTAGCAATATGTTTCCGTAGCTCAGTCGGATAGAGCGACCGCCTCCTAAGCGGTAGGCCGGAGGTTCGAATCCTCTCGGGAACGCCATTACATAAGACCGATTTGATGATTTTTATCAAGTCGGTTTTTTCTTTTTGCAGATTTTTAGTGCTTAGGACTTTAGTTCTGATGATTGCAGCATTATAACAAATATTAATTTTTCTTTCATATTTAAAATAAGAGATAATGATTCAGAGTTTGCAAAGCTCAGCAGTACTTTCCAAAATATTGAATTTAGATTTGGTTGTTTTATTTTTGTAAATATATATTATTTTTGTTGACAATGTTATTTAATTGTGGCATGATAAATACAAATTTACAAATCTTAAAATATATGCTAATATAACAATGAAGTGAAATAATATTACTTTATTGTTATAAATATATTTAAGAAAAGAGGATGGGTATGAAACTAAAAAAAATATTAATTAATACTTCAATTTGTTTTGCAATGTTATCAATGTTGTCAGTTTCTTCTTTGCCTTATTATGCAACAAAAGTTTCCACGCAAAACACAAATGCTACAACTACCGGTACTGCGGAAGAAAATAGTGGTGGTTGGATACCGGATGAGTACGAAAGATTGGGGGCAGCTTCTGATTCTGATTTTTGGGGATTGCCGTCATTCTATGATCCACGTGATGAGTCGTTTTTAACTGAAAGTAAAGATCAATACTTTACAGATTTATGTTGGCTTTTTGGCAGCAGATGCTAATAGAGATAATTACGTTGACGTAAACGATGTGAGAGCCATACAACAACTTGCTATGTAAATATATAATTATTATACGATTGAAAATTAATTTATAATTTTATATATTGGTTACAATATTATTTTACTAATACTGAAAATTATCAGTAGATGAAAGGAACGAATAAAGTTATGAAAAAAGCGATGAAAAAGGTTTTATCAGTTTTGTTAACTGTTGCTATGTTGGCTTCTGCGTTATGCATAAATGCTTATGCAGCAGAAACATCAATTACAAAAGAAAAACTCTTTAAATTAATTGATTCTTATGAGTGGTATGGTTCTCTTTGGGGAACACCAAGTGTGCAATATCAATATTTGGATGTGTTGATTACGGCTACTGATGTTTATAATGACGAAAATTCTACCGAAGCTGACTATCAGGAAGCTCTTGATATGTTAAAAAACGCCAATTTAAATGATATGCTGGTGCATTATGATTACGCCGAAGCTACATACGAGCTTGCCTCAAAGGAAAAAAATTACAACAACTGGTATTCAGAAGAAGATTGGGCGGAATTTCAGAATAAACTTTCTGATTTAAAGGCTGTGCTTGACGCAAGCGAAAGAAGAGTAGAATCGCCGGAGTTAACAAGTGCATTTCGTTCTTTACTGGGCATTTATAACAAGATGACAAACGAATACACATTAAAAGGTGATTTGAATAAAGACGGTGAAGTAAATGTTTCAGACGTTACGCTTCTTCAAAAATATCTTGTTGGCTCTGAAAATCTTACGGGAGCGCAGAAAATGCTTGCAAATGCAGAAGAATACGAAAATCCGAGTATAATAGAGGCTACTTTGATTCAAAAGTATGCAGCCGGTGAAATAAGCCAATTTGATGACTATGATAACTTTTTTATTGAAGACGAATATGTAAATTATCTTGATGAAAATATGGTATATGAAAGAACTCTGAACTTCAACATTTGTCCTCGTAAAATAAACTACCAATATATTCGCAATGAGTACAAATACCAGTCATACAAAATAATATTTAGTTATTTTATGTGGTGTCACCAGAACGGTTATGAACCGTAATGTAATTAATATAATTATATTATTTATTTGCAAAAAGGAGCCTTTTAAGGCTCCTTTTTCAGCTGTTATTTACGCAGCTGTTTACCAAATCTACAATAATGTCGGCAGTTTTTTCTTCTCCGCAAAGGCTTGTGTTTATGCACATATCGTAATATTTTGCGTTGCCCCATTCTTTGCCGGTCATATGGCGGCAATGGTCTTTTCTTTCTTTTTCCACCTTTTTGATTTTCTGCTCAGCCTGCTGTCTTGTGAGATTATCCCTTTCCATAACGTGCTTGATTTTATCGTTTATGTCTGCGCGCAGAAAAATATGTATTGTTCTGTTGTTATGTGAGAGTACAAAGTTTGCGAGTCTGCCCACAATCACGCAGGAAGTCGTGTTTGCAAGCTGTCCGAGCACCCTTTTTTCTCCTTCAAACACCGTTTCAAGCGATTCTTTTTCACCCAAGTAGTAAGCGTTGCTCTGGGTAAGAATGTTAAATAAAAGCTTGCTGCTCACCTTTTGGTCGTTCTTTTTAATGTAGTTGACGGTTTTGCCTGTTTCGTTGGCGAACATATTGAGCAATTCGGAATCGTAAAATTTTATGTTTAGTTTTTCGGCGACAAGCTTGCCGATATTTCTGCCACCGGAGCCAAATTCCCTTCCGATTGTAACAACAACAGGCGATTCTCCCGAAGCGTGCTGTGCCTCTGTCTCTTGTTTTTTATACTTTCCGAATAAAAATTTTGTGAGCGGTACAAGAATTTTTCCAAAGTATCTTGCAATAATTCCCACTATCAGAGCGGCAATAATTGTTCCGATACCGACGCCGTTGAGCTTTCTGAAAAATACAAACGACATTATAACTGAAATAACGGTCATACTGCCGTCAAAAAATACCTTTGTTATGCCGAAATCAGTCTTGAATCTCTGAGTAATTGCTTTTACAAAAGCTTCGCCCGGAAGCATAACCACATCGGCGATTACTTCAATATAAACGCCGAACCCCAAAATAATACAGCCTATAAGCAATGCAATGACTCTGAATACATAGTTTTGTGGATCTACGAACCAAAGTATTTCCATAGAAAGGTCAATAAAACATCCGAACAAAATTGTTGCCGGAAGCTGCAAAAGGTTGATTATTTTAAATCTTTTACCCAGCAAAGCCACCTGAAAAAGTATCAACAGGATATTAAATAAAATAGTAAATTGTCCCAAAGTAGGAACAAATTCAAGACTCAAAACATAGGGAATACTGGAAATCGGCGATGTTCCGAGGTTTGCTTTGGTAATAAAGCTGACGCCAAATGAGTTTATAAAAAGTCCGATTAAAAATACAAAATATCTCTTAAATAATTCTTTCTTCATTTTTCGCTGTCCATCCTTCATTCACTTAAATTTTTGCCGATATGTTTCAGCATACGGCATAAATTTTCAATTTCATCTTTCGTTAAACCTGCAAGAGCTTTTTTTTCGGCCTCATCGAAAATTTTTACCAATTTTTCAGCCTTTTCCTTGCCTTTATCGGTTAGAAAAATATGAAAATAACGTCTGTTTTCTTCAAAAACCCTGCGCGTGATAAGTCCGTTTTTCTCCATACGTGTGAGCAGATTTGTCACTGTTGCCGGTTCAATTTTGCAGTACGTAGCAATGTCTTTTTGTACAGCACCGTCATTATTTGCAAGGTATTCCAAGATTTTCGGCTGCCCGCTGGTGAGCTCCCTGTCGTTAAGCCTTTCAAACACCAGTTTTGTAAACATCACATAATCTTCCATTACAAGCTGATGATATGTCATTTTATCACCTCTTTACACACAATTAGTATTCTAACAGTTAGAAAGCTAATTGTCAATGTAAAGCGACCAATACAACTGTATTTCGGATGTATATACAAAATAAGATGGCATTGTCAAAATAAATTAAATATATTTTAATGTGTAAGAAGAAAGAAAAAGCGGACAGCCGAAGCTGTCCGCTAAATTTACAGGAAGTATTTTAAAGCGATTAGTTAAGTTCGTCAACAACCTTCTGAATAGCCTCAAGAGCATCATCGGGAAGTTTGTCATAGCCGTCTTTTTCTGTTGCAAACTTTTTAATCTCATTTACACGGTCGTTCATACGAGCCTTGAGCTGAGCAACATAATCGGGATCGTTCATATCGGGAATAAAGCCTTCCCAATCCATAATTTCAATATCCGAGAACGGACCCCACTTCTTAAATTCAGCCTTGCCCTCTACAATAGTTTCGAGGATACCGAGTGTGTCCTTAGGCTGAACTTTTTTGCCCATAAAGTCACCTGTGTTTACGATATAGCAGTCAACGTTCTTCTCTTCAACGAGCTTTTTAAACTTAGAATAGTCGTTAGCGAGAGGATATGTTCTGAAGGGGTTAGCATAAGGAACAACAACGAGCTTATTGGGGTCAACGCCGGGAGCAAGTCTTTCGGCAGAAGATCTCTTTGTAGCAAGTGTTGCGCCCATTACAGATGCAAGTGAAGCGCCCTTAAGCTTAACAACCGGAGGAATTGTAGGATCTTTCATAATCCAGAAGATAGCGTTAACGGGAGCGTCGATTTTGTCAACACGGTTGGGTGACCAAAGCTTTGACTTGATAGCACGACCGTTACCGTTTCTGATATCCTCGGTTACGAGCTGAATCTTGCCGTCCTCATCAAGAGTAGCAGAGCAGTTCTGAGCTGTAAGCAGGTACTTGTTATCGGGGCAGCCTGTGGGATAGTCTGCTGTTTTATCAAAGTAAGTAGGTTCAATAGCGATTGATGCACAGGTATCTGTATTGATGATGAATGCATCGTCGTGAAGAACCTTGATTTCATATTTACCATTGTGCTTAGCGTGTGTAAGAGTTGATTTACCTGAGCCCGAAAGACCGTAAACCGAAGCAACGTACTTTCTGCCGTCGGGAAGGATGTATTCTTTCTGACCGCCGTGGCATGAAGCGTAACCGTTACGGTTAGCAATAGCCCATACCATTGTAAGCGTACCCTTCTTGTGCTCACCGAAGTATCTCATACCGAGGATGCAAGCGCAGTTTGTGTCTGTGTTGAAGTAGCAGAGAGTTTTCTTAGCGGGGTCGCTGAGGCAGTCAAAGCTTACGCCGGGGTTTTCAACGGGAGTCCACTGAGGATCCGAGAAGATGTAGATGTCGGGCTCTTTGCCGTCGCCGATGGGCTTAGAGTTCTTGTACATCTTAACATATTCGTCTGACATATACTGGAAGTTGAGCATCCATGAATACATAATATTCTCTTCACCCTCTGGAATAAGGAGGTGAACTTTAACCATAAATTCAGGGTCAAGACCTGCGTAGCATGTAGCGTGATACAATTTTTTGTAACGAGCGCTGTAAACTGCGTCCATTACTACTTTATCAAGAGCCTCGCAGTCAACGCCGGGTTCGCCTGCAATACGGCGAGCAGCAGCGTAACGGCCTGTGATAGCGCCGTCGTTAAAGAGAAGAACTTTAGCGTCTTTGTCAAGGCCAAACTCTTCACCTCTGTAAACGGGCATATCCGTTACAATTGTACCGGGTGAGTTTTTAGCGAGATTATAAGCCTCTTTAAGTGTGTTTACGGGCACAACATTGTTGCCGTAAAAAGCAGCTTCGATAATTGATCTTGTCTTAGAGAAACCGGGTTTGCCTTTGCCGATTTCGCTGATAGGATAATTAGCTTTTGTTGACATAAAACGTACTCCTTTTTAAATTCATTGTTTTGACCTGATAAGGTCGTAAAGTATCAACTTTTTTTTCGATACAATTGCATTATAACACTATCGAACTTTTTTTTCAAGACAAAAATGCAATTATTCTAAAGAAATATTGCAAAAAAATCTTTAGATATTTTTAGATATGCTGTACATTTCTTCAATTTTGCATATATGGCACTCGTAATCTTGCATTTTTGAATACTTATTGATTTTTAACTTCAAAAAATTACATTATATTTCTTTTAAGTCATAATAAGACTTGTTTTTATTAAATACGTGAAAGTTGTAATAAAAAATAGTGCAAACGTTAAAAAAATTAATATATATTATAGTTTGACGCACAATTGATAAAATGTTAAAATAAGGGATAATGAATTATGAGGATGGTTTTGCGGATGATTAAAAAAATGTGTGCTGTTTTAATTTGCGCCTGTCTGTGCTTTTTTGCTTTTGTCGGCTGCAATGATAATTCTGACAGCGAGATAGTTGGTAAATGGGTTCCTGCCACGGCGAACATAAACGGTGAAACCGTTCAGTACAGCGATTTGGACTTGGAGGACGGAAGCTTTTATTTTGAATTTAAAAGCAACGGAAGTTTTTCCGCGTCAATTGCCGGAATCCATGAAAGCGGAGAATATGTTTTTAACGACACGTCGGTTGACCTTATTCTTGATGACGAAACACAGAAGATGACTTATGACAACGGTTCTCTCACATATGCAGTTGATTACGGAAATCAGCAAACGTCTTTTACATTTGTAAAACAGGTAAACAATTAATTTTCGCGGACAATTTTGTCCGCTTTATTTTTGTGTTTTCAAATTTTCCGTAAATATAAAGTAATTATAAAATTAATTAACTGAGTTGTTGATTTGCCATAAATATAGACATAAATTTTCTATAATATCGGTATAAATATACTTTGATTTTTACAAGTTTTTATGTTAAAATTGTAAAGAAGATTACAAAATAATTACGTACAAGTAATATTTGGTAATTTTTCGATAATAATATTACCAAGCTGTTACAGCAAAGAAAGGGTGGTTTGTTGAATACAAACAAATTAACTATCATTAAAGGACGAATATTCAACAGAATTTCAGCAGCTGCTATTGCTGTTGCAATACTTTTTACCGCTGTTTTTTCGGTATCTGTTTTTGTAAATGCGGCAAGCGGTTTTACCCCCCGTCTTTCCGCACCTGCCGGCAACAACCAATACTATTACAGCAGTAAAAACATATATTACAGCTCCGGTTGGGGTATGCCCAATTGTACGGCGTATGCTTACGGCAGAGCATACGAGATTTTAGGTTCAAAGCCGAACCTCTGTACACGCAACGCGGAAAAATGGTATGATTACAACAAGGACGGCGGCTATTATCCCTACGGTAAAACGGCTAAGCTCGGAGCAATTGCCTGTTGGTCATACAACGGCGGCGGTCATGTTGCGGTTGTTGAAAAAATTGAAAACGGCACAATTACATTTTCAAATTCCGAATACGGCGGAAGAACTTTCTATCTTACAACTGCCGACGTTGACGATGCAAATGCAGGCGGCCGCAGCTTCTGGAATTTTCAGGGATATATTTATATCGGTGATTTTAGCGGCAGTGACAGCAGCGATTCCTCGTCGGACAAGCCTTCAAGCGAGCAGAGCGGTATTTACAAGGTTAATACAGACGGCAACTCAATCCTCAATATGAGAAGCTCAACGAGTACAAGCAGTTCCGTCGTTGCAAAAATTCCTAACAAAACCCTGCTTACCGTAACGCAGGTAAAAAAGACAAACGGCTACACCTGGGGCTATACAACATATAACGGTCAAAAAGGCTGGGTAGCGCTTGACTATTGTGTTTTCATCGAGAGCGAAACGACACAGCCGACAACACAACCTACAACAAAGCCTGTGCAGCAAAATCAGGTGGGCGACGTAAACCGTGACGGCAATTTAGATATTTCGGATGTTACGATTATTCAGAACCATTTGTCACAAATAAAAATTCTCAGCGGTGAGAGTTTAAAATTGGCTGATTTTGACGGCGACGGCAGCATAAGTGTAATGGATATAACAGGCATACAAAAGCATATAGCAGGAATTTAATAGCACATTATTGCAAGTTATGTAAAACTTAATGTAAAATTTGTGTAATTTATATTTAAAATAATATATTTTTCTTGAAAAAACAGGCACTCCGTAATATAATAGTGATAAATATATAAGATTTAAAAATAACTTATAAACTTGTATCTTATATGTTATACTATATTATATTTCGGGGTGTTTTAATGTCTGAAGATAATAAGAAAAAAAATGATAAATCTAATAACAAATGGAACGGTATGCCGTATAATAACAGAGAATTAAGCTGGATTGATTTTAACAAGCGTGTTCTTGAAGAGGCGACTAAAAAAGAGAACCCGATAATGGAAAGATGTAATTTTTTGTCAATTACCGCATCTAACCTTGACGAATTTTTTATGGTTCGTGTTGCAGGTGTTCTCGACCAGATTCATCACGGTACAAAAACTCCTGACGCATCGGGTCTTACTCCGCCCGAGGTTATGAAACGTTTGTCGGAAAAAATCCACGATTTCGCAAAAAGTCAGTACAATTGCTTTAACCGCTGCATTATTCCGGCTTTGCGTGCGAACAGGATTGAATTTGTCGATGAGAACAGTTTGACAGCGGAACAGAAAAAGTTTATCGACAATTATTTTGAAAAGGTTGTATTCCCGGTTCTGACTCCGATGGCTGTTGATACGAGCCGTCCGTTTCCGCTTTTGGCTAATAAGAGCCTGAACATTGCCGTACGCCTTACAAATCCCGAGGGCGAAGAATTTTTTGCCGTGGTTCAGGTTCCTTCAATTCTGCCCAGATTTCTTGAGCTTCCGTCAAACGGCGCAAGAAAGTTTATTTTGCTTGAACAGATAATTGAAATGCACCTTAATGAACTTTTTGAGCTTTACAATATTAAACAGTTTGACGCATTCAGAATTACAAGAGACTCGGACCTTGACATTGACGAGGATACCGAGGATCTTATGGCGGAAATTAAAAAATCTATCCGAAAAAGAAAAAGAGGCGTGCCGGTTCGTCTTGAATTTTGCAAGAAGTGCAACAAGGAAATAAGAGGATTTCTTATTGAAGCGCTCGATGTTTCCGAGGATGAAATATATTTCCAGCGCGGTCCGCTTGACCTTACGTTCCTTTCAAAATTCGCAAGAATCAAGGGTTGTGAGGACTTGTGCTTTGAACCGATTGTCCCTGTAAATCCGCCTGCGGAATTCTGCGGATACGACGATATTTTCAAGGCTATAAGAGAAAAAGACCGACTCGTACACCATCCGTACGAGAGCTTTGACGTGGTTGTTGATTTTGTTAAAAAAGCTGCTGCTGATCCCAAAGTGCTTGCAATAAAGCAGACGCTTTACCGTGTGAGCGGAAATTCCCCGATTGTTGCTGCCCTTATTAAAGCAGCCGAAAACGGCAAACAGGTTACTGTACTCGTTGAGCTTAAGGCTCGTTTTGACGAGGAAAACAACATTCAATGGGCTACAAAGCTTGAAAAAGCGGGATGCCATGTAATTTATGGTCTGACAGGGCTCAAAACGCATTGTAAAATCTGTTTGGTGGTACGCAAGGACAATGACAAAATCAGGCGTTATCTCCATATGGGTACGGGTAACTACAACGACAGTACCGCCCGTTTTTATACCGATATCGGTATGTTTACCTGTCGTGAAGAATACGGTGTAGATGCTTCATCTCTGTTTAATGTACTCACCGGTTATTCATTACCGCCGGAATACAACAAGTTTATTGTTGCGCCGCGCGGCATGAGACCGTTTTTTGAAGAGATGATAATCAAAGAAACCGAAAACGCCCAAAAAGGTCTTCCCGCCAAGATTACCGCAAAGGTTAATTCGCTTGTTGACCCCAAAATTATCAGCTTGCTCTACGACGCGTCAAATGCGGGTGTAAAGGTTGAACTTGTGGTAAGAGGTATTTGTTGCCTTATTCCCGGTATTAAGGGTTACAGCGAAAATATAAAGGTTATTTCTGTTGTAGGTCAGCTGCTTGAGCACAGCCGTATATTTATCTTTGAAAACGAGGGAAATCCACTCTACTATTTGGGCAGCGCAGACTGGATGCAGAGAAACCTTGACAAGCGTGTTGAGCTTGTATTCCCCGTTGAAGATGAGGATATAAAAGCACGTGTTCAGGAGATTATGACGGTTATGTTTAAGGATACAGTAAACGCGCGCAAACAGCACAGCGATATGGTTTATTACCCCGTTGAAAAGAGGGGCAAAAAACGTTTGAATTGCCAGAAGTATTTTTCAAAGTTAGCCATGAAGGCTCAGAAAGATGCTATGAAAGCATCCTATGCGAGCACAGTGGGAACTCCCATTGTACCTCAAAAAGAAGAAGGGGACGAGGATAAATGAAAAGAGTCGGTATTTTAACAAGCGGCGGCGATTGCCAGGGACTTAACGCCACAATCAGAGCTGTAGGCAAAACACTTTATAATCATTACGGCGCAGACAATCTTGAAATTATCGGTATTATCGACGGCTACCGCGGTTTGATTTACGGGGAGTACAGAAGAATGAAGCCCGATGATTTTTCCGGTATTTTAACCATGGGCGGTACAATTCTCGGTACGTCAAGGCAGCCATTTAAGCTTATGAGGGTTGTAGATGAAAACAGCGTTGACAAAGTTGAGTCGATGAAAAAGAATTACAAAAAGCTTAATCTTGACTGCCTTGTTATTCTCGGCGGTAACGGTACTCAAAAAACTGCCAATTTGCTCAGAGAAGAGGGACTCAACGTTGTTTCATTGCCTAAGACGATAGACAACGATCTTTGGGGCACCGATAAAACGTTCGGCTTCCAGAGCGCTGTTGACATTGCCACAAACGTTATTGACTGTATCCATTCAACGGCTACGTCGCACGGCAGAGTTTTTATTATAGAAGTAATGGGGCATAAGGTAGGCTGGCTTACGCTTTACGCAGGTATTGCGGGCGGCGCCGATATTATCCTTATCCCTGAAATCCCGTATGATATAGACAAGGTGGTAAAGACCATCAAGGCAAGAACCGAAAGAGGAAAGAATTTTTCTATTCTCGCGGTTGCCGAAGGTGCAATTTCAAAAGAGCTTGCGGCTCTTCCGAAAAAGAAGAAAAAGGCTGTTATTGCCGAGATGAAGTATCCGTCAATTTCATATAAAATTGCCGATGAAATAGAAAGCGCAACAGGTCAGGAAACAAGGGTTACCGTGCCCGGTCACTTCCAGAGAGGAGGAAGTCCTGATCCGTATGACAGAGTTTTGTCAACAAGATTCGGCGTTGCCGCTGCCCAGCTCATTATTGACAAGGACTACGGCAAAATGATTGCAATGAGAAATAACAAGGTTGTCGCTGTTCCTCTTGAAGAAATTGCGGGCAAGCTCAAAACGGTTCCCGTGGACTGCGAAGAGATTGCTACGGCAAGAAAAATAGGTATCAGCTTTGGCGACTGATAATAGAACATAATAATTTATGGAATACAAAAATCCAGAATTTCGATAACCGAAATTCGGGATTTTTAATAAGCAGGCTGTGGCATTTAATTACCACAGCCTGTAAGTTTTTTTGTAAAAATAAGTTTATCAGAAGTTATTTGCTAAATATTCCTGAAGATAGGTAGTATCCATAATACTTACAACGCCGTCGCCGTCTAAGTCGGCGTATTCATCAAAGCCTTCGGGAACCGAAATAAGTTGAGCCAAGTATTTTTGAATATATGTGCAGTCTGATATGTCAACATATCCGTCACGATTCACATCGAAATCATCATATACAGCACCATCTGATTCAAGGCTCCAAACCTGTGTGCCGTAGAACGGGTTTGCGGTACCTATTGTGAGACCTGAATCCGTAACCGCAAACACACGGCAACCGTGGTTATACGGATCACCGAATCCGTTTGTCGTAATAACTTCAACATTGTTGTCCTCGTCAATTGTGTAAAGGTCAAAGCCTCTTTCGGCTTTGCTCATATAAACTCCGCAGGTTATAATTGAGCGAATACTTTCAAGCGTGTCTTTGCTTATCAGACTGTTGTATGCGTCAGTTACAATTGACGGCAGTTCGGGATAAAGCGTTTGCAGTTCGTTATAAATATCGGAATATTTATTGAGAAATTCCTCGCTGACATTATCATTTATCATCGAATTAAGTTCGGTAAGCTGTGCATTTATTTCGGCAGCCTCATCAATTTCCTGCATACCGATGCTGTTGATTGCTTTTTTATCGTTTCCGAGTTTAACTGCGCTGCTCTTCTGCTCGCTTGTAAGATCGTTGTCAAGGTCAGATGCAGTTATTTCTTCAGAAGGAGAAGTTTTTTTGCTTTGCATTACCGCAATGAGTTCCTTAAGATAGTTGATTTGACTTTTCCACTCTTCGGGTGTCATTTTAAGCAAATCGCCGTTTGTAAACTGACCGACAGGTTCGAGCAGACTGCTTGTGTCAAATGTGCCCACATAGAGCTTGCCGTCATAAACCTGCATTCTCCAAATATACTGATTTTCGTTTCTGTCAAAGCCTGAGCCGTAGCCTGTTAAGCTTCCGTCGGGGAACATTTCGTCCGCGTCACCTACAACAAGCTCGATATTTTCGTCTTTGTCCATACGGTAAAGATTTACCGACTGCTCTAAGTTTGCGTTAATAAAGTTAAAATTCTTATTAAAAAGAACGTCCTCAAGCGCAATTTCCTCATCATTGTACTCACCGATATACAGATAGTCACCGTATACCATAAGTGTAGCCGCACCCGATCTTGTTCTTTCGGGGTCTATACCGAAGGTGTATTTAGAATCGTATTTTTCTGTGTCGCCTACAACAGAGGTCCAATTCCAATTTCCGTTTTCATCTATGTCTGCGCGCACAATGGCAAAAGACTGCATTGTGTTATCATCGGGTTTATTTTCGGGAGTACCCGTGCATATTGAAACATACAGAGAATTGTTAAACACAGCCATTTCCCAAATTGAACCGCCGTAAATACTGTCTGTATAGTGGAAAGCAGGGTAGTTAAACAAATCGTCCATATCGGCAACTACTTCGTAGGAGTTTTTGTCTGCAGGGGTGTCTGTTGCGCAGATATATGCACCGTCAAGACCTACCAGGCTTACGATAAGCTTATCGTCGAATACGCACATTCCCCTTACGCTGACGCTGATTTTCTCCAAAAATCCCTGCATATATTCTTCCTGTGTTACACTTTGATAAACACACTGTGTTTCGTCTGTTTTGGGGTCAAGCTGATAAATGCTGGGGATGCCGTTAACCGCACCGCAGAAATAAATCATATCTTTGTATTCAACAGCATTTCTGAAAAGAACATTTGTGTCTGTTGTGGCTTTTGACATCAAAAGCTTTACTTCACCTGTCTTTGTGTTAAGCTTTATAAGGATACCTTTCGGGTCTCCGCCGTCCTCTTCTTCAATGAAAAAGTGACCGTTAAACATTGCGTTAAGCGTTGCTTTCATAACGTCCTCGTCATAATAATCTCCGAGTGCGCTCTTCATAAGAGAAAGCGTGCTTGTCATTGCGTTTGCGCAGGTTCCGATGTAAACATAATCTCCGTAACCGATAGCCGACCAAGAGTAGCTCTGAGCGCGGTCTCCGACTCCGTTTTCCGAATTTTGGTCCGTAACAGTGCCGTTGCCTGTATAATCTACAATGCCGTCGGCGGTTTTTACATCCTTATCGGCGTGTGAAAGCTTTGTTGCAAGGTATTTGCCGTCTTCGGATGCATACGTTACGCTGTCTATTTGTGAAGCGTTTACGCTGAGTGCCGATGCCGTGCTTCCCAGCAGAAGTGTAAAACACAACAAAATCGAAAACAATCTTTTTTTCATAACTGATTCTCCTTCAAATTTATGGATTTAGAAATTATACAACAAGTTGCCATATCTTGACAATTTCTATGAATAAATTATATCATATTGTTTTTTTTTAATCTACGCGAAATAATACACAAATGTATTTTTATTAATATAATATTTTAGACAAAATATTATTACCTGTAAAAAAGGAAATTTAAACTGTAAAAACCGTGCCTTTTATGCACGACTTTTGTTTTAAGCAAAAGAAAAAGGAAAACAACTGAGTTTCCCTTTTTCAATAAAATATTCTGTTTAGCTGTCCATTCCTGCCAAACTCTTTTGTATTGCAGTTGCATCCCCGATATCTATTGTGTTGTCGCCGTTAAAGTCGGCAAGTGTAAGAGTGTAGTCGTCAAAAGTTTCATATTGAGCAATGTATTTCTGTATCATTGTAGCGTCACTAATGGTTAAAGTTCCGTCTTTGTCAACATCTCCGAGCTCGTAGTCATCGTCTTTCAGAGTAACGGCTTTAATTACAAAGGTTCCTCCGAGCGGGTCATCAAGATTTGTCTTGTACCAGTCGAGCAGATCGGTTGATTTATTGTTTTCTATTATATAACTTTCGCCCGGCTGTGAATCGTTTTTAAAGATGAACTCTCCCGTAGATTTTGTAAGCCATTCACCTACTCCGATAGTGCTTATTTTAAAGTTGCTGTTTGCCGGAGTAACTCCTATGTTTTGTGAAGAGGTATCAATAGTAATTGCGATTGAACCGCTTTCATCGGGAACATAAAAATCATCTATGTCGGCGCAAATATATCCTTTGTAATCAACCGTTCCGCTGTAAAGCTTAGTCCAGTTAGACTTTTTGGGATCCGGGTTGCCGTCAGAGCCGTTCGGAGCATAATAGATGATGTAATCTGCGCCCAAAGCTTCTGTTTCAAAAATAACCTTGTCTATGGTTTTGTAATTATCATCATATGTGAATTTGTTTGCGTAAGTTATTGTATCGTCAACAAGATAGTTAAATTCATATGTAGCGCCGTAAATTTCATTTTGAATGAGCTTTTTATCGTCGGTAATCTGTTCAACAGAGTTTATTGTGTACGACGGATAAAATAAATCGCTGAAGATGTATTTGTCATAGTAAGAAATCCAAAAATATCCTCCGAGCGAATTATAGTTTCCCCAACTGTTTTTGCACAGCCACGCACCGGCTTTTTTGGGGCGTAAGCCGTACTGCGTATTAAAATTGCTCGCAGCGTAATTGTCATCCCAGCCTACAACTTCAATTGCATGACCTATATAAGTAAGTTGAACATCTTCGGGCATATAATAGGCGGTTTCTTCTGCGTTATAGCATACAGAATTGCTGCCAAACGATGAATAGACACCGCCGTTTTCCATAATTGCCTCTTTTATGGCGTCAGGATTAGTTTTGTCAAAATATTCAATGGCGGTAGCTCCGTATTTGGCAAGATTTGTCGGAACCTCATCGCCCGATTCTATAAGAGAAAAGTCAATGTCGGCAACGTCGCTTGCAAGCACGGCACCGCTCCATGACGTAAAGTAACCGAGCGGAATTTCGGCATAACCTTCGTCATACTGATTGCGCAGCCAGCCTGTGGAATTACTGCGTGTGGTTGCCCACGCGTTGAGATGCTCCATCGTCATATTTACATTTGTAAAACCGTCGGCAAGCAACTTTGATTCAAAAGCAGCAATTCCCGCATAAGCCCAGCAATCGTTGTACTGTTGAGTTTTTACAGAGGTTACGTTACCCTGTTCAACAGAACTGTACTTTGACGGCAAACTGCTTTTAGTACTGAAACTATCACTTTGCTCACCGGCGCTTTGCATAACAGTGCTCTCATCATTAATGACAGCGGCATTTGCGGCAATGCTTCCCGTTACCGTGATGAGAGACAAAGCAGTAATTAATGTAAAAGGTTTAATAAATTTAGAATATTTCATATTTTCACCTATTGTCAATAAAAATTAAAACTGTTGTAACTGTTGCGTATAAAAATATTATAACAATTTTTATTAATTTTGTAAAGAATACAAATAATAAGAATATATTAAAATGAAGGGATATGTTTTTATGCAGTTGAGAACGGACCTAGCGGTTGAGGCAAGAGAAATTGCAGGTGAAAACGTAGGCGGCGTGGAGTACAAGTCGTACAGGGAAAACGGACTCGAAATTTCACGTCTTACGGTAAAAAATCAAAAAGCAAAGCGTGCGCTCGGCAAGGAGATTGGAACATATATTACAATTGAGCTTCCGTCGCTCACAGATAATTTTACCGAAACCGACGAACGGCTTGTTACCATAGGAGCGGAAATACGCCGCCTTCTGCCTGTAAACGGACTTGTGCTCGTGGCGGGACTCGGCAATGAGGAAATTACGCCTGATTCGCTGGGACCGAAAACGAGCCGAAAAATTCTTGCCACACGCCATATTCCGGGAGAAATTGCCAGAAGTACCGGACTTGATAAGCTGCGTCCCGTTGCCGTGCTCCAGACCGGAGTTACGGGACAGACCGGAATTGAAACGGGCGAATATATTCTCAGCATAGTCAAACGCATACGCCCCAATGCGGTCGTTGTAATAGACGCCCTCGCCTCACGAAAGCTCAGACGGCTCGGGTGTACTTTGCAGATAACAGATACCGGTATTTCACCCGGCGCAGGGGTGGGAAATCGCCGAACAACAATTACAAAAGAAACAATGGGCGTTCCCGTAATCGCCATAGGCGTGCCCACGGTGGTTGACGTGCAGACGCTTGCGTATGATATTTTAGATCACGAGTGCAAAGCCGAACTTAAAAATTACATTGCCCCCAACGGCAGAAAAATGGTTGTCACGCCAAGTGAGATAGATTTGCTTACTCAGCGTGCCTCAAAGCTGATTGCGTTTGCATTGAACGGGGCTCTTCAAAATGAGTTTGACTTGCCTGAGCTTGTGTCTTTAATGTAATAACAATAAGCGTTGTTCATATTAAATCATCCGCTGCATATAAATTGTATGAAGCGGGTGATTTTTTGAAAAGAAAAGGAAGATTTATTTTTTCGCTAAAGCTGACGGTATCACTGAGTCTTGTTGCGATTGCCGCGTTTTGTATATATACGCGGTTGCCGCAGTGTTTTGATTCACAGGCTGCCGCCGTACTTACTGCCGCGGCGGTAACCATGAATGACGGAGAGTATAAAACGGAGGAGGTTACTTCTCCGAAAGAAAATATTGAGTATGAAGAGCAGACCGAGCCGACTGAAGAAACAAAAAAAATTACTGTAAGCAGTACGGTAAAAAAAGAACGTGACAAATCGGATTACTATGATTCATACGCGGAACACAAAGGCTCGCAAAAGTATGCCGTTACCGAAAAGACAATAGGTGACGACGGCACAAAGGTTGACTTATGTTACATAAAAAATAATACGGGGCTTGACGTGGATTTTAAAAAGCTTCTGAATGATGAACTTACTTTCAGTGTAAAAAGCGACAGCGACAATCCCCAGGTTTTGATATATCATACCCACACAAGCGAGGGATACCTCGACGAGGACGTGGACTACTTTTACAGCGATTATTACTCAAGAACCCAGAACACGGATTTTAATGTGGTGGCTGTCGGCGAAGCAATAACGAATGTACTGAACAAAAACGGTATAAAAACGCTTCACGACAAAACCGTGCACGATTCAGCCTATAAGGGCGCATATGATCGAAGTGTTCAAACGGTATTGAGCGATATGGAAGAGCATAAGGATATAAAGGTGGTAATTGACATTCATCGCGATGCCCTGGGAACCGAGAAAAACAAGGTTAAACCCGTGTTTGAATACAACGGCAAAAAAGGCGCGCAAATTATGATTCTTGCAGGTTGCGACCCTAACGGCACACGTAACTTTACAAACTGGAAAAACAACCTTAATTTTGCCCTGAAAATTCAGAACACCGCCGAAAAACTCTATCCAAATATGACTCGTCCGCTTGATTTTGATTACTTCGCCTACAACGAATATGTGTGCGACGGCTCTTTGCTTATTGAGATAGGCGCAGACGGCAACTCGATTGACGAAGCTATATATTCGGGTGAATTGTTGGGAGACGTTTTGAGCAAAGTTTTAAAAAAATAAAAAATTGTTGCAAAGGCTTGCTTTGTTTGGTATAATCAATATATATGCCAAATAAGCCTTGGTGGGGTACTGTTATGAAGTTAAAAAATATCGGTAAAAACTTAATATGTATTTTACTTGCTTTGACTGTCATAATTACGTGCGCAGTCACGGCTTTTGCCGTTGACCTTGACGGCGATGGAATTGACGACGAAGCGCCTGCTACTCAGCAACCTACGCAGGCGGTAACAACTCAGGAACCGATTTATACCAATCCGCCCACCCAAGCGCCTACCGAGTATGTTGAGCCCACAACGGTTTATTCTCCGCCTACCACGCAATATCAGCCGATTGAAACAGCAACGGAGCCTTATGAGCCCGAAACGTACTATCAGCCCGAAACTCAGGCTACGCAGGCTCAGACTCAACAGTATGTGCAAAATCAGGCTGAGACCGAGCCGTCAACTACCGAATTTGTAGCTCCGACTCTGGCGAAAACGGTCAGCGATAAGGAGTATTCCACAAATTACACGGCAGGCATTGTGTCGTGGATTTGCGTTGCAGTCGGAGTGCTTGTAATTGCGGTTGTTATGATCAGCACAAAGGCAGGCGGCAGAAAGGCCGACAGAAAAAGAATATGAGCGATTTGTATATAGGTAAAGTCAGGCTCAATTCTTGTGCCGTACTGGCACCTATGGCAGGCGTTACCGACAGAGCATACCGTGAGCTTTGCGTAAAGTACGGCGCGGGTTACTGTGTAAGCGAAATGGTCAGCTCAAAGGCTCTCTCTTTTAAGAGCAAAAAGAGCGAGGAGCTTATGAAAGTTTCCGAAAAAGAGAGACCGTGCGGTATTCAGATTTTCGGCGATGATCCCGAATGTATGGCACAGGCGGCTTTGCAGGCATTAAAAAATAATCCCGATATAATTGATATAAATATGGGGTGCCCCGCTCCGAAGATAAGCACTAACGGCAGCGGCAGCGCATTGATGCGAAATCCGTCACTCTGCGGCGAAATAGCCGATGCGGTTGTTAAAGCGTGCGGCGATGTTCCCGTTACGGTAAAAATCCGCAAGGGTTGGGATGACGATACGGCAAATGCCGTTGAGGTGGCAAAAATCTGCGAAAAAGCGGGTGTAAGCGCTGTAACCGTGCACGGGCGCACACGTATGCAGTATTACAAGCCTCCCGTTGATTATGATATTATCAAAGAGGTAAGACAGGCCGTAAATATTCCCGTCATTGCCAACGGCGACATTGATTCGGCAAAAAAAGCTTTTGAGGTTATGCGGTACACGGAATGTAATATTGTTATGGTAGGACGCGCTACAATGGGCAATCCGTGGATATTTTCACAGATTAATTCATATATGATAAACCCAGAAAATCCCATGTATTACCCATCTCTTGAGGAAAAACTTGACGTTATGGTTAAGCATATTGAAGCAATGGTAAGCTACAAGGGAGAGCATACGGCACTTTTGCAGGCAAGAAAGCTTGTGACGGGATATTTTAAGGGAATCAGAGGCGCCGCCGCACTGAGAGGCGAAGCGGGCAGAATTTCTACACTTGACGATTTGTATGCACTGAAAAACAAGGCTTTAAACGCCGCTGCTGCGTACTGATTAAATAATAAAGAATATCAAAAGATAGGGGAAGTTAAAATGAGCGAAAAAACTAATATTGCATCACTTGATTACCTTAACGAGTATGACCCCGAAGTGGGAAATGCAATGACGGATGAATTAAAAAGACAGCGCAGAAACCTTGAGCTAATCGCAAGCGAAAACATTGTTTCTCCCGCAGTAATGGCAGCAATGGGCAGCCTTCTTACCAATAAGTATGCTGAGGGTTATCCCGGAAAGCGTTACTACGGCGGCTGCGAATGTGTTGACGTTGTAGAGGAAATTGCACGCAAAAGAGCTTGCGAGCTTTTCGGCGCGGAGCACGCTAACGTTCAGCCTCACTCGGGCGCGCAGGCCAATACGGCGGTTTATTTTGCAATGCTTGAGCCGGGCGATACTGTAATGGGTATGAACCTAAACGAAGGCGGTCACCTGACACACGGTTCACCCGTTAATATTTCGGGTAAATACTTCAACTTTGTTCCTTACGGCGTTGACCCCGAAACACACCTTATTGACTATGATAAGGTACTTGAAATCGCAAAAGAATGTAAGCCCAAGATGATTGTTGCGGGTGCTTCCGCTTATCCCAGAATTATCGACTTTGCACGTATGAGAGAAATCGCAGACGAGGTCGGCGCGTATTTAATGGTTGATATGGCGCATATTGCAGGTCTTGTTGCAGCAGGCGTTCATCCAAACCCGGTACCTTACTGCGAATTTGTCACAACAACAACTCACAAAACCTTAAGAGGTCCCAGAGGCGGTCTTATTCTTTGCCGTGAAGAGTTTGCAAAGCAGATTGACAAGGCGATTTTTCCGGGTACACAGGGTGGTCCCCTTATGCACACAATTGCCGCTAAGGCTGTTTGCTTCGGCGAGGCATTGAAACCGGAATTTAAAGAGTACGGAAAAAAGATTGTTTCAAACTGCAAGGCTCTCGCTGACGGTCTGTTAAAGAGAGGCTGCAAGCTTGTTTCCGGCGGTACTGATAATCACGTGCTTTTGCTTGACTTAAGAGATACAGACGTCACCGGTAAAGAGCTTGAAGCTCGCCTTGATAACTGTTACATCACAGTTAACAAAAACACTATTCCCGGAGAACCGCGTTCACCGTTCGTTACAAGCGGCGTAAGAATCGGTACGGCCGCTGTTACTACAAGAGGGCTAAACGAAGAGGATATGGACAAAATCGCAGAGTATATTACAATGGTACTCAATGATTACGAAAACAGCATTGATACGGTAAGAGCGGGCGTAGAAGAAATCTGCAAAAAATATCCGCTTTATGAATAACTTAAAATTTTACTTTATTGGGGAACGGCGGATGCCGTTCCCTGTAACTTTACATATAAATATGAGGTGAATTTATGCAAAAACCGCTTGCAGACAGATTCAGACCGCAAACGCTTGACGACATTGTGGGTCAAAAACATTTGCTTGCGCCAAACAAGCCGCTCAGGCGAATTATAGAAAGCGGAGAAATTCCAAACCTTATCTTTTACGGTCCGTCGGGTGTGGGTAAAACAACGGTTGCGACGTATATTGCCAATAAAACAAATAAAATGCTCAAAAAGCTCAACGGTACAACCGCGTCAACTGCCGATATTAAGCAGATTGTGTCCGAGCTGGGTACTTTTTCGGGTATGAACGGTATTTTGCTTTACCTTGACGAAATTCAGTATTTCAATAAAAAGCAGCAGCAGACTTTGCTTGAATATATTGAAAACGGCAGCATAACGCTGATTGCGTCAACTACCGAAAATCCGTATTTTTATGTATATAATGCGATTTTGAGCCGAAGTACAGTTTTTGAGTTTAAAACGGTTGAACCAAGCGAAATAGAAAAGGCGGTTTTGCGTGCGAAATCTCTTTTGGAACAGGAAAAGAATATAAAAATCGAACTTTCCGATTATTGCCTCAAGCGGATTGCCAACGGCTGCGGCGGCGACGTGAGAAAGGCGATGAATACTCTGGAACTGTCGGTTATCTCAGCCGATATTGACGGTGATATTTATACCGTAACCGAAGAAGCGGTGGGTGAGCTTGCTCAGAAAAGCGCTTTTCGATATGACAAAGACGGAGACGAGCATTACGATATAGTTTCTGCCTATCAAAAAAGTATGCGCGGCAGCGACAGCGACGCAGCTCTCCATTATTTGGCAAGACTGCTTGAAGCAGGCGATTTGCCGAGCGCCTGCCGACGCCTTATGGTGTGTGCCTGCGAGGATGTAGGGCTCGCATATCCGGGGCTTATTCCTATTGTAAAAGCGTGTGTTGATATTGCACGGGACGTAGGTCTGCCAGAAGCGAGATTACCGCTTGCTGACGCAGTTATTATGGTGTGCAACGCCCCGAAATCAAATTCTGCTTATATGGGCATAAATGCCGCTATAAATGATATAAAGGCCGGAATAAGCGGTCCGATTCCGAGACAGCTTCAAAATATGCACTATGACGGAGAGGACAATCAAAACAAAGGTCAGTTTTACAAATATCCTCATGATTATCCAAACCACTACACACCACAGCAGTATTTGCCCGATGCGCTCAAGGATAAAAAGTATTACAAATACGGCGATAACAAGAATGAACAGGCGTTCAAGGCCTATTGGGAAAAAATAAAAAAACAATAGATTATGAAAACCTTGCATACATAATAGTTAATTTTATATATGCAAGGTTTATTTGTTTATATTTTTGTGCGAATTTTCGAGTATCTTGTCGAATATGTACAAATAGATAATTGCTTTTTTGTGAGGTGAAATGCGCTTATAATTCTAAATTGGAAAAAAATACTTAATTATTTAGTATAAAATAGATTATGTAATTGTGGAGTAATGTTGAGTGGCTTCGCAAGACCATATAAAAAATGGAGGAAAATTATTATGGTGAAAAAACAACACAAAGTATTAAGCGTAATTTTATGCTTAATACTGACAGTTTCGGCAATGATTGTTGGTACTGTCAGTGCAAATGCAAAAACAGGCGACACTGTTTATGTAAAGCTAAACAATGGTTGGTCTGACGTTTACGCCTATATGTGGACGGAAGGCGCCGGAAACAACCAGAGTTGGCCGGGCGTTGAAATGACCAATGTGTCCGATGATGTTTACGCGTACAACATAACGGGCGATTTTGATATGATCATTTTCAATAACGGCAGCGGCGGCAACGGTAACCAGACAGGCAATCTCAGCTATCCCGGAAACGGCAAGATTTATGACCTTTCAAAAGGCTCATGGTCTGATTATTCAGGCGCTACTGTACCTACAAGCCCAACAACAGCAACCAATCCTACATCGGCTACAACACCGACCGTAGCTCCTACAACTGTTCCGTCAGGTGATACCATTACGGTATATCTTGACAATGAGGCAGGCTGGTCGTCACCCAACTGCTATATGTGGAACAGCAGCACGGATAACAACAAAGCTTGGCCCGGTGAAGCAATGACCGAGATCGGCGACGGTATATATATGTACACAGCCGATAAGGTTTATTCAAGCTGTATCTTTAACAGCGGCAGCAACCAAACTTCAGACCTTTCGGCTAAAGACGGCTACATCTATAACAACAAGACAAACAAATGGGATGTTTATGATACAAGCGATATTCAAATCACTTCATTCAAAGCAGACCCCGGCAGCGGAATTTATATTGACAGCGACGTAGTAATTTCAACTGTTGCAAACAGCAAAGTCGGCGCTGAAATCAGCTACAAGTTCTCTGTTAAAGACTCAACCGGAGCTGTAACTACAATTTCCGAATTCAGCTCTGCAAACTCAGTTACATGGACTCCTTCGGCTGCGGGCAACTACACAATTATCTTTGACTACAAGGATACAAACGGTACTACAAATACTCGTTCACTCGACCTCACCGTTAAAGATGATTCAGAGCTTGTAAAGCCTATCATTAAGAGCATAGTTCCCGGCAACAACAGTATGATTAAGGTTAATTCTCCTGTTACTGTATCTGTAAAAGCAGGCGGCGGTCACACAGGTACTAACCTTCTTTTCTACAAATACGCTGTAACTGATCCCAACGGCAATACTAACACACCTTACTACACACTCAACAACACATATTCATTTACTCCCGATACAGCAGGCACATACAAGGTTACTGTTTATGTCCAGGGCTCAGATAACAGCACTGTAAGCAAAACATATACCTACACGGCTACAACAGGCGATGTTACCAATCCTACAATTGTGACACAGCCCACAACGGCTACACAGCCCACTACAGCCACACAGCCTACAACAGTTACGCAGCCTACGACTGTAACTCAACCCACTACTGTAACACAGCCCACAGAACCGGTTTATAAAATAGGCGACGTTGATAAAAACGGTGTTGTAAATGTTGGCGACGTAACTTACATCCAGAAGTATTTGGCTTCTGTCAGCGGATTTAC
This sequence comes from uncultured Ruminococcus sp., assembly GCA_904393835.1. Taxonomy (GTDB): domain Bacteria; phylum Bacillota; class Clostridia; order Oscillospirales; family Acutalibacteraceae; genus Ruminococcoides. The sequence continues at coordinate 90,906 of CAJFNC010000003.1, read as the reverse complement.
AACAATCGATAAGACACTTGCCGATGTTGACGGCGACGGTCGTGTAACCATAAAGGACGCGACGACAATTCAGATTAATTTGTCTAAATAATATGTCTTTTTGTAAAAAATAAGGAGTAGCTTATGACTGGAATAAAGAAAATTTGCGCTCTTGTTCTGGCTCTTATGATAGTAGTTACCGCAGGCATTGTTTCGGTTTCTGCTGCTCAGGAAAGCAGTGACACATCAGTCGCTGCCGAGCAGACTGAAACAGAAACAGGAATTACTATTCATGTAAGAGATGACGAAGTGGCTCAGCCATACATCTATTTGTGGAACTCACTTCCTACAAACAGCGCAATGTCAGAATCATATCCCGGTGAAAAATTAACAAAATCGGGCGATTGGTTTAATTATCAGATTAACGATGTAACAAAAGTAAATGTCATTGTTACAGATGCAAACGGAAACCAGCACTCAAAGGAGCAGAAGCTTGTAACAGGCGAGTGGTGGTGCGACAACGGCAAATGGTCAAGATATAATCCTGACGAGCCGGATCCTGTAAGCGATGTTGATATGCGTTCAGAGTCTATTTACTTTGTAATGACAACACGTTTCTATGACGGTGACACCGGCAACAACGTTCATTGCTGGGATGACTCACAAGCAAACAACCCCGATTCGGACCCCGCTTGGCGCGGTGACTTTAAGGGTCTTGCAGAAAAACTTGACTATATTAAAGCTCTCGGTTTCTCTGCAATTTGGGTAACTCCCGTAGTAACAAATGCTTCGGGTTATGACTATCACGGTTATCATGCAATGGATTTCAAAAGTGTAGATGCACGTTACGAAAGTGACGACTTTACATATCAAGACCTTATCAGAGCCGTACACCAAAAGGGAATGAAGATCATTCAGGACGTAGTTTTCCAGCATACAGGTAACTTTGGTGAAGCTTTCTTCTGCAACCTCTTCACAAAGGATCTCAATGCTGATCTTTCAAACCTTGAAGAATCAATGATTCCCACAGATTTACTTCTTGACACATATGGTCTCGATTCTGCTGAAGAATATTGGGCTCAGAAACCCGGTGTTCAGTATCAGCAGAGACTCAACCTTATGAAAAATGTAAATATCACTGCCAACAACTCAACAGGTAATTATCCTTCAGATGCTGACTATTCTATGGACAAGCTTTCCAACAGCGATACTTATAATGCTAACAACTACTACCATTCAGGTTACTTCCAGAGTCTTAACTGGGACGACTGGACCTGTAAATACTGCCAGATTGCGGGTGACTGCGTTGACCTAAACACAGAAAACCCCGCAGTTGCAGAGTATGTAGTAGATGCTTACAGCAATTACATTGATATGGGTGTTGACGGTTTCCGTGTAGATACAGTTCGTCATATCCCCAGAGTTTCACTCAATCTTATGTATAATGAGCAGATTCTCGACAATGCAAGGGCAGCAGGTAAATCAAACTTCCTTATGTACGGTGAAATCTGCACAAGATATACTGACGTATGGTATCGCGGCCATGCTGAAGAATCAACACCTTACTACACATGGAAAGAATCAAACAGCAAATGGGCTGAGCAGTGGCACTGGGGTACAACAGCCGAGGATATCAACGCTAATATGAACCTCACGTTTGACCACTATCTTGAAGAGGATGATCCTTCTGATCAGCCTACTTCGGACAATGCTTTCCTTGACGGTATTACATACCACACACCCGACAGAACAATGGCGTCCGGTATGGAAGCAATTGACTTCCAGATGCATAGGATGTTCGGCAGCGCAAGCGGCGCATTCGGCATTGCAAAGAGCGGCGACAAGTACTACAACGACGCTACATATAATGTAATGTATGTTGACTCACACGACTACTCACCTGAGCAGCCTGATGAAAAGAACCGTTTTGCAGGCGGCACACAGACTTGGGCTGAAAACCTCGACCTTATGTTTACATTCCGTGGTATTCCTTGCGTATATTACGGTTCGGAAACAGAGTTTATGAAGGGTGCGGTAATCGACGTTGGTCCTAACGCTCCTCTTTCAACAACAGGTCGTGCTTACTACGGTGATGCTCTTGAGGGCACAGTTAACGCTTCCGATTTCGGTGTTTACACAGCAAGCGGCACAGTAGCTGACACTCTTGAAAGCCCGCTTTGCCAGCATCTTGCTAAACTTAACAGAATCCGTCGTGCTATCCCTGCTCTCCAGAAGGGTCAGTACACAGTTTCAAGCAACTATGTATCAGGCGATATGGCTTACATCCGTCGTTACACAAGTGAAAGTGAAGGCGTTGACAGTCTTGCACTGGTAACAATTTCTAACGGCGCAACATTTAAGAACATTCCTAACGGCAAGTACATTGACGCTGTAACAGGTGACGTTCAGAATGTAACAAACGGTACACTTACTGTTCCGACAATCGGTAAATCTAATATGAGAGTTTATGTTTGCTGTGCATCAGGCTTCACAGGCATAGACGGTCAGATTGGCGGTACAACAACATACCTCAAATAATTTTGCTTTCTGCATTTATAAACAACGGTGCTTCTTTGGAGGCACCGTTGTTTTTACTTTTAAAGTTGTGAAACAATAAAGTGAAATTATACGAATAAACATTTTGCAGGCAGTCTGAGAACAAATGTTTAGTCTCTTTTTATATCAACAGCGGCTATATTATTATTGGCAATTCTTAAAATAAGAGTATAATATAAGGGGTGATGAAAATGAAAATAATTATGCTCGGTACAGGCAATGCAGTTTCCAAAAAATACTATAACACTTGTTTTATAATTGACAACGACGGGCAGTATATGCTTGTTGACGGGGGAGGCGGAAATCAGCTTCTGAGTTTGTTTGATAAGGTTGGAATAAATATAAACAGCATTAAAGATGTATTTGTTACCCATAAGCATCTTGACCATTTGTTTGGAATAATATGGTTGCTCAGAATGGTGTGTCAGGCTATGAACAGGGGACAGTACAACGGAAATTTGAATATATACACCTGCAAAGAAGTGGCAGAATTAATTAAATATATCGGCACAAATCTTATACGCAAAAAAGATGCCGTTCTGATTGGCAACAGGGTTGTTTTTCACGAAGTTTTTGACGGAGAAAAAATTGATATTATCGGTAAACAATTTACTTTTTTCAATATTCATTCCAAAAAGGACACTCAGTTTGGTTTTAGGCTGGAATTAGATGATGACAAAAGCCTTGTCTGTTGCGGAGACGAACCTTATAATGACAGTATTTTTAAATATATCAACGGCTGTACATGGCTTATGCACGAGGCGTTTTGCCTTGATTCTCAGGCAAATATTTTTAATCCCTACGAAAAAAGCCACTCAACCGTTAAAGACGCCTGTACTGCGGCAGAAAATTTGGGTGTTAAAAATCTTATTTTGTATCACACAGAGGACAAGACTTTCGGCAGCAGAAAACGGCTTTATTATGAAGAAGGAAAAGAATACTTCAGCGGCAAATTTTACATTCCCGATGACCTTGAAATTTTAACTGTCACATAACACGCAAAAGAAAACACGGCAAACCCAACTGCGGAGCTTGCCATGTTATTTTAAATTAAATTTATGCTGTTTGAGATTTAAGCTAAAAAACTAATTTATGCTATTTAAGTAGAATTATTCGGCTAAAGAATTAGCCTCTTGCAATTTCGCAAAGCATTCACTGCAATAATATTTTTTGCCCTCAACCGGTTTAAACGGGATTCTTGCAGGGCCGCCGCATTCGGCACAAATTGTGTCATGATATTCACGGCTTGATTTAATAGCTTCTTTGCGAGCCTGACGGCAGGCTTTGCAGCGCTGCGGCTCATTTTCAAAGCCTTTTTCAGCATAAAATTCCTGTTCGCCTGCAGTAAATACAAATTCGTTTCCGCACTCCTTGCAAACGAGCGTCTTGTCTTCGTACATTGGATTTTACCTCTCTTTGGGATATTTTTTTGTCCCGTAGCGGAATTGCACCACCTAAACTATTCGAGACATATTAAGTAAGCTGATTTTCTTTCTCACACGTTGCAATGCGTTATCAACTGATTTTTCGGATATATCGAGTTTTTTTGCAATTTCCTTGTAGCTAAGACCATTGCCGTAAAGAGCGATAACGTCAAATTCCGTTTTTGATAAAACGGATTGAAGCTTTTTTATCAAACTTTTAAGGTGTTCCTTGCAAACAAGGAGTTCTTCCGGCGTTTTTGATAGATCCTCCATACTGTCGTCTATATCGTCAAATTGAACAAGCACCGAGGTTGGTATTGTTTTTTGGGCGTTGGAACGGCGGATAATGGAAATAAATCTTCTTTCAACAATTAAGGACATATAATTTTTAAAGCTTGACGCACCGTTTTCATCAAATGTGCGGCATGAATACAAAAGTCCCAACAATCCTTCCTGTACAAAGTCGTTGTGTTCGTATCCCTCTGCCGAATATTTGCGCGCAATAAAATTAATTGTTCTCAAGTATCTCATTGCTAATTCGTTAAAAGCGTTGTCATCGCCGTTTTTAACAAGTTTTGCAAGAGCTGTGTCAGAAAGCGAGCTGTACGAGCAGTTTTCTTTACTCATATTCTCACCCCAAAGCAACAATGTTATATCTTAAATTGTATAGTAAATTTGCAAAAAAGTCAAGGTGTGTATGATATTTTCTGCAAAATATCAGAAAACCAAAGGCAATAATTATGCGAAATGACGATTTTTTTGTCAATAATTGTTTAAATTATCTTGTAAAGATAACGGCAAAATGATATAATTTACAGTAACAATAATTCATTTTATTTTGTGTATAAAGATTTAAAGTTGGGATTGAAAATCAATGGTAGTAAAATGTAACAGCTTTGGAATAAACGGTATGGACGGTTATAGGGTTGAAATTGAGGCGTCTGCCGAAACGGGTTTGCCGTCGTTCGATATGGTGGGGTTGCCGGACACGGCAGTGCGAGAAAGCAGAGACCGTGTAAAAAGCGCCCTTAAAAACTGCGGTTTCAAATTTCCCTCGGTTCACCTCACATTGAACTTAGCGCCTGCCGACATAAAAAAGGAAGGTCCTATTTACGATTTGCCGATTATGGTGACGCTGCTTAAAATCACGGGAAATATTGTTACCGATATATCAGACTGCGCGTTTATCGGCGAGCTTTCGCTGAGCGGAGAAACACGCGGAGTAAACGGTGCTCTTCCGATGGTGATTACTGCGCGTGAATGCGGAATAAAAAAGATTTTCGTGCCGGAACAAAACGCGCTTGAGGCGGCTGTTGTGTCGGGAATTGAAGTATATGCCGTCAAGGATATAGTACAACTCAAAAATATGCTTAACAATATTGAAAACGCAGTTCCGGTTACGCCGAAAGTGGAAAACGAGAGAGAGCAGAATGAAATCTATCCCGATTTTTCTCAGGTAAAGGGTCAGTATGAGGCAAAACGTGCAATGGAAATTGCGGCTGCGGGCGGTCACAACATTTTGCTCATTGGTCCGCCCGGTTCGGGAAAAAGTATGCTTGCAAAGCGTTTGCCGTCAATTTTGCCCGATATGACGTTTGATGAAATGATAGAAACAACTAAAATACATTCAATCGCAGGCGCTCTGCACAGCGACGGGCTTATAACCGCGCGTCCGTTTCGTTCACCGCACCACACCGTAACTGCGGTCGGACTCGGAGGCGGCGGTACGGGCACAATCCGTCCGGGCGAAATTTCACTTGCGCACAACGGTGTACTGTTTCTTGACGAGCTGCCCGAATTTTCAAGAACGGCGCTTGAGGTGCTCAGACAGCCGATTGAGGATTCTCGTATAACAATTTCGAGAGCGTCTCAGAGCTGTACCTATCCTTGTTCAATAATGGTGGTTGCCGCAATGAACCCGTGTCCGTGCGGATATTACGGAGATACCAATCACAAATGCACCTGCTCTGACAGAAAGATAAAGCAATACTTAAACAGAATTTCAGGCCCGTTGCTCGACAGATTTGACATTCACGTTGAAGTGCCCGCCGTAAAATTTGATGAGCTTAGAAGCCGCGAACAGACCGAAAGTTCCGCTCAGATAAAAAAGCGTGTTGACGCCGCAAGAAAAATTCAGCACGAACGTTACAAGGGCACGTCTGTGCCCTGCAACGCAAAGATAGACGCGGGACTGTTTGACAAAGTCTGCAAAATTGACAAAGAGGCAGAACAAACGCTCAAAAACGCCTTTGAAACCCTGGGTCTAACCGCCAGAGCCTATGACAGAGTGCTCAAGGTTGCCCGTACAATCGCCGATTTGGAGCAGTCGGAAATTATTCATTCGGAGCACGTGCTTGAGGCGGTACAGTACAGAAGTCTTGACAGAAAATATTGGTCGGCGTAAAGTCGTTAAAATTTCTTTTAAATATTTAAAAAATGTGGTATAATAAAATCTATCGGTTAAACGATAAGAAAATTCAGGAGGCTGTTTAAATGGAAATTACAAAAAATTCAATTATCGGTGATGTACTCGACAAATATCCCGACACTGCCGAGCTTTTCTTCAGTATCGGTATGCACTGTCTCGGCTGTCCCGCGTCAAGGGGCGAAACAATTGAGCAGGCCTGCGAAGTTCACGGAGCAAATGCAGACGAGCTCGTTGCAGTGCTGAATAAGGCTGTGGGCTGATGAGCTTTTCGCTCGATAATCGCCTTGCGCTTTGTGCCGATTTTGTCAGGCACGGCGCAAGGCTTGCCGATATTGGAACAGACCACGCATACTTACCTGTTTACCTTTGCAAAAAAGGAGTTTGTCCGCATGCAATTGCGGCAGACATAAATGCAGAGCCGCTGAAAAGCGGCGAACAGACTGTTTGTGAAGCAGGTCTTAAAAACGTAATTGAAACACGCCTTAGCAACGGTCTTGAAAAAATACGGGAAGATGAGGTTGACGACATTGTAATCGCAGGTATGGGCGGAGAGCTTATTGCCGCCATACTCGAAAATTGTTCTTTTGCGCAAAATCCCGAAAAGCATTTTATTTTACAGCCTATGACAAAGAGCGAAGAGCTTGTAAAATATCTATGTAAAAACGGTTTTGAAATTATAAAACGTGACTGTTGCATTGCACACAAAAAGTGTTACACTGTTCTGCTTGTCAGATTCAACGGCGAAAATCCGGAGGTTGACGAAACCTTTTACTACGCGGGAAAACTTTATCCGCGGACAAATGAAATACACAGAAGATTTATTAAAGAGCACATAGCCCGACTTGATAAACGCGCAAAGGGCGATGTGCATTTTGGTATGCTTGCCGAAAGGCTCAGGAGGATAGTTGATGACGGTAATAAATGATATTCTCAATTTTTTTGAAACTTTTGCACCGACAGACATGGCAATGGATTTTGATAACGTAGGACTTTTGGTGGGCGATAAAAATACTGCGGTGACAAAGGCCCTGGTTGCGCTTGACATTACTTCGCAAACAGTGCAGGAGGCAAAAGAAATCGGCTGTCAGCTCATCATCAGCCACCACCCTGTGATTTTTAATCCCGTAAAAAAGCTCAGTCCCTGCGATCCGGTATATCAGCTGGCAAAAAATTCAATTTCGGCTTTGTGTATGCATACAAATCTCGACCTTGCGCAAAAATTCGGCGTAAACACCTGCCTGGCAAAGGCGTTGGGCGTAATTAATCCCGTAAAGAGTAACTTGGGTGAGTGTATGTTTATAGGTAATCTTGAAGCCGAAGTTCCGATGGAGGAATTTGCAAAGCGCGCAAAAGCCGCTCTTGATTGTAGGGGCTTGAGATATACCGACGTAAAGCCGGATGTAAAAACAGTCGCCGTATCCTCCGGCGCAGGAGGTTCCGATGTTTTTGCCGCCGCGGGTGAAAACGTTGATGTATTTGTCACGGGCGAAATTAAGCACCATGAAATTATGGCGGCAAATGAAATGGGTATCAATATTGTTGAAGCAGGTCATTTCAAAAGTGAAGATGTTGTAATAAACCCGCTTGTAAACCTGCTTTCGGAAAAATTTAATGACATTATTTTTACAAAATCCCAAACTTGCGACGATAAAGTTAAATTTATTTAATATAACTTTAATATAACGGCGTAAACGGCAAAATATTTATTGCATACGCTGTAACAATTTGATATAATATTATGGTAAATAACTTTTTATAACGGTATATTTTGCCGGGATTGGATATATATGAGAATAAGGAAGAAAAAATGGGCTGAGCCTGAGCTTGCCGTGTGCGGATTTTACGTAAAAAATCCCGAAGAGTATGCGGGAAAATGGAAAGAGGCTTTTAAAAAGGAACAGCCCCTTTATCTGGAAATAGGCTGCGGCAAATGCAGCTTTGCGGGAGAACTTTCAATAAAAAATCCCGATATTAATATTATTGCTGTTGACATCAAGATAGATATGCTCGGAGTGGGCAGACGCAATATTGTAAAAATTTACGAAGAAAACGGAAAGTCTGCGGATGATGTGGATAATCTTTTGCTTGTAAGATATAACGTTGAGCAACTTGACAGGATTATTACGCCACGGGATGAGATCAGCAGGCTTTACATTAATTTCTGTAATCCGTGGCCGAGAAAAAAACATAAAAAGCGCAGGCTTACTTACTATAAAAAGCTTGAGATGTATAAGTCGTTTCTTAAAAAAGATGCTGAAATACGCTTTAAAACAGACGATGACGAGTTGTTTGATGAAAGTCTTGAGTATTTTGAGCAGAGCGGCTACGAAATTCTGTATCTTACGCGCGACCTGCACGCAAGCGACGTAAAGGATAACATTGTGACCGAACACGAAAATATGTTTTCGCAGGAGGGCATAAAAATCAAGTACTGCATTGCACGTCAAAAACAGTAATTCAAAAAGTAATTTAAGGGAGGAAAGGCAATTGAAGTTGAGAAAAGCAATGGCAGCAGTCATGGCAGCGGCAATATCTTTTGCGTTTGTCGGCTGCGACATAAACGACCTCAGCTCTGACAATCTTCTGCGGCCTCCCAAAACAATGGGCGACGAAGCCGAAATTGAACAGCTTATCGCTCAGACTGCAAACGAGGATTATACGCTGAAATATCCAAAAAGCGGCAACTACCGCAGCGCGATCATAATGCAGGATCTCGACGGCGACGGAAAGGAAGAGGCGATAGCCTTTTACCGAAAGGGCAAGGATGTTACAAAGCTGCATATGCTTGTAATGTATTCGGCAGACGACCGGTGGAAGCTGTCGGATGATTTTGTGACGGAAACAACAGACGTTGACTGTGTGGATTTTGCGAATATAAGCGGCGACGATGCAACAGAAATCCTTGTGGGATTTAATACATATACGCCGAATTCAAATTTTTTGACTTGCTATTCATACAGCGGAGGAAAAACTACCGAAATTAAATCAGGTCAGAATTATTCAAATTTCTACTGCGGCGACTTTAATGCGGACGGCAGTCAGGAAATAATGACTCTGTCGCTTTTCAGTGCCGAAATTGAGGCAAATGCGACGATGATTGTTTATGATAGGGAAAAGAATATGCTCACATCAAAAGCAACCGTCGCAATGGATCCAAACGTAATCAGAATTAAAAATGCTGCTGTCACAAAACTTGACGAAAACCTTCAGGGAGTTGTGGTTGACGGTACTTTTTCGGACAATCAGACAAACACGCAGATAATTTACTACAATAAGGAATTGTCTATTCTGAGAAATCCGCTGTATAAAGAAAATTCAAAGAGTTTTACTCAGCGAAAATGCAACATAATTTCAGCCGATATTGACGATGATTCAATATTTGAAATACCGTCGGTGCAGGCGCTTCCAAAGCCTGAGAATTTGTCAGAGGAAAATGTTGCCGATATAGTTACCTGGAGTAAATTCCACTCTGATGACGAATCTGTTTTGCCTCAGGTAAAGATAGTTCCGTATTATGACTATTTGTTTTCGTTCAGTGTACCGTCAACATGGAAAGACGGTACGTTTACTGCTGTTATCGACAGCGCAAATTCATTGATAACCTTTTATGACTGTAATAAAGAGTCACTTGGTGACAGGCTTTTTGAAATCAAAGTGTTTGACGCTGCGCAGTGGGACAAAGGTCAAAACAATGACGACTACACCTTGATTTACAAGGATAACAGATATGCATATACATTTAATAATTACAATTCGTCGGGGGAGCATTCGCTTACGGACGACGAAATAAAAACAGCTTTTTCGGTGCTAACCGAGGTAGCCGACTAAACGGAGGTTTTGTTATGAAAAAGATACTTGTTTGTGAGGATGAAGCCGCTATCCGCGACTTTGTTGTAATCAATCTTACACGCGCCGGATATGACGTGGTTGAAGCTGACTGCGGCGAAGAGGCTTTGAAAAAGTATGATGAAAGTGACGGAGATTTTGACGTTGCCATTCTTGACGTAATGATGCCGGGCATAGACGGTTTTCAGGTTTGCAAAGAACTGCGCAGCCGCAACGGAGGAATAGGTATAATTATGCTTTCGGCAAAAACTCAGGAGATGGACAAGGTAACGGGTCTGATGCTCGGCGCAGACGATTATGTTACAAAGCCGTTTTCTCCCAGCGAACTGCTTGCAAGAGTTGACTCGCTTTACAGACGTGTGGCGCTTGCTCAGTCACATTCCGAAAATAACTTCAAAGAGGAGCTCAAGTCCGGCGAATTTACACTTAATCTCAGAAACCGCGCTCTTATGAAAAACGGCAAGATGATTGAGCTCACCCAGGTGGAATTTCAGATTATGGAATACTTTTTCTCAAATCCGGGAGTTGCCCTCGACAGAATTGATATTCTTAATCACGTATGGGGCGACGCTTATGTCGGCGAGGACAAAATCGTTGACGTTAACATAAGACGTTTGAGAATGAAGGTTGAAGATGAACCGTCAAACCCAAAACACATCATAACCGTTTGGGGACTCGGTTATAAGTGGGACGCAGGCAACTGATTTATTAATCGGGGAAATCGGTTTTAAGTTTCAAAGCTTTGTTTTTATTAAAGCAAGCAGCGCATTGCGCTGTAAATTCAGTGTGGGATTGTATTCCTCCGCTGAATTTTGATAACGGACGCCGCCTATAGAGGCGATGGACATTATCCTGTTTATTATAATTGAGTATAGCCGCAAGGAAAATTTATGTTCAGATAAAAGGGAAGGGGCTGAATTGAATGTTTAAGGGTATTACAAAGCGTTGGATGCTCAACACGCTCAGCGTAATACTTGCAATAATCATTTTAATTGTAGTCAGCCTCATTTTTTTTGTTACATACCTTTTTCAAAACAGCGTTGAACAAAGCTTAAATGCTACGGGGAGTGAGTTGTCGCTTGTTTTTCCCAGTTACGAGAGCGACAGCTCAACAAGCTTTACTGCGTCCGCACGCGATTACGTGGAAAACTTCGACAAAAAAGAACAGATGGAAGTTATGGTAATAAATTCTGCGGGCAGAGTTGTAATGACCTCAACAGGATTTATTCCTACCGATAAAACACAAATGACCGACTTTGACGACGCAAAAAATGACGAAAACGGTTGTGCTTTCTGGAACGGAAAGCTTAACTCAGGCGAAAGTGCAATGAGTCAGACCCGAGTAATAAAAAATACGTCCGGTACTGTTGTAGGCGCTGTACGCTATATGGTGTCGATGGAACCTGTCAACAGCAGAATTTTGCTCATTTCCGCAGGAATCATAGCGGTGGGGCTCGTCATCATAGGACTTGTTGTTTTATCGGGACTTTTGTTTATACGCTCAATTGTAACTCCTATACGCCGACTTTCCGAAACGGCGGCTCAGATTGCTCAGGGCGACTTTTCGGCTTCCGAAAAAATTGAGCATAAATACGACGACGAAATCGGTGACCTGTGCGACGCAATCAGCGATATGGCAAAGGACCTGCGGACAACCGAGCAAATGAAAAATGACTTTATCTCTCGCGTTTCCCACGAGCTGAGAACGCCGCTTACCGCAATTAAGGGTTGGGCTGAAACAATGCAGCTGTCCGAAAGGGGAAAGCTTGACCGAAAAACTTTTGACCGAGGTATGGGAGTAATCATCAAGGAAAGCTCAAGGCTTACAAGCATAGTCGAAGAGCTTTTAGACTTCAGCCGTATTCAAAGTGGCAGAATGGTGCTTATGAACGAAAAGCTCGACATTCTTGCGGAGTTTGACGAGGCAGTTTATATGCTCAAAGAAAGAGCCGTAAAAGAGGGCAAGCATCTTTTATATGACGAACCCGAGGCGGTTTATCCTCCGGTTTACGGCGACAGAAACAGGCTAAAGCAGGTATTTATCAATGTTATTGACAATGCCTTAAAATATACGCCTAAGGGCGGTGTTGTAGCCGCTCAGGTAATTTACAGCAAAGACGATCCCGACGTAATTAAAATTGTCATAACCGACACGGGCTGCGGTATTCCCGCCGAAGATTTGCCGAGAGTAAAAGAAAAATTCTACAAAGCAAACCAGAGTGTGCGTGGTTCGGGCATAGGGCTTGCGGTAGCAGATGAAATTATGAATCTGCACAACGGCTCGCTTGATATTGAAAGCGGCGAAGGAGTGGGTACAACAGTTACGCTCACATTCCCCGTTTACAAAGAGGGCGAAGAAAATTCAATGCCGGAAAACATTAAACTTTAACAGAGTTTGAAAGGAAAAATATATGTCAAAAAAAACCAAGAAAATCACCTCAATCGGCGGCAGTGCGTTGATTGAGGGAATAATGATGAGAGGTCCCAAACGTACTACCGTTTGCGTAAGAACAGGCGAAAATGAAATTTACAGCGAAGACGTAAGCATAAAAACGCTTGCCGAAAAATACAGGATTTTTAAACTGCCGTTTTTCAGGGGCATTGCGGGACTGATTGACTCAATGAGGCTTTCATATAAATCGCTTATGCTTTCCGCTGACAAGGCAATCGAAGCTGGTGAAGTCGAAGAGGAAGAGCCGTCAAAGTTTGAAAAATGGCTCGATGAAAAATTCGGCGACAAGCTTGTAAAAATTATGATGGTAATTGCCTCAATCATAGGCGTTGCGCTTGCAATAGGTCTGTTTTTCTTTGTGCCGTCTTATCTTTTTGATTTGTCGGCAAAAGTTATTCCTGCCTTTGAAGGCAGCGGTGAAACGGCCGTTTTGTGGAAATCGGTGTTTGAGGGAGTCCTTAAAATCGCATTGTTCCTGATTTACATCATAGTTTGTTCACAGATGACCGAAATGAAGCGTGTGTTTATGTATCACGGAGCGGAGCACAAGACGATTTTTTGCTACGAAAATGAGGAAGAACTCACAGTTAAAAACGTCAAAAAACAAAGCCGTTTTCACCCCCGCTGCGGCACAAGCTTTATGATTTTGATGCTGATTGTAGGCATTATAGTCGGTCTGTTTGTCCCCGTAAAGCCTTTCGGTATTGCGTTTTTGCGCCCCGTATTTAAAATTTTACTTTTGCCGATTTCATGCGGAGTCGGCTACGAGCTCATTAAGATTTGCGGCAAGCACGACAATCTGCTGACAAAAATTATATCAGCCCCCGGACTTTGGGCGCAGAGAATTACTACAAAAGAGCCGGACGATAAGATGATAGAGGTTGCAATCAAGGCAATCAAAGAAGTCATTCCCGAAGACGGTTCCGACATTATCAGTAAATGATGACGTACAGACAATTATATTTGCAGACAAAACAGCGGCTTTCAGCCTCTGATATTGACGACCCGGAATTTGACGCAAGGTGTTTGTTTGAGAAAGCAACCGGGCTTAACCGAATTGGACTTATTACATACGGCAATGATGCGGCTGACAAAACGTGCGTAAAAAGCCTTGAAAATTACATAAGGCGTCGGCTCAATCACGAGCCGCTGCAATACATACTAGGCAGCCGAAATTTTTACGGCTTTGACTTCAAAGTCGGCAAGGGTGTGTTGATTCCGCGCGACGACACAGAAGTTGTAGTCAACCTGTGCATTGACTATCTGAAAAGCCTCGGCAGACAAGCACATGTAATCGACCTCTGCGCAGGCAGCGGCGCAATAGGCGTAGCGCTTGCGCTAAATACCGATTCACAAGTTATAGCACTTGAATTAAGCGACTCGGCGTTTGAATATCTAACGCAAAACGTTTCTGCAAGCAAGGCGGATATTCAACTGTATAAGGGAGACGTATTAAAATGCTATGACGAATTTCAAGACGACAGTTTCGATTTAATCGTATCAAATCCGCCGTACATAAATTCCGATGAAATAAAGACGCTGCAAAAAGAGGTGCAAAACGAGCCTATTGCGGCGCTTGACGGCGGCGCGGACGGCTGCGATTTTTACAGGTCTATCACAGAGCACTGGACGCCTAAGCTTAAAAACGGCGGAGCGCTTGCGTTTGAGCTTGGAGAAAATCAAGCTGACACAGTAAAGTCTCTTATGATTGAGCAGGGATATAAAAATATAAAAACATCGCTCGATTTGGGCGGTACGCAGAGGGCTATAATCGGTACTTTGATAAAAAAATAGAAATTTTGTTCGACTTTTTGCTTGCTAAATGTTGCAATTTTACTCTGTATATTTTATAATTAAATGATAGCAGGATATTTTATTTGAATCGTAATTTCGCGATTTTGCATAGACTTTTCTGCACTTGCAGCATTTTATTTTGGAGGTATAATAAATGGCTTTGGATAAGGCAAAAGCGCTCGAAACGGCGCTTTCACAAATAGAAAAACAATTCGGCAAGGGCGCTGTAATGCGCTTGGGTGAAAACAAGCATATGAACGTTGACCACATTTCAACAGGTTCGCTTTCGCTTGATATTGCACTCGGAATCGGCGGACTTCCGCGAGGCAGAATTGTTGAGATTTACGGTCCGGAATCATCAGGTAAAACAACACTTTCACTTCATTGCATTGCCGAAGGTCAGAAAAACGGCGGCAACGTTGCGTTTATTGACGTTGAGCACGCGCTTGACCCGAGCTATGCGGCTGCGCTGGGTGTTGACGTTGATTCGCTTCTTGTCTCTCAGCCCGATACAGGCGAGGATGCGCTTGAAATTGCTGAGGCACTCATTCGAAGCGGTGCTATCGACGTAATCGTAATCGACTCGGTTGCGGCGCTTGTTCCGAAGGCAGAAATCGAGGGTGAAATGGGCGACAGCCATGTAGGTTTGCACGCCAGACTTATGTCGCAGGCTTTAAGAAAGTTAGCCGGTGCAATTTCAAAGTCAAACTGCGTTGCAATTTTCATTAACCAGCTGCGTGAAAAAGTAGGCGTTGTTTACGGCAGTCCGGAAGTTACAACTGGCGGACGTGCACTTAAATTTTACAGCTCTGTTCGTATTGATATCAGAAAAGCCGAGGCAATCAAAGTTAACGGTGAAATTATCGGTAATCACACCAGGGCAAAGGTGGTAAAAAACAAGCTTGCTCCGCCGTTCAGAGAGGCGGAATTTGATATTATGTACGGCGAAGGCATTTCACGCGAGGGTGAACTGCTTGATCTCGCCGTTAAGGCAGATGTTGTTCAAAAGGCGGGCGCTTGGTTCAGCTATGACGGTAAACGTCTCGGACAGGGCAGAGATAAGGTAAAAGAACTGCTCAAAACAGATACCGAGCTTGCAAAGGAAATCGAAGAAAAGCTCTGGGCTAATATCGACAAGCTCTACGACCGCAAAAAGCCTGCTCCAAAGGCAAAAATTACCGAAGTGCCTGCGGCTGAACCGTCGGGAGCGAAGCCTGCCGAAAGCAAGGCGGCAAAAATTGACGTAATGGTAGAAGACTGATGCTTATAACTGCCATTGAACCGCGCAGAAAGGCAATGAGCGCTCTTTTTATCGACGGTGAGTTTGTAATGAATCTAGACACTCAGACGCTTTTGGAGAACCGTTTTGATGTCGGCAGAGAAATTGACGACGAAGATCTGCACGAGATAATCAAACTGAGCAACGAGCGGCGTGCCAAAGAAAAAGCGCTCTATCTTATATCCTACCGCGACCATTCAAAAAAAGAGCTTACAGAAAAGATCAAGCGTACCTGTGACGAGGAGTCGGCTCAAAAAGCTGTGGAGCGAATGGAAGAGCTCGGGCTTGTAAACGATGAATTGTATGCCGAGCGTTACGCTCGAAAGCTTTTATTTACAAAACATATGTCAAAACGCGCGGCTGAATATGAGCTTGCTCGCAAGGGTATTGCCCGAGAAACGGCAAGAGAAATTTTAGAAGAAATTGACGTTGACACAATACAGCAAATAAAAGCTGTTATTGATAAAAAATACAAGAATATCACTGACGAAAAAATTAAGCGGAGAGCCGCTGCGGCGCTCGGACGACTGGGTTACAACTGGGATGACATTCGTCAGGCAATTGATGAATATACAGAGGACGACTGCATATGAATTACAAAGTGGGCATAGTATCGCTTGGCTGCGCCAAAAACCAAGTAGACGCGGAAATGCTTTTATTTACGCTTAAAAACAAGGGATTTACTATTGTAAATGACCCTGCCGACGCAGACGCGGTGATTGTAAACACCTGCGGTTTTATTGAATCGGCAAAGCAGGAGAGCATTGACGAAATAATTGAGCTCGGCAAATTGAAACAGGAGGGCACAATTAAAGCGATTATTGTTACCGGCTGCCTTGCGGAGAGATATCAAAGCGAACTTACAAAACAGCTTTATGAGGTTGACGCCGCTATCGGAATAGGCGCAAACTCGATGATTGCGGATGTTGTGCTCAAGGTGCTTGAGGGTAATAAGGTCAAGCTTTTCCCCGAAAAGAACAAGCTTCCGCTTGAGGGCGGCAGAGTTATTTCAACTCCGCCTTATACGGCGTATCTTAAAATTGCGGAGGGCTGTGACAACTGCTGTACCTACTGCGCAATTCCTTTAATAAGAGGTCATTTTCGCAGCCGTCAGCCTGACGATGTTATCAAAGAGGCTGAAATGCTGGCAAAACGAGGAGTAAAAGAGCTTAACGTTATCGCTCAGGACACAACGCGATACGGCGAGGATTTGTTTGGCGAGCCGTATCTTGCAAAACTCTTAAAACGACTTTGCCAAATTGACGGCTTTAAATGGATAAGAGTGTTGTACTGCTATCCCGACCGAATTACCGACGAGCTTATCGATACCATGGCAAATGAGGAAAAGATTGTCAACTATATTGACATTCCGCTTCAGCACTGTAACGGCGAAGTTCTGAAGAATATGAACAGACACGGCGACCGAGAAAGTCTTACACGGTTGCTCAATAAAATCAAGGCAAAAATACCTGATGTGGTTATTCGCACAACTTTTATTTGCGGATTTCCGGGCGAAACCGACGAACAGTTTGAAGAGCTTGCTGAGTTTGCCGCAGATATGCGTTTTCAGCGGCTGGGTTGTTTCCCTTATTCCAGGGAAGAGGATACGAAAGCTGCCCAAATGCCGAATCAGATTGACGAAGACATAAAGCAAAAACGTGCCGAAATCATTATGGAGCACCAGCAATCGGTAATGGCTGATTACTGTGAAGGTCTTGTCGGTAAAGATATTGAAGTGCTTGTCGAGGGATATGACCGCCTTGCGGAGTGTTATTTTGGCAGAACATACGCCGACGCCCCCGAAGTGGACGGCTGCGTGTTCTTTACCTGCGGAGAAAACAAGCCCAAGGCAGGCGACTTTATTAAAGTGAAAATTAACGATTATACAGGCTGTGACCCTGTTGGTGAAGCCGTATTACAATGAATAAAAGTTAGAAGGTAACAAAATGAATTTGCCAAATAAACTGACAGTAGGACGTATAGTGCTTGTGCCGTTTTTCGTTGCGGCATTGCTGGTTGATTTTCCGATGAACTACGCTGTGGCGCTTTTAATATTTATTATTGCGTCGCTTACGGATTTACTCGACGGTAAAATTGCACGAAAAAATCAACTTGTAACGGATTTCGGTAAATTTGCAGACCCGCTGGCAGATAAAATTCTTGTTTTGTCGGCGCTGCTGTGCTTTGTACAAAACGGATTTTGTGATTGTGTAGCCGTAATTATAGTGTTGTTCAGAGAATTTGCCGTAACTTCAATAAGACTTATGGCGGCTTCAAAAGGCAGCGTTGTTGCAGCAAACATATTTGGCAAAATAAAAACAGTAACGCAGATGATTGCAATTATAGCGATTTTGGCGATGCAAACAGTACTTGAATTGCCGTCGGTCGGCGTTGCTTTTGCTCCCGATGTTTTTGCAGTGCTTCAAAACTCGTTTTTGATTGCAGGCGAAATTTTGGTATGGATTTCAACGGTATTTGCAATTTTGTCGGGCGTGATTTATATTTCGCAAAACAAGCATTTTATATCCGACTGCTAATACTATAATATCGGAAGTGATGATTTGTTAAAAACACTTAAATCAGATATTGACGCGGTAATGGAACGCGACCCTGCCGCCCGCAGCAGAGCCGAAGTGTTTTTTCTATACTCAGGCTTTAAGGCGGTTCGCTCACACCGCAAAGCCAATTGGTTTTTCAGACACAATTTTAAATTTATCGCGCGCTGGATTTCTCAGCGGAGCCGACACAAGACCGGTATAGAAATTCACCCCGGGGCAACTATAGGAAAGGGTCTGTTTATTGACCACGGTATGGGTGTTGTAATCGGTGAAACTACCGTAATAGGTGACAACTGCACAATTTACCAAAATGTAACGCTCGGCGGTACGGGTAAAGACGTGGGCAAGCGTCACCCGACGCTCGGCAACAATGTGCTTGTAGGTTCGGGCGCAAAAGTGCTCGGTCCCTTTAAGGTGGGGGATAATGCCCGTATTGCGGCAGGCGCAGTAGTGCTCAGCGAAGTTCCCGCCAACGGAACGGCTGTCGGTGTTCCCGCAAGAGTGGTAAAGGTAAACGGAATACGCAGCGAAACGCTCGACCAGATTCATGTTTCCGACCCAGTTGCGCTTGCGCTTTGCAACTTAGAGCACAAAATTTCTTTGCTTCAAAAGGAAATTGATGATTTAAAAAATTCCCAAAATAAGGAGTAGTCAAAATGATTTTATATAATTCACTGGGACAGACCAAGCAGGAATTTGTTCCCCACACACCGGGAAAGGTGAATATGTACACCTGCGGACCTACCGTGTACCACTATGCGCACATAGGCAATCTCAGAACTTATATTATGGAGGACGTGCTTGAAAAATATCTGCGCTTTTTGGGATATGATGTAAACCGTGTAATGAACATCACCGACGTCGGACATCTCACAAGCGACGCGGATACGGGCGAGGACAAAATGCTTGCAGGCGCAAAGCGTGAGCACAAAACCGTGCTTGAAATTGCAAAGTTCTATACAGACGCATTTTTCAAAGACTGCGAAAAGCTCAATATCAAGCGCCCCGACGTTGTTGAGCCTGCTACAAACTGTATTGATGATTTTATAAATATGATTTCAGTTTTGCTCGACAAGGGCTATGCCTATATTGCCGGCGGCAACGTTTATTTTGATACTTCAAAACTCGACAATTACTATGTATTCGGCAATATGAACGAAGAGGATCTTGCAGTCGGTGTTCGCGACAGCGTGGAAGAGGATGTCAACAAGCGCAACAAGGCTGACTTTGTGCTCTGGTTTACAAAGTCAAAATTTGATTCTCAGGAGCTAAAGTGGGAAAGCCCGTGGGGACTCGGTTACCCCGGCTGGCACATTGAGTGTTCATGCATAAGTTACAAGCACAACGGCGAATACCTTGATATTCACTGCGGCGGTATTGACAACGCTTTCCCTCACCACACCAACGAAATTGCTCAGAGCGAGGCTTTTTTGGGACATCCGTGGTGTAAATACTGGTTCCATGTGCTCCACCTCAACGACGCAAGAGGCAAAATGAGCAAGTCAAAGGGTGATTTTCTAACCGTATCATTGCTTGAGAGTAAGGGCTATAATCCGCTCGTTTACAGAATGTTCTGCTTGCAGAGCCACTACCGCAAGCCGCTGACTTTCTCATATGAAAGCCTTGACAATACGGCAAAGGCGTATGACAAGCTCATCAATCGAATTTCGGCGCTTTCAAAAGCCGGTGAACCTGACCTTGATAAGGCTAAGCCGCTCATTGATTCATTTAAAGAGGCTCTTGACAATGATCTAAACACCTCGCTTGGACTTACAAGCGTTTATGATATTCTTAAAGCCGACGTTGACGACGCAACAAAGCTTTATGCAATAAATGAGATAGACAAGGTGCTTTCACTTGATCTTACTTCGGGTAAAGGCGCAACTGTAAAGGCGGAGACAGACGACGAATTTGCCGCCGAGGTTGAAAAGCTCATCGAAGAGAGAACAAAAGCCCGTGCCGAAAAGGACTGGGCAACAGCAGACGCAATCAGGGATAAGCTTAAAGATATGAACGTTGTTGTAGTGGACACAAAAGACGGCATTGAGTGGCACGTTGAAAAATAAATATATGTAATAATTAAAAATCCCCTTCATATAATCAAGTGGAGGGGATTTTATGCGTTTATTAATACTTACCAAAAGAAGTTTAATCACCTTATCATTCTGCCTGCTTGTAGGCGCTCTTACGGCGGCAATAGCTGTTTCATCGGCGACAAAGGCGGTGCAGACGGCAACAACGCAGCGAGAAATCCCTATTTACTGCGTCGACACAACAAAAAAGCAGGTTGCTTTGTCATTTGATGCGGCATGGGGAAACGAACAGACCGATCAATTGCTTGAAATACTTGAAAAATATAACGTTAAAACGACATTTTTTCTTGTGGGTGAGTGGGTAGATAAATATCCCGACGATGTAAAGAAAATATCTGCCAAAGGTCACGATGTCGAAAATCACAGCAATACCCATCCGCATATGTCGCAGATGTCAACGGCTGATATTACGGGCGAAATTCAGGCGTGCAATGAAAAAATAAAGAAGCTCACGGGTAAGACGCCCACGCTTTTCAGAGCTCCGTACGGCGACTATAACAACGACGTTGTAAAAAGCGTTAAAGGCTGTAATATGTATTGCGTGCAGTGGGACGTTGACTCCCTTGACTGGAAAGACCCGACCCCCGAGCAGATAAAGCAAAATGTAGTCAGCAAAATTAAAAACGGCAGTATAATTTTGATGCACAACGGCGCAAAAAATACTCCCGAATCCCTGCCTTATGTGATTGAGGCAATAAAGGAGCAGGGATACGAAATTGTGCCGATTTCAAAGATTTTGCTCAAGTGCGATTATTACACCGATGTGCAGGGAAAGATGTGCCCGAAAGAAACATCGGAAACACAAAATTCTGTTGCCTCGGCTACTCAATGATATATAAGGCTAAAATAAACTATTAATTTAACCGTTTTTCGGGATAAAAATCACCCCATTTGTCGGAGATTAATTACTTTGTCCGATAAATGGGGTTAATTATTGCGAATGTTACAGCGGCTTATTCGCCCGTGAGGGTGACGGTAATATAATCGTGATTTACGGCCTTCAAAAAAGTATCAAAAACGTCCGAAGTTTTAATTTTAAGGCTTGAGGTGTTTACGCACGGGTGACAGCCGATGTAATCGTCTTTGAGAACATCTTCATCAACAAGCAGTTGAACCATATTTTCCCTGTCGTTCATAAGTCCCATAACGCTGACTGCGCCGGGCTGTATATCGAGGTATTTCAGCATAGCTTCCGAGCTTGCAAACGAAAGCCTTGCCGAGTTTATCTGCTTAGAAAGTTCCTTTGTCTTGAACGGCTTTTCTCCCGGCATCATCAGCAGATAAAATTTTGTCTGTTGACGATTGCACAGAAAAAGGTTTTTGCAAATTACCACGTCAAGCACGGCGTCAATTTTGTTACATTCTTCCATTGTGCCTGCGTGTTCGTGGTCGGTGCGTTCATATTCAATATTTAATTTGTCAAGCAGGTCATAAACCCTTACCTCACGCTGTTCGCGTTTTTCAATATCGGACGGTCTGCCTTTGTAAAGCTTCATCATTAATCACTCGCTGTAATGTTGAAAATATTTACTGTCTTGATTTAATGATAAATCATCATTTAAGATTTTTACTTCTTTTAAAGCATTAACAGTGCTTTTATTTGTTTTGTCGATGTCATAATACATTCCGTTATAGTCAAACGAAATTGAATCGCTGTTTGCACTGTAATCCGGGTCGCAGTAGATGCCGAAGAGTATATCGTCATAATCTTCATCGTAGTTTTCGTTATCCTCATCGTAATCATCATAATTATAGTCGTCTTCATTGTAAAAGAAAGCATTCATTGTACCGTCATAAGGAATAGTTCCGCTGATAATGTCCTGATTTATAGCTTTGACAATTTTACTGATGTCGGATTTATTTGTAACAACACTTTCTCTGATGTCGTCGGAGTATATTTCGGAAACGGTCAGACTGCCTATTTTTGATATATAATCATCAGAGTAGGTGCTGTACTTTTGCGCATATTTTGCCGAGCTGAAAACGTCGTCAAAATTAAAGTCTAAATAATAATACCGCTTTGGTTGATAAATTCTTGTAAAGGTTTCTCCGTTGTCAAGTTTAAACGCGACAGACATCGCATCTATATACATATCATTATAGTTGTATTCAACATCATCACTTATTATGTTGAATACGAGAATCTCCCAGAATGTTGCATATTGCTCATTAGAGTAAGGGTCATACTCCGATGCCATTGTTTTTTGCACATCGTATATTCGTTTTACGGTATTTTCGTCGTCAAAATCGGTTGCAGATTTTTTCACGTGCTCTTTGCAATTTTTGGTTGTTATGTTGTGTGCCGACGATAAATCAATAATACCTGCCGATTTAATTTCGCTTTTTTCGGGTACGGCTCTGTTATAACCGAACACGTCAAAATTAAACAGCGAAACGGCGCCTATTACAACGGCAAACATAACGGCATAGGTAATCATTGATTTTCCCAGTTTATGTATTCCCTTGTAAAGAATAATGTGCGCAATTACATATACAGAAAGGCTGCCGATTAAAAATCCCGCCACAAAACCGATAAACGGAAAGTCAAACGCGCCTAAAGTGCCGAGAATATAACCTAAGAACATACCGCCGATAAATGAAACAAGTATTTTTACCACGTGGCACGGATAAGTAAAAATGAATGCGGACTGAGCTTTTTCGTTCTTCCTTTTCTTTATTAAAAGAACAGATACGGCTATGCAAGCGACGGAGAATATCAGCCAGTAAATTATGTGGTTGCCGTTAAAAGCATCAAGCGGACACAAAAGTATCCTTGCAATTCCGGATGAAAGCACTGTTGAAGTACTGCCGTAGAAGAATGTCTTTATTGTTGAGTCAATAAAGTTGATTGCCAACGGATAACAAATTGAAATTGCCAAAAACATAAGTATTGTGTTGGCAGTTGTACCGCAGCAGATTGCAACAAGACCGTATGCCGTTATGCAGGCAATCGCTCCGATAATTAACTGTGGGAAAAGCTGTAAAATTCCGTTTGATTCAATATTAAAATTAAATATTCCGTAGCAGAGCAGCACGATAAGCAGGCTGACTACTGCGGGAACAACCGTGAACAGGAAGCAGGAAATCTGCTTTGAAATAAGCTGAGTCGCCCTTGAAGCAGGCATTGAGCAATACATATCAAGCTTGCGCTTGTTGTGCAGGTAAGAAAATTGCTTTACTGTGAAAACCAGAGTAAATATTGTTGAAATCGCAAAAATAAGATACTGGGATATTGCAAGATAAATATCGGTAGCACCGTTGGTGCTCATGCAAAAGGTTATCTGTAATATGATAGGTATAATTAACGCAACCGCAAGCAAAATTAAATAGGTGAGCATTATGGGAGCATTGGTCTTTGCCTCCCATAAAATAAACGACCTTATTTGTTTTGCCTTGTTACTGAATGATGTTGCCAATGTCATAACCGGATTCCCCCATTTCACTGATAAAAATTTCTTCAAGCGTAAGCGGCATTGCCGAAATATAAGCAGGATTAAGAGCGTTTAGTTTAGGCATAAAATCTTCTTCCGTGCCTTTTATTGTCAGATTGAATATATTGCCGTTTCTCCATACATTTACCACATTGATGTTTTTAAACAGGTCGTTTTCCAACGGTGGCTGAGAAAACGCAATCTGTACTTTTCTGTATTCCGTACGCAGACTGTCAATGTCACGTTGTACAACAAGCTTGCCGAGGTGCAAAAGACAAACACAGTCACAAAGATCCTCAAGCTCACGCAGGTTGTGTGAAGCGATGATGACTGACATATCTCTTTTTGAAACATTTTCAATAAGAATTTTTTTGAGAGCAAACCTCATAACAGGGTCAAGTCCGTCGAAAATTTCGTCGAGAAACAGATATTTCGGACAAGTTGAAAGCGCCAAAATCAGCGATGCCTGACGCTGCATACCCTTTGACATATTGATAATTTTTGCTTTCGGGTCAATCGGAAAAATCTGACAGAGCCTTTTAAATTCATCCTCGCTCCAGTTAGGATAAATACGTCTGTACAAAAAAGCGGAATTGTTTATGGTGCTGTTGTTGTAGAAAAACGGAAAGTCTGGAATAAAGAAACATTCGCCCTTTATAAAACTGTTTTCCAAAATATTTACACCGCTTATTTTGATTTCACCGCTGTCGGGTGTGTAAACACCTGCCAAAGTCCTCAAAAGCGTTGATTTGCCGCTGCCGTTGCTTCCTACAAGTCCCAGCACAGACCCGTCATAAATATCAAGACTTAAATTATCTATAGCAGTCAGCTTGTCAAAAGTTTTAGTCAAATTCTTTATTTCAATCATCTGCTTTTCCTCCTTTGTATGTTGAGTCAACTATCTCAACTAATGTTTGGTAATCAACGCCGTAGGTGTGAGCATTGATAACAGCCCTTTTAAAATCGTCAAGCGCAATTGACTTGAGCGCCGATCCCTTTGAGAGCTTGTCGGACAAAAAACTTCCGACGCCGACGGTGGAGTAAATGTATCCGTCGTTTTCAAGCTGTCTGTACGCCTTTGCAACTGTGTTGGGGTTAATTCCTAACTGAGTTGCCAAGGTACGAACAGCAGGCAGCTTGTCTTTGGGATTCATTACCCCTGCCGACGCAAGTTTTATTATGTTGTTGTAAATCTGCTCATATAACGGTATTCTCGAAGCCGGATTTATCTGAAACATAGATTGCCTCCTTTTTAGTGTATTAAGTGTATTAATAATCGTAGTACACTCTCAGTGCCTATATAATACGCTAATCATATTGCTTTGTCAAGTACATTTTTAAAATAAAAAAGACCCTGCGCAAAAGCACAGAGCCTAAAACAAAAATCAAAAATTATTCAAAGCCGATATGTGCTTTGCGCAGAGCTTTTCTGAGTAATACTGCAATGATTGAAGCGATAACGCATTTTGCGACGTCAACCACAATAAATACAGAGGTAAGGTCAACTATTGCCTTTAAAAGGTCGGCCTGAGCATAAATCATATAAAATGCAATACCCGGAATATAGATGCAGGGAATACCCACAACTATTGAAACCAAGATAAAACGGAAAATATTATCTTTTTTACCTTTTAAAAGGCTGATTAAAAATGAGGCAATAATAAAGCCTACAATAAAACCTCCCGTGGGTGAAAGAATTGTGCCTATGCCGCCCTTGCCGCCTGAAAAAACAGGAAGTCCGACTGCACCCAAAAGCGTATATAAAACCTGAGCAATCAAAGCGTATGACGGCTTTAAAAGCAACGATACAAGAATTACCGCAAGTACCTGAAGCGTAAAAGGAACGGGAATAATCGGAATAGGAATTGATATGTAAGCCGATACGCACAAAATTGCGGCGCATACAGCAATCTGAGCCATTGCGAGCGGCGTGAATTTGGAACGTTTAATTGCTAATCCTGACATAATAAATACCTCTTTTCATTTTACAGGCATATTATACCACTGATATTCTTAATTGTCAACTAAAATGTCAAATTACAGTTGACAATAAGGTTTACAATAGTGTACATTATTGTAAAATGTATATAACAAACAGGTTAATGTTCCCTGAATCTAAAGGCTGAGCCCATTATCAAAATTCAGCGGAGCTTGTATTCCGCTGAATTTGCAGCGCAATGAGCTGCTTTGTTTGATAAAAGCAAAGCTTTGAAACATAGCAATTGTGTTGAAATAAACAGTTAATTGTGTTAAAATATAATTACATTCAGGAAAGGTATGATTTAATGAAAAAATGTGAGTACTGCGCAAAAGAAATTTCTTATTTTGACCAGTATTGTGGTGAAGAGTGCCATGCAAAAGCCAATCAGTATTACGAAAAATGCGAAAAATTTGAAAAAGTTTTTTCAGTTATAAATATGCTTTGTGTGTTCGGCATACCTGTAGGATTATTTTTGTTTTCATTTCAGCGTGAAATAGGAACGGCGGTTGCAGTAATTTCCTGCGCGGTATTGGGACTGATGATTTTATTTTTGCCGTTTCCGACTGAAAATATGATTTCAAAATATAAAATCCGCAATGCGATAAAGCGAACTCGCATAATCGGCTTGTGCATTATCGGATTGGGCTTAGCTATAGTCGGCTTTATGTGGTTCTTCGTAAAATAAATTTTTTTAATTTGAATATTTAAAACAAAAGCGTCAACAATATTATCAGCATATATAAAGGAGGATTTTATATGCTTGATAAAATTGCATTGACGCTTTTAATTATCGGCGGTATTAACTGGGGCAGCATAGGCCTTTTCCAATTTGACCCGGTTGCGTGGATATGCGGCGGACAGACAGGCATTATAAGCAGAATTATCTATGTGCTTGTTGCACTTGCCGCTATTTGGTGTATATCACTTTTATTTCGTGAAACAAATCACGGAAAAATTACCGACGATTCGGCAATTAATCACAGTGCTTAGCATAAAGGCTCGGTTTTACCGGGCCTTTAATTTTTGTATTTAAAAAATTTAAAAAAGTATTGACAAATATAACCTCGTTGGTTATACTTTATTTGTAAGATAGTTAGTTAATCAACTAACTAACCGGCAAACAAGATGTGGAGGTGACATTTTTGAATGTTAATCCGAATATAGAAAAGCCGATATTCATCCAGATTGCAGAACAACTTGAGGATTCTATATTTACCGGGGTTTTTCCTGAAGAAACACAAATCCCATCTACAAATGAAATTTCTGCTCTGCTCAGTATCAATCCTCATACTGTTCTCAAGGGTATGAATATGTTAGTGGACGAAGGAATTATTTATAAGAAAAGAGGGCTTGGGATGTTTGTAAAAGAGGGTGCTGTTGAGAAAATAAGACAAAAAAGACAAAGTCGGTTTTATGAGCAGTATGTCTCAACTTTAATAAATGAAGCGATGAAACTGAAAATGTCCAAAGAAGATATAATTTCACTGATAGAAAGGGGCTATGACAATGAACGCAATTCAAATTAAGAATATAACGAAAAGATATAAAAATGTTACAGCGCTTGATGATGTTTCTTTTTCATTTGAGTTCGGGAAAATATACGGATTTTTAGGAAGAAACGGTGCAGGTAAATCCACTCTTATCAATATTATTGCAAACCGTATTTTTGCGGATCAAGGCGAAGTCCTGATTGATGGCATTCCCGCTAAAGAAAATATGGGTGTTCACGAAAAGATTTTTTGTATGAGCGAAGCGGATTTATATGACAGGGATTTGAAGGTTAAGGATCATTTCAAGTGGACAAATCGTTTTTATAGTGACTTTGATTTGAATAAAGCCTTTGAGCTTTCCAAAAAGTTTAATCTTGATACAAATAAAAGATTCAGGGCGTTATCGAAAGGATATCAGTCCATTTTCAAGCTGATTATTGCGTTATCGCTCAATGTTCCGTATGTGATCTTTGATGAGCCGGTATTGGGACTTGACGCAAATCATAGAGAGCTGTTTTACAGCCTGCTTCTGAAAGAGTTTGAAAATAATGAGCGGACGCTTATTATTGCGACACATTTGATTGAGGAAGTTTCTGCTATCATTGAGGAAGTTGTTTTAATTGACAAAGGAAAAGTCCTGCTTCAGAAAAGCGTTGAAACCCTGCTGGAAACAGGATACAGCGTTTCAGGTTTGGCACAAGAGGTTGATCGCTATTGTGACGGTAGGAATGTCATCGGATATGATGAGTTGGGCGGCTTAAAAATTGCCTATGTATTAGGAGAGAAAACAGCTTTGCCTCAAGGAAGCAATCTGCAAATTACTGCGATGAATTTACAAAAGCTGTTTGTCAAGATGACAGAGAAAGGCGGCGAATAAAATGAATAAATTGAAATCTGCTGTTTTATATGAATACTTAACTAAAGTAAGGGCGATAGGAATTTTCTATTTGATCCAATATTTGATTGTAGCTCTCATTTTTGCGATTGTTGCAATTTGTACAGAAGGAAAGGAAACCGGATCAAATACTTTAGAGTTTAGTTCCGTTGTTTTTGTCAGTGTGATAGGAGTATTAGGCTATAAAGAAGATTTCAAAGCGCTGCTCCAAAATGGATACACCCGAAAATATATCTTTGGGGCGACTATTTGTATGTTTACATTGCTGGCGGGTACAATGGCGCTTATTGATACTATAATTGGGAACGCTATTAATTTCTTCAATAGCAACTATTTTACACTATACAGCAGTCTTTATGGATTCGGGAATGTTTTTGCAAATTGGTTATGGCTTACTGCTTTATATTTGGTGTTTTGTAGCCTGTTCTACTTTGCGGTTTTAGTTATCAACAGAGTTGGGAAAACAGTTTCGCTTTTAATAGGAGTTGGAGTTTGCAGTATAATTCTTCTTGTTATTGCGCTGTTTCAGTTTGTATTTCCAGATGAGCTTGTAAGCAATATTGGGGAGTTTATGATGAAAGCAATGGGATTTATGAGCGATGGTACAATAAATTTTTTCTTTCCGATTATATCGCTGCTTGTAATCGGGGTGGTTTTCGGAATCGGTTCATATTTAATTATTCGCCGCACGGAATTAAGATAAAATTACAAGCCGCTTGCATAAATACAGGCGGCTTGTTTTCATAATTCATTAAAAATTCAATAAATTGCATAGCGATGTGCAATTTCTGTTTTATTTTACGCCGTAAATGGAGCCGGATTGAATAATGGAATGATTGTTGTATTGTTTCATTTGCCGGCACACTTATCGGTACAGTTTCGGGTAGGTTCAAAGTTATCAAATTGCAGGCTTAAGCAGCTCGACAAGCATAATAATCTTATTGGTCGTGTATATTTTATTGAACAGACCAAAGCGGTATCGCAAAATAAATTCATAACAGCAGACCGACTGACGGCGGCTTCTGAAAAAAACATAACATGGACAGAATAATGTAAACGAAAGAATTTTTATCCAAAATTCTGAAATAAAAATAATATGGTAAAAAATACGCGGTGTTAAAATACACCGCATTTTTTATTGTTTTTTACAAATAATAAATGTAAAACACTGGTGAGATTATTTATTAATTTTATTGACAAAAACAGGGCCATGCAATATACTGATAGCAACAAATTTAAACGGGGTGACGTTATGCAAAAGATAATTATTTCCACCGAAAGCGGCGCCGATTTACCGTATAAAATCTATATTCCCAACGATATAAAAATCATTCCAATGCACGTGGTGTTTGGCAGTAAATCGCTTGCGGAAGGTCATTTTGACATTGAAAAAATCGACCTTTTCTTTAATAAAACCAAAACGCTCCCAAAAACATCTGCTATAAATCCAAATGAATATGTGCGTCACTTTAAATCCCTGCTGACGATAAATGATGATTGCAGAATTATACACATTTCGTATTCATCAAAGCTCACCTCCTGCTGCCAAAATGCCCGTATAGCGGCAGAAATCGTCGGCAAAGACAGGGTCACGGTAATCGACTCCCAAAGCGCCTCGGCAGGTGTAGGCGTACTTGTAATGCAGGCGTGCAGCATAATTAAAAAGTATTACGGCAAGTTAAAATTTGACGAGTGTGTATCTCTTATAAAGGCTCAGCGTTCAAAAATTGTCTGCACCTTTATGCCCGACAAGCTTGATTATCTCAAAGCGGGGGGAAGGGTATCTTCTGCCGTAAACATAGGCGCAAGCGTGCTCAATTTAAAACCGAGCCTGTCGATTGAAAACGGAGAAATTGTAAAGGGCAAGATTTACAGAGGCAGGATTGAAAACATCGCCAAAACTTACCTTGAGGATTTTGTAAAAAACAACAATGTCGATAAGCATTATCTGATTATCGGTTATACCTATAAAATAAACAAACTGCTTTTGTTTGCGCTCAAACGTCAGGCTCATAAAATGGGCTTTAAAAAATCTTGGTGCTTTATGCTGGGCAGTACAATAACGTGTCACACCGGACCCGACTGCATAGGGTTTGCAGGAGTGAAAAGCAACAGGACTTCCGTTTAAGCGGAAGCCCTGTTTTTGTTGTGTGTTTTTAGGTATTAAATTATGGCTTTAATGTATTTTAAGAATAGCTTTTTAAAAACGGAACTGCTCTGCAAAATTTCCGTCTTGATATTTTCCAGCAGCTCTGATAATACCGAAACTTCTTCTTCACTCAAGGTGTGATGACTGAACTTTGCCTTTAAGGCGATATTTTCGGCTTTCTCATTTACGGAAATATTCGAGTATTTCAAAAGCCTGCCTATATAACCGTAAATATTAAGCGCCCGTTTGTTCGGCTCTGTTGCATTAATTTCAGCGTTTAGCTTTTTCATTTTATGTTTTCTGCGCAGTACAAATAAAAGCAAAGCTGCAACAATAACTATAACAACTGTGGCGATAATTATAAATACAGTGATAAGAGTGTTATTTATGCCTTGATTATCGGCTGCCGAGCGATAAGATATGCCGTTATCATCAATCGTATTATTGTTACGGTCTGACGAGTTGTCCGCTTCTGTTTGGGGGTGAGTATTTTCGGCGGCGGAAGTCGTCTCAACAGTCTGTGACGGTGCGGTAGATTCCGTTGCGGCGGTTGATTCTTCCGCTTGTTCGTCGTCATCGGCTGTGTTTTCCACAGCCGACGGAGTGGCGTCAACAATTGTCCAGCCGTTTACATCGTCATAGTATTCAGTCCAGGCATGAGCTTCATTTGAGGTGACCTGTGTCCATTGCTCTTTGCTTGTGTTTACTACATAGCCCGTAACATAACGCGCAGGAATACCGAGCGCTCTAAGCATCGCCGTACACGCCGTTGCGTAGTGCATACAATATCCTCTGTCTGCTTCTGTAAGAAACCACACGGGAAAATCCTTTCCCGACGGCATCTTCTCAACCGTAAGTGAGTAGCGTCCGTGATTTTTTACAAACTCCGCAACATCATTGACGATTTTTTCTTTATACGACGTAGAAATGTCGTATGAAATTGAGTTTTCATCGGCAATTTGTCTGAGCTGAGCTGCAGTGTTTTCGTCAAGCTGAGTGTAATAATCTCTTGCATATTCCGCGTAATCGTTATTTACCATTGATGCCGATTTGAACTGATTTACATAGTATGACGCCGTATATTGATTGAGGTTTCTTTCTTTGCCTACATACTCGTCATAAACTGCGGTTGAGTTAAGAGGAAGAAACTCAAGATAATACGGAACAAACATAACATCCGATGAGACCTGCATTTCTACATCAAGGCTGCGTACAATACCCGTATAAGAAGCCAAACCTGTAAAAACATTCACTCCGACGGGCATTTCTGCTCTGGCGTTGTCGTCGGGGACGGTCCAATTGTTGTCGTTGAATACTGAGTATGAAACGCCCCTTAAATACAGCTTTCTGGGATTGTCATCGGTATAAACCCTCATAACTTCTTGGCCGGTCAAGGTGCGGTTGCCGAGGTTGGAAAGCGAGATTGTATCTGCGTAATTATTGGCGGAGTTGCTGACATTGTCGGCGTTTCTGTTTATAATGCTTTGTGAAAAATTCTTAACGTTTGTAAGCATATTTGTCTGCCATTCAAAGCGTTCAAATTCCGCTCTTGGAAAGATTCTGCAAATATTAAGCGACAATATAAGCAAAATCGCGGCAACTGAAAGCATAGCTTTAAGGTAATTATGAGGATTAAACCGTCTGAAAAATTTTCCGATAAAAAGCGACAAAAGCAAAATTACAAACGTAATTATTGCCGTTGTGTCAGGCTGAGTGTCAACAATCATAAAGCATGGGACGACAAGCAGAACCGAAATCGCAACAGCAGGGAAAATAAACTTTGTGCGCGTCAGAATAAGCGTTATTAACGCTCCAAGCAAATATGCAAGCGCCAAAAATACAATAGTTGCGTCAGCTTTTTCATACCCGGAAAAGTGAACTTGCTCAGGCAGAGAAAAATAGTTTCCGTAGAATTTAAGAACACAGTTAACCGCATAGTTGAGTGAACACAAAAGCTGATTTTCCGACAGAAAGGCGATAATTAAAAATCCTATTCCGACGCCGCCGTAGGTGCAAAGAAGCTTGAAATTATCCTTGATTAATATACAAACTGCAGAAAAAGCTGTGCTGAACACAGCGGTGGAAATTACAAAAACCGCGTTGTTAATTTTGATATCAAAGGCGGTTATGTAGCAATATAAAAGCGAAAGTACCAGCCCGAAAGATATTACGGCGTGCAAAACTTTTGCAGAGGTGTTTTTCATATTTCCTGCACCTCCTCGCCGTGCTGCATAATTAAGTAATATGAAATGTCGGCGTCTGAAGCCTGTGAATTTTCAACGGGAGTATTTTCAAACAAGCCCCTAAGATATTCAAAAAGCGTTTTTTGATTATGTATGCGAAATATACTTCCGTCCGACTGAACAGCGCAGCAGCTCAAATGACGTTTTATACAGTAATTTGAAACATAAATCAAACGCGCCGTAATATCGTCGTTTGCATCGGGGTTATCGTTATATACGGGCTTTACCGCTGTGGTGTAATAAACAGGCAGCAGCGGTTCTTTGATATACAAGTCGTTATATTTTGCCGACAGCTTCCAATGAATGTTTTTTACTTCATCACCGCTTCTGTATTTGCGAATATCGTATATATCGTTTGAACTTGTCATACCCTTTTTATAGGTTTTAATTTTCATAATGTTTTTGTCGGGAAGAAGTTTGGGACGAATTTCTCTCGGAAGCACAAGGCAGTCGGCGTTCACCGAGGATTTAACGGGAATGAAAAACAGCCCCAAAAAATCATAAACACGGCAGTATTTTTTTGAAATTCTTATGCTTGCGCTGTGGCGCGTCAGGTCGTTTTTTTTAAAATTCAGTTTAACCTCAGGCTTTCCTGAGCCGAGGTTTCCGCAGTAACTCAGCCTGAAATTTTTATTTTTATTGTAGGGATTTGAATATGTACTAAGTTTTATTTTTATAAGCGGAAAAAATAAGAACTTGTTTGCGTTTGATTTTAATTTAACCTTAAATACAGAATTTATATTTACAACGCCGTTGCTTTCTATTACCACGCCGTTTACTGCCGCTTTTATCATAAACGGCAGACTTATCAAAATTGAAAGTATTGGTACGCATATCAAAATTAAAAACAAAATCCACGAAAACCATTCAAAGTAAAAAATGTTGAACAGAAACGCACACGCCAGCAGGCATAAATATACAGCAATGTTTTTAAGCATAATCAAGCCCTCGGAGCCTTAATTTTGTTAAATATTATTGTGACTGCATCCTCGCTTGAAATTTGGCTTGCAGTCGCTTTTGAACTGAGAATAATGCGGTGTGTAAACGTTGGTTTAATAACTGCCGCTACGTCGCTCGGTACAACATAATCTCTTGAGCAGGCATACGCCATTGCTTTTGCCATATCGGACAACGCAATCGTGGCGCGCGGGCTGACGCCTCTCTTTATAATATCGCTGCGTCGTGTAGCGTCGGAGAGCATTACAATATAGCGCGCAATCTCACTGCTCATATACACATCTTTCACGTTTTGCTGGATTTGCAAAAGTTCCTCTTTTGTTACGACAGGCATAACCGAATCAAGAGGATTTGAATTTGCGCGATTTATAAGCATATGGTATTCCGAATTGTTATCGGGATAGCCCATTTTAAGCTTTATCATAAAACGGTCAGTTTGAGAATCGGGCAGAAGCTGAGTGCCCGACGCACCGGTAGGATTCTGGGTTGCTATAACCGAAAACGGCTTTTCAAGTTCAAAAGTTTTGCCGTCAACCGTTACACCGTTTTCTTCCATAGCTTCAAGCAGCGCCGCCTGTGTGCGGCTTGAAGTCCTGTTCAGCTCGTCCGCAAGAAAGAGGTTGCAGAAAATAGCTCCCTTCTTGAAAATAAATTTATTCGTTGCTTTGTCGTAAATAGAAAATCCCGTAATATCCGACGGCATTGTATCGGGCGTAAACTGAACACGTTTGCAGTCGAGCGAAAGAGCTTTTGAAAACGCGAGCGCAAGCGTGGTTTTTCCCACGCCGGGAATATCCTCAATCAAGATGTTTCCGCCTGCGATAATCGCGAGCAGGATATCTGCTATAACTTTATCTTTGCCGTTTATGGCTTTTTTAACTTCATTTATAATTTCGGTAAATTTGTTCATTTTGTCACCTTTTGTGTTAATTTGATGAATTTTAACAATGTTATAATAATTATATTATATGACGACAGTAAAATCAAGAAAAAAAGCTATGTGTAAACTATGCGTAAATAAAAAAGCACCCCAAGTTTAAAAATTTGAGACGCTTTTATTGTGAGATTTAATTTTATATGGTGTGTTTTTAATAATTTATTGCATCACTGAGATGTTTTAATTTCCTTTTTTTGTTTTTGATATTCGTTGTACAATGTTTCGCTGATTGACATTTTTTTAATTATGTTTTTAACAGTTACGTCAAGTCCTTTGTTTTCGCTGTAATCGGCGGGGTAGATATAATCTACTCTGCTTTTTTTTAGCAATTCCTCAACTTTTGCGCCCTTTTGCTGATAAACGGCAATTGAATATCCGCCGTATGCTTTCATCATCTTCATACAAGGCACATCGGAAAGACCGTCGCCGATGTATATCATATTACAGAACGGAACGCGTTTGCTGTCATCGGGCATTGATCGATTGAGGTCATCGTCGTTTGCAACGTCCAGTACGCCTTTGTTTATTCTGTAAACAAACTGTGTCTTGTTGGTATAATTAACAGCCGTTTTGGGCCACACTGCTGTGCCGCTATCGTCGTACAAAAATTCGCAGGCAAAGATGCTTTTGAAGAATCCGCTTATTTCGGTACCCTCAATAATTTCTCTGAGTCCCGAAGAGATTACGTAGTGTTCAACCTGCATACCCTGATCTTTACCGAATTCGGTGATTCTGTCAAACCATTGCTTTACACCCTCAAACAGTTCAACTTTTTTGCCCATATCAACCAAATCCTGCCTGAAAATAGGCTTGTTTTTTTCTTTTGAAAGCTTAACCATGGAATACATATATGCCAAAATCGAATCCATATGCTGTTTTTTACCGAGGTTGTTGGCATATTTCCAAAACTCGGTTTCTTTAAGTCCCAGTTCGGGAATAAAGCTGTATTCCTGCATTTCTCTGGTGCAAAGCGTGCGGTCAAAGTCGTACATAATTGCCACGATAGGTTTGTTGCTCATAAATAACACCTCTTGTTATTGTGCAGAGGAAGCAGTTGTCTGTGCTTTTGAATATTCGGCATAGGTGGTAATTTTAACGGATTTAATTACGACATTTGTTTTGGGCAGATTGTTTTCGTCAACCTCTACCGACGCGATTTTATCCACAACGTCCATTCCGTCGATTACCTGCGCAAACACGGTCTGACCTCTGTCAACCGCGTTATATGCGCCGTCAAGATAAGGATTGCCGCCGTAGGTTTCGTACAGTTTTTTAACCTCATCCGACACTATGTCGGTGTTATAGCACTTGTCGCCGTTTTCTTTGATGAAAGCCGACATCAGGTCAGAGTCCTTATAGTTTAAAAGCTGAGTTTTTGCATTCTGCCAGTTTTGCTCAAGCTTTTCAAAGCCTCCGCTGTTCAGAAAATCTTCCGCGCTTGTTTGGTTTATAAAAAACTGACTTCCGTTTGTGTCTGATTCGGTAGTAGCCATGGAAACTGCGCCCCTGATGTTAAAGAGCTTATCGCAAAATTCGTCCTCAAATTCAGAGCCGTAAGAACTTACGCCGTTGGGTTGGTTTGTATCGGTTCCGCAATGGCCGCCCTGAACAATAAAATCCTTGATTACACGGTGAAAAACAGTGCCGTTGTAGCTTCCGTTTTCAGCCAGCTTTAAAAAGTTGGTGACGGTTTTGGGAGCCTGTTCGGGGAAAAACCTCATTGCAATATCGCCCATGCTTGTCTGTAAAACGGCAATGGTGTCATCGTCCTCGGGAGTGTCCAGCTGAAATCCGACCTCGTGTTCCGTGTCATACATAATATCGGGTTCAATCCCAAGGGAAGCCGCGTCAATTCCAAGCTGCTCAAGCGCACTTACAGCCGCTTCATCTTTGGTGCTTTCAGCAGCAACAGAGGATGAAGGCTGCGTAGCGTCAGATGAGGAAGATTCGCTTTTGTTGCAACCGCTTGCGTTAATTGCGCAAAAGGCAATAATCACAGCCGACATTACAAGTCCGGCAAGGCGTTTAAGTTTGTTTGTACTCATAATCTGTTCCTTCCGAATTGGATTGTTTATTTCTATATTAACATATTTACAAAATAAATTCAAGCTGACGCGACTTTATGCAATTTACGGTGTCTTTATCAAAGTTAGTTTTTGATGTAATAAGTCAGGCAAAAAAATCATATGCTTATTTGTAAACAATTTTTCCAAGACAACGGAGGTTTTAAAAT
Source organism: uncultured Ruminococcus sp. (assembly GCA_904393835.1). Lineage (GTDB taxonomy): Bacteria > Bacillota > Clostridia > Oscillospirales > Acutalibacteraceae > Ruminococcoides. The sequence goes on along the minus strand of CAJFNC010000003.1, from coordinate 54,181 downwards.
GTCAGAATATCTGCCCGAAGGAAAACTTATCTCAACACGGGAAAATATCAACATCCTGCACTCTCCGCAGCTGTTAAAGGAGGCAATGCAGAGCGGTAAAATACTTGAGGCAAAGGCCTGCGTGTGCGATGCAAACCACAACTTGATTGTAGATTTAGGTGGCGTAAAGGGAATTATTCCCAGAGAGGACGGCGCGCTCGGAATAAAGGACGGAAGCGTGCGTGACATCGCCGTAATTTCGAGGGTGAACCGACCTGTATGTTTTAAAATAACAGATTTTAAATCAGATAAAGACGGCGCAGAATATGCTGTCTTGTCACGCGAAAAAGCCCAGCGTGAATGTCTTGAAAACTACATAAGCAAGCTTGTTCGCGGCGACGTTATCGACGCAAAAGTTACCCATCTCGAAAATTTCGGAGCGTTTGCCGACATCGGCTGCGGAATAGTTGCACTTATGCCGATTGATACGATTTCCGTTTCAAGAATAGAACACCCAAGAGAGCGGTTTTGCGTGGGTATGGATATAAAGGCTGTGATTAAGTCCATTGAAAACGGCAGAATCAGCCTCAGCCACAAGGAGCTTTTGGGTACATGGGAGGAAAACGCTCAAAAATTCACTGCCGGTGAAACCGTGACGGGAATAATACGAAGCGTGGAAAATTACGGCGCTTTTGTCGAGCTTGCGCCAAATTTGGCAGGACTTGCCGAAAGCAAAGAGGGAATAAAGGCAGGTCAGCAGGCAAGCGTTTATATAAAAAGTATTATTCCCGAAAAAATGAAAATCAAGCTCATTATAATCGACACATTTGATTACAAATATAACCCGCAAAAGCCCGTTTATTACTGCAACGCAAAGCACATTGACAAATTCCTTTATTCACCGCAGAATTGTTCAAAAAAAATAGAGTCCGATTTTTCGGACAGTGAAATTTGACACCGATTTTTTGTAATGCTATTATATTTATATTAAAGATAGAGCGGAAGTGAAAAAATGGATATTCAAACAATTCTTATATTGGCATTGTGCGCGGTTACGCTTGCAGTAAGTGTAATAACACTTATAATTGTGCTCAAAAAAAGCGGTACTGATGAGAACACGCAGACAATAAAAGACGCGATAAGAGCGGATATGGCGGCACAAAACAGCGATTTGCGCCGTGAACTTGTAGCCCAAACGCAGAGCAGTATAAAGAATATGGGTGAAATGATTGCGCAAAGCCAGCGCAGTTTTTCGCAGAGTCAGGCGGAAAAATCCGCTCAGATAGAGGAGCGTTTAAAGACTTTTTCGCTTGAAAACGAGCAGAAACTCGACAACATAAGAAAATCGGTGGAATTAAGGCTCGATTTTCTGCAAAAGGATAACAGCCTAAAGCTTGACGAAATGCGCAAAACGGTAGATGAAAAATTACAAAAAACACTTGAAGATAAGATGAACAAGTCGTTTTCACTTGTAAACGAAAGGCTTGAGCAGGTTTATAAGGGACTTGGCGAAATGCAAAATCTTGCCGTGGGAGTAGGCGACCTTAAAAAGGTTTTGTCGAACGTCAAGACAAGGGGTATCCTCGGTGAAATTCAACTTGGCGCAATTCTTGAGGAAATTCTCTCACCCGAACAGTATGATGAAAATGTCGCCACAAAAAAAGGTTCTAAAAACGTTGTCGAATTTGCAATCAAACTTCCGGCCGACGACGATAAATTTATTTATCTGCCGATTGATTCAAAATTTCCCGGTGAGACTTATGAGCATCTAAAGGACGCTTTAGAGTCGGGCGACAAAGATACGATTGAAACCGCACGCAAACAGCTCGTTTCCACAATAAAAAGCGAAGCGAAAGATATTCACGACAAGTATGTGTCGCCGCCCGAAACAACGGAATTTGCGATAATGTTTCTGCCGTTTGAGGGACTGTACAGCGAGGTTGTCAATATGGGGCTTGTCGAAGTTTTGCAGCGTGAGTACAAAGTGAACATTGCAGGTCCAAGCACAATGGCTGCACTGCTTAATTCCCTGCAAATGGGATTTAAAACTCTTGCCGTACAAAAACGCAGCGCCGAGGTATGGGAAATTCTCGGCTCGGTAAAACAGGAATTTGACAAGTTTAACGACGTTCTTGTTCTTACTCAGCAAAGGCTTGACCAGGCAAACAAAGAGCTTGACAAGCTTGTAGGAGTGCGTACAAGGCAGATTCAAAGAAAATTAAAAGATGTGCAGACCCCGGCAAATTTAATTTCTTCCACAGATATTTGACGATACGCCGTAAGAAAATGGATCGGAATAAACGCTCGGCAAGTAATATAACAAAATATTACAGTTAAAAGGCACGAATCTGATGTATTGCGCCGCTTCTGCCGTTTTTATTTGCGGTTTCTCTTGACTAACCGACATATACAGATTAAAATTTTAGTTAACGTCAAAAGAAGAATGGTGTTAATATATGATTAAATTGCTCACAAAATTCTTTGTAAAAGACAGCGAAAATACAAAGGACGCTCAGGTAAGAGCAGCATACGGAAATATGTCGGGAATAGTCGGCATATTTTTAAACCTTTGTCTGTTTGCCGTAAAACTTTTAGCAGGCATAGTATCGGCGTCAATCTCTGTTATTGCAGACGCTTTTAACAACCTTTCTGATGCGGGCAGTTCGGTTGTAACTTACCTTGGATTTAAACTTGCGCGCCGCCCAGCCGACAGGGAACACCCGTTCGGCCACGGCAGATATGAATACGTGACGGGTCTCGGAATCTCGGTTGTAATCCTGCTTGTAGGCGTTGAGCTTTTGAAAAGTTCGGTAAGTAAAATATTTACCCCGGAAGAACAAACAAGCATTACGCTTTTATCAATAATAATCCTTGCGGTATCGGTAATTGTAAAACTATGGATGTTCTTTTTCAACAAGATAATATCTAAAAAAATCAATTCATCGGCGCTCAAGGCGACTGCCGTTGATTCACTCTCCGACTGCGTAGCTACAAGCATTGTTTTAATCGGATTGCTGGTATCAAAATTTTCGGGTTTCAATATCGACGGCTGGCTCGGTGCGCTGGTTGCTGTCTTTATCCTCTTTGCGGGCGTCAGCACTTTCAGAGAAAGTCTTTCTCCTTTGCTTGGCAATCCGCCCGATGCTGAATTTGTAAACGAAATTAAAAATACGGTTATGCAGAGCAAAATGGTGGTTGGTATCCACGACTTAATCGTACACGACTACGGCCCGGGCAGATGTATTATTTCACTTCACGCGGAAGTTCCCTGCAATGTAGATATTCTAAAGGCGCACGATGAAATTGACTTGGTAGAAAAGGAACTTGAGCGCCGCTATAACTGTTTGGCTACAATTCATATGGATCCGATTGCTTCCGATGATGAATATACGCTTGGATTGAAACAGAGCGTCAGTGAGGCGGTCAAAAAAATTGACGATGAACTCACGATACATGATTTCAGAATTGTAAAGGGCGACACCCACACAAATGTAATTTTCGATTTGGTGGTGCCGTATGACTGTCAAAAGAGCGAAGATGAAATAAAGACTCTTGCAAAGCAAAATATTCAGAAAATCGACCAAAAACTTATGCCTGTAATCTATGTGGAAAGATCATTTGTTGAGTAAAATAATAGCGAATAAAGGGCAAAAGAGCGGCTGAAAAACAGCCGCTCTTTTTAAATAGGGTTATTCGCTTATATTATTTTTTAAGTTCTCAAAGAACTGCGGGTCAATTTTTTTGATGTTTACAGGAGTCATATCGGAATGCACAAAGCAGTGTGTAGTGGAGCCTGTAGCTGCAATTTTGCCTGTGCCGCACAAGGTAATTGTGTATTCATATTGCATTTTTGCGCCGCTGATTTTAACAAGCTTTACTTCAACGCAGATATCGTCAAAAAACTTTATTGGTTTCACATACTTTGCATATGCGTCAACATTGGGTATGAAAATACCTTTTTTTTCAAGCTCACGGACATCACAGCCGATACTGTACATAAAATTGACTCGTGCTTCTTCAAAAAATCTTATATGGTTTGTGTGGTGGACTATACCCATTTTGTCGGTTTCATAGTAAGACACACGCCTGTTGTACCTGTATACTGACATAGAATATATCCTTTATTTTTTTAAGAGAAGACCGTTTTCAAGGTCTTTTTTAGCCTGTTCTTTTATGATGAAGTGCTGTTTTTTACCTGTAGCGGTCTGAGGAAGCTCGGTTACAAAGCGATAGTATCTAGGCGCCTGATACTTAGAGAGGTTCGGGGATTTCGCACAATAATCCATAAGTTCCGCGACGGTAAGACTTTCATCCTCTTTAATTACATAAGCGGCGACCGATTCACCTCTTGTGCTGTCGGGCACGCCTGTGACGATACATTCTCTAACCTTGGGGTGGCAGTTTAAAACTTCTTCAATACGGGCGGGATAAATGTTTTCGCCTTTGCTGATAATCATATCGTCTTTTCTGCCGGCAATTGTGATGAACTGCTTATCGTCCCATGTACCGATGTCGCCCGTGTACATCCAGCCCTTGTAGAACTTCTCTTTAGTAGCCTGCTCGTTGTTAATGTAGCAGTAGGTAGACTTTGCGGGACATTTTATAATAACTTCACCCTCTTCGGCGTTGTTTTTCGCAACAATGTCGTCCGGTTCAGCCTTTTTGTCATCGTAAACCTTTACTATTCTGACTTCGTCGTCAGTACAAGAACGTCCTGCCGTGCCTGACATTTCAGGCAGGTCAAACGGACGCAGAAAAGTGTTCCAGAAAGATTCGGTTGTACCGTAGCCGTTGAAAATATTTGGTGTAAGCACTTTTTGGAATCGAATACAAGCCTCTTTTTCAAGCGGACTGCCCATTGTGACAATACCTTTAAGTGTAGAAATATCGGAAGGGTGTTTTTCCTGACGGTTTGCAAGCAAGGTAAGAACCGACGGAACGCCGGTTAAAAAGGTTATACCGATTTTTTCAACATATTCAAAAACGGTTTTAGGATTAAATGCCCTGAGTACCACCATTGCGGCGCCTACATAGAGTGTCGGCGTGGGACCGCCCGAATGTAAGCCGCCTCTGTGGAACCACGGCGTCATATTCATTGTTATATCCTTGGGGTTAAGGGGAAAATGCATAATTACATCGTGAGCCGATAAAACTTCATTAATATTATTAAGCGGAACACCCTTTGGAGTACCCGTCGTACCCGAGGTCTGCAATCTTACAACCTCGTCATAGATATGCGGAGCAAAGTCAATCGGCGGATTTTCCCGGGATGAATCTTTTACATAATCATCATAAAGGATATGACCTTCGGGAAGTTTAAAGTCCTTGCCCGATGCGTTTACTGCAACAATAACTTCGGGTTTGTGTTCTGAAATACTTATTGCCTCAACCGCCGTGTTTACAATTTCAGAGTCATACATATATACCTTGGGCTTGTTGTGACTTATAATTTCGGCAGTTTCGCCGGGAGAAAGGTTAAAGTTTGCGGGGTTGCAGATAGCTCCGATTTTCTGCGCGCCGATATAGCCGAACAAAAACTCGGGACAGTTAAAGAGCTGCATAAAGAGCACGTCGTTTTTAGCAACGCCGTCTTTTTTCATCTTATTTGCAAGCTTGTTGCTGTCCTTGTTTAGCTTGTCATAAGTCCATTTACGATTACCCGCGGGATCATAAAGAGCGTCGCGCTCGCCAAAGCGGTTGACATTTCTCATAAAGCCGTTAAGCCATGTAAATTCGCTTTCAAAAGTTTCCTTAAACATTGTGTAATCGTAAGTAAGATTCATAGGGTTTCCTCGCTTTCAAAATTTAATATTTGCCCACAATAATACTTGAGTTCTGACCTCCGAATCCCAGTGCGTTTGACATAGCGTATTTAACTTCGGCTTTCTTTGCGACGTTTGCAACAAAGTCAATGCCTGCACATTCGGGATCAACCTCATGAAGGTTGATTGTCGGAGGAATAATACCTGTTTCAATTGCCTTTATGCAGGCGATTGTTTCGGTAATACCGCCTGCACCCATCATATGACCGGTAGCGCCCTTTGTTGAGCTGACATATGGCAGGTGGTCTTTAAATACTTTTTTAATAGACGCCGCTTCAACAGCGTCGCCTTTATTGGTTGCCGTGCCGTGAGCGTTGATATAGTCAATATCCTCCGGCTTGAGTCCGGCATCTTCAAGAGACTGGTGCATACATTCAATTGCGCCTCTTCCTTCGGGATGCGGAGCGGTAACGTGATAGGCATCGGAAGTGTTGCCCCAGCCCTTGACTTCGCCAAGAATTTTTGCGCCTCTTGCAAGAGCGTGCTCTTCTGTTTCAAGAATAAGCGCACCGCCGCCTTCGCCGATTACAAAGCCGTCGCGCGTAACGTCAAACGGTCTGCTTGCGGTAGCGGGGGAGTCGTTCCTTCTTGAAAGAGCCTTTGCGTTTGCGAGCGAATAAATAACAAGCGGACAAAGCGTCGATTCTGCGCCGAGCGCGATCATCACGTCAGCCCTGCCTGCTTTTATGCACATACAAGCTGTTCCGATAGCGTCGCCGCCCGATGAGCAAGCGGTGCTGACCGTAAGACTTGGTCCCTGAATATTGTAGTCAATGGCAATATTTGCTGCGGCGATGTTGCCGAGGATTTTAGGAATAAATCTGGGACCGACCTTTTTGTGAGATGCACTCGACAGCGTATCCTGAGTGAACGCCGTGGTTGAAATACCGCTCATGGCAGTACCCATTACAATACCTGTTCTTTTCGGTTCAATCTCAACGCCGCTCTGTTTGAGTGCCTCTACAGCGGCTATGTACGCGTACTGCATAAAGGCGTCTGTTTTTCTTATTAGGTCTTTCGGAAGATAGTCGGCGGGATTAAAATTCTTTATTTCACCCGCAAACTGAACGGCAAGTTCAGAGGGGTCAAAGCTTTTGATTGTGTCAATGCCCGAAACACCGCTTATAAGGTTGTTCCAATAGGTTTCAACGCCGATTCCCAAGGGGGTTACGGCGCCCATGCCCGTGATAACGATTTTTTTCATAATGTATAACTCCTTGTGCACAATTTGATAAATAGCTATTTACATTTTGCATACTATTATGCTATACTTGAATTATAACAGAACAGGAAATATTATGCAACGGGTTCGATAATGCAAAATAAACAGGTTTTGCATAAAAAAATCTGTATTCTGCATAACGATAAAAAGACGTACCCAAAAAGAATAAACAAATTACGACGTTAAAAACCAATAAAGGTGATAAAAATGGACATTAATCAGCTAAACTGTTTTATTTCGGTTGCCCAGACACTTAACTTTTCTGAGGCTGCGCGCAGAAATTACGTTTCTCAGTCAACTGTAAGCCGCTACGTGAGCGATCTTGAAAAGGAATTCGGCGTGCAGCTGTTTACCCGCTCGCACCGTGATGTAATTATTACAAACGAGGGCAAAACTCTTCTGCCTTATGCAATGGAAATAGTTGATACATTAAAAAAGGCAAAAACAATAATCAAACAAATGCATGACGGCGGTCAGGGTAAAATTACAATCGGCTGTGACATAACCTCGGTAAGCTTTCCGTCAAAATGCATTGCTGACTTTAATAATAAGTATCCGAGCATTACGGTTGACGTTCGTCAGATAGACGAGGTTGACCGAAGCCAGGCAATTACGGGAAATGATTTTGATTTCTGTTTTATGCCGCGTGATATGGTTCCCGAAAGCTCAAACATAGAGTCAATTACTACGCACTGCGAATCGCTGTGTGTGGTTACAGCCAAAAATTCAAAGTTCAAAGGCAGAAAAAGCATTAATATTAAGGATTTGGCAAACGAAAAAATTCTGCTTATGTCAGAAACGGTCTCTCCAATAGTATATATGGAAATAATGGATTTACTCAGAACTTTTCACATTTCCCCAAATACCGAGACTACTTTTGACGACCTTGTATCAATGTACGTGTCGGTATCGTCGGGAATCGGTATTTCGGTTATACCTTCTTCGCTTGCAAAGTATGCTTCTTCGGAATTTACCGAAATATATCCAATAGATGAAATAGACACCGGCATCGCCTACGTTATGGCGTGGAAAAAGAACATTGCTAACCCCGCGGCAAAGCTTTTTATGGAGGGTGTAAAGAAGTACGCTATGGGCGACGATAATGTCTATGGATTGTAAAATTTTGTGATTGTAATAATGCTGTGCTTTTATAAATTTCCTGAAAAGAATAATTGTGCAAATTCCATAAAAATTACCTACAAGTTTCTACTTATAAAGTGTTTACTTTATAAAATGGCAATGTTATAATAAACATAGTCAAAACGAATTGACGAATTTTTCTCAACAGGAGGAGATATAAATGTACAGATTCACATTGCCTCGTGACCTTTATCACGGCAAGGACGCACTTTCAAGCCTTAAAAATTTGGAAGGAAAAAAGGCAATAGTTGTTGTAGGCGGCGGTTCAATGAAACGTTTCGGTTTTCTTGACAAAGCTGTTGAATATTTAAAAGAAGCAGGTATGGAGGTTAAGCTTTTTGAAGGCGTAGAACCCGATCCTTCGGTAGAAACAGTAATGAAAGGCGCAGCTGCAATGACAGAATTTCAGCCTGACTGGATTGTTGCAATGGGCGGCGGCTCACCGATTGACGCTGCAAAAGCTATGTGGGCATTCTATGAGTATCCCGAAACATCGTTTGAGGATCTTATTAAGCCGTTTAACTTCCCGAAACTGAGAACAAAAGCTAAGTTCTGCGCAATTCCGTCAACTTCCGGTACTGCTACCGAAGTTACTGCATTTTCGGTTATTACCGACTATACAAAGGGCATCAAGTATCCGTTGGCTGACTTTAATATTACCCCCGATATTGCCATTGTTGATCCTGCGCTTGCAGAAACAATGCCCAAGAAGCTTACGGCTCACACGGGTATGGATGCAATGACACATGCTATCGAAGCTTATGTTTCCACATTACACTGCGAATATACGGATGCACTTGCGCTTCACGCAATTAAGTTGATTCACCAAAATCTTAAAAAGTCATATGACGGCGATATGGCTGCTCGTGACACAATGCACGACGCTCAGTGCCTTGCAGGTATGGCATTCTCAAATGCTCTGCTTGGTATTGTTCACTCAATGGCTCACAAGACCGGCGCTGCTTTCTCAGGCGGTCATATTATTCACGGCTGCGCAAATGCTATGTATCTTCCCAAGGTAATCAAATACAACTCTAAGGACGCTGTTGCTGCAGAGCGCTACGCTTATATCGCTAAATTCATCGGCTTAAAGGGTGACACAACAGATGCACTCGTTGACGCCCTTATCGCTGAACTCCGCAGTATGAACGACCAGCTTGACATTCCTCAGGCAATTAAGAATTACGGTCAGGGCGGCGTAAAGGCTGATGTAAGCATTATTGATGAAAAAGAGTTTATGGATAAGTTATCGGAAACAGCCGCTAACGCAATCGGTGATGCTTGTACAGGTTCTAACCCGCGTCAGCCAAGCCAGGAAGATATGGAAAAACTTCTTAAGGCTTGCTATTATGATTTAGATATTGACTTTTGATAATCGGTGATTAAACAATTGTCAATTTAATCAAACATATTAAAAATCAGGCTCTGCATCATTTGCGGTGCAGAGCCAAATTACATATTTTTTCAATATAATTACCGGTAATATGTGTGCTAAATATGATACTGAATTTTGAGGAAAATCCCTTGACAATGCTCTTTTTAGCGTATATAATATATTAACAAAGCATAATAAACCCCTTAAAAACATTGACGGGAATAAGATATAAGTTTTTCTGCCAAGAGAGCCGACGGTTGGTGTAAGTTCGGCGTGAAGGCTTGTATGGATAGCTCATCCCCGAGTTTTTCGTGTGAAACAGTGTGTTTAACTGTCTAATGCGGAACGCTTGACAGCGTTATTTGTCAGGACTTTGTTGGAAGTCTGTAAGAGGCATACAGTGATGTGTGCCTGAATTTGGGTGGTACCACGAATTTTTCGTCCCTAATAGTGTCGGCTCAGCCGTGCATTTAAGGGGCTTTTTTTATTGCTATTTTTTCAGGAGGTTATATACTATGAAACCGTCATTTCACAAGTACATTCCGTTTAAGCAAATCAATTTGCCCGACAGACAATGGCCTGATAACACGATTACCAAGGCTCCTGTCTGGTGCAGCGTTGACCTTCGTGATGGTAACCAGGCGCTTGTTGACCCGATGAATCTTGAAGAAAAGCTCGAGTTTTTCCATGTTTTGTGCGATATGGGCTTTAAAGAAATTGAAATCGGTTTTCCCAGCGCGTCGGAAACAGAATACGAAATCTGTCGTGAGCTTATTGAGAAAAATCATATTCCCGACGACGTAACAATTCAGGTGCTTGTACAGGCAAGAGAACACCTTATCCGCAAAACATTTGAGGCGGTAAAGGGTGCAAAAAACGTAATTATTCACTTCTACAACTCAACTTCAACCTTGCAGAGAAAAGTTGTGTTTAAAACAGATATGGACGGCGTAATCAAAATTGCTGTTGACGGCGCAAAGCTCATCAAAAAGCTTACAGATGAATATACAGGTGACACAAACTTCAGGTTTGAATATTCTCCCGAAAGCTTCAGCGGTACAGAAATGGATAACGCAGTCGAGATTTGCGACAGAGTTATGGAAACTCTCGGTGCTGACAAGGAAAATCCCGTTATCCTCAATCTACCCAATACGGTTGAAATGTGCACTCCAAACACATTTGCAGACCAGGTGGAATATTTTATAAGACACCTTAAAAACCGTGAGTCGGCTATCATCAGCGTTCATACTCACAACGACCGCGGATGCGGCGTTGCGGCAGGCGAACTTGCATTGCTCGCAGGCGCCGATAGGGTAGAGGGAACACTCTTCGGAAACGGTGAGCGCACCGGTAATATGGACATAGTTACAATGGGTCTTAATATGTACACGCAGGGTGTTGACCCCAAGCTTGACTTTTCAAATCTTCCCAAGCTCCGTGAAGTATATGAGCGCTGCACAAATATGAAGATTGATCCCCGTCAGCCATATGTAGGCGATCTTGTATTTACCGCTTTCTCAGGCTCACATCAGGATGCAATTAACAAGGGCTTCCAATATATGAAAGAGCACAATTCCGAAATGTGGGAAATCCCGTATTTGCCAATTGACCCCGCAGATGTGGGACGTGAGTACGAGCCGATTATCAGAATCAATTCACAGTCCGGCAAGGGTGGCGCGGCTTTTGTAATGAGCCATAATTTCGGATATGATTTGCCAAAGCGTATGCACCCCGAGTTTTCTAAGCTTGTTCAGAAAAAGTGCGAGGAGCTTGAGCGTGAGCTTATTCCCAAAGAGCTTTTTGAGGTGTTTGAACAGAACTATCTCAATCACCCGATGAAGTACAAGCTTTCAAGCAGAAAAATTTATGAAGAGAGCGAAAACGGCAAAGACTACGTGCATTTCAAGGGCAAGTTGATAATTGACGACCGTGACGAGGTTATGCTTATCGGCGTCGGCAACGGTCCTATTGACGCTTTCTTTAATGCTCTCAAAAAAGTGGGGCTCGATAAATATGAGTTTATTTCATACAGCCAGCACGCAATTTCTCAGGGTTCAGACTCAAAGGCGGTATCATATATTGAGCTTAAAAAGCCCGACGGCGGCAACATTTTCGGAATAGGCATTGATTCAAACGTAAACGTAGCGTCGGTTCTGGGTGTGCTCAACGCAATCAACAGAGCAGAGGCTTGATTTCAGTATAATATAAGGAGAAACAAATTGGACGGATTTAACGAACAGGTTGTAAAAAGAGCAACCAAAGCCAAAAACATTGTTATTAAAATTCTATCGGTTGTTATTTTACTTTTTATCCCGGTGCTGTTTACATTTCTTGCGTTTACGATTACAACATATATGTTCTATGTCGGCTTATTTCTTTTTATCGGCGGAATTTATATGGTATGGTACATTTTTTCCTGCCAGAAGGTGGAATTTGAGTATTCGGTTGCGGGCAATGAACTTAAAATTTCAAAGATAATTGCTCTCAGACGCAGAAAAAACATATGTAAGATAAACATCAACGAGATTGAAGAGCTTGAAAAAGGCGACAAAATCACTAAGGGCAAACGTTTTACGAAAACCTTTATTGCCGCGCGCGATTTTGACAAGGACGACGAAAATTACTATGCAATTTTTAACAGTCCCGCTTATGGAAGAAGTTTGCTGGTATTTACTCCAAACGACGATATTTTGCAGGGAATGAAGCCGCACCTCAATAAAAATATTGTTTTAAAGCTTTTCTACCATAGAAATACAGGTCGTTAAAATGAAAATAACAGATATAGAAGCAGTAAAAAAAGCAGTTTTTAACCGTCCTGACGACGCCAACAAGGGAACGCTAGGTTCGCTTTTGAGCATATGCGGCTGCTACGGAATGGCAGGCGCGGCTGTTATGGCAGGCAAAGCTGCACTGCGCAGCGGATTGGGACTTTTAAAGACGGCGGTACCAAAAAGTATTTACGAAATTATAGCTCAGTCAATTTACGAAAGCGTATATTTTCCGCTTGCCGAAAATAAAAACGGAGCTTTGAGCAAAGAAAATATCGACAGGTTGCTTGAAGAGGCTGAAAAGTCAAGTGCGGTGCTTATCGGCTGCGGATTGTCGGTTTGCGACGATACCGTTGCCATTGTTAATTCATTTGTAGAAAATTGCACGACGCCAATGGTGATTGACGCCGACGCACTAAACTGTATTGCTAAAAATCCCGAAATATTTTTAAAGGCAAAAGCTCCCATAATCATCACCCCTCATCCGGGTGAGATGGGCAGACTGACAAACAGCAGTGCAAAACTTGTAAATGCCGACCGAGAAAACACGGCGTGTGATTTTGCCGCAAAGTACAATGTTGTTACTGTTTTAAAGGGTGCAGGTACAATTATTGCTTCACCGAACGACGACTCTTATATTAATAAAACGGGCAATTCGGGAATGGCTACGGGCGGCAGCGGTGATGTGCTCGCAGGTATGACAGGGTCGTTGCTTGCGCAGGGCGCAAACGCTTTTGATGCAGCGGCGGCAGCTGTATATCTTCACGGAACGGCAGGCGATGTAGCGGCTGAAAAATTCGGGAAAATTTCAATGCTGCCAACCGATTTAATTGAGTGTATTCCTCAGGCATTTAAAAACTGCGGATTTTAGCGGCTTGTATATCGTAATTTTAAAAACTTAATCGGCATATAATGTTAACGAAACGGAGGTGCCCTATGGCAAAGAGGTTTTTAACAGCATTATATGCCGTATTTTTATGTTTTGTAATTTTACTTATGTCTGCTTGTACAACTCAAGAAGCTGATCCCGCCATAATGACAAAATTCACGGCCGATTTTACGGCGGATTATAACGATATGACAGTTAAGGGAAGTGTAACCTCGGGCGGTTTCGGCGCATTAAGCATCTCAATTACATATCCGCAGACGCTGAGCGGTTTAAACATAAATTACAAAAATTCCGAGGTTCAGCTCAGCCGAGAACAGATTGTCTGCACAGCCGACGAGGCTTTTATTCCGCAAAACGGATTTCCATCGGTGATAAGTGCTGCTCTGAATGAAATTGCCTATAACAGGATGAATTTTGTATCGCAAAACGAAAGTGAGTTAACTTATGAATTTAAAATATCAATCGGAGGCTGTACGGCCGATTTTGATAAGGACGGATTAATTAGAAAAATAAGTGTGCCGTCCGCAAAATTATATGCTGAATTTTCAAATGTCAAGGCAATCGGCACATAAGAATTTATTCACAACTTTTGCGCTCAAAAATATTATGTAATAGCTGTATAAAAGTCTTTAAGATTGGCAAAAATATCAGTAAATAATTGTATTTGGAGCGTGAACGCCTTGACTGTAAAACGAGGAGATATTTACTATGCTGATTTAAGTCCCGTAGTCGGTTCGGAGCAGGGAGGAGTAAGACCCGTGTTAATCGTGCAGAACGACGTGGGCAACCGATTCAGTCCCACCGTGATTGCTGCGGCAATAACAAGCCGCCAGTCCAAGGCAAATCTGCCTACGCACATTCCTCTGCACGCAGAGTCATCGGGACTTGCAAAGGACAGCGTAGTTTTACTCGAACAGGTTAGAACAATTGACAAACGCCGACTGAAGGAAAAAATGGGCTCGATCGACGAGCACTCTATGAACGAAATAAACAATGCAATTTCAATTTCATTCGGTTTGAACGCATAATACCGCACTACATATGTGCGAAAAAAATGAGAGCATATCAAAAGCTGATATGCTCTCATTATATTATAAAAATAACAATTATTTATCGAGTATTTTACCGTCAATGGAAATCGTAACGACTTGCCAAGGAATAAATTTTCCGCTGTTTTGCAAAGCCTTTTTGCACGCAAGCTCAATACCGCCGCAGCACGGAACTTCCATACGGACAACAGTAACGCTTTTAATGTCGTTGCCTGCAATAATTTCAGTTAGTTTTTCGCTGTAATCCATATCGTCAAGTTTCGGACAGCCGATAAGAGTGATTTTGCCTTTCATAAATTCGTCGTGCATTTTTGCATACGCATATGCCGTGCAGTCGGCGGCGATCAACAGCTTGGCACCGTCAAAATAAGGAGCATTTACAGGAACAAGCTTAATCTGACAGGGCCATTGATTAAGCTGAGAAACAGCATTGGCTGATGTGTCGATACCGTCGGTATCGACCGATTTTTTTCGATTAAATGTGTGCAGCTGATGACCCGGACAACCCTGATTAGCCTGAGCGCTTTTGTGTTTCATATTTTCCTTAACCGCTGCTTCATCATATGCTGCTGCCTCGCGCTCAACAAAAGTGATGGCGCCGGTCGGGCAGGTCGGCAAACAGTCACCCAAGCCGTCGCAATAGTCGTCACGCAAAAGCTTTGCCTTCCCGTCAACCATTCCGATAGCTCCTTCGTGGCAGGCATTTGCACAAGCGCCGCAGCCGTTGCATTTATCTTCATCAATATGAATAATTCTTCTTATCATCAAAATGACCTCCTGTTGATTCATTGCCGTTATTATAGTATAATTAAAATGAAAATTCAGTTGTTATAACAACGAAAAGAGGTATTTATGAAAATTTCTCAGATAAATTTATTCCAAAATATGAACGATACGGAAATTGTCGGTCTTAAAGAAAACGGATTTCTTCGACATAAATCGTATGATAAGGGCGAGCGCATTTTTAATATGGGAGATGTTATAACCGAAACGGGCGCAGTCCTTTCGGGAGGTGTTGTAATTCAAAATATAGATTTTCTTGGCAATACAAGCGTAATCACGCAGGCGACAGAGGGACAGCTTTTTGCAGAAACCTATGCGCTCAGCGGTGAGCCTATGATGGTAGAAGCAATTTGCAAAGAGCACAGCGAAATTTTGTTTGTAAATATAAAAAATATGCTAATGGCGGAAAATTCCGTTTTTTCGTGGTACAACAAATTTTGTATGTCACTGATGAATATAACTGCGCGAAAAAATATTGAACTTTCACGCAGAATTTTCTGCACCTCTCCCAAAAAGGTACGCACCAGAGTCATAATCTATCTTTCGGAAGAGTCTGTCAAAGCAAATTCAAGCGAATTTGAAATTCCGTTCAACCGCCGGCAAATGGCAGATTATCTAAATCTTGACCGAAGTGCCTTGTCAAAAGAACTTTGTAAAATGCGTGATGAAAAGATAATTTCGTTTAATAAAAACCATTTTAAACTTTTAAAAAATAAAAGCAACAGCTTGTTATTTTAATAAATACATTAAAATGTTTTATTTTTCATTTTGCATTTAAGTGGCGTATTATTGAAAAATAATGCTTTAAGCCTAAAAATATCTTTTATAACAACATTGCACCCGTGCCTGCCAAAATCAATACCAGCCCAACGACCGCCTTAAGGCTCAGCTTTTCTTTCAGCACCAAGCCCGAAAACAGGATTGTCACCAAAATACTCAATTTATCAACCGGGACTACAACGCTTGCAGGACCGTCCTGCAAGGCGCGGTAGTAGCACAGCCAGGAAAGCCCGGTAGTAATTCCCGAAAGGCACAAGAAAATCAGTTCTTTTCTGCCTATATTCTTAATATCTTTTTGTTCCCCGGTAATAAATACCATAAGCCATGCCATAACTAAAACGACAATAGTGCGGATAGCTGTCCCAAGATTCGATTCCACATTTTCCACGCCGATTTTTCCGAAAATTGAGGTCAGGCTTGCAAATACTGCGGATAGAAACGCAAAGAGCAGCCAGCCTTTACTTTGCGGTTTTGTTTTTTCAACCTGCTTTTTCGTTATCATTAAAAGAGTACCAAAGCCGATTTCCATTATTCCGAAAACCTGCGGAACGGACAGCGGTTCTCCCAAAAAAATAAACGCCAGTAAAATGGTGAGTACCGTGCTTGACTTGTCAATCGGCGCGACTTTATTAACATCGCCAAGCTGAAGCGCCTTAAAATAACACAGCCAAGACGCTCCCGTTGACAGACCGGATAAGATTAAAAAAAGCAGTGTTTTCCCGTTTATCAGCCCGATTGTGTTTTGAGAACCTGCTACAAATACCATCAGCCAGGAAAACGCCAGAACTACAATAGTGCGGATAGCGGTTGCCAAGGTGGAATTGATATGTTCAATTCCTATTTTTGCCAAAACCGCGGTAATACCCGCGAAAAATGCAGAGCCAAACGCAAACAACAGCCAAAGCATTGATAACCCTCCTTTTAGGGTTTAAATCGATACCCCGCGCCCCATACCGTTTGAATGTAGCGGGGGTTTGAAGGGTCTTTTTCGATTTTTTCCCGCAGGCGGTTGATATGAACGGCGACGGTAGCGTTGTCACCAATGGCATCATATCCCCAGATTCGCTCATACAGTGTCTCTTTGCTGAAAACAATATCCGCATTTGACATCAAAAACAGCAACAACTCATATTCCTTATTTTTCAGATCTACTTCCGTTCCGTCAACAAAAACACGCCTTGTGTCAGTCTGAAGCAGAATATTTCCCATTTGTATCAGTGTACGGTTGGTATTTCCCGTGTTCTTAAGACGGTCATACTGTGCAAGGTTTGCCTTTATACGCGCCACCAGTACATTTGGGGAAAAAGGTTTGGTTATGTAGTCGTCGGCACCCATTCCCAGTCCCTTTATTTTATCAATGTCTTCCTGTCTTGCGGTTACCATCAAAATGGGAATATCCAGCGATTCTCGCAAGGTGCGGCACACAGTAAAGCCGTCGATACCCGGCAGCATCAAATCCAAAAGAATCAGATCGTATTTGCCTGAGCGACCCAATGCTATTCCGTCGTTCCCGGTGACTGCGATGTCAACCTCAAATTCGCTCAGAACCAAATAATCCCGCTCAATGGCAGCAATGGTCTCATCATCTTCTATAATCAGTATTCGTTTCATATGTTTTGCTCTCTTTCTGCTAAAGGAATTTTTATAGTCATACGCAATCCGCACTTAGGCAGATTCTCCGCGCAAATGGATCCATTCATTCTCTCGACGGCTTTCCAAACAATGGCAAGGCCTAACCCACTGCCTTGGTTTGGATTTTTGCGTGACGGGTCATTTCGATAAAACACGTCAAACAGTTTTGGCAGAGCTTTCTCCGGAACGCCGGGACCGTCATCATCCACATATAATTTGAGAAATTGTCCGATAATCTCTGCTTCAATGAAAACTGTGCCGGTTTTTTTATCTTTATACTTTGCGCTGTTATCAAAAAGATTCATTAAAATGCTGCGGAAGTAAATGGGGTCAGCTATAATTATCGCTTTATGCGGCATAGTTTTTATCTTAATTTCAAGCCCTTGGCTCTGATATTCCTCTGCGGAAGCACGTACAAAATCTGTAATCTCTTTTACCGCGTCCAGCTTTTCCGGGGTGTAGGGGTATTCTCCGATATCCATCTTGGAAAAAAGAAACAGCTTTCTAACCATTTCGTCAATCTCCACGGTTTTTTTCTTAATTGTTGTAAGGTAAGCTGTTTGCTTTTCCTTTGTGTCCGCTACGCCGTCCAAAAGCCCCTCAACATAAGCTCGTATAGAGGTCAAAGGGGAGCGAATATCGTGAGAAATGCCGGCTAAAAGCTCCTTTCGGCTTTCTTCCTCTCTTTGCAGCTGAGTTACAGAATCACGCAGCCGTTCTGCCATATCGTTGAAATCATCACAAATAGACTGAAATTCATCGGGTTCTGTATAATCGATCCGATGGGTGAGGTTGCCGTCACGTATCTGATGGACGCCTTCGGTCAATGTCTGCAACGGTTCCGAGAGCCTTCGAAAGACAAAACGGGTTAAAAAACGGTTGGTAAGAAAAATTACAAAAAGCAGAATGACGATTAAAAAGAAACCGATTCCTATTACCCAAGCTTTCAAAGTGTCATAAGACAGGGTAATAACCGGATTATATAGGTTTATTTGATATTTTGTTCCGTTTGAATTAATTTGGGTTCCGAACAAATCAAAATTACCATCCGACACAGTGCCGCTTCCGTTTAACGCAGTCAACGCATCTTCCAATTGCACCTGAGACGGAATGGTATCGGTACCGCTTTGCAAAACAACTTTTTGCCCGTCCTTTACCTCAAGCGTCATACGGTTTTCCGTTAGTAACTTTGACAGTTCTGCTTCATAATCAGCCTTTTTTTCAGGCTCTGTTTCATTCAATTGGTTTGAGACAAGATCTATCACCTGATAACGCATTTCCGTCAATTCTTTCTGAAAGCTTAATCGGTATTCAGAATGCGGAAAAGCAAAAACAAAAAACAGCAGCAGGCTGCCTATCAGAATAATTACGGCAAGTACTACGGGGATAACAATCATTAGAATATTCGAAATAAACAGCCTTTTTTTTATAGTCATTAAACATCTCTCCGTTTTTAGTTTACACCCTAATTATAAAACAAAATGAAACTAAAATGCAACCTTGTAACGGCAACAAAAAAACATCCGCCTTTGATGACGGATGTTTTTGTTACATTACAAAGTAATAAATTATTTAATACGTCTGATGATTGCCGCCGCCGCGCGCTCAATCAAAAAGCTTAATATGGCAAAGCTGACGAACAACAGCAGGGTGTGGGCTGTCGGCAATGCCACCTGAAGAATTGAATGAAACAGAAATACCGCTGCGAAAAAGCCGACAGTCATCGTGGCGCATAGGAACACTCTTAATTTATTAAACGGAAAACTTGCTTTGAATACTGCCTGAATTCCCACGGTTCCCACCAATAAGTAGAGCAGAATTCCGAATTGTGCTTCGGAAATCGGCATAATCCAAGATAAGGCAAGCAGCACAAGAAAACATATCAGGATAGAAACTGCATTCGGCGTTGCCCTGCGCATAACAGAGGGGAGAAAACGTCCCGTAATCTTTCTTCCGTCAGGTTCAAATGACATAAAGAATGCCGGATAACCCTCAATAACGAGGTCAATAAGGGTGATCTGTATGGGCATAAACGGAAACGGAATATTCAGAATAAGGCACACAATTGACAACAGTACGGAATATATAGTTTTCACAAAGAACACGCCTGCCACACGGGTTATGTTGTTTACTACACGACGTCCTTCACTCAACACAGAAGGGAGAGATGAAAAATCCGAATCAAGCAATACCACCTGGGATACCTGACGGGCGGCGTCGCTGCCTTCGGCTACGGCAATACTGCAATCCGCTTCCCTGAGAGCCAGCAGATCGTTAACGCCGTCGCCTGTCATAGCAACAGAATGGCCGTTATTTTGCAATGCCTGTACTAACTGTTTCTTTTGGAGCGGTGATACTCGTCCGAAAACGGAGTAATTCTGAGCCACTTTTTCTATTTCAGCCTCGTCAGTTACGCTGCTCATATCAATATACCGCTCAGCTTCGGGAAAGCCTGCCTGTTTTGCAAGTGACGACACGGTAGCAGGGTTATCTCCCGAAATCAGCTTTAACTGTACACCTTCACTCTGAAAATATGACAGAGTTTCGGCGGCGTTTGGACGAATCGGGTCGGAAATTACAATAGAGGCGAGTATTTGCATTTTGGGCAGCGGCTTGTCCGTGGCAACAGATTCTTGTGTAAATCCTGCCATCAGAATACGCTTTCCTTCAAATATATCTTTTTTAAGCTCTTCATCCAATTCGTCTGCGCTCAAGCGCTCCGGCGCGCCGACTACAAAGGTTCCGATATTTTCAAATTCCATAGCGCTCCATTTTCGTTCGGATGAAAACGGGAACGTATGTATAGGTCTAAAATCTGTATTTGTGTCAAAATGGGCTTTCAGTGCCTGGAATGTAGCGTTATTGTCATCGGAAAATTTCAAAAAAGACCCAATCAGTTTTTCAAATTGTATGGAACTGCCCTCATCAGTCTGTACAACTTTCTCCACCTGCATTTTTCCCTGAGTAAGAGTGCCTGTTTTATCCAGGCAGAGGGTATCGACATGGGCGAGAGTCTCAAGAGCGAAAAGCTCCTGAACCAAAACCTTTTTCTTTGAAAGAGCAGTAATTCCCACTGCAAGGCTGATGCTGATGAGAAGCACAAGACCTTTCGGAAGCATACCGAGCAATCCGGCAGCGGTTGTAACAACTGCGTGGTTAAGCGCGTCGCTTCTCAAGAAGAACGCCTCTAAAAAGAGCAGAATTCCCAACGGCGGAATCAGGAAACCGGTAAAGCGGGTGACCTTTCGCATAGATGAGAGCAGCTCGGAATGTACTTTCCGAAGTTTTTTTGCTTCGTGAGCAATTTTTGCGGCATAGTTTTCCGCGCCGACATGCTCAACGCAAGCTCTGCACTTGCCGCTGATAATAAAACTGCCCGAAAGAAGATGATCGCCGACAGATTTTGGAACAGGATCGGATTCTCCTGTCAAAAGTGATTCGTTTACTTCTACCGAACCTGACATAATAACAGAATCCGAACATACCTGTTTGCCTGAGTCTAACTCAATCACGTCCTCTTCGACCAATTCCTGCACAGGAATTTCCGAAGCGTTTCCGTCACGAATGACTTTTGCTGTCGGCATTGACAGAAGCGAAAGCTTATCAACCAGCTTTTTTGCGTGAAGTTCCTGAATAATTCCGATCAGCGTGTTAAGCGCAATGATTAAAATAAACAGCATATTTGTCCAAGCGCCGACTAAGGCGAGCGCAATGGCTATCAACACGTTGAACAGATTGAACAGCGTGCAAATGTTATCCTTAAATATTTGACCGGTGGATTTTGTAACCTTTTCCGGCTGGGTATTTTGCTTTCCGTTCTCTTTTTTGATTTTAACCTGCTCGGCAGAAAGTCCGGTCAGGTGAGAGGGTTTAAATAAATCATCCATATAAATAACATCTCCGTTCCTATTTATCGCAAAACATAGAGTAGTATAACGGTCGAAGTTAAATGCACGATAAATCAATTTTAAACTGTTTATAAACCGAAATAAAGGCAATGGAATAAATTTATATAAAAACAATGTTATATACTTGATAACCTGTTGTTTTTGCTGAAATAAACATCAAAGGTCGTGTCCTTTTTCAGCTGGTTACATAGTAAATAACCTTTCGACTGTTAAAAATTTGATTTCTTAGAAGAGATAATATCGTCTTGTATTTTACATCTGTTTTTTCAAAATCAAGGTTGCTGCTTAATAAAGAATCAGCATATCGTCAAGGGCAGTTTGATCCTGATTCTTAAATTCTAATATAGTCACTATATTGATAAGTATCACCTTTTTTTGAAAAATAGTTTTCATTTTCAAGATATTTTCTCGTTTTGCACAGAAAATCGTATCTCTATAACAAATATATTTTCGTTTAGATCGGCTTTTATAGTCCCGCCCATTTTCTCAATAAGACCTTTTGCAATAGACAGGCCTAATCCGGTAGAAGTATTACTGCGGGCATTATCTGCTTTATAAAAGCGTGAAAACACCTGTGTCATATCTATTTTATTTGGACTTTCTACATCATTCATACATCGAAATATAGCCTGACAATTATTTCGGTGTAACTCAAAAACAATTTTCTTCTGCCCGTGTTCTAAAGAGTTTTTTATAATATTCTGAAGTGCCCTTCGGATTGCTTCGTGATTACCAATTACAGCAATATGACCTTCGCAAAAGTCAATCTGCGGTTCTATTCCTTTTTTCTGAAATTCATCATAAAAAGAAAACACTGTATCAAATACACATTTTCCAAAGTCTAAAGACTCTAATGCCATCTCATAACTCTCATTCTGAAGCTTAGTATATGTGAAAAGCTCCTCCAGCATATCTTTAAGGCTGGTGATACGACTTTGAATAACATCAATATAGTGCTGTCGTTCTTCTTCAGAATCGCTCTGAGCGAGCAGTTGAAAGTAACCGTCCATAGAAGTCAACGGTGTGCGAATATCGTGCGATAAATTAGTAATCGTCTCTTTTAAGCTATTTTCACTCTGCTGCGATTCTTTTTGAATTTTACGGGACAAGTCCAGTGTATCATTTATCCCATCAATCAATTCATTGAGCTCCGAAAACGGCAAACCTGCGTTAATTCTTAGATTTGTCTGATGTTCTTTTAGGAACGCCAACTGGCGGCAGATCTTCTTGACCTGTCGCCGGTAAGAAATCAGTATTCCCATAACAATAATTACAGCCACCGTAGCGGCAATTCCCCATGCAACCATATCAAACTCCTATCGGACATCTCGCTTTTGAATAGTAAACATTGCGAGCAGCACCGAAACTGCTGCAAAAATGATACCAACGAAAATGCCCCTTATCATTATATCAGATGTTGCCGCCAAACTAATTTGACTGATATTTCTATCAATCATATAATCACCTATATTGAAATTCAAATTAGGTTTAATATCTGTAACCAGTTTGTTGATTATAGAATAAATCGGAACAGCAAAACCGGCGCAAACAAGGATACCGGCAGTCATACTGAACGCTGTACTGCGGGTCAATATACTGAAAAACATAATTAAAGCAGCAAATCCTAAATGCAGTAAATACTGTGTACCGAGAAATTTTAATATAGGTGTAAAGGAATCTAAATAAAATCTATCACCCCATAAAATGAAGCAGGTTATCACCGTTACTACAGTAAATAAAATCATCATCAAAAAAATCTGAATTGCAATAGCAACAAATTTTGAGATTATTAAGCTTCCACGCCGTGGAAATTGTCCGGCTATGTTTTTGATATAGCCGTTTTTTTGCTCAGCATTAGCAAAGATTGCAGCAAAAACTGCGGATAAAATCGCAAGCAAGCCACTTCTCATTTCAGTACTGATAATATCTCCTATTTCAATATTACCTTTAACCCATTCAGGATTTGCTTCAACATAGATCCCTGGTTGTGGTTCTTCTGTTGTCTCGGTTATTAAGGAGCTTGGATCATCTTCAGCCATTTTTATATCTACGTTTGTCATTACGACGGAAAACACAGCCAGAATAACTACCAAAAGCAGTGTAATCCAGGTGGAAGTTGAACGGAAAAGACGGTGCATATCCATTTTGATTAAATTAAACATTTACAATACCTCCCGTCAAGTTCAAATAGTAATCTTCGAGTGCTTCATTCTTAACAGTTATACCCATAGTTTTTACACCGTTTTCAGCCAGTCTCATCGTAATATCACCGCCATCATTCAACCTCTCAAAGATTTGAATGGTATCGGCGTCAACCACTTTGTATTTTTCAATCCCCATATCTTCCAAAACTGTACAAGCTTTTCGAGTATCATCGGTTTTTAGCTCAATACGTTCACTGCATTTTGCCAGCAGTTCTTCACGAGTCATTTCCTGCAACAATATGCCATTGTGAATAATACCGTAATTTGTTGCCATTTTGGATAGTTCCTCAAGAATATGGCTGGAGATAATAAAGGTAATATTCTTTTCTTTATTGAGTTTTTGCAAAGTTTCCCTTACTTCTGCAATACCTTGTGGGTCTAATCCGTTAATAGGCTCATCTAAAATAACAAGGTCGGGATCACCAACAAGTGCCAGTGCAATACCAAGACGCTGTTTCATCCCTAAAGAGAATTTCTTAACTTTCTTTTTTTCGACATTTTCAAGTCCGACCGTTTTTAAAAGTTCCTCAATCGTTCCCTTTTTTCTTACACCCACTGCAAGACATTTTAATTTTAGATTTTCTGCTGCGGACATATTCGGATAAATCCCCGGAGCTTCAATGAGCGTTCCGATGCGAGACATATACTCATATGCATCTTTACCCGTTTTTCCAAATAGTGAAAAATCACCTTCGGTCGGCGCGGCAAGTCCGCTTATCATTTTCAAAATAGTTGTTTTGCCTGCTCCGTTTCGACCAATCAAACCGTAGATGTCACCTTGACGAATATGAATATTAACGGCATTTACCGCCTTATGTCTGCCATATTGTTTTGTCAGACTGTTCGTTGTAAGTAAATATTCCATTTGGTTGCCTCCTTTACTCTACGCTTTTTAGTTTACAACCAAAGTGTTAATTAAGCGCAAAGCAAAGTTAAAGAAAGGTTAAAGTTATTTTGCCAACCGAAAACCAATTCCCCACACAGTTTCGATATATTCCTCAGCGCTTACCGCTTTCAGTTTTTTGCGAATATTGCTGATATGCACATTGATTGTCTTATCCTCACCTATGTAAATGTCATCCCAAGCATAATCGTAAATGTCCTGTTTAGAAAAAACCTTGTTAGGGTGAGAGAGCAGCAGTTCAAGAATTTTAAACTCTTGCTTAGTCAAAACGATTTCTTTTTCGTTGACAGAAGCTGTAAAGGATGCTTGATTCAATACAAGGTCTTTATACTGTAAATGTTGTGTTGGTGATTCTTCCGGTTCGGCGAAACGTCGGATTTGAACGCCTACTCTTGCCACAAGTTCCTGAATTTCAAAAGGTTTGGTAAGATAATCTTCCGCACCACTTGTCAGTAGATTGATTTTGCTGTCTAAACCGTCTTTAGCCGAAACTACTATAACCGGAATATGTTGCTTTTCTTTTAGTTTTGGTAATAACTCCTCCCCGGAAAGTCCCGGCAGCATTAAATCCATAACAGCCAGTGCATAATTTTCCCGTTCAAGATATAGTAAAGCTTCCGTTCCGGAAAAAGCTTGTTTGCATATGTAACCGGCCTTTGTGAGTGTATCGGCGATTACATTATTTATTTATATCTGTGTCATCTTCAATAACCAAAATTCTATACTGCATTGTTATCTGCCTTTCTATTAGATTTAAGTCGTTTGTCGTCAATTTCTTACATTTGCAGTAATAAACAAAACCGTATCTTTCTTTTCTGTGTCGAAAATCATATCAAGTCAATGTAATATTTTGAAAAACATTGTTTTTTTATATTGTAAAGTATTGATTTATTCAAAGCGAATTCGTTATCGGATAACTCCTCATCTAAGAATATCTTTAATCATCGTTTCCAACTCAACAGCGGAAATCGGTTGATAAACTGCGTAATGTTTGATAAGATTATATCACTCAACACTATGTTGCGCAATCCTTGCTTTAATCGAAAAGTTGAAAGGCGGTAAAAGCGGTGAAGAATAGTAAGCAGTCATTATAACATTTTTTTATATGCTTAGGGAAATTTTTAGTTGATAAAAAATTCGTGTTGCATTTGTGTTGCATTTTATCATAAAATGCGGTTTTTATCGTTCAAAAACTAACTTTTAAAAATCAGATATAAACAATAAAAAATCCGATAAACAAGCCGTTTTTCTTAATTTTGGCTTATCTATCGGATTTTATTTTTGGGAAGCGTTGACAAAAAAGATACCTAGACTTAGGATAAGAAAACCGAATCGAAGCCCAGCGCAGCGGGTTCGATTCGGAAAGGAGCCGCGACAGAATGAGTGAGAGGTGACTTTTGCAAAAAAAGTCGCCGCGAACGATATGCCGTCCGCGGCGACGTGGTGGAGGTGAGGGGAGTCGAACCCCTGTCCGAAAAACGCTTGCCAAGGCTTTCTCCGAGCGCAGTTAATGTTTTGAAATTCCCTTGCCTCATCGCCCATTAACAGGCTGTGAGGTTTGGTAGCTCCTGATGTGTGACGAAATACGGAGCGCTCTTCCGTTCACATTTACCACTAATCGACGCCCTTATTTAAGCCGTGGTGCTCTCAAACAGGACGAGCGGCTGCTTAGGCAGCTGCTAATTCAACTTTATTGTTGTCGTTTATTTTTAGAATGCGGATTTTATGGCGGTTCCGCACCGCCGCTCGCTTACCAAGGTTTACATTCCCCGTCGAAGCCTTTACACCCCCGTGTATAGCTTAAACAGAGCATAACAATATTATTGAACGGTTAAATATTTTTATTCAACCGCCGTTAATATTGCTTGCTTTTTAATGCTCTGTCAATATCTCGTTTTGCAGACCTTGCCGCCATATCGGCGCGCTTGTCGTAAAGCTTTTTACCTTTGCACAAACCGACCTGTACCTTGACCTTGCTGTCTTTGAAATAAAGGCTTATCGGAATAAGCGAGTATCCTGTCTGCTTTACAAGGCCGTACAACTTGTTGATCTCTTTTTTGTGCATCAGCAGTCGGCGCACACGCATTGGGTCACGGTTAAAAATGTTGCCGTGCTCATACGGTGAAATGTGCATTCCGTTTATGAAAATTTCACCGTTGTCAATCGAGCACCAGCTGTCTTTAAGATTAACCCTGCCGTTGCGTATCGACTTAACCTCTGTTCCGCAAAGCTCAATGCCTGCCTCATACGATTCCTCAATAAAGTAATCGTGACGAGCTTTTTTATTTTGCGCAATAGTTTTGAGTGAACTCATTATATTTCGCTCCTGCCTTCCAATGCTTTTGCCAGAGTATATTCGTCCGCGTATTCAAGGTCGCCTCCGACCGGTATGCCGTAGGCAAGACGCGTCACTTTAACCCCCATCGGCTTTAACAGCTTTGAAATGTAAAGCGCTGTGGCATCGCCCTCAACAGTAGGGTTGGTTGCCATAATCACTTCTTTTACGCTGTCGTCGGCAAGCCTTGAAATTAATTCTTTAATCGTTAAGTTGTCGGGACCGACGTCATTAAGCGGAGAGATTGCACCGTGCAAAACATGGTAAACTCCCTTAAACTCGTGGGTGTTTTCTACCGCCGTGGCGTCTCTGGGAGTTTCAACAACGCAGATAACCGAATGGTCGCGCGTTACGTCAGCGCACACAGGGCAAATATCCTTGTCGGTCAGATTACAGCATTTGCTGCAATAGTGTATTTTGGTATGTGCGTCAATAACCGCTTTAGCAAACTCGTCGGCTTGGGCATCAGAGAGATTGAGTACATAATACGCAAGTCTCTGAGCGGTTTTGTGACCGATACCCGGCATTTTTTCAAATTGCTCCACAAGGTTTTCAAGCGGAGGAACATTGTATCGTGCCATAATCAGAACAATCCCGGAATATTAAGACCGCCTGAAATTGTTTCCATTTTGTCCTCTTTTTCTTTCTGTGCTGTTCTCAGCGCTTCATTTGTAGCAGCCATAATCAGGTCTGTGAGCATTTCAATATCATCGGGATCAACAACTTCTTTGGAAATTTCAATGCTTTTAACTTCCATTTTACCGCTGATAGTAACTTTTACTGCGCCGCCGCCGGCTGTTGATGAATACTCTTTTGCCTCAAGCTCTGCCGAAGCTGCTTCCATATCATCCTGGAGCTTTTGAGCCTGGCGTGCAAGCTGCTGAATATTGTTCTGACCGCCGTTTCCGTATCCTTTAGGTAATCTTGCTTTCATAATTTAAAATTCCTTTCATATGTTATTCTTCTGTTATTTCAATTCCACTTTCCTCAAGCTCCTGTTTAAGAGTTTGAATAGGGTCGGTTTTTTCTTGTTTTTTCTCAGGCTTTTTATAGGGGCCCAGGCTGTACGTATGACCTGTGGTTTCCTGAATAATCTTTCTGATTTCTTCACGTCTGCTTCCGTTTTTCAAAAGTTCGAACGCCATATTGTTGCTTGTGTCTATCAAAAGATAATTTCCGCTGACATATGCCGTAGAACCCGAAAATGCCGCAGCAATTGCCCGTGAAACGGGTTTCATATTTTCCACAACTTCAACCCACCGGGGGAAAGGCTTGGCGTTTTGGTAAATCTCTTCAAGGTTTACCGTGCTTTTTTGCTGTGTATGTTTTACCTGAGGAGCAGGTTTTGTAACGGGTGCTTTCGGCAATTCCTCAGGCGAAGCTTCGCTTTGAACTTGCGGCGGATTTTCATCGGTGTTGACAGTCGTTACTGGCTTTTCGTCGGCTTGCGCAACGGCGGTAGTTTGTAAAGCGGGTTCGGCAGAAATTTTAATTCCCTGTTTGACCGCTTTTTCAAGCGCCGCAATCCTTGCCGTGAGCGCCTCGGTAGTTGCCTCAAGCTCGGGAGCCGTCAGCTTAACCAAAGCCGTTTCCAGCTCAACTCGGTCGCCCGTTCCGTGACCCATTCTCAGGTACGCCTTTGAAAGAACATCCATATAATAGATAATATCGGCTATGGATAAGTAGTCCGCCTGAGTTTGGGCTTCTTCAAATTCATCATCCGACATCACGATGATTTCCCTCGGCTTTTTAACAGATTTAATCATCATAAGCGATCTGAAATGTGAGATGAGTTCATTGCACAGTCTTGCCATATCCTTTGATTCGGAATACAGGTTGTCGATTATTTCAAGCGCCTTTGAGGTGTTTTTGTTGATAATGCAGGCGGCAAAATCATACAGATAACTTTGCTGAACAAGTCCTGCCGCCGTTCGTGCAACGTTGTCGTCAACATCGGTGCTTATCGCAATGCATCTGTCCATAAGGGAAAGAGCGTCTCTCATTGCGCCGTCAGCAACCGTTGCAATCATCATAGCCGCACTTTCGGAAAGTTTTACATTTTCCTGCTGTGCAACATACATAAGGCGGTCTTTTATATCGCTGGGTTTGATTCTGTGAAAATCAAACCGCTGACATCTTGAAACAATGGTTGGAAGTATCTTGTGAATTTCAGTGGTTGCAAGTATAAAAATAACATGCTCGGGAGGTTCTTCCAGCGTTTTAAGGAGAGCATTAAAAGCCTCCGGAGTCAGCATATGAACCTCATCGATTATAAAAACCCTGTATTTGCACCTTGACGGCTTATACTGAGCTTCGTCAATAATTGAGCGAATATCATCAATTGAGCGGTTTGAAGCGGCGTCCATTTCAATAACATCAAGAATACTGCCGTCGTCAATGCCCTTGCAGATTTCACATTCGCAGCACGGATTTCCGCTGCGGGGGTTAAGACAGTTTACCGCCTTGGAAAGAATTTTTGCACACGTGGTTTTGCCTGTTCCTCTTGAACCGGTAAACAGATAAGCATGATTTATGCGGTTAGCTGCAACCTCGTTTTTAAGCGTAGTAGTGATATGTTCCTGACCCGAAACATCGTCAAAGGTTTGCGGACGCCATTTACGATATAAAACCTGATACAAAAAATCACCCCGCATGAACAAAAAATGCAAGCCGTCAGCCGAAAAATTAAAAATTTCGGCAATCGTACAAATAAGCGAACGGCAGACTTACTGCATCGCATCGGCAGAACTGCTTAATGCTGCTCGGTTCCCCGCCTGACATGATTCACAGACCCCAATCGCACAGGGCCTGCCGCTCTCTTAATTGCACGAAAATGACTTCTTGCAATTCTCAGATATTATAACACATCAGTTATGTAAAATCAATAGTAAAAATATGATTTTATACAAATTATTTCAACCAATTCGGAATTTTTAATATGTATATATTACATCCATCGTGGCAGATAAACCGCCCCGAAAAATTACTGCTCAGGCACTACGGCAAAAAATTCGAGCTTGTCGTCGCTGTCATTTATAAGGCTGTGAGTGTGACCCTTGGGGCAGTAGTGGCACATACCCGACTCAAGCCTGTATTCCTCTCCGTCATAAATTACCTTGCCGGTGCCGTCCAAAATATAAATTATTTCACTGTTTGTTTCGTGAGTGTGTATACCGATTGAAGCTCCGCTTTCAAGATATGCGTGCATAATTCTGTTAAGACCGTCAAAGTGCATTTTTGAAAAAAGTGTTTTTTCTCCGCCTTTAAAGTTGTCAAAAGCCTCAAAACGTTCGTTGTTAAAATCTATAATCATAATAATCACTCCGTTAATTAATTATTTATTATTATATCATTTATATTCCGTTCATTCAAGATTGTGCGGCAAAATCACAGCGAAAAATATGCGTTTTATGTCAAATTTTCTAAAAGACAGCTTAATTCATACTTATATTATCAGAATTTACACAAAGTTAAAATATTTTGATTTTATATGTTGCGTTTTTAAAAATAGTGTTATATAATATAAAGTACAGTTGAAAACGAATCTTATCAAGAGTGACGGAGGGGACAGGCCCTGTGAAGTCCGGCAACCTGCTTAAGTAAGGTGCCAAATCCTGCGGTTTAGCCGAAAGATGAGTAAATTAGACGCCTTTCGGTCGAAAGGCGTTATTTTTATGCCCGAAAGGAGAAATTTATATATGGCAAAGCATTTTTTTACATCTGAGTCAGTAACAGAGGGACATCCCGACAAAGTGTGCGACCAGATTTCCGACGCTGTTCTCGACAGTATTTTAGAACAGGATAAAAACGCTCACGTTGCCTGCGAGGTAACCGTGACAACAGGAGTGGTTCACGTAATGGGTGAAATTTCTACCGATTGCTATGTTGATATTGCGGGAATTGCAAGAAAGGTGATAAATGATATAGGCTACAATGATCCGAAATACGGTTTTGACGGAAACACCTGCGCGGTTCTGACTTCAATTGACGCTCAGTCGCCTGATATCGCAATGGGCGTTAATGAAAGTTATGAGCACAAAGAGGGCGAAAGCGATAAAAACAATCTTATCGGCGCGGGCGATCAGGGAATGATGTTCGGCTATGCATGTGATGAAACTCCGGAGCTTATGCCTCTGCCTATTTCTCTTGCTCACAAGCTGGCAAAACAGCTTGCCAAAGTAAGAAAGGACGGCACGTTGCCTTATCTGCGTCCGGACGGAAAAACTCAGGTTACCGTTGAGTATGACGACGACAAAATTGTAAGGGTTGACACGGTTGTTGTTTCTACTCAGCACGACGAGGACGTTACACTTGAACAAATCAGAAAAGACCTTATAGAATATGTAATAAAGCCGATTATCCCCGCAAAATTGCTTGACGATAATACAAAGATTTTCGTAAATCCGACAGGTCGTTTTGTAATCGGCGGTCCGGTAGGCGACGCAGGTCTTACGGGCAGAAAAATTATTGTAGATACCTACGGCGGATTTTCACGTCACGGCGGCGGCGCTTTCAGCGGCAAAGATCCGACAAAGGTTGACCGCAGTGCTGCGTATTATTGCCGTTATATCGCCAAGAATATCGTTGCGGCAGGTCTTGCAAAAAAGTGCGAAATTCAGCTTGCTTATGCAATCGGCGTAGCAAAACCCGTTTCAATTATGGTTGATACTTTCGGAACTTCAAAGTACTCAAACGAACAGCTTGCAAAAGCGGTTGAAAAGGTGTTTGACTGCCGCCCAAATTCAATTATAGAGCAGTTAAAGCTCAAGGAAACGAAGTACCTTCCTCTTGCGGCTTACGGCCATATGGGTCGTGAAGAGCTCGGTGTTATGTGGGAAAAAACCGACAAAACAGAGGAACTCAAAAGAGCTCTTGCTTAATTTCATTATATATGCTAAGTGCGAAGCGACGGTGTTTTTGCCGTCGCTTTAGCTTTTTTAGTCACGATATGCGACATCTCAAAACTAAAAAACGACAGAACAAAGTATTCACTCTTTAAATGTGACCAAGGAATTTGTGGAATCAAATATAAAATGAAATAATATTATTAAAAATAAAAATCTTTTGAATTTTGGCTTATCCGCAGTAAAAATTATTTATATAAGTTAAGTTGCAAGTAAGTAATATTAAAGGCTTTGAACGGTGTATAAATCAAACATCCCTGATAGATACTATATCTATCAGGGATGTTCTTTCAAAAAATGTTATGGAGCTGGTGGCGTGACTTGAACACGTGACCTTCTCATTACGAGTGAGATGCTCTACCAACTGAGCTACACCAGCAGCGATCTTTGTAATTATACAACATATTGTGAGAATTTTCAAGTGGTATTTTAAATTTATTAAAAATCAATATATCAGACAGGATAATGATCATCGACTCAATATGCGGTGTCCGGTATCAAAATTCAGCGTCGGTTACAATTTCCACTGAATTTGCAGCGACATGTGCTGCTTGTTTTGATAAAAGCAAAGCTTTGAATACAACTTGACTGAAAGAATTTTACACAATTCTTTATTTAATATGTTACTCTTTAGCGGAAAAGCTAATTGATGCTTTTTAATTATCATAAATATTAAGTTTAGAATGATTTTAATTGTCTAACATATCATTTTACTCTGTATAAAAAATAAGTATTGTTTTATGTGATCGTTTGTAACATATATAGAAAATGCAAAATATTTGTTATATAATGTAGTAAAGCTCATATAAAACAAAGTATTATTAGAAGTACTTTTAGCTATTATGTGCTTTCAATTTTGTCACTATATCAAATAATTTATCTAAAGGGGAGTGTAAGCTGTGCCTAAAAGAAAAACAAGTTCAGTAGATCAGAATTTCGGTAAAAAGCTTGTTAAGTACAGGAAACTATGCGGTTTTACGCAACAGCAGGTTGCGGACCTTCTGAATTTAAACAGGACAACATATACAAAATATGAAACAGGGGTATCGGAACCGAGTTTTGATATTCTTAAAAAGATTGTAAATATGTACGGCGTAGATGTAAATGCTGTTTTGGGTCAAGAATCATTCGAAAAAAACCTTTCGGATTTTATTATGCCTATGTACAATCTAACAAAGTCGGAACGTGAGCTTATCGGACTTTACAGAATTTTGTCACCGGAAGAAAAAGAGAAATTGATGGAAAAAATAAAAAAGCACGAAATTTAAAAAATTACTTTACATTTTATACATTATGTGATAAAATACAAAAAGTGCCCGTGTCACGGAATAGGGGGTACGCCGCATTGCGGACTTTCACAGCCCTATGCTGAGATACAGCCTTTATGGCTTATGGGTAAATATTTTTAAAGGTGGAAGAAAAATGTTAAAAGAAGAAAAGCAGGCTATCATGGCAGAGTACGCTACTCACGAAGGCGACACAGGTTCTCCGGAGGTTCAGATTGCGCTCCTCACAAAGAGAATCAACGACCTTACAGAGCACCTCAAGGTTCACAAAAAAGACCATCACAGCAGAAGAGGTCTGCTCAAAATGGTTGGTCAGAGAAGAAGCCTTCTCGCGTACCTTACAAAGGTAGATATTGAAAGATATCGTTCAATTATTGCAAGACTCGGTATCCGTAAGTAATTATTTTCGAAAACAAAGGGCAAGCGCAAGCTTGCCCTGACTTTGGTTTACAGCGGGATTTTTTTATGCTGTATTTTAGCGGTAAAACGATTAAACAACTAAACAGCGTTAAGGGTGTTTAACGGTTTTATTGCTAAATCGGCGTAAAATCCCGCCCAAAAAATTTTCACAAGGAAAGGATTTTACTATGAACAGAATGATGACATTCGACAAGTACAGGGTTTTTGAAACTGAAATTGCAGGCAGAAAACTCAAGGTTGAAACAGGAAAGATGACTCAGCTTGCAAACGGTGCGTGCCTTGTACGCTACGGCGACACAACGGTACACGTTGCGGTAACGGCGTCGCCAAAGCCCAGAGAGGGCGTTGACTTTTTCCCGCTTTCGGTAGACTATGAAGAAAAAATGTATGCAGTGGGCAAAATCCCCGGTTCTTACCTAAAAAGAGAGGGAAGACCTTCGGAAAAGGCAATTCTTACAAGCCGTGTAATCGACCGTCCTATCCGTCCTCTTTTTGATAAGAGTATGCGTAACGACGTTTCAATCGTGTGTACTGTAATGAGCGTTGATCCCGATTGCCAGCCTGAAATTGTTGCAATGATCGGCGCTTCAATCGCAATTTCAATTTCTGACGTTCCGTGGAACGGTCCTATCGCAGGCTGTTCTGTGGGTATGATTGACGGCGAGTACGTTATCAACCCCACTGAGGAACAGAGAAAGGTTTCAAGAATGGCTACAACAGTTGCTTCAACAAGCACAAGAATAGCTATGATTGAAGCAGGTGCGGACTGCGTTTCCGACGAGGAAATGTACGAGGCTATTATGGCGGGCCACAGAGCAAACCAGCCTGTAATTGAATTTATTGAGAAGATTAAGGCAGAAATCGGCAAGCCCAAATTTGAGTTTGCAAGCCTTGAGCCCGATCACGATATGTTTGAAGCAATTAAAGCTTTTGCAGAAGAAGATGTTAAAAAAGCTCTTGATACAGACGACAAAACAGTTCGTGACGAACGCTTAAAGCCGATTTACGAGGCAGTTCACGAGAAATTTGACGAAATTTATCCCGAAAGCGAGGCTCTTATTGACGAGTGTCTTTACAAAACTCAGAAGTTTATTGTACGCCGCTGGCTCCTCGATGAGCAAAAGCGTGTTGACGGCAGAGGTATGGACGATATACGTCCGCTTGCGTCAGAGGTAGGCGTAATTCCCAGAGTTCACGGCTCGGGTATGTTTACCAGAGGTCAAACTCAGGTTCTCACAATCGCAACACTCGGTCCTGTTTCGGACAAGCAGCTCCTTGACGGTATTGACGGCGAAACAGAGAAAAGATATATTCATCACTATAACTTCCCCAGCTATTCTGTAGGCGAAACAAAGCCCAGCAGAGGTCCCGGCAGACGTGAAATCGGTCATGGTGCGCTTGCAGAACGCGCTCTTGTTCCGGTTATTCCGTCAGTAGAGGAATTTCCGTATGCTTTAAGACTTGTTTCTGAGGTTCTTTCTTCAAACGGTTCAACATCACAGGGCTCAATCTGCGGTTCAACTCTTGCGCTTATGGACGCAGGCGTTCCGATTAAAGAGCCCGTTGCGGGTATTTCATGCGGTCTTATCACTGAGGGTGACCGTTGGATGACAATGGTTGATATTCAGGGTCTTGAGGATTTCTTCGGCGATATGGACTTCAAGGTTGCAGGTACCCACACAGGAATCACAGCTATTCAGATGGACCTTAAAATCAGCGGACTTACACCCGAAATGGTTAAAGAAGCACTTGAAAAAACTCACAAGGCTCGCAACTATATCCTTGACGAGGTTATGCTTAAAGCAATTGCAGAGCCAAGAGCAGAGCTTTCACCCTACGCTCCCAAGATGTTCACAACAACAATTCCCGCTGACAAAATCAGCGAGGTTATCGGCAAGAGCGGTAAGGTTATTAAGGAAATCCAGGCTGAATGTGACGTTAAAGTTGACATTGAAGAAGACGGTGAGCACGGTCAGGTATTCGTATCGGGTCTTGATTCGGATAAATGTAAGCGTGCAATTGAAATTATTAATACTATTGCCGTTGATCCCGAGCCCGGCGCAATGTACCTCGGCAAGGTAACACGTATTATGGACTTTGGCGCTTTCGTTGAAATTGCTCCCGGCAAGGAAGGTCTTGTTCACATTTCTCAGCTCGATGTTAAGCGTACGGAAAATGTAACAGACGTAGTAAACGTCGGCGACATTATCCGCGTAAAGGTTATGGAAATTGACGACAAGGGCAGACTTAACCTTTCACGCCGTCAGGTTCTTATTGATGTTGACGGCCTTGTTCCCGAGGACGACGCCGATGAGAAAAACTCACGTCCGCGCAGACACCACGGTGATCATAAGGGTGGATACAACAGAAATCACAGAAGATAAATATTATATAGATTAAGAGCGGATGCGCAAGCGTCCGCTCTTAATTTTTAAAAAGTATAAATCAGCCCTTATATATCATTTTGATTAATAAGGGCTGGTTACTTAGTGTTTATAATATTTTCCGTTATGGCCTTTTTTATTATATTTACGATAATTGCATAGTACAGCAACGGCAATTAATGAAATTATAATCATAAACAACAGGATTGCCGTATCCGTTATGTTATAATCCTGACCGGTCTTTAGTGAAGCTGCAATATCGGAATTACTGTCTGCAACATTGCTTTTTTGCGACGAGCCGTTACTTTGCTCTGCTTGAATTATGTTGCTATTTGTATCGTTTTTATCATTTATATCAGAATCGGAACCGGAATTTCCGATGTTATTATTTTCTGAGATTGCTTGATCGATGACGCTTTGAGAAGTGCCAGCGATTACTTTTATGTTCGGGTTAAGTTTTTCTGTTGAAACTCCAACTCCGTCTTTTGTGAGTATATTTACTTCTTTAATTAAAACGTATGAATTAATAGTATTCTCGGGACAGGTGAATTCAAGCGTGACGGTAACGTCTTCGGGAAGTTTATTGTCTCCCTCAAAAAAGCTTGTCCAGTACATTCCTTTGGCCTCTGTCGGAGGAGCCGACATACTGCCTGCGGTTGAGGTTGATTTTGAAAGGTTCAGGTTATCGCTGCATTCAATACCGAGCTCCACACCTGCAAATTTTCCCGGGGATTTTACGTTTACATCAAATTTAAAGCTCTTATCTTTTTCCGAGATTTTAACAGCGGTTTTATTCACGTTTATTTCTGTGCCTGCAGCACACACCGGAATAACTGAAATTATCAGAAGCACCGCGAGCGTTAATAAACAAAATATTTTTTTCAAGAGAGTTCATTCCTTCCTGCGAATATAAGGGAGCGTTTAATGAACGCTCCCTGTTTATTGCTTCGGATATTGTTTAATCAGTCGATTAAACCCGAGATAATTACAAGGTCAGCCGTGTCAACTGTTCCGCTGAGATCCACATCATATTCTGCATTCTCACTTCTGTAATTTTTAAGAGCGATTGAGAGGTCGGAAAGTGTGACCTTGCCGTCATTGTTTAAGTCTGCACGCTCACGGTAGGATATTACCTGTACATCCTTTGTTGAGTCTGACAATGTGAGCAAACCTTCAAATGAACCGTCAGATATTGATACTGCCGTATTCAAACTGTCAAGTGCAACCTGTGTAAGTCCTGTTTTCGCATCGTCTTTTACTTTAAGAACTACCTGCATTACATCGGCTGTTCCCGATATGCTGCCCTCAGTTCCGATAACCAGTCTTGCAACACCGTCTGTGCTCTTGTCAACGCTTACTGCCGTGCCGTTTGCAACAGATTTAACTTCTGCTGCTTCAAAAACATTTGGGTCGTATGAAAGACGTGCGTCAAATGCGTTTGCACCGATTACATCTGATACCGAAACTGTGCAGGTAACGGTTTTGTCGTCATCTTCTACGGCAATTTTGTCTTTGTCAATTCCGATGCTTGCGCTGCCCTTTACATCAGCCTGAACGCCGAACGGCTGTGTAAAGCTGATACCCTCGTCGCCTTTGAGCTGAGCACGAACGTAATTGTTGATTTTATCTTCGTAGTCGTTAAGATCGATTGTGTTGCCTGTTGCGATAACTTCGCCGTCAGCAATCCATTCAACAGTATTGTAGAGGTCGCCTTCAATTGTGATTGTGTCTTCTTTATCGTCAACAGAGATATTTGTGATTACAGGAGGCTGATAATCATTGATTTCATCAATGTTTGTGTTTGTGTAACCCTCGCGTTTTGCAACCTTTGCACTTGCATAGAATGCGCCGCTTTCCATAGCTGCTCTTACATTTGTTGCAGTGTTTTCGGGAAGAAGCATCATATTGTAGCTGTGACCGGTAGCAGAATTTGAGTGTGTATCGTCATTTGAGAATCCCCAAACAAATCTGCCCTCTTTCATTGTCTCTTTAAGAATGTTATCCCAAAGGATACGATCCGAATATGAATCTCCGTCAAGCTTATTGATAATCTCCATACCTACGCATGAATTGTATTTCATAAACAAGTCAACGTATTTTTGAATGTTTTTCGGATCGTTTGAAGCGTCCTCGCCTGCTGTGCCTGATGTATTTTTGCCGCCTGTGTATCTGCCCGGATGGTTAATGTGTGAGATACCGCCGACTTCCTCGCATTTTGCGATATTGCTTTCAAGTGTTGCTCCGCTTGTGTTGTTAAACGGTGCAAAAAATGTGTTTAAGTGGTCGCTTTGTGACTGCTCATCGGAGTTTTGAATTGCAACCATTCCTCTTCCGTCTCGATCCGTACCGTTTTTAATTTCGTTATATCTTTCGTCTGTCAGATATACTCTTCCTTTTCCTGTAGGATCGTCTTTGCGGTTCCAAGTTGTGTTTGTTACATTGTGATCTGTAAGAGCGAGAATATCATAACCTTTTCTGTAATGCTCTTCCACCGTGTCATAGGGCTGTGGTGAACCGTCGCTCTCATTTGAATGTGCATGAAAATCTGCCTTGTACTGTCCGTATGTTTCCCAATTTACATTTTTGTACGGGCTGTTGATTGTGTAGTCGAGTGAACCTTTCCCATCTGTGCCTGCTGCGGATACGCCTACCGTTACGCTTCCGACAAGTACTGTTGCCGCAAGCAGCGCCGCCGATACTTTCTTAAACATCTTGATCTCTCCTTAAAATTATTCTCGAAGGTTTTGCCCTTCGACAATTACTGTAAAAGAAAATTGTATGCAATCGGAGATGAACGCGTAAACTTTCAATAAACAATTTGTAAAACATTTATTTTGAATATTTGCCCTTAAATGTATAATATTTTTGTATATTTATCTATAATATGCCATAAAAACAAAAATATTTCCAATAAAAATAGTGAGAACAACAGAAACAACTGTCGTTTATGGAATTTTTTACTCTGTCTAAAACGTCAAAACATACGCAGCATTATGTTATGCTTTCCATATACACATAAGCAAAAATATTTTCTGCTTGCTCTGTGATGCCGTGATACATTTAATGACAAAACAAATCTGTATATAATTTGTATGTGTGATGTTGATAATTAAATTGCGTTATGGTATAATGTTTTAAACTGTGTTATTATACCATTTTATAAAATTTGGAGGGAACGGAGTGGTTGTATTCGGAATTGACCCCGGTTATGCAATAGTCGGTTGGGGAGCAATAAGTTTCAAGTCAAACTCATACAAGGCTCTCGGCTACGGCGCTGTTGAAACTCAGGCGCATACCGACTTTAACAGGCGACTTGAGTATATATACGATGAGATATATTCAATACTAAACCGCTGCCGCCCCGACGCTCTCGCTATTGAGAGGCTCTACTTTCAGACCAACCAAAAAACGGCAATTAATGTTGCGCAGGCAAGGGGAGTAACTCTGCTTGCGGCACAAAAACTAAAAATTCCTATTTTTGAATACACTCCATTGCAGGTGAAAACGGCGGTAACCGGTTACGGAAAAGCAAAAAAACCGCAGGTTATGGAAATGACAAGACGCTTGCTTAAATTGCCCGAAGTCCCAAAGCCCGACGATACTGCCGACGCTCTGGCGATTGCAATTTGTCATGCTCAGGCGGCAGGCTCTTCACTTCGTATGGAAATGTATCGGAAAGGATTGTAATTATGATTTATTCCGTAAGAGGAAAACTTATACACACAACCTCGTCAAGCGCGGTTGTCGAATGCGGGGGCATTGGATACAACTGTCAGACGACAATTAATACACTAAAAACTCTCAAACAAAATTCAGAGGTTACACTATATACATATCTTAATGTAAGGGAGGATGCCGTTGAGCTTTTCGGTTTTTCAACAAAAACAGAGCTTGAAACATTTAAAACGCTCATAAGCGTAAGCGGCGTGGGACCAAAGGCAGGTCTTGCCGTTTTGTCCGAACTTACACCCGAGCAAGTGGCAATGGCGATTGCTTCGGATGATGTAAAAACAATAACAAGAGCGCAAGGCATAGGCAAAAAAATTGCACAGCGCATTATACTTGAGCTTAAAGACAAACTCGCAAAGTCAATTGTATCGGACAGCGGCGTTACGGCAGTTGTTCAGACTGCGGCGGTAACGGGCAATCTGCCTAAAGCGGTTGAGGCGCTCGGTGTACTTGGTTACACGGCGGCAGACGTTACCCCGATACTTACAAAGCTTGACTGTACCCTGCCCGTAGAACAGCTTATAGCAGAAACATTAAAGCAGATGGGAAGAAAATAACGAATGAGTAAAATGGAATTTTCAGATGAATTTGATTTTGAAAACAGAATAGTTGACGCTGCAGAACTTCCCGAAGACGCAGGCGATGCGGATAATCCGCTCAGACCGAAAAACCTCGATGAGTATATCGGTCAGGAAAAGGTAAAGGAAAATCTGCGTGTGTTCATTGAGGCGGCAAAGCTCAGAAACGAAACCCTCGACCATGTGCTTTTGTATGGCCCTCCGGGACTCGGAAAGACTACGCTGGCAGGCATCATTGCCAACGAACTAGGCGTTTCCGTCCGTATAACCTCGGGCCCGGCAATTGAAAAGCCGGGTGATTTAGCGGCACTGCTTACAAATCTAAACGAAGGCGATGTGCTTTTTATAGACGAAATTCACCGCCTCAGCAGGGCGGTAGAGGAAATTCTCTATCCGTCAATGGAGGACTTTGCGATTGACATTATCACGGGTAAAGGACAAATGGCGGCGTCATATCATTTGCCTTTGCCAAAATTTACGCTTGTCGGTGCAACAACAAGAGCGGGACAGCTTACAGCACCGTTGCGTGACCGTTTCGGCGTAGTATTGAGGCTTGAACTCTACACCCCCGAAGAACTTGCGCAAATCGTCACACGAAGCGCAGGCATACTCGGTATAAAAATAGATTATGAGGGGGCAATCGAAATTGCCTCTCGTTCAAGAGGAACTCCGAGAATTGCAAACAGACTGTTAAAGCGTGTGCGTGACTTTGCACAGGTAATGTCCGACGGCGTAATTACGCTTGAAACTGCAAGAACGGCGCTTGACAGACTTGAAATTGACGAACTCGGTCTTGACGGCAACGACAGACGTATGCTTGAAGCCATAATTAAATTTTACAACGGCGGTCCCGTAGGGCTTGAAACGCTTGCGGCGGCAATCGGCGAAGAGGCAGTTACGATTGAGGATGTTTACGAGCCTTATCTTTTGCAAATAGGTTTTTTAAGTCGAACACCGAGAGGTCGCTGTATTACGGCGGAGGCTTGCAGACACCTCGGTTACGATTTTCCTAGCGGAGCGGTAAACGCCGCGCCGACTCAGACAAGCCTTTTTAAAGATGACCAAAAAGATAACAAATAAGGCTAATAATCAAAACAGATTAAGGGACAAGTGCACCCTTTAAAGTTGTTGCAAAAAAAGTATTGATATAAAAAAACTACCGGAGGATAATAAAAATGGGAAGACTATTCGGCACAGACGGTGCGAGAGGAATTGCGAACAAGGAGCTCACTGTTGAGCTTGCTATGAATATAGGCAGAGCGGCGGCTATGGTGCTCATAAGCGATGAGGTTGAGCATCCGACCGTTTTAATAGGCAGAGATTCACGTATTTCGGGACAGATGCTTGAAGGCGCGCTTATTGCGGGACTCTGCTCGGTGGGAGCAAACGTGGAAATTCTCGGTATAGTTCCGACGCCCGCGGTGGCTTATCTTGTAGGCAAATATAATGCCGACGCAGGTATTATGATTTCCGCGTCGCACAATCCGTATGAATTTAACGGAATTAAGATTTTCAGCTCACAGGGAACAAAGCTCCCCGATGAGCTCGAAAATAAAATCGAAGAAATTGTACTCGACAATGTTGTGCCCTACACGCTTGCCTCAGATGAAAATATCGGTAAGGTTACATATCTTGACAGGGCTGTTGATGATTACGTTGACCACCTTGTCAAATCAATCAACACAGATTTAAGCGGTATGAACATTGCGCTTGACTGTTCAAACGGCTCTTCAACCCGCACAGCCGAAAAAGTATTTACAAAACTCGGCGCAAATGTTCATATGCTTTTTGACAACCCGGACGGTATCAATATTAACGATAACTGCGGTTCAACTCACATTGAAAACCTCCAAAGCTATGTGCGCGAGCACAAGCTTGACTGCGGTCTTGCCTTTGACGGAGACGCCGACAGGTGTCTTGCAGTTGATGAAAACGGCGACCTTGTTGACGGCGACTACCTTATTGCCATCGTCGCAAAGGATATGAAGGACAGAGGTGTCCTTAAAAAAGATGCCGTAGTAGGCACTGTAATGACAAATATGGGATTTAATAAATTCTGCAAAGCAAACGGAATGACCTTTATTTCTACAAAAGTCGGTGACAGATATGTGCTTGAAGCCATGATGCGTGACGGCTACAACATCGGCGGCGAACAGAGCGGTCATATTATTTTGCTTGACTATGCCACAACGGGCGATGGAGAGCTTTCGGGTGCGATGATTTTAAGTATAATGAAGCGCACAGGCAAACCGCTCAGTGAGCTTGCAACAATAATGCAGCGTATGCCGCAGGTGCTTTTAAATGTAAAAGTCAGTGCAGAGGGCAAACTTGCTTTCAATGATGATGATGAAATCAAAGCGGAAATTAAAAGAGTCGGCGACATTCTCGGCGACACAGGCAGAATTCTTGTCCGTGTGTCAGGTACGGAACCTCTCGTAAGAGTAATGCTTGAGGGCGAGGATCATAATCAAATTCAACGCCTTGCGGAACAGACTGCACAGGTGGTAAGGGAAAGATTGTCATAATGCGTATATCGGATAATTGGAAAGACTACGAACTTATTGACACATCCGACGGCGAAAGGCTCGAAAGGTGGAAAGACATAATCCTCATTCGACCCGACCCGCAGATTATTTGGTCAACAAGCAAAAAAAATCCGCTGTGGCACTCGGCTCACGCACGTTATCATCGCAGCAACAAGGGCGGCGGTTACTGGGAACGGTACAAAAAAGTTCCCGAACGCTGGACTGTTAACTACGGTAATTTGGTATTCAACATAAAGCCAATGGGCTTTAAGCACACGGGCGTGTTTCCGGAACAGGCGGTAAACTGGGATTTTGCAGCGGAAAAGATAAAAAACGAAAACCGCCCTTTAAAGATACTCAATCTTTTCGGTTACACGGGCTGCGCAACGCTTGCGTGTATGAATGCGGGCGCGCAGGTTTGCCACGTGGACGCTTCAAAAGGTATGGTACAGTGGGCAAAGGAAAACGCCTTATCAAGCTCTATTGCCGACAGACCCGTAAGGTGGCTTGTTGACGACTGCGTAAAATTTGTGCAGCGTGAAATAAGGCGGGGCAATAAGTACGACGGTATAATTATGGATCCTCCGTCTTACGGCAGAGGTCCGGGAGGAGAAGTTTGGAAACTTGAAGAACAGCTCTATCCGCTTGTAATGCTTTGCCGTCAGGTGCTTTCCGACGACCCCGTATTTTTTATATTAAATTCATACACAACGGGACTTTCACCCGCTGTAATGGAATATCTGCTCAGCGTGTTGCTTTGCAGGCAATTCGGCGGCAGAGTATCAAGCAATGAAATTGGACTAAAGGTGACCGACACGGGATTAATATTGCCCTGCGGTTCAACCGCAATCTGGGAGAAATAGCAAATGAAATTTATCTCTTTGCAAAACGTAGTTTTCTCGTATTCAGACCCCGAAGACAGTCAGATTATACACAACGCTGTTGACGGCGTTTCGCTCGAAATTGAAAAGGGCGAATTTATTGCACTTCTGGGACACAACGGATGCGGAAAATCAACTATTGCCAAGCATCTCAACGCAATGCTATTGCCCGACAGCGGCAAAGTGTATGTGGACGGAGATGACACATCGGACATTTCAAAAACATATGATATAAGAGAAAAGGTGGGCTTAGTGCTTCAAAATCCCGACAATCAGCTTGTCGCAAGCATTGTTGAGGAGGATGTTGCTTTCGGCCCCGAAAACCTCGGCGTTGAGCCGTCCGAAATCCGCAAAAGGGTTGACTTTGCGTTAAAAGCGGTCGATATGTATGACTATAAGGATAATGCACCCTACAAGCTTTCGGGCGGACAAAAGCAGCGAATTGCCATTGCGGGAATCCTTGCAATGCTGCCTCAGTGCATTGTGCTCGACGAGCCTACTGCAATGCTTGACCCAAACGGCAGAGAAGAAGTTATGTCAACGCTTTTAAAACTTAATAAAGAAAATAAAATAACAATTGTTTTAATAACGCACTATATGGAAGAGGCGGTTCTTGCGGACAGAGTTGTAGTTATGGACAGCGGAAAAATCCTTACGCAGGGAACTCCGAGAGATGTATTCTCGCAGGTGGAATTGCTTAAAAAGCACCGCTTGGACGTGCCTCAGGCAACGGAGCTTGCCTACAAGCTTAACGGCTGCGGATTGAAATTTGACAAAATGCCGCTTAATGCCGAGGAGTGCGTAAAAATGCTTGAGGAGGTGCTCGAATGAGTGAAATCCTCAGACTTGAAAATTTAGGCTTTACCTACGGTGTAGGTACGCCGTTTGAGAAGCGTGCCGTTGATGATGTGAGCTTAAGCATAAACAAAGGCGAATTTATAGGCGTAATCGGTCATACCGGTTCGGGTAAATCCACGCTTGTGCAAATGCTCAACGGACTTATCAAGCCAACAGACGGCAAAGTTATACTTGAAGGTGAAGATATATGGGAAAAGCCAAAAGAAATCCGCAAAGTCCGTTTTAAGGTCGGTATGGTATTCCAGTATCCCGAATATCAGCTTTTTGAGGAGGACGTTTACAAGGATATTTCTTTCGGTCCCCAAAATATGGGAATAATTGACCCTCTTGAAATCGACAGCCGTGTGCGCAGCGCCGCAAAATTTACGGGTTTGCGCGAAGAACTGCTGGAAAAATCTCCGTTTGACCTTTCGGGCGGCGAAAAGCGCAGAGCTGCGATTGCAGGCGTAATCGCAATGGATCCCGAAATTTTAATTCTTGATGAGCCGACGGCGGGACTTGACCCCATGGGAAGAGATGTTTTGCTCAGTCAGATTTTGCAGTATCACAAAAGACGTCAAAACACGATTTTGCTTGTGTCACACAGTATGGAAGATATTGCCA
Organism: uncultured Ruminococcus sp.; assembly: GCA_904393835.1. Taxonomy (GTDB): domain Bacteria; phylum Bacillota; class Clostridia; order Oscillospirales; family Acutalibacteraceae; genus Ruminococcoides. The sequence goes on along the minus strand of CAJFNC010000003.1, from coordinate 9,223 downwards.
GAGTCGCTGACAAAATTATGGTGATGAACCATTCTCATCTTGTGATGTTCGACAGCACAAGAGAGGTCTTTTCACACGGCAGAGAACTTGAAAAAATCGGCTTGCGTGTGCCGCAGATAACAAAAATAATGCTTGAACTCAAGGAGAAGGGCTTTAATGTGCCCGACGGAATCCTGACGGTTGACGAAGCGTTTGAATATATTTCCCGAATTCTTAAAAAGGAGGGAAAGTTATGGTAAGAGATGTAGCTTTCGGTCAGTATTTTCCCGGTAAAAGCATAATACACCGACTTGACCCAAGGGCGAAAATAGTTATGCTCATAGCATATTTGGTAATATGCTTTTGCACTTTCAACTATGTGTCGCTTGCCTTAACGGCGGCATTCACGGTATTTTTTATTTTGCTTAGCGGAATACCGGTAAAATTTTATTTCAAAAGCCTAAAGGTAATTATTTTTATCGTAATATTAACCTCGTTGCTAAACCTGTTTTACGGAACAGGCGACCCGATATGGCAATGGGGAATATTAAAAATAACAGTAAACGGCATTAACCGTGCCTTTTTCATAACAATAAGGATTATTTGTCTTATTCTCTCAAGCTCCTGTCTGACGTTTACTACTTCTCCGACAGAGCTTACCGACGCGATTGAACGTCTTTTGCGTCCGCTTGAAAAAATTCATTTCCCCGTACATGAGCTTGCGATGATGATGTCGCTTGCGCTCAGGTTTGTACCTACCTTGCTTGAGGAAACCGATAAAATTATGCAGGCGCAAAAAGCGCGTGGCGCGGATATGGATTCGGGCAATTTTCTAAAAAGAGTAAAAGCGCTCATACCAATACTGATTCCCCTGTTTGTGTCAGCGTTCAGACGTGCGTACGACATTGCCGTCGCAATGGAATGCAGGTGCTACAGGGGCGGCAGCGGCAGAACAAGAATGAAGTCGCTGCATATGGGAAAAACAGACGTAATATCTTTGGTTGTGCTTGCACTCGTGGTAGGCGGAGTAATTTTATGCAACATATTTATACCGAGCGTGATTTAAGAAATATTAAACTTACAATTGCATATGACGGAAAACACCTGCACGGTTGGCAGATTCAGAAAAACGCTCTGACTGTTCAGGAGGTTTTCCAAAACGCACTTGAAAAAATTATAGGTAACGACTATGATTTAAAGGGGTGCAGCCGTACCGACAGCGGCGTGCACGCCAATATGTATTGTATCAGTGTAAAAACTCATCACCCGATACCTGCCCAAAGGCTCAAAGCCGCTCTCAACAGATGGTTGCCCGACAATGTGGCTGTGCTTGACGGCGAGGAAGTGTCGCTTGACTTTCATGCGCGATATAGCTGCAAAAGCAAGGAATATATTTATAAGATATGGAATGATGAGGTGCGAAATCCGTTTCTCAACGGCTATGCGCTTCATTACAGATATAAATTAGACGAAGATATGCTTAACAAAGCAGCTGCGGCGTATGTGGGCAAGCACGATTTTTCATCTTTCTGCACGCTTGACAACCGTGAAACGGGCGATATGTGCAGGACGGTAAAAAAGTTTACCGTTACCCGAGACGGAAGTATGGTAACGATGTGCGTTGAAGCCGACGGTTTTCTGTATAATATGGTAAGAATTATGGTAGGAACGCTTTTAAGAATACAGCAGGGAAAAATCCCCGTTGACGGAATTAACGATATAATTGAAAAGAAAAACAGAAAATTTGCAGGTCCCACCGCACCCGCTTGCGGTTTGTATCTGAACAAAGTAAACTATTGATTATTTTTTTGTTTTATCGGCGAAATTTGTAAAAATCGGCAGATAAAAATAATATGATTGTGTGTGCGGTTAACCCGCAAAAGGAGTGAACATCTTGTTTAGAAGTTCAAAAGGTCGTTACAGTGACCAAAAAAAGCACAGCACGCGCGATGTGCTCAGCTACGAAGACATTCCGCTTGATGACTACGAGCAGGAAAAAACCGATATTTCCATAGATGCGGTTAAAAAAATAATTATCGGCGTTTGTGTGGCGCTCGCCGCGGGTCTTATCGTGTATGCTTTCGCAAACCGTGACAAACTCACCTGGGACAATATTTCCGCTTGGTGGAGTTATGACGTTTTGGGCAATGCGGGAAACGGCTATCCGGTTGATATTATCGGAACTGACGTTGCCTCAGGCAATTTTGCGGTAAATCAGGATCATGTGGCTTATGCGTCGGACACATCGTTTGTAACGCTTAATTCAACAGGCAGCGAGGTAGCAAACATTCAGCTGAGATATTCAAATCCGGTAATGAAAACCGCGGACACAAAATTCCTGACTTACGGTCTCGGTTCAAAGTCGTATCAAATTCAAAGTTTTGATAAAAATGTATATTCGGGTGAAGCCGAGTCGGTAATTTTTACGGGAGACATCGCTTCAAACGGAATCTATTGCCTTGTAACAGACGGTAACGGATTTTTATCAACATTATGTGTATATAATAAAGACAACAACAGAATATATAAATATTCTTTCTCGGAATATTACGTTCATTCGGTCGCTCTCAATAAAAACGGCACCGGTTGTATTGCGGTAGGCGTAACAAGCAACAACGGAGCAATGGAAACCTGTGCTTATGTGCTCGATTTTACGCAGAGCGAGGCAGTCGCAAAATATATAATTAAGGACGACAGCATAATTGACAGCGAATATGTTTCTGACAGTTACGGAGTTATTATTGGTAAAAATGCCGCTTATATCATAAAAAACGGCGACGATAATTACACCACAAAAAGCTATGAGGACAGAACACTTGCAAACTACTGCTTTAATCCCGATACACAAAGCTATACTTTGGCGCTTTCGCGCAGCGGCGACGGCAGAAGCTGCGCAATAGAAACCTTCAGCGCCGACGGAGAAAAAACTCTTTCCATTAACACCGAGTACAGCGCCGACTCAATTTCTATGTACAAAGGATATATATCAGTGCTTGATGCAAACACGCTTCATGTATTTGACAACAGCGGAATTGAGGTTTATACCAGCGATACGGGAACAGGTTCAAAACGATTTATAATGAACAGCGATAGTACAGGCTACTTGCTCAGTGTAAACCAGATTCGCAGGATTAATTTTAAAAATCCCGCTACAAATGATACGGCGTTGACAACAGCTGCAGATACTAAAGAGGAACAGTAATATGATTGCAGATTTATTGATAATTTTATCAATTATACTATCTATAATTTGGGGTGTACGAAAAGGCATTGCAAAAACCCTGTTTGGTGTGGCGGCGCTTATTGCGGCATCGTTTTTTGCTCATTTTCTTGCCGAAAATCTTTCAAACTTTGTCTATGATGATTTCATAAAACAGTCGGTAGTTACAAATCTTGAGCAGATGGTCAACTCCAACGGAGTAAATTATGCAATTGAGAACAGTCTGGAGGCTGTACCGGAATGGATATTTTCAATTATGACCGTAATTTCAGGCGTGTTCGGAGCAGACATTGACAAATACCAAAGCAGCATAATGCTGAAAAACGGAACATCGCAAAATGAAATTACCAAAAATATAACAAATTCTATTGAGCAGACCTTGCAGCCGGTAATTACCGGCGTCCTGCAAATCCTGCTATATGTTATTTTATTTATAATAGTATATATAATCGTAAAGTTAATTGCCGGAAAATTGCTTTTTCTGTTCAATGCCCCGATAATCAGGCACGTAAATCGCGTGTTGGGAGGAATATTCGGAGCGGTTGAGGGATTGATTTTTGTGTTTATAGCAGTAAATGTCTTTTGCATTATTTCGGCAGTCGCTAATCCCGATTTATTAAATGAAACAATGATAAGAGGCGATTTATTTAATTTCTTCAGCCTTACTTGCTGATAAAGGAATGGTAATGATGGAAAATGAAAACAAAGATGTGTGGGGTTTTAAAATTTCGGATTTATTTACAATTCCTAACCTCCTCACATACATCAGATTTATTTTAATAATACCTTTCGTGTATTTATTTTTAAATGAAAAATATATCGAGGCGGTATTATGTATAGCGGCTTCTGGACTTACCGACTGCTTTGACGGATTCTTTGCCAGAAAATTTAATCAGGTTACACCGCTTGGAAAATTGCTAGACCCTATTGCCGACAAAGTAACATTGATTTCGGTTGTGATTTGTATGGTAATATATGCTCCGGCTGTACTTCCCGTTTTAGTTATTTTACTTATTAAGGATTTTCTTATGCTTATGGGCGGAACCGACCTTATCAAAAAAGGAATAACTCCGCCGGCCTCAAAATGGTACGGCAAGGTTGCAACAATTATATTTTACTTTTCGGTCGTGCTGATTGTATTTTTAAAAGCCGTGTTCAACTACGAAAGCTTTTGGCTTGATCTCGTAATGTTCTCCGTGACAGCGGCGGCAATGCTTTTTGCACTTTATAAATACGGAAAAATATACTGTTCGATGATAAAAGAATATAATAGCAAACAAAATGCCAATAAAAAATCTAAAAACTAATTAAAAACCGACAAATTACCATTGAAATTTACTCAATAAGAATATATAATTATCTAATAACAGTTTACGACAAGGAGGATGTTATGCTTTGCAGCAGATGTCATAAACGACAGGCAGTCGTTTTTGTTTCAAATAACTCAAAAGACGCTCCGACAGTAGGCTATTGCCTAACTTGTGCAAAGGAGCTTGGCATAAAGCCCGTTGAAGATTTGATAAATAAAATGGGCATATCTGACGACGATCTCGAAAATGTTCAGGATCAGATGAATACCCTTATGCAGAATATGGGTGACAACGCCGACCTTTCTCAGCTTATGGAACAGCTCGGCGCCGATAATTTGGCTGAACAGATGGACGATTTTAATCCAGATGACAGTGAGGATGATTTTTCACACGGAGCTCCGGCTTTTCCCGCGTTTTTCAACAATATGTTCGGCGGCTCAAAGCAGGAAGTTGACAACAACACTTCAAACAAGAAAAAAGATAAAAAGGATAAAAAAAGAAAACATATCACCCTCTACTGCGAGGATTTGACACGCAAGGCACGAGAAGGCAAGATTGATAACATTATCGGTCGCGACGAGGAAATTGAACGCGTGATTCAGATTCTTTGCCGCCGTACCAAAAACAACCCTTGCTTAATCGGTGAACCGGGTGTAGGTAAAACTGCAATTGCCGAAGGCCTCGCGCTCAGAATAGCGGCGGGCAACGTTCCGCAACGGCTCAAAGACAAGGAAATTCAGCTGCTCGATCTCACTTCTCTCGTGGCAGGCACACAGTTTAGAGGTCAGTTTGAAAGCAGAATTAAAGGTCTTGTTAACGAGGTAAAAGAAAGCGGAAATATAATTCTATTTATCGACGAAGTTCACAGCCTTGTAGGTACGGGCGACAATGAGGGTACAATGAATGCCGCAAATATTCTTAAACCCGCGCTTTCAAGGGGCGAAGTTCAGGTAATCGGCGCAACAACCTTTAACGAATATCGAAAGTATATTGAAAAGGATTCCGCGCTTGAAAGAAGATTTCAGCCCGTAAAAATCGGCGAACCCACAATAGCTCAGGCAATTGACATAATAAAGGGCGTAAAGGGCTACTATGAATCATATCACCGTGTAACGGTTGACGACGACATCGTAAGAAAGACTGTTGTACTTTCCGAAAGATACATAACCGACCGTTATCTCCCCGATAAAGCGATCGACCTGCTTGATGAAAGCTGTGCGTGCGCAGCGTTAAGAAATAAGGATATGGAGCTGTACGACAAGCTGACCGACGAAAAGAAAGAATTGCTTGTGGAGAAAGATGAAATCACAAATGCGTCAGAAGAAGTTGATTACAAGGCGCTTGCCGAGGTGAACACCGATCTTGCGCGCATTGATTCGGAGCTTGAAAAAATAAATCCCGAAACGCTTACCTCTAAGGTAACCGAAGAGGATATTGCCAAGGTAATTGAACTTTGGACAGGCATTCCGGCGTCAAGAATAAAGGAAAACGAACTTTCAAAACTTGCGGATCTTGAAAATGAGCTAAAGAGCAAAATTATCGGGCAGGACGAAGCGGTAGAAGCGCTTGCTTCGGCAATTAAAAGAAGCCGCTGCCAAATCTCCCCGCGCCGCAGACCGGCATCATTTATATTCGTAGGACCTACCGGAGTAGGAAAAACAGAGCTTGTGAAGGTGCTCAGCCAGCAGCTTTTTGATACTCCCGAAACTCTTATCAGACTTGATATGTCGGAGTTTATGGAGAAGCACTCAGTGTCCAAAATCATAGGTTCACCGCCCGGATATGTAGGTTATGACGAGGCAGGACAGGTAACCGAAAAGGTAAGACGCCGCCCGTATTCTGTGCTTTTGTTTGATGAAATTGAAAAAGCACACCCCGATGTCTTAAATATTCTTTTGCAGATACTCGACGAGGGCAAGCTTACCGACGCACACGGCAGAGTTGTCAATTTTGAAAATACGGTAATTGTTATGACCTCAAACGCCGGTTCAACAAATACAGACAGTGCGCTCGGTTTCGGCAAAACTCAGGAAGAGGCTACAAAAGAAAAAGTAATGAAAGCGCTCTCCGAATTTTTAAGACCTGAATTTATAGCGCGTGTTGACGAGGTAATCGTATTTAATCAGCTCTCCGAGGAAAGTTTTGAAAAAATCGCAAAACTTATGCTTGAGGAGTACGTTCCCAGCCTTGAAGAAAAGCATATTAAGTTTACATATGATGACAAGGCTTGCAAGTATCTTGCAAAGAAGTCATACGGCGGCAAGAGCGGAGCGCGTGACTTAAGGAACACAATCAGAAGAGAGGTTGAACAGGAGATTGCAAACGCAATGATAAATGCCGGTTCAGAAACGCTGAGCGCAATAAACGTAACCTCCGACGGAGAAAAAATAACACTTCAAACAATTTAATGCTTGACATTGCAACGGTATAATGATATAATATTATCGTTGCAAATATGCGGATGTAGTTTAGTGGTAGAACTTCAGCCTTCCAAGCTGATCGTGTGGGTTCGATTCCCATCATCCGCTCCAAACAGTAAAGTGATTTAAGCAGCCGAAAAGCTGTTTAAATCGCTCGGCTGTTGAAAAAATTGAGTAGATTATATCGTTCCCTATTCTAACCGAATTCTATAAACTTTGTTATAGAAGCTATCCTCAGGTGTCGTCACGACAGCCGAGTAATCGGTCGATATAGTTACACACAAGATGTTATTGTTTATATTTATAATTATAATAAATATAACACACTAATAAATCTTGCAGAGTGGATTAAGCTCTTTGCCGGTCAGAATTATCAACAGTGTGAGTTGGTTCGCTGTTCTTTGGGTTTAGCTTGTAAAGAACATTATGCGTAACTGTTTCTGAACGGTTGAGTATGAGATATGTAATCCTATTCAGTTTTTACAAAAAATAAAGTCCTGCACCTCGGGTATAACGGTACAGGACTTGACAAAAGTATCAAAAGCGTATATGATAATACGCAGAATTAGCTTCACAAGTTCGAGTAGGCTAATACTCGGGCGCACGCTTATAAGTTGTTTGCAGCAGCTTATAAGCTGTGGGGCTTATTTTTTTATATAATATATTATATACTGACAATAATAAGTTGTCAATAATTTTTATGCAATTTTTTGAGGTCTTTAAATTTATGACTTTTAAATCGAACTATGATAATATAATAGTGTAAGAAAACGGTTTTAGCTGTTTCGCTGATTTCAATGCAAAGTTAATATTTAACCGCCTTGTAGTTGCGTTACGGGGCGGTTATTTCTTTATATTTTTTATTGATCTGTGTGGTTACTGCAATCTGCGTGATAGAGCAGAGTTCCGACAACCGCAGAACAGTTGTTTTTCATTATGTCCCTCGGGGGGACACTTAAAACGTTGAATAAGAAAAAATTATGTTAACTGATATATTTATTAGTTTATTTATTTAATATTATTATTGACAATATAGGATATATCCTATATAATAATTATAGAAAATCAATTAGGTGTGATAAAAATTTTTATAATTGAGTATTACGAAAACAATGGAACTTTTCCTGCTGAAGAATTTATTTTAAATCAAAATTACAAAATGAGAGCAAAAATAATGAGAAATCTTGAATTGCTTGAAAGCGAAGGGAACAAATTACGCGAACCTTTTTCAAAACATTTAGAAGACGGCATTTTTGAATTAAGAACCAAAGTAGGGAATGATATAACAAGGGTCTTATATTTTTTCGTAATAGGGGAAAAGATAATACTTACCAACGGGTTTGTAAAAAAATCTCAAAAAACACCTAACGCGGAAATTGAGTTAGCTAAAAAATATCGAAATGATTATCTTAATAAGGAGGAGTTGTAATGGGTAAAAATTTCAGAGATACATTAAATGAGCAAATGAAAGATAAAAACTTTAAGAAAGAATATGATAACCTTGAGCCTGAATATCAGTTGATTAAAGCTATGGTTAAATCACGTGATGAAAAGCATTTAACTCAAAAGCAGCTTTCAGATATTACAGGTATTGCCCAAAGTGAAATAAGCAAATATGAAAACGGTTTAGGTAATCCGTCTTTAGATACGATTGAAAGAATTGCTAAAGGTATGGGTAAAAAACTAAAATTAGAGTTTATTTGAATTTTAAACCTGTCCCCCGGTGGGACAGGTGTTTTTTTTAATAAGTATCTCTCCGGGGGACAGGTATTTTTTTTAATAAGTGTCTCTCCGGGGGACAGGTGTTTTATTTCAACATTTAAGTGTCCCCCCGAGGGACAGTTGTTTTACTGCAACTTTTATGTGTCCCCCCGAGGGACAGTTATTTAATCATACACTTCTTTTCTGTGACCTATTGAAAGTGCAAGTATGATAAGCTCTGAATCTTCAATTAAACAAAGCAATCGATAATCACCTATACGGTAACGCCATTGACCGCTTCTGTTTGCAGTTAAACCTTTGCCGTATAATCGAGGATTTTCACAATCGATTAAATGCTTGTCTATCCAAGCCTTTATCATTTTTTGAGTGTATCTGTCGAGTTTGCGAAACTCCTTATCAAATCTTGCAGTAGTTTCTATTTTGTACTTCATATATCAAGTTCCTGCCATAGCTCAAATATTGGGCGGCTCTTCTTTCCGCTTTCTTCATATTCTTTATATGCTTCGTCAAAGACTGCTATATCGTATTCTTCTTCAATTTTATCAAACAAAGCTTTTTTAAACGCTTCACCA
>CAJFNC010000002.1 GCA_904393835.1 uncultured Ruminococcus sp. | reverse complement strand
GTAAGCGTATCCGTTTTCCGAACTAAGATATTCGGTCTTACCTATAAAGCTGTTCTTAAATTGGTTAACAGCCTGAACCTCTTTATCGCCCCAAGCAGTCACGCTTGCCGTACCTATTTGATCTGATGCGCTTCTCGGACGAGCAAGGTACAAACCGCAGGACTCAGCTCTTGAGCCTACAAGAGCCCATGTCTTTTTCAGGGTTGTATCACTTTGTCCTGACGAAGATCCGTTAGCATATGTATCATGTGACTCATTCCAAAGAACGGCTTTTGAAGGCGCAGGCGCTGAACCGTCGCTATATGTTAAATCAGACCTTGCCGCTCCCTGAGCGTTTCCGCCATTTACCTGATTTCTGATGTCATCACTTACATTATTACTTGTAACACTCATCATTGACGTGTAATTATTCAAAATGTTCTGCGCATTGTTTTTATCATTACTTCCGGCAGGTCCGTCAAGAATTTCGCCATAATAGTAGGGAGTAATTCCTCTTGAACTCTGAGCATAGCTTGTGGTAGCGCCGAGAACATTATTCCAGAAATTACTTGCGAATCCGGAATCGATTGAAGTCTCAATGTGCTTCGCTCCGTCAAAACGGAATCCATCGGCGCCTGCGTCAATACATTCCTGGAGGAATGACTTTGCGTAATTCTGAATTTTTGTGTTTGACGTATTAAGATCGGGAAGTCCTCCCATACAAAATTGAGTTATATCCCAGCGGCTTTCATACCAGCTGTTTCTTGATACGTCATGCCAACATGAAGAATCATCTCTGATATCAGGAATAACCGTGCGTGAAATTGTATTGTCTCCGTCGTTTGCCATATGGTTCAAAACTGCGTCAACAATTACCTTTACGCCGTATTTATGCGCTTCCTCGCACATAGCCTCAAATTCTGCTTTTGTTCCGCAGGCGTTTTGACCGTTTGTCTCAATATTGAACGTCGAAGGCTGATAATACACCCACCAGCTTCCGCTCATTGTTCTGTTTTGAGTTGTCTCTTTGATTGTCTGAATAGGTGATGTCTGAATAGCAGTAAAACCCTGTTCGGCAATCTTTTGCATATTGTTTTTTATGCCGTTGAAACTCCAGTTCCAGCACTGGAGAATCTGTCCGTCCTGCACATTGTCGGCAAGTCCGTAGTCATTCGCTCCTACTGACGATGATGTACTGCTTGCAGACACGCTCGCGTCATTTTTTGCAGCTGCGTTTGATGTAAAGCATCCTACGGAAACGCAGGAAAGTAACATACAAAGCACAAGTGCAATGCTTGTGATTTTTTTCTTCAACTTGTTCACTCCTTAATAATACCACTAAAATTTCACTAAAACGTAAAATTTCCCAATTGATTTTTCAATTGTATATAAATAATACCAAAATTCGGCAACAAATACAATCTGCGCTCTGCACAATAAAAAGTTGTGATTTTATGGAAATAATACAAAATTTTATAAAAATTTCCAGTTTTTTTCCAATTTTAAAATATCTAATAATTTAATTGTCACCTAATCCATTTATATGCAATGTTAATTAAAATAACTTTTTATAGTTTTAATTTCCATTGCGTAACCGTCAATATCATTCGGAGTTTCAAGCAGCATAGGAAGGTTTCTGATATATTTATTTGTCACAATATTTTTAAACGCTTCGCTTCCGATTGTACCCTCGCCGAGTTTTTGGTGTCTGTCCTTGTGGCTGCCGATGCTATTCATACTGTCGTTTATGTGCATTGCTTTGAGTTTGTCGATTCCGATGATTTTGTCAAACTCTCCAAGCACACTTTCAAAGTCGCCCGCAATGTCATACCCTGCGTCAAAAACGTGGCAGGTATCCATACAAACGCCGATTTTATCCTTTCGCTCAACGCCGTCAATAATCATTTTCAATTCTTCAAAGCTTCTGCCGATTTCGGTACCCTTGCCCGCCATGGTTTCAAGCAGAACAGTAGTTGTCATATCGTCAAACATAGCCTTATTCAACGCTTCGATAATGTACTCTATACCTTTTTCAACGCCCAGACCGGTATGACTGCCGGGATGAAAATTGTACAGGTTATGCGGCAAAAACTCCATTCTTCGCAAGTCGTCGGCGAGGGTGTTTAGCGCAAACTCTCTGGTTTCCTCCTTTGCGGAGCAAAGGTTCATTGTATATGGCGCATGGGCAAGAATTTGAGAAAAACCGTTTTCTTCCATAAGTTTAAGTAAGGCGTCAACATCGCCCTGCACAATTTTTCTTGCGGAGCCTCCCCGCGGGTTGCGTGTAAAAAACTGAAAAGTATTCGCACCGATTTTGAGCGCCTGCTTGCCGATAGTCTCAAAACCGTTTGATATAGAAAGATGACAGCCTATGTTTGGCATAATAAAACCTCATTTCGCATAAATAAAAATTTTGATAAAACAGATAAAAAAATAACGCTGAGCAAAAAAGCTCAGCGTTTAGCTGGTCGGGATGACAAGACTTGAACTTGCGACTCCACGCCCCCCAGACGTGTGCGCTACCAAACTGCGCTACATCCCGATGCAACATTTGTATTTTATCAGATAGTTATGTAATTGTCAAGAGATTTTTACAATTTTTTCGGGACAATTTCAAGGGTATTTTTAACTCTCCCTTTAAAAGCAGTTATAACCATAAAACTAAAAAGTCCCGTCACGTAAAAGAATATACGTAAAAATAAATAATATATTTCAACCACATTTTTTAATTTTCAAGCATAATCTGCACAAAGTTATCAGAATTATATTTTTCTTTGTTTCGTATTCAATCTAATGTTGAGTATATTTCCTGTATTCTTTTAAATAAATGTTACTTTTTTGTGTTGAATTATTATATTTAAAAATATAGCAGTCAATCGATAAAAAATCTTTATGCAATCTTAATACGAGAAGCAATGCCATTATACAACCTTTAAACCGAAAGTAATATAATAGCAGTGAAACAAGAACGCAAAGGAGAAGCGTTATGGCGGAATTGATACATAAAAAGAAAAGGATTACTTCTTTTCAAATAATTATATTAGGCTTTGCGGGAGTAATACTATTCGGCGCGTTACTTTTAATGCTTCCCGTGTCCTCAAAAGGCGGAGCAGTAACACCATTTAACGAAGCCTTGTTCACCTCTACTTCTGCCGTATGTGTAACGGGTCTGATCGTGCAGGATACCGGAACATATTGGTCTGTGTTCGGTCAGGCGGTTATTATCACTCTGATTCAGATCGGCGGTCTGGGAGTTGTAACGGTAGCGGCATTCTTTGCGTTACTGTCAGGCAGAAAAATATCTCTTATGCAGCGCAGCACTATGCAGGAAGCCATTTCAGCACCAAAGGTGGGCGGTATAGTTCGGTTGACGGGCTTTATTCTGAAGGCAACCTTCATTATTGAACTGATCGGAGCGCTTGTTATGATGCCGGTATTCTGCGAGGACTTCGGAATAAAAGGGATATGGATGGCGTTTTTTCACTCCGTTTCTGCTTTCTGCAACGCCGGCTTTGATATACTCGGCAGTACCGATTCGCTCTATCCGTCTTTGACGGCTTATGTCAACAATCCGGTTATCAATATTACCATAATGCTTTTGATAATAGTGGGCGGTATCGGTTTTCTCACTTGGGAGGACATCTGCACCAATAAATACCATATCAGACGCTACCGTATGCAAAGCAAGGTCATCATTGTTACAACGGCACTGCTGATTGTCATTCCTGCATTGTTCTTTTTCTTCTGTGACTTTGCCAACCTTCCTATCGGAGAAAGAATACTGAGTTCCTTCTTTCAGTCTGTCACACCGAGAACCGCAGGTTTTAATACGGTAAATCTTTCGGCAATGACCGGAGCAAGTCAGGCAATTATGATTATTTTGATGCTTATCGGCGGATCACCGGGCTCCACCGCAGGCGGTATGAAAACCACAACCTTTGCGGTACTTATCGCAAACGCATTTGCCACATTCCGTCGAAAAAATGACGCTCAGTTCTTCGGAAGAAGGATTGAAAACGGCGTTATCAAAAGCGCTGCTACTGTCTTGATGATGTATGTCACCTTGTTTTTCGTCGGTGCGGTAATCATCAGCGTAGCGGAGGGCTTACCGCTCAGCGAATGCCTGTATGAAACAGCATCTGCCGTAGGTACTGTCGGTCTTACGCTCGGCATCACACCGGAGCTCGGTATGTTATCTCAAGGCATACTAATTGCCCTTATGTTCCTCGGCAGAGTCGGCGGATTGACACTTATTTATGCAGCGCTGTCCGAAAAGAATAAAAACCTTTCAAAATTACCGCAAGAAAAAATAACCGTAGGTTAAAGGAGAACAGACTTATGAAATCTATTTTACTTATAGGACTCGGAAGATTCGGTAAACACATTGCCATTCAGCTTAACAAACTCGGTCGTCAGGTAATGGCTGTTGACCATAACGAAGAAAGGGTAAATGATATTCTGCCCCTTGTCACCAACGCACAAATAGGCGACAGTACCAATGAGGAATTTTTAACTTCCTTGGGTATTAATAATTATGATGTTTGTATCGTAGCAATCGGCAACGATTTTCAAAGCTCGCTTGAAACCACCTGTCTTTTAAAAGAGCTCGGGGCAAAGCTTGTAGTTTCGCGTGCCGAGCGTGACGGTCAGGCAAAGTTACTTTTACGCAACGGCGCGGATGAAGTGGTGTATCCTGAAAAGCAGGTAGCAAGATGGGCGGCTATACGATACAGTTCCGACCATATTCTTGACTATATTGAGCTTGACCAAACGAATGCTATTTTTGAGGTATCTGTACCGAAATCTTGGATAGGTATGAGCGTAGGACAAATCGACATAAGAAAAAAATATAATATCAACATTATGGCGGTAAAGCAGAACGGAAAAATCAACGCATCGGTAACTCCAAATACCGTTCTGACAGCGGATAAGACAATGCTTGTACTCGGCGAATATAAAGCACTGCAAAAGTGTTTTCACATATAACATATACTGAAACTTTTAAGGTGGTGAGCATAAATGAAAGAGGCTATACTCATAATTGTAATGCTTGGCGTATTTGTTTGCGGATTCTTTTTAGTGGGAAAACTTGACAAATTTCTTGAAGAGAATCGCAAGTCGATTCAAAAAGAACCGGAAATGCAGGAGCCTTCTTGCGTTATGCTCACGGAAGAACTGTCAGATGAAGAAATCATCGAGGAGGTTCTCCGTTTTCGCTCCAAACATAAAAGCGCTCAAATTATGCTTTACGACAACACCGACATACAATAAATTAGCAAAATTAATAAATAATATTGAACATCGAGCCGACTCAAGCAGTAGATTATTTCCTAAATCTATAGTATAATAAACTGTAAAAAATATAAGGCGGTGATGATGACGGATAAAGAAAAACAGTTTAGTAATGAAAAAACCTGTGAGCATACCCTTGTATGTCTTTCGTCTTCGCCCTCAAATGCTAAAATTGTGCGTACAGCCGCAAAAATGGCTACCGCTTTCGGCGGCAGTTTTACGGCACTCTATGTTCAGACTTCCGCATCTCAAAAAATGAGCGAAACCGATAAAAAACGACTCCAAAACCATATTCGTCTCGCCGAACAGTTAGGTGCCGACATTGTTACCGTTTACGGCGAAGATGTTTCTTATCAAATTGCAGAGTTCGCGCGGCTTTCGGGTGTAACCAAAGTTGTAATCGGCAGAAATAATATAAAGCGCCGACATTTTTGGAGCAAGCCTTTGCTTATTGAAAAACTGATTGAAGCTGCACCTAATTTGGATATCCACATCATACCCGACTCTTCGGCGGATAATAAATATACCGTAAAGAAAAAATTTTGGGTAAAGCACCTTATACCTTACCCCAAAGACCTGTTGATAACCGCCGTTATTCTTGCAATTGTAACGTTAATCGGAATCGCGTTCTCTGAGTTTGGTTTTACCGAAGCAAATATTATTACTGTATATATTCTCGGAGTTTTGCTGACTTCACTTTTCACAAGAGGATATGCCTGCAGCTTTATAAGCTCATTTCTCAGTGTTTCACTGTTTAATTTTTTCCTTACCGAGCCAAGACTGACCTTTCACGCTTATGATTCAGGCTATCCCGTAACCTTTATCATAATGTTTGCGGCATCAATTATAACAGGCACACTTGCTTCAAAACTTAAAGATCATGCAAAGCTGTCGGCTCAGGCAGCGTTTCGAACCAAAATGTTGTTTGATACAAATCAACTGCTTCAAAAGGCGCAAGATGATAATGATATCATAAATGTCACGGCAAGTCAGCTTATGAAACTGCTTGACCGTGATGTTATAGCATACCCCGAAACGAACGGAAAGCTCGCTAAAGGTTACTTGTTTACTGTAACCCCCGACGCTAAGAATGATATTTTTTTCTCTGATAAAGAGAAAAGCACTGCCGAATGGGTGCTGAAAAATAAAAAACGTGCCGGTGCTGCTACGGATATATTAAATGAAACAAAATGTATGTATCTTGCTATCCGTCTAAACAATAAAGTTTACGGTGTTGTCGGCATACATATTAACGGCAAACCTCTTGACACCTTTGAAAACAGCGTGTTGTTGTCTATACTCGGCGAATGCGCGTTGGCAATAGAAAACAGCCGCAATGCAAAAGAAAAGGAGCTTGCGGCAGTACGTGCCAAAAATGAACAGCTTCGCGCAAATCTGCTGCGAGCGATTTCACATGATTTGCGCACACCTCTGACCTCTATTTCAGGAAATGCAAGTAATCTTATTTCAAACTATGATAAGCTTGATTATCAAACAAAAATGCAAATGTTTACCGATATTTTTGACGATTCGCAGTGGCTTATCAGCCTTGTTGAAAATCTGCTGTCCGTTACTCGAATAGAAGAAAACAGGATGAACTTTAATATGTCGGTTCAGCTTATGGATGAGGTCATCGAGGAAGCAATGCAACATATCAACCGAAAGCGCAACGAACATATTATATCTGTTGAGTGCAAAGACGAACTTTTGCTTGCCCGTATGGATGCAAAACTAATTATTCAAGTAATTATTAATATTGTGGACAACGCAATAAAATATACTCCTGCGGGATCTGAAATAAAAATAACGGCAGAGAAAAAAGACAACTCCGTTTTGGTTAGCATTGCAGATAACGGCGCAGGCATACCCGACCGCATAAAACCCAGAGTTTTTGAAATGTTCTTTACAGGTGATAACAAAATTGCTGACAGTCGCCGCAGCCTCGGTCTGGGCTTGTCACTCTGCAAATCAATTATAAATGCTCACGGCAGTGAAATTACACTGACTGATAATATACCTCACGGAGCTGTTTTTACTTTTTCTTTACCGTCAGGGGAGGTAAACATCAATGAATAAAGTTTTAATACTTGTTGTAGAGGATGACGCCCCTATTCGTAATCTTATTACAACTACCCTTAAAGCACACGATTACAAATATATAATTGCTCCAAACGGCGAAAGCGCCATTATGGAAGCTTCATCTCACAATCCCGACATTGTGCTGCTTGATTTAGGCTTGCCGGATATTGACGGTGTTGAGGTTATCAAGCGTATCCGCACTTGGTCGAATATGCCGATTATAGTTATCAGCGCAAGGAGTGAGGATAACGATAAAATTGAGGCGCTTGACTCCGGTGCAGATGATTATCTTACAAAGCCTTTTTCAGTAGAAGAGCTGCTCGCAAGGCTGCGTGTAACTCAGCGACGTCTTTACTTTATGCAAACAGGATCAGCGTCGAGTAACTCTGTATTCACCAACGGCAGGCTCAAAATCGATTTTGCCTCAGGCTGCGCCTATATAGGTGAAAATGAATTACATCTGACGCCAATTGAATATAAACTTCTTTGCCTTATGGCGAAAAATGTGGGAAAGGTGCTGACTCACACATATATCACTCAAAAAATATGGGGCAGCAGTTGGGAAAACGACGTTGCTTCACTGAGAGTGTTTATGGCAACGCTTCGGAAGAAAATTGAGTCCGAGCCCGGTTCTCCGCAGTATATTCAAACTCATATCGGCGTCGGATACAGAATGGTAAAAGTTGAGTAATGCTTTGTGTTTGCTTATCAACGTATGAATAATATTACCAACTTTTGCCTCGCAAAAAACTAAAAGCAGCCCATAAAGCATCGTTGCGGCGCGGCTTTTAACCTTTGTTGAATGGATTGTAAAGGCTAAATTATTAACCACGCTTAAAAGTTATTTAAAATAAAACAAAATAGCGTTTTATTAAGTAAAAAGGCATACACACCGACTGCGAGAAAAGTGTGTATGCCATATTTTTATTTTATCAGTTCATAAAACTTAACATCACAAAGTACATCAGAACCCCATTTGGCAATTGTTTTATCATAACCGACTTCAGCAGTTTTATTATTATCTGTGATTTTTACAACATCAATTGCTCCTATAGGCTCATCGTTTCTTTTTTCGGTTATTGCCCGGCGATATTCAAAACCGAGGCAGCTTCATCAATATACATGTTCAAAAGCCAAACTGTGGAATCTAAATTCTGATGTTTGTGCCGGTGACAGTATTTTGCAACATTTTCATCACTTGTCCGGTTGCGGTACATCATCTCGGCATCACCCTCTCTAAATGGGCGTAACACAAGTCTGTCTGTTCTCAATGTACTCATTGAAACTCCTACTTTTTTATATAAATTAAGCAGTCACAGATGAATATTCATCCGTGACTGCTTGGTGCAGGTAACAGGACTTGAACCTGCATGAAATTGCTTTCACATGGACCTGAACCATGCGCGTCTGCCAATTCCGCCATACCTGCCTATAAGTTTCTCTCTGAATTTTTACACGGTTGAGAGAATAGAACCGAGGCGGAGCTCATCGCTTAATCCGCGTATATTAAAAACGGATAAACCGTTTTTAGCAAATTTATTTTTGTTAAGCAAACCGTTACACACCCGCTGAGTTGTTTTCATATTATGATATTAATGTAACAGCGCTCTTAGATTATATCAAAAAAAAGCTGCACTGTCAATTGCATTTTTATTAAAGCGCGATTTTTTGGTGAGCTATTTTAGTAAAATCTATTGTATTTATTGGTTTAAAGTGGTATAATGAGAAAAATAATGAATAAGTAGATGTTTTTAATCAGCATTGTGTTTTATCTACGGGGTGTTTTATGAAAAAATTAGTTATATTTGGCTTTGATGGTACAATTGCCGATACTTCGCCGGGTATACTTTATTGTTTTAATACAACAGCATCATCAATGGGTTATTCTCCCGTTGACCACGATGCGCTTTACGGCATTATCGGTGTACCGCTTGAAGAGGGCTTTAAAAAGCTCTATAATATGAAAGACGATGAAATTGAATATGCCGCAAACAACTACAGCAAGCTTTATTCTCAAAAGGGTAAAGAGATGTTTACGCTTTATGACGGAATTACTCAGACATTGCAGGAACTTAAAAAAAGCGGTTGTAAACTTGCCATTGCAACGCAAAAGCATCATATGTTTACAACCGATATGCTTGATGTTTACAACCTTGGCGATATGTTTGACGCTGTATGTGCAACCGACGTAAACACAAATCTCGACAAAAGCGACTTGTTGCTTAAAGCATGCAACCTTACAGGTATGTCGGTTGAGGACAGTATTTTGATAGGTGACAGCGACGTTGACGCAGAGGGAGCGCAAATAGTGGGAATGGACTTTGCAGCGGCACTTTACGGCTGGGGATTTAAAACCCGTGAAGAGGCAGAAAAATATCGGTGTGTAACATGCTTTGATACTCCTGCTGATATTTATTTAAAGTTGTCGCTGATATAACAAACCGGATAATGTCCCCGCCTTTATAGGCAGCGTCCGTTATCAAAATTCATCGGCGGGATACAAGCCACCTGAATTTGCTGCGCAATGTGCTGCCGGCTTTGATAAAAACAAAGCTTTGAAACAAAACAGTTGACAATCAAAAAGGTTTCATATATAATATAAAAGCTGTTGAAAAACAGCCTTAACGAGGTGTAGCTCAGTTTGGTAGAGTGCTTGGTTTGGGACCAAGATGCCGCAGGTTCAAGTCCTGTCACCTCGACCACCTCAAAAACCGCATTGGAAAGCCATTTTTAAGGTTTTCGGTGCGGTTTTTATTTTTCGTTTAACACAATAAAATACATCAAAATACAATGCAAAACACTAAAAATGCATTGCAAATGCATGGCAAAAAGAATACTAAATCTTTATATCTGCTAACAAACAAAAACACCCCCGAAACAATCTTGACTGACTGCTTCGGGGAACGCTATTTTGCAATTATGTGTTTGATTTAAAATGGTTTTAATTCAAGTTTACTTTGCCAGTACAATCTGCACCCGGTCGATTGAATTGCCGAACGCACCTGCATAGCCGTTATTGTGGTCTGAGGTATCCGTTTGGGTACCTTATTTTTATTATAAATACAGGACTTGAAGGCGAGCGTTAAGAAAACGCCATTGTATGGCGTTTTTAGCGAGAGCGCAGATGACTGTTCGCTCACCAAACACGCCGCAACAAGCGAGGTATGCATTTTATAAAAGATAAATGTATGTCACCTCGACCACCTCAAAAACCGCATTGGAAAGCCATTTTTAAGGTTTTCGGTGCGGTTTTTATTTTTCGATTAACACAATAAAACACGGCAGAATACATTGAAAAATATCAAAAAGGTGTGTCAAATTTACACGATTTTTTCAAGATAATCATCAAGCTTCGTTGAATCACCTTTTTTCTTTTGCTTCACTAAATCGGTGTGTGTAATCAGTTATAGTTTGTGCCTTTAGGCACTCAACTGTCTAAAAAGTATAAATTAACCGGGCAATCCTTTCGGAGTACCCGGTTTTTATTTTAGCGATGAATACAAAAACGCTTGATAAAAAAACTGTATTAAGATTTTTTCCAAGCCTTTGGCGAGAACAAAAGCAGCAGCGGGAAAAGCTCAAGTCTGCCTGCCAACATATCAAAAATAAGCACAAGTTTTGATACGACAGAAAAGTTCGCAAAGTTACCCACGGGACCTACTTCGCCCAATCCGGGACCCGTGTTATTCAAATTAGCGGCCACTGCCGTAAAAATAGTCATAAAATCCTTGTTTTCAATCGCAAGAATCAATAAACTGATAAAGAATATTGCGATATAAACAACTAAAAACATTGATGTAGTTCTCATAACGTTATGGTCGATCGTTTTGCCGTCAAGTTTTACCGCCTTTACGTTTTTGGGGTGGACAAGCAAGGCAAATTCCTTTTTTACTTCTTTACCCAAAATAAGTATTCTTGATACCTTAAATCCGCCGCCGGTGCTGCCCGCCATTGCGCCTATAAAGGTAATTATGATTATAACGCACTTTGAAAGCATCGGCCACTGGTTTACGTCGCCTATACCAAAACCGGTTGTCGATATAATTGATGAAACATAGAACAAGCTTTGATGGAAAGCGTCGTAAGCCGTGGGATACATCGAGCTTATATTGACAGCGATAATAGTAATCGCCGCCGCAACGATTGCAATATACACCCAAAACTCTTCAAGCTTAAATGCCTGTCTGAATTTTCTTGTAATCAGTAGGATATAAAAAGTAAAGTTTATACTGAAAAGCAGCATAAAAATCGCTATTACCGTCTGTAAATAATAGCTGTCATACGCGGCAATGTTTGCATTGCGTACTCCGAAACCGCCCGTGCCGGCAGTCGCAAAGCTTATATTAATTGAGTCAAAAAAGCTCATTCCGCCGCAAAGCAGCAGTATTATCTCAATAACCGTCATTCCCAGGTATATTCCGTACAATAAAGCCGCGTATTTACGCATATGAGGTACCGCCTTACCCACAATGGGTCCGGGGCTTTCGGCTTTCATAAGATAAATATTCTGCTGACCGCCGAGCTTCGGAATTATTGCGAGCAAAAATACAATAACTCCCATACCGCCCAACCAATTAAGAAAGCTGCGCCACATAAGCATACCTTTGCTCAAGCCCTCAACATTACTGAGTATAGTTGCACCCGTTGTGGTAAAGCCCGAAACGGTTTCGTAAAGCGCGTCTATAAACAGCGGTATCTCTCCGCTGATCCAGAACGGCAGGCAACCTACAAGCGATAACACAACCCAGCTCAGAGCTGTTGCCGCATATCCGGATTTTTGATAAAGCACCATATTCTGCGGCTTTTTGATTTTTATTGCCAACACGCCTACAAGTGCGCTTAAAGCGCCTATAATTAAAAAGTAAAGGCACTCGTTTTCACCGTAAACAAGCGAGGTAACGGTGCCTATCTGCATAGCCGCACCCTCAATGACGAGAACCCAACCCAATATATATACTATAATACGCTTGTTCATACTGCTTTAACCTTCATCCTCAATCAAGAATATCGTTCAAGTCGCTCAAGCCCTTATGCTTGGTAATTACCACAACCGAGTCGTTCGGCATAATAGTGTCATCACCCTGAGGTAAAATAATCTTGGCTTTTCTGCTGATACAAACAATCTGTAAATTGTCCTTAAGCTTCAAATCACGCAGCGGAATACCCACTGCCTTTGAATTGCTCTTTGCTCTGAATTCCAGAGCCTCAACCCTGTCTTCATTGAGTCGATAAAGCGTTTCAACATTGCTTCCCAAAGAGTTTTGCATTGCACGAATATAACGTCCGATATACTCGCCCGTTAATGCCTTGGGATGAATTATACAGTCCAGGTTAAGGTTGTCAAGAATATAATCAAAGTATTCGTTATTTACCTTTGTTATTACCTTTGCCTTTGAAATACTGCAAATGTACATTGAAATAAGTATATTTTCTTCATCATAGTCCATAAGCGCTGCAACACCGTCGGCGTGTTCAATACCTTCGCTCAGCAGTAAATCATTATCCATACAGTTGCCGTGAATTATAACCGCATCAGGTAAAAGTTCCGCAAGCTCGTTGCATCTTTCCTGATTCATCTCAATAATTTTTACGTTTGTGCCCGATTTTAGCAGTTTAAGAGCAAGGTAGTAAGACACCTTGCCGCCGCCGAGCAAAATTACATCACGGCTTTTTCCGATTGCTATATTTGTTTTTCTGAAGAATTTATTTGCAATTTCAGGCTTTGACGCTACGGAAATTTTGTCGCCTCCCATCAGCACAAAATCACCGTTTGGGATATATACATCTCTGTCCCTCTCAACGCTGCAAATTCTTACTTTTCCTTTTAAAATATCAACATCGCTGATTTTTTTGTTGCATAAAATTGAATTTTCGGGAATAGTAACCTTGATAAGCTCTGCAAGACCCTTTGCAAACGTGTCAATCTCAAGCGCACCCGAAAATCTCAGCAAGCGGCTTATTTCTGTGGCCGCCGTAAGCTCCGGGTTAATCGCCATAGACAAACCCAGCTGATCCTTTATTCTGTACAAATCCTGGGTGTACTCGGGATTACGTACCCTGGCAATGGTGTGTTCGGCGCCTGCCGCCTTTGCCATAAGACAGGTATAAAGATTTATTTCATCACGCGCAGCAGCCGCAATAACCAGATCCGCAGTATCGGCGCCCGCTTCCGTAAGCGTTTGATAGGTGGCGCCGTTGCCCTCAATACCCATAACATCAAGAGATTCAGACAAATACGAAACAGCGTCTCTGTTAATATCCACCACAACAATGTCATGGCTCTCACTGTTAAGTTCCCTTGCGATAGAAGTTCCGACTTTACCGCATCCGACAATAACTATCTTCATAATATCCTCTCGTATAAACTGAAATCCTTAAAATAAAAAATAATTCACCATAATTTTCTGAGTAAATCATACACCTATAATATACAAAAATCAATACATATATATAACAATCTACTTTTTTATAAAAAGCAACAAAATAATATAACTACTTTTATCAAATTTGATAGTGTATATTGCAAATAAAGAAAATAAAATAATAAAAATTTAAAAATCGCTTGTGAAAACATCAAAATTATGTTATAATAAATATACACTTTCCGGCACAACAAAGACGTTGTATTCTTTGCTGTGCCTTTTGTTTTTGAAAGGGGATTTTATGTCTTTATACATACTTATAATAGCAGTAATAATAATAATTTGTCTGTCGCTGAGCAAGGTTTCCTCAAAGCTCGGCGTACCCGTGCTTTTGCTTTTCATATTTTTGGGAATGATATTCGGCTCTGACGGAATTTTCAAAATTCCTTTCAGCGACTTTTCCTTTGCCGAAAGCATCTGTACAATATCGCTAATTTTCATTATGTTCTACGGCGGTTTCGGCACCAACTGGAAAAGCGCAAAAAAAGTCGCCCCGCAATCGGTTTTGTTATCCACGGTGGGAGTAGTTCTCACCGCAGGTATTGTCGGGCTGTTTTGCTGTTTTGTACTGAAGTTTGATTTTCTTGAAAGTATGCTTATAGGCGCTGTTATCAGCTCTACCGACGCTGCGAGCGTGTTCTCAATACTGCGAAGCAAACGGCTCAATCTCAAATATAATACCGCCTCTCTGCTTGAGGTAGAAAGCGGCAGTAACGACCCCTGCTCCTATATGCTGACAGTTATTCTTCTATCGCTCATCCAGGGCAACACAGAACCAATGAGCATAATATATATGATATTCACCCAGCTGTTTTTCGGTGTTGCGGTCGGTATTGCGGCAGCATTATTATCATACCTTATGCTTACCAAAACCAATCTTGACAAAAACGGATTTGGATCAATTCTGGTTTTTGCCATGGCTCTTGTATCATATGCGGGCGCAAGCACAATCGGCGGCAACGGTTACCTGTCGGTTTATATCACCGGAATTATCCTCGGCAATATGGAAATCCCCAATAAAAAATCCTTGGTGCACTTCTTTGACGGAATAACGGGACTTATGCAGATTTTAATTTTCTTCCTGCTTGGTCTTTTGTCTTTCCCGTCGGACATGGTGTCGGTGATTCTTCCCGCGCTTGCTATCGCCGTTTTCCTAACCTTTGTTGCGCGTCCGCTTTCCGTATTTGCGATTTTGACACCGTTCAAATGTCCCGTGCGCCAGCAGCTTCTGGTGTCATGGTCAGGATTGAGAGGCGCAGCGTCAATTGTATTCGCAATAGTCGCCTTAGTAAGCCCTGCCGTACTAAAAAACGATATTTTCCATATTGTATTCTTTATTGTTTTGTTCTCAATTGCCTTGCAGGGAACGTTGATTCCGTTTTTTGCCAAAAAGTTAAATATGATTGACAACAAGAGCGACGTTATGAAAACCTTCAACGACTACACTCGTGAAGCGCCGGTTGAATTTATTAAACTTCCCATAACCGCCGACCATCCTTGGGTAAACAAAAAAATCAAAAATATTAAATTTTTGCCAAATACCATGCTCGCGCTGATTATCCGTGACGATCACCAGATAGTGCCGCGAGGTAACACCGCCCTGATTGACGGCGATGTTGCTGTACTCAGCGGTCCGTCGCTCGACGAAAAAGCAGTCGGCTCACTTACCGAAATTGAAATTGACAGCGACAACGAATGGCTCGGCAAAACACTTTCCGAGATAAGGCTCGATTCCGACAAGCTTGTAATACTTATAAAACGGGGCAACAGGATTATTATGCCGACCGGCAAAACAAAAATCAAGGAAAACGATATTTTAATTATCAATAAAACGCAGAAGAAAAAGACAAAGCAAAAGCTCGAGAAGATAAATTCCTGAATATAATTTTAGCAAGAATCAGGCGCATCACCTTTGTTTTAAAAGGTAATGCGCCTGATTTATTTTTGCCCTGTTTTCCTCAATTTTTTTAAAGCACATAATATTTGCTTATACATAACAATAATCATAAAGGCAAACAAAATTGCCGAGAAAAGGGATATTACAAAAGATAATGTATATAAATTATTGTAATATGTATCGCCTGCAATCAGAATTGAATTTCCGTTTTGCGATGCTTCAATTATTTTGGAAATATAGTGAGGAATGTCAAAGATATTATCCTCCGCCATATAATAGGGCAAAACATATATTTCAAAATCCGATACAATAAAAACAACCGCAAGCAGCGCCGCTGCCGCGATAACGGCTAAAACACGCGAAAAAATATATAATTTATGATTTCCTATTATTTCCGCAAAGTATCGGTTTTTGATTTCTTTTTTGAATAACTGTATTACCTGCCTTGTAATTAAAATAATAATTTTAATTACCACTGTTGCAAGCAATATAAAAGCTTCTGCTTTTAATATATTAATAAAATTTTGCAAGACCTTATTCTTTTGTATAAGATTAGTCCCCGAATAATCCTCCGAACACAAAAGCGTTATTTTTATATTATCGTTTGTATTTGAGTACATAACCGTATCGACTGTCAGTTTTGCGTAATCCATCCCGGTGTACGGAATAAAAACTCTGTCCTTTCCGTCAGCGCTGCACCGACTTATTATATCCTCATACTCTTTAAAAACCGCGCATACGGTATATACTTTTGAGTTCATTTCAAAAGTTTTTCCTACCGCGTTTTTGTTAAAAAACAGCTTGCGCGCGAGTGTTTCACTGATTATTGCCTTTGTACTTTTATCCGTTATATCCGATTCGGTAAAATTTTTTCCGTTTAAATTAAATTTTTGCAAAGCAAAGTAATCTTCATTAACCGCAGTGGGAACAACAGATCTGCCCTTAACCTCGGTTTCTTCGCCGTCCGCCGAAAAGGCAACTTCACTTAGTACCTTTTCATCAAGAAAATCCGCAATTTCCTTAACTGTCAAACCGCTTTTGCTTTCAACACGATTTTGTATCCGTATGTTTGGAATCTGAGTTATTGCGTTGAGCGGTACCCACAACGCCAAAATTCCGAGCAAAGCCGTGATGATAAAAACAAATCCAAAACGAATAATTTTTCTAAACATCAGTTCGCCTCCACAACAACCTTATCGCCGTTGACAAGGTCACGCGATGTTTCATAGACTACCGAATACGATGTGAAAGTCGGATCAAGTTTTATTTCGCAATACATATTGTTCCTGTCGCGCACCTGTACGTTAACTTCCTCGATATACGCCGTATTGTCCTCCCGCGGATAGAGAATAAAAATATAAGCTATGCCGTCGCTTTCAACTACCGACATATTCGGGACAAGACACACACCCTGCTCGGTTACGGGCTCGCCGCTTATTTGCCCCGATTCAATATTAGCGACCGACACTCTCGGCAAAAGCATATATTCTATTGTACCGGCAAAATACGTCAGCACTGCAACGACTGCTAAAAATGTTATTCCGAAAATTATTATTGCTTTTTTCAATTTGCTTTTCTTTTTCATGGCTGCTACCCCTTGTCAGATAATGTAAACGGCGAAGAAACGTCATCCTGCCCGATATAATAAATAAGCAGCGGCGGTATCATAAACATCACACCGCAGGCAAACACAATCCCTGCGTCATTAACGCCTATTTCCGACATTGTGACCGCAAGCGGATATTTTTCGCTGTCGTTAAAATAAGCAAGCGGCTGTTCGATAAGGTTATAGTTGTCGATGAAACACAGCAGAAACAGCGTTACAAGTCCGCCCTTTATTTGCGGCAAAATAATTTTTAAAAATATATTTATATACGAAGCTCCGTCCATTCGCGCCGCTTCTATGAACGCGTCGGGTATATACCTTACGCTCTGCCGCAAAAGGCACACGCCGAACGCCGAAAACATTCCGGGTAATATCACGGCAAGAAAGCTGTTTAACAGCCCCATATTATTCAGCACGATATAGTTTGGCACAAGTGTAACCTGAGTAGGCAGAATAAGCAAAATTATGTATACAAAAAAGAGCTTATCCCTGCCGGGAAATTCGAGTTTGCCAAACGCAAAAGCGGCAAGAGCACACACAACCGTCTGACCGATTACCGTGGGAACCGTAATAATTATTGAATTCCAAAATTCAAGCAGATAGTCGGCTCTTCTGAAAAACACCTGATAATACTGCTCAAGCGAAAAGACCTGAGGTATTAAGTCAATGCTCTTGAACCCGTCCGAGGAAAAGTCGAGTATTCTGCTTACCTCTTCGCTAGTCATAACAGACATAGCAAGCATATATATAACAGGAAACAAAAAGAATGCAGCTATCGCGGCAAGAAGAATATATTTAGGCAGTTTCTTCAGTTTTTTAAGTTTTTTCATATTCTTACTCTCCCCTGTCATTCCAAAAAGTTTCGTTTTCGTTCAAAGATAAAAAACAGCAGCAGCAGCAAAATCAAGAATACCGAAAATACTATCGACGCCGACGAAAGATGAGCAAAATTAAGGCTTTTGAAATTATTGTTTATAAAGTTTTGCAAAAAATAAACGTTTTCATCCGGATAATCGCCGAACAGTACAAATACCTCCCTGAAAATCTTGAAGGAATATATCACCGCCATCAAAAAGGCAAAAAACGCTGTGGGAGTAATGAGCGGCATAGAGATTCTTGTTACTGTTTTCAACTTTGACGCTCCGTCAAGCCTTGCGCTCTCGTAATATTGTTCGGGAATGTTGGCAAGCCCTGCGGTAAACAGGATAACGCAAAAACCGCAGTTCTTCCATATATAAATAAATATAATCATAACCACCGAAAATCCGCCGCTGAAAAACTTTACCGAATCCATTCCCAAGGAATTAAGTATTCCGTTTATCACTCCGTTATCTTCAAAAAACAGCTGCCACACGCATATCAGCGACGCGGACGGCACAATTACCGGAATAAGCAGGGCGCTTCTGAAAAAAGCCGAAATTTTCCTGAAAGAGTTTAAAAAAAGCGCAAGCAAAAATGATATTACAAGCAGCAGGGTAATTCCCACTCCCATAAATACTGCAGTGTTTTTCATTGCCAACCAAAAAGCGTTGTTTTCTAATAATTCCGCGTAATTCGCAACTCCCGTAAAATCTCCTCCCGAGTACATACTGTTTAAAAAGCAGATTATGTATGGGATTATATAGAATATCAAAATACCCAAAAAGGACGGCAAAATGAATAACGCCGCTGCAATACGGGTTCTTGTTTTATATTTCATACTCTCACCTATTCATATAAATAAATCTGCGTGGCTGAGGTAAGCTTTCTGATAAATTTATCTTTTGACAGCTCCCCGCTTTTATAATCTTCTATAATTTCCCCTGCAACGCTGTTAAAATAATAGCTGCCGCCGTATAAGCTACTGTTATTAAAAAGAGAACAGCTGTTTATGCTTCTGCATATTTTTATATAAGCCTGCATAAATTCCGTATCTACTCCCATAACCTCTTCCATAATGTTTTCCGTCTCTGCCGCCTTGACAATTGATTTTTCAAAAGCGCTGTTAAGCACCGGGTGCGAGCTCGAACCTAAGTCATTCCCCTTGATACCGCACATACGCTCCTGCGTGTCCTCACTGAGGCAGTATTTCAAAAAGTCGAGAATTTTATCGTACTTTTTGCTGCTTTGGTTAAACGCAACGCCTATCTGAACATATGCAGGTATTTCGCTTTCGTCCTTTGTAAAGCCCTTCATTATCACCTCGTTACCGGTCTGGTTTCTCGCCATGCTTATCATATCATCGAGTCCCGACGAAAAAAGCATAGTGTTATAGTGGGCTGAATTCCAAGTAATTTCCTCCCACAAAGGACCTGAACATTTTCGGATTTTTTCGAGCATATCAAGCGCATTCCTAAATTCGTCGGAATCAAACATAACGGTCTTATTTTCGTAGTCAATATAATCATCTATCAAATTTTTTAACAATGCATCATAGTTGCTGCCATAATAAGAAACATCCTCGGAATATTCCGTAAAATATTCGTCATACCGCTTCTCAAAAAAATTTTTGAAGTCGCTCTCTATATTTTTATACGTCAGGCTGTAACCTTGTTTATCGGGCAGATTATATTTTTCCAGCAACTCTTTGTTGCCGGTCATCGTATTTACTCCGTAAAAAAGCGGAACAACATACCTTTTGCCGTCAATCACTCCTGCGTCCATAATCGCACGGTTGTATTTTGAAAAATCTATTTTATCCTCACTGCTGTCCTTCTCGCAGATTTTATTTACATCGGCAAAGATATTGCTTTTAAACAGTTTTTCATACGGTATATTCTGGTCGAGAGAAAATATATCCTGACCCGATCCCGACATAATTTCCGTTGCCATCTTGGTGTACATCTCGTCCTCTGTGGCAAACTCTGTAATTTCTATCATATTCTCTTGCTTGCGGTTTCTTTTGCAGTAGTTATTGTATTTGTCAATAAGGTCATATAAGGAATAGTAGCTGTTTTTGTATATATAATATGTAAGCTGTTCGCCGCTTTTCTGCTCCTCGGCATTTTCGCCGGTGCAGCCGTATAAGCAAGACAGCAATATAATAAAAGCCAAAACAAGGCTCAACACTCGCTTCACGCTTATCACCTCTTTATTCCATATTATAAAAGCAATATATGGATATAATCTGTAGCTATTGAAAAAAGCAATAAATAATTGTAAAATTATTTTGTATCTTCAGATTATCTCCAAATCATTGGTATATATTTATATTGGGTGATTGTATGTACAACATATTACTTATAGAGGACGACAAGGATATACGAGAAATGGTGGAAGAGTATTTTCGCGAGGAAAGCTTGGGAAAATACAACATACACCTTGCTTCCGACGGACAATCTGGTGTTGAGATGCTATACGAAAACAGTTATGACCTTTTGCTGCTCGATGTTATGCTTCCGAATATTGACGGATTTGAAATTTGCAAAGAGATCAGAAAAAGCAGAGACATTCCTATTATGTTTATTACGGCGCGAACCCGCCAAAGCGATATTCTTCACGGATACAGCCTCGGCTGCGACGACTACATTATAAAGCCGTTTGCCCTGCCCGTACTCTACGAAAAAGTCAAGGCTTTGATAAAGCGTTCAAAGGGGCTTGTAAGATCACCCATCCTGTCCTCGGGAACAATAACGCTCAACCCCAACAACGGTACGGTATTCTCCGACGGCGAGGAAATAAAGCTTACCGCCACCGAATACGGAATACTTAAGCTGCTGCTTGAAAACAAAGGAATCGTTGTTTCGAGAGAAAAAATCATCCGCACCCTCTGGGATTACGAGGATACGGATATACGTATTCTTGATACTCATATCAAAAACCTGAGAAAAGCCCTCAAAAGCAACTCAAAACTTTTAAAAACAGTAGTGAGAAGAGGCTATAAGCTGGAGAACAAAGATGAAAAAGAGCAATAAAAAACAGCTTTTAAGGCTTAGCATTGTAACCGCGGCAATAGTGTTTGTTGTCTGCGTTATCACAATAGCAGCTTACGCCATTATAACCTATGACTACACAAAAGATACGCTGACAAACAATGAAGAAAATGAAGCCGCCGAATTTTTTAACGATATTTATGACGAAATATCCCTTCAAGGCAGTTACGATTATCTCAATTATTTTATTAACCAATACAATTCAAGCGATAAGTATATAACAATAAAAAATGAATACGGCATAACGCTTGCCAAATCCGAAAATATTTTTTGCGGCACCTTTGTGGGAAATGAAAATTCGTCAGACAAAATTGAATATAAATACGACGAAGATTCGCTTTATTTCGGAATGGCAAACAACGCCTACATAGATTTTGACAGCTTCAGAAGCTCAATGACAGACGCGCAGTACGAAAAAATAACGCAATACCTAAATGACAAGCCGACAGATAAGGAATTGTACTATGAGCTTGTCTGTACCGAGTTCTATGTCTCAAACTCAGTTTTAATCAAGCCAAAAACGGTTGAAATTGTAGCCGCCCGCAGCGCAAACACCTGGCACATTCAGGACAAACACGTTGAATCCTTTGAGCTTACGCCTGCGGATACTTCGGGTATGAAATTGTATCACATTTCGGATACCTACCGAAACATTATTGACAGGGATTTTGTGCTTAACAAATATAATTATAATTGGGAAACCTTAAAGCAAAACGTAAAGCTGTGTCAATATAAAAATGTCGAACTTATGAACACAGATAAGTTTACATATACACTTGTCAAGAAAAATTCCTTTTATTTCTATAGTGAAAATAACAAAATAAATTTCGCAACGGCTATGTACGCCTCTCAGTTTAATGTACTTGACGAATGTTACGAAAACATAATTTATACTTCTGTTTTCATTCTTATTTTCTTTATTATAATCTGTGCAGTACTCGAATTTTCCATTATACACACCTTTAGATCCCGAGTTAAGCAAGAGCAAAAACGGATAGAAATGGTAAACGCCTTTGCACATAATATGAAAACGCCTATCCAGGTAATATCGGGCTTTGCCGAAAACCTGAACAGGCACATTGAAAGTGAATGCAATCAACGCTATGTCAGCGTAATCCAAAATCAGGCGTTATCAATGGACAAGCTTGTTTACCGTATGCTTGATTACTCACGCCTTGATTCCGAAAAAATTAAGCTGAACAAAACTTATTTTAAATTAGACGGACTGCTCAATGAGGTTTTAGCCGAGCACGCACCGCCGATGGGCAAAAGCTTTGACATAGTCATTGACGGTGATGCCGAAATTCACGCTGACAGAGAACTTTTATCCCTTGCGCTTGAAAACCTGATTGAAAACGCTTTAAAATATTCACCGGATAACAGCGTTATTCGCATAAAAATATCCGATGGAAAGTTTGAAATTACAAACCCCTGCGAGAGTATAAAGAAGAGCGAACTAAAAAAGCTTTGGCAGCCGTACTTTCGCCTTAACGCAAACAGCGAAAAGGGCAACGGTCTGGGGCTTTCAATTGTGAGCTCAGTTTTCAAGCTCCATAAATTTCGTTTCGGCGCGAATTCGGCAAACAACTCCGTTACATTTTTCTTTAAATATTAAAAAACCGCACAGGCTTGCATATAATGCAAACCTGTGCGGTTCAATTTTGTTTTAAGAATTACCATATACCCAACACGTGCTGCATACCGATACTCACGCCCGTAATGGCAATCCAGCACACAAAGCCGAGCAAAATCGGCTTGCCGCCTGTTTTTACAAGCTTTATTATGTCTGTGTTAAGACCTATTGCCGCCATAGCCATTACAATAAAGAATTTACTCAGCTGTTTTAAAAAGCCGAAAATGTCGTTGGCAACGTCGAGCGCCGCGCCGCTGCAAACCGAAGTTACAATTGTTGTAATTACAGACGCCAGCACAAAGTAGAGGATAAACATCGGAAAAATCTTTTTAAGGCTTACCTTTTTGCCCGTGCCGCCGCTTGCGGAAACTTTTTTCTCTTTTCTTAGCCTTACAAAAGCAAGAACAAGCGTAATCGGAATAATCGCAAGCGTTCTTGTAAGCTTAACTATTGTCGCATAGTCAAGCACGGCGCCGTTGGTGTGGTGGAGTGAATCCCAGGTAGAAGCCGCCGCAGTAACGGATGAAGTATCGTTAATTGCAGTACCTGCAAACAAGCCGAAACCCGCGTTTGTCATTCCGAGAAAACCACCGAGCGTGGGAAAA
The DNA here is from genome assembly GCA_904393835.1 of uncultured Ruminococcus sp. Classification (GTDB taxonomy): domain Bacteria; phylum Bacillota; class Clostridia; order Oscillospirales; family Acutalibacteraceae; genus Ruminococcoides. Next base: position 140,214 of record CAJFNC010000002.1, on the reverse strand, counting down.
ATAAGCGCCGCAATAACGTTAAAGAGGAAGATAACCGAAATTGACTGGGCAATCTCCTCATCGTCGGCATCTATAACCGGAGCAGTCGCGGCAATTGCCGAACCGCCGCAAATACTTGAACCTACGCCGATAAGCGTTGCGGTCTTTGACGGCACTTTCAAAATTTTATAAAGAATAAATGCCACAATCAAAGAGGTTGCGATGGTTGACAAAATAATCGGAAGTGAAGTCAAACCGACTTTACCGATAGTCGCAAGGTTCAAACCGAAACCGAGCAACACAACTGCAGTCTGCAAAATCTTCTTGGAAGTAAAAGTAATACCGCCTTGGAATTTGTTTTTAAATGCAGAATTATTTTTGAAAATAACCGTAACTATCATACCGACAATGATTGCAATTACCGGTGCTCCGATAACTTCAAGCGCAGGCACAAGCTGTACAAGAAGCCATGACGGAACTGCAATCAAAAGGCACAACAAAATACCGTAAATTATACTCATATTGTCCCCTCTGTATTTTTATTTCATCTTGTATATGATAGCATAAAAGCCATATCAAGACAATATAAATATTGCATTAATGAGCAGTTATAAGTATAATTTGTTGTTTATTAAATAAACTAAAACGTGATAAATACTTGCCTAATTTGACGATATGATATATAATTTTATTAAGGAAATTTAAGAACTGCGATTGGAGGAATATTATGAAACGTGACGGTTATATTTCATGGGACGAATACTTCATGGGAGTTGCCCTTTTGGCGGCAAAGCGCAGCAAAGACCCCAACACTCAGGTCGGCGCCTGCATTGTTGATTCCAATAACATAATTCTTTCAACAGGATATAACGGTTTTCCTTACGGCTGTTCCGACGACATCTTCCCCTGGGAACGCGAGGGCAACGACACTAAGTACAACTACGTGGTACACGCCGAATTAAACGCGATTTTAAATGCGCGCGGTAAAAATTTAAAGGGTGCAAAGCTCTATGTTGACCTTTTCCCTTGTAACGAATGTGCAAAAGCAATCATCCAGAGCGGAATAGGCGAAGTTATCTATCTTTATGACAAATACGCAGACTCCGAGCAAACCAAGGCGTCAAAACGTATGCTGGCGTCCGCTAATGTAAAAATCAGAAAATTTGAATCAAAGGACGACGAGCTTGTCCTTAACTTTAAACGATAAACAAATCATTTGACTTCCTAAGCGTGCCTTAAAAGGTGCGCTTTTATTTTGCAAAAAGGCAAAATAAAAGGCTGCCCTTGCGGACAGCCCAAATAAGTTACGTCAAGTCGCAGATTAACCCAATTCAGCAAAGTACTTAATTGTTCTAACCATCTGGCTTGTGTATGAGTTTTCGTTGTCATACCAAGAAACAACCTGTACTTCGTAGAGGTCGTCAGCAATCTTTGATACCATTGTCTGAGTAGCATCGAAGAGTGAACCGTATCTCATACCGATAACGTCTGAAGAAACGATGGGATCTTCATTGTAACCGAATGACTCTGAAGCAGCAGCCTTCATAGCAGCATTGATGCCTTCAACTGTTACGTCTTTGCCCTTAACAACAGCTGTAAGAATTGTTGTTGAACCTGTGGGAACAGGAACACGCTGAGCTGAACCGATGAGCTTACCGTTGAGCTCGGGAATTACAAGACCGATAGCCTTAGCAGCGCCTGTTGAGTTAGGAACGATGTTAGCAGCACCTGCTCTTGCTCTTCTGAGGTCGCCCTTTCTGTGAGGACCGTCGAGGATCATCTGGTCGCCTGTGTAAGCGTGAATTGTTGACATAATACCGCTCTGGATTTCAGCATATTTGTTAAGTGTGTCTGCCATAGGAGCAAGGCAGTTTGTTGTACAAGAAGCTGCAGAGATGATTTTGTCTTCCTTTGTAAGAGTCTTTTCGTTTACGCTGTAAACGATTGTCTTAAGGTCGTTGCCTGCGGGAGCAGAAATAACAACTTTCTTAGCGCCTGCGTCAAGGTGAGCCTGGCTCTTAGCCTTTGATGTATAGAAGCCTGTGCACTCCAATACTACGTCAACGCCGATTTCGCCCCAAGGAAGCTCGGCAGCATTAGCCATAGCATAGATTGTGATTTCCTTACCGTCAACGATGATTGAGTTATCGGTAGATTCAACTGTGTGAAGATTTTCACCGATTCTGCCGCAGTAACCGCCCTGAGCAGTATCGTACTTAAGAAGATCTGCGAGCATAGCGGGCTTTGTAAGGTCGTTGATTGCTACTACCTCATAGCCTTCAGCGCCGAACATCTGTCTGAAAGCAAGACGGCCGATACGGCCGAAACCGTTAATTGCAACTTTTACTGACATAAAAAATTCCTCCTAAAATTTAAGGTACTTTAATTATATTACATTTTTTTCATTTCTTCAATAGTTTGACAAAGATTTAACGAAAATTTTTTTGATTTTTACAAATTATGTAAAATTTCAAATAAAATCCCTCGTTTTTCAGTTATTTTATAAAATAAGTTTACAAAATAACGATATATAATTCTTGTTCATAATTACTTATTTGTAATTTTGACTTACTTATTCTTGACAATTCATACAAATTATTATAGAATTAATAAGGATAATCGTAAATTGCGATTATTTGCGAAAAACATTTATAATATTTTTAAATAATTTCAAATAATTTTTTGTATTAAATAATGTTTTTTGCTTATTTTTTAATCAGACTCTTTAAAAGAGCCGTTATATATAGATATTTTTTCAATTTTTATGGCGTTTTTGTTATAGAACTGCATTATTTATCTCTGCCTTTTACGGCTTTTATATACTGTAATCGTGACAATCTAATAACCAGTAAAAACACAATTAAATATCTTGCTAACGGCACCCTTAAAGGTTTTTTGATTGGGAATTAAATTTTGAACAAAAAAAACTAAATAAGGAGGTGTCAAAATGCAGATTGGGGTTGCCATTATCTGCATAGTTGCCGCGTTGATTATCGGCGGTGCTATCGGTGTTTTCGCCGGTATTGCCATCAGAAAAAATTCCGCCGAAAAAGAAATAGGCAGCGCTGAGGAAGAGGCAAAACGAATTGTTTCGGATGCTATTAAGTCAGCCGAAGCAAAGAAAAAAGAAGTTGTCCTTGAAGGTAAGGACGAAATTCACCGTTTCAGAACAGAGAGTGAAAAGGAAATCTCCGACCGTCGCAAAGAAGTTCAGCGTCAGGAACGTCGTATCCAACAAAAGGAAGAAACTCTTGACCGCAAACTTGACAATATGGAGAAAAAGGAAGAAAAGGTTTCCAAAAAGCTTAAGGAAACCGAAGCAAAGCTTGAAGAGATTGAAACCATTAAGAAAAGTCAGTTTGAAATGCTCGAAAAAATTTCAGGCTACACAGCCGAACAGGCTAAAAACTATTTGCTCACTCAGCTTGAGGACGAGCTTACACACGAAAAATCGGTTAAAATTATGGAATACACCGAACAGCTTAAGGAAGAAGCCGACGACAAGGCGAGAAACATTATTTCTCTTGCCATTCAAAGACTTGCCGCCGATCAGGTAGCGGAAGCTACAATTTCAGTTGTTCCTCTCCCCAATGACGAAATGAAGGGACGTATAATCGGTCGTGAGGGACGTAACATAAGAGCGATTGAAACGCTCACGGGTGTTGACCTCATTATCGACGATACTCCCGAAGCAATTACACTTTCTTGCTTTGAGCCAGTCAGACGTGAGGTTGCGAGAATCGCACTTGAAAAACTTATTGCGGACGGACGTATTCATCCCGCGAGGATTGAAGAAACCGTCGAAAAAGCAAGACGCGAGGTTGAAGCTACAATCAAACACGAAGGTGAACGCGCAGTGCTCGAAGCAGGTATTCACAACGTTCATCCCGAGATTGTCAAGCTTCTCGGTCGTTTGCGTTACCGTACAAGCTACGGTCAGAACGTACTGAACCATTCGCTTGAGGTTTCATTCCTCGCCGGAATGATGGCAAGTGAACTCGGACTTGACCCGACAGTTGCCAAGCGTGCAGGACTTTTGCACGATATAGGTAAGTCGATTGACCACGAGGTTGAAGGCACACACATTCAAATAGGTGTGGATATTGCCAGAAAATATAAAGAAAGCGACGCTGTTATTCACGCTATTCAGGCTCACCACGGCGACGTTGAAGCAAAAACAATAGTAGCCTGCCTTGTTCAGGCGGCCGATGCATTGTCCGCCGCAAGACCCGGCGCAAGACGTGAGAATGTTGAAAACTATATCAAACGTCTGCAAAAACTTGAAGAGGTTGCCTCATCATTTGACGGCGTTGAGCGCACATTTGCTATCCAGGCAGGCAGAGAAGTACGTGTAATGGTTAAACCCGAAGTCGTTAACGACGAACGTATGATACCGCTTGCAAGAGAAATTTGCAAAAAGATTGAAGAAGAGCTTGAATATCCCGGACAGATTAAAGTTAACATCATCCGTGAAAGCAGAGCTTCCGACTACGCAAAATAAATCAAAAATTTATCCCTTTCCGTTAAATTGCGGAAAGGGTTTTTTGTTGCTTATATCCCGAATCTCCGGAAAACAGGTGTATACGTAAATAGTATACAAAGCAAAAGCACCGCCGAAACGGTGCTTTTGATAAAAATACAGCAGGCAAAAAACTTTTAATAGTTTTTCTGCCGTTTGTTTTGTTATATCACATACTGTTTTTAATTGAATTAAGCGCGCCTTTTTCTATTCTGCTGACCTGAGCCTGAGAAATGCCGATTTCATTGGCTACCTCCATCTGGGTTTTTCCCCTGAAAAATCTAAGCGAAAGTATCTGCTTTTCACGCTGCGACAGATTTTTCATCGCGTCTTTAAAGGAAAGTTCTTCAAGCCATGACGACTCGTCGCTCTTGTCACCTATCTGATCCATCACATAAATTGTGTCGGCGCCGTCGGAAAACACAGGTTCATACAGTGAAACCGGCTCAACAATAGCCTCCAGCGACAGGACAACATTTTCCTTGGGCACTTCCAAAATCTCGGCAATTTCCTCAACCGTCGGTTCCCTGCCGTTTTTGTTTATCAGTTCTTCCTTGACCTGCATTGCTCTGTAAGCCGTATCACGCATAGAGCGTGATACACGCACCGAATTGTTGTCCCGCAAATACCTTCTAAGCTCGCCGATAATCATCGGCACACCGTAGGTGCTGAATCTGACGTCAAGATCAGGGTCAAAATTATCAATTGCCTTAATAAGCCCGATTACGCCCACCTGAAACAAGTCGTCGGGATTTTCACCTCGGTTTGTAAAACGCTGAATCACCGACAGCACAAGCCTGAGGTTGCCTTTTATCATTTTGTCACGCGCCTCTTCCCTTTCCTTAGGAGCGCCATTTTTTATAATTTTTAAAAGCTCGCGCTTTTCACTTTCTTTGAGCAACTTCAACTTTGAGGTGTTGACGCCGCAAATTTCAACTTTGCCGTACTGCAAAACATTACCTCCCGACAATCACTTTATAAAAAGTATTGCCAAAAGGTAAATTTTTATACCGACAACAGCAAAAAAGCAGAGGTCAACCCTCTGCTTATATTTTTAAATTTATTATAGTTATAGGAATTACAGAAAATATGCGGGAACAAAAGCGTTAAAAATAAATACCGAAGCAACTCCGCACACAAATCCCAAAAGCACTCCCACCACAACGTCGGTAAGGTAGTGCACCCTGAGATAAATTCGAGAAAAAGCCATCGTTGAAGCCAAAAGCAATATCAGCGCCAAAGTCAACGGGCAACACCTCATAAGAGCAACGCCCACTACGGCAAAAGAAGCTGTTGTATGACCCGACGGAAAAGAATAAAACCTGGGTCTGTCAATGAGCTGCTCATCGTCGCCCAAATGATGGCACGGTCGCACTCGCTTTACAATGTGTTTAATTGTAATTTCACCCATCAGGTGAGCAATGGCAAGCGCCAAAATAAAATTAAATCCCGTCAATCTCCACTGAGGTCTAACCAAGAATACAGTGCAGATTCCCCACCAGACAAGTCCGAGGTTGCCCGATTTGGAAACGGCTATCATTATTTTATTTAAAATCGGCTTATGAATTTTGCCTATTGACTCAAGAACTCTGTTATCAAGGTTCTGTATTCTGCCAAACATAAACGCAACTCCTGTAACAATATAATATTTAACAGCCGCTAATTTTTACATTACGTTCATTATAGCATATAAATTTAATTTTGAACAGAGTTTTTTAAAAATTTATCTGTTTTTTACATTTATAAGATGCGCAATTGACGGAATTCCCGCGCCCTGACCACAGGTAGTAGGACTCATAAGCGCGCCTGTTGCCATAAAAAGAATGTTTGAAATTTTTTCGTCACACATTTCGGACAAAATCTTTGAGCAGAACACCGAAGCTGCGCAGCCGCATCCCGAGCCGCCCGAATGAACGTCCTGCTTTTTTCTGTCGTAAATTATAAGACCGCAGTCGTTGTGGCGCGAGCTGATGTCTATTCCCTCTCTCTTCAGTAAGTCATATAGAGATTTGCTTCCTACTTCTCCCAAATCGCCCGTCAAAATCAAATCATAGTCGGACGGCTGAGTCTGCGTATCTTCAAAATAATTTTTCAGCGTCTGAGCCGCCGCGGGAGCCATTGCGGCGCCCATATTGTTGGCGTCTTTAATACCAAGGTCGACTATTCTGCCCACGGTTGCACGTGCAATTGACGGACCTTTTTTTACATTTTTCAGCACGCAGCTGCCCGAACCGGTAACGGTCCACTGTGCGCTGGGAGTACGCACACCGCCGTATTCAAGAGGAAATCTGTATTGACGTTCCGCCGAACAAAAGTGCGATGATGTGGTACACATTGCAATACTAGCCGCGCCGCTCTCTACAAATATCGACGCCATAATAAGTCCCTGAGCCATGGTGGAACAAGCACCGTACTGACCAAGATAAGGAATATTAAAATCAAGAAGCGCATAACTTGAGCCTGTGCACTGGTTAAGCAAATCCCCTGCAAAAATGCAGTCAATATCATCGGCTTTAAGTCCCGCCTTTGAAATTGCCAATGACACCGCCTCTGTTTGCAGCATACTTTCAGCCTGCTCATATGTGTCAAGGCCGTCGTAGCTGTCGTAGATCACCTTATCAAAACTTCCACCGAGAGGACCTTCGTTTTCCATTTTTCCCGCAACGGAAGCATAGCCTATTATTGACGGCGTTTCTTCAAATCCGATTGTGTATTTTCCTATTCTTCGTATCATAAAAAAACTCCCTTTCACAGCTATTATCTGCAAAAGGGAGAATTTTATTAAATAATTTACTCTTCTGTTACATTTACTGATTCGGATTCTGTTGACGAACTTTCCTGAGGCTTTGAACTTGTGCCGCTTGTACTGCTCGTCGGCGCCTGAGTAGGCTTTTCGGTTTGACTGCTTGAGGAAGTCGGCTTGCTTGATGATGAAGTCGGTTTGCTCGATGATGAAGACGCAGGCTTGCTTGATGATGAAGCCGGCTTACTCGAAGACGACGCTCTGCTGCTCGACTGAACTCTGCTTGACGAAGAACTCTGCGATACCTGTGAAGTTGCATTCTTCTTTTCGTCATTGTTGCTGTTTGATACAGCCTTTACATTTGAGTCATTTTCGGCGTTTTTAAAGATGTAGCCGTTTTTAGAGTCATATGTCGAAGAACCCAAAGATTCTTTTTTAACTTCCTTGCCGTCCTTGATATACACACGCCATGCCTTAACGGTATAGCTTGAATCACCTTTTTTAACTATTTCATTTTCACACGTAACGCTGTCGTAAGTGTCTGATTTGTAACCCCAGATAGAAACAATCAGGGTTTTGCCGTCAAGCTTACACTCCATAAACATCTGATAGTCAGTCGGGTTTGAAAGCTTAAGGTCAAGGCGGGGATAATCAATTGTAGCATCAAGCCCCGTGGGTACATAAGATGACGCCCACTTGTGATTATATCTTTCCTCAACGGTCATATTTGCTCTGATTGCGGCATTATAAATTGTCGAGCTTGACTGGCAAATGCCTCCGCCGACACCGTCAACAAGCGCACCCTCGGAAATAACCTGAGCAGGCTTGTAACCGTTTGATTCAAGGTTTGAGTCGCCCGTGCACTTATTAAACGACCATGTTTCACCCGGATTGATAATTGAACCGTTGCATGCCTCCAAAGACACCTTCATATTTGAAGTGCCGTTGGCGTTGTTATAAGAAACAGTTTCGTAGCGTGAAAGCTGAACAACATTCTTTTTAATGTCGTCAACGGAAATTTCAGCTTTAACCTCCTGCACATCGGCAGTAATTGTGTCTTCGCTCAGATTCTGCGCAAAGGTATTATTAATCTTTGACAAGAGATCGTCTGTATCAAGTTTGTAACCTACAGATGCTTCCTTGTATTCAAAACGTTCGCCAGCAAAAGGATGGAACTTTGTAACCGTTGCATTTTCGGGATCCTTGTTGGTTTTTTCCTCAATCTTTTTTACGTTTTCCTGGATTGAGTCCTCAACAACAGTTGCCGTAACATCATATGAAAGCGACTGAGTTGCGCCCTGAGAATAATCAGACGCAGCAGTCCGGTTATCATTTTCGAGGTCGGATTTAATTTGATTCAAAACTTCGTCAATATTGTAGGTATACTGAAAATCCGCCTCTGTAAGTTGATAATTTTCTCCGTTTGCATTTACCGTAATTTTAACGGGCTTTATAAAACTGCTTTCATTGGAGGTAAGCAAAGCCTTTGCTTCCTCCATCGTTTTGCCGGCAATTGAAACGCCCGAAACGGTTACTCCGTCATCAAACGTAAACTCCTTATTGAGCAATTCCTCTTGAATCGTATCGTTATTCCAAAGGCAAATTCCGGTAATTCCGCCGGCAACAATTATAACAGCGGCAACACAAGCAATAATAACAGCGGTTTTTTTCTTGCTTTTGTTTTTTTGCGGTTTATCGTATCTTTCGCTTTTTTGCGGTTTTGATACAGGCGCATTGTTAGCTGCAATATCAACTACCTCGTCATCCATAACGAGCCAGTCGTTGTAATTGTCATTATAGTCCCTATTCAAATAATTCACCCCAAAACTAATAAAAAATCTAATTTTAGTTTAATTCCTACTTAACTAATACAGATTAATAATATTGTACTATAAAGCAAAGAAAAAATAAAGAGTAAAAACACAAATTTATGGAATTTTTTTGCGATAAATTTTGTGTATCTTAAAACATATAATACAAAAGAATGTAACAATAACACAATACTTATGATATAAAGATTCGTAAAATAAGCATTGAATTAATAATAAAAATATGTATAATTAAATATGTATAACAAGCAGAATAATGCCCTCCGCCTCTATAAGCGGCGTTCATTATCAAAATTCAGCGGTGGGACACAATCCACTACTGAATTTGCAGAGCAATATGCGCTGCCGGCTTTGAATGTATTAAAAAACTCAATCTAAAGACAAACATATTTTTCAAGGTGGAACGATGAAAATTTTAATTTTTACAGCCTCAACCGGAGGCGGTCACAAACGTGCCGCTGCCGCTTTGGAGGCAAAAATACACTCGGTAAGTCCGCAGACAACCGTAAAGGTAGTTGACGCAATGAAATCAATCGGCAAGGTTTACGACAAAACCGTTTGCGGCGGATACCACTTTATGGCGACTAAAATTCCAAAGGTTTACGGCGAATGTTACAAGATTACCGACCGCAAAACACTTATGTACAAGGCGGTAACACGTTCCAACACGCTTATGTCCGACAGACTGCTAAAGGAAATCAACAGTTTTAAACCCGACGCCTTAATAATTTGTCATCCGTTTGTAACAACAATGGTATCACGTCTTAAACGCAAGGGAAAAACAGACGTAAAGGCAATCAGCATAATTACCGACTACGACGCGCACCGCACCTATATAGGTCCTTACATTGACGCCTACATAGTTGCGGAACCGCAAATGTGCGATAAACTTGTCGATACTTACGGCGTTGACAAAGCTATCGTTTACCCTTACGGTATCCCTATTTTTGACTGTTTTACCGCTCCTTATTCAAAGGAAGATATCTGCAAGCGTGAGCACCTTGACCCAAATGTTCCCACCGTGCTGCTTATGGCAGGTTCTTTCGGCGTTAACGATGTGCTTGATTTTTACACCGACCTTGCCAAAAAAGGAAAAAATATGCAGTTTATCGTTATCACGGGACACAACAAAAAACTTTACGAAAAACTTGAAAAAGAAATTTCAAAACTCGAAACCGAAAAAAACACCAAGCTTTTGTATTTTGTCAACAACGTTGAGGACTATATGCATATTTCCGACATTATCGTAACAAAGCCCGGCGGACTAACCGTAACCGAAAGCCTTGCCTGCAAGCTCCCGCTTGCAATTTACAGCGCTTTTCCGGGACAGGAACGAGAAAACGCCGATTTCCTCGTAAATGCTGACGCCGCTGTTATGCTTGACAAAAATAACGGCGCAAACCAAATTATTGACCTTTTGTCATCAAAGGAAAAGCTTGAACAGATGAAACAAAATGCGTCAAACCTCCACATACCTGATTCCGCGGAGAAAATTTTTGAGTTGGCGCAAAAGCTTTGCTCTGAAAATAAATAAGAAAGGAACTGCCAGATCATAACAATGAAAAAATTTTTAGCTATCATCCTTGCCGCTGCAATGGCAACAGTCAGCCTTTGTGCGTGCTCGGAGCCTGATGAATTTTCGGGAAAAGAAGATCTCACAAAGGACTACACACGAAATACCGACCCCACATACAGCTACAACTATGCAGACGGTGCAGACTCGACACCGCTGTCTTACGCCACCTATGCAAGCTCTATAAGCAACTTTGAGCTTAGATATTTCAGAAATTACTATTCGCAAAATCATTCTGACGGAAAAAGCTTTGTATTTGCACCGTCGTCAGCTGTTTTGCAGCTTTCCCTGCTTTCAAACGGCGCGGGCGGCGACACTCAAAATGAAATTTCCGTCGCCCTGGGCAAAGACCTCACACTGGACGATTTAAACGAATGTTCGTCATACTTTAAAAGTCGTCTTGAAGAGGTCGGCAAAACAGAGAAAAACGAAAAGGACTCTCTTTCCGGCAAAGAAATCGAAAATACAAATTCCGAGTTTGTCCGCTTTGAAAACAGCTTCTTCTTCAACGACAAAGCCGATACTCGCTCTTCTTTTTTGCAGACAAACGCAAACTTCTACAGCAGCGGGATATATCGCTTTTTGTTTGATGACGACAACGCTCTGTCTAAGGTCAACAAGCTTTTCTCCGACTTTACCGATAAAAACGCCGTTTCAAAACTCAACAGCTCCGATTACGCAATTTCCGTTACCGCATCGGACATTGCCGATTTATGGCTTGAAGCGTATTCACAATCGGATATTGAAGAGGGTAAGTTCAACGCCGATTCGGGAGAGCGCAATGTAAATTACCTCACATCCAACGAAACCAAGCTCAAAAGCGAACGCGCTACCGGCGCAATCAAATACACCAAAAACACTCCGCTCAAGCTTATGCTTGTTATGCCGAATGAAAATATCTCAATAGACGAATATGTTTCCGACTTTGACTATCTTGAGTTTTCAACTCTGCTTGAAAGCTTTGACATAATCAAAAAGACAACCGTTAAAATTCCCGAGTTTTCAATCGACGGCGGCACAACAACTGAGTCCGTGTCATCGGTACTTCAAAATTGCGGACTTCCCACTTTGTTCACAGACGACGCTGATTTTTCAAATCTCACCCGCACCGAAGATTTTAAACTAAACGAAATGTATCAGATAACACCTCAAATTTCGTTGACGGCAAAGGGTATAGGCGGTCTTACAAACAACGACTCCGTAACGCTTTCCGAAAACAGAGTCAAAGAGCTTGAAAAAACCGATGAAACAATCAAATTTGACCGTCCGTTTATCTTCCTGTTGCTTGACAACGAGAGCGACATTCCCGTATATATGGGTGTTGTAAACAATTAATCACGCAAAAATATCTTGGGGATATTCAGAGCAGATACCAAAAGTATCTGCTCTTTTTATTCGCCGTTATCGGTAATTCTCATAGCAAGCGCAGTAATATCGTCCTCATATTCGCCGTTTCGGCGTTTGGCAGCTTCTTCAACTACCGCCTGAGCCAAATCCTGCACACTTCCTTCACTCCAGGAACGAATCAGCTTCTCAAGCCATTTGTCGTCGCCTGTAACAGCTCCGTCAGATATCATAACAATCATATCTCCCGTAGTAAGACCGAATGTGTCGGTTGAAAATTTTATTCCGTTTAAAATTCCCGCAGGGAGCGACGGCATCTCCTTTGTCACAACTCTTCCGCTTTTCTTAACAAAAGTCAGCGGTGCACCCGCTTTTTTGACAGTCACTCTGCCGGTATACAGATCAATGCTCGTAATGTCCACGGTGGAAAGCGACTCATCTTCGCTTTTCACCATCAAGGCTGAGTTTGTTATCTGCAACGCACTGTCGGCGGAAAGACCGCTTTTCAGCAATCGCGACATCACCGAAACCGCCATATTTCCGTCAACCGCCGCTCTTCCGCCTGTGCCCATACCGTCGCACACAATTGCGTACAGCTTGCCTGTTCCGTCGTTGAAATAGTCAATACAGTCGCCGCATAGTTTGCCGTTGTCGGCAATGTGCTGAGCCGAGCCTATCTCTACATCAAACACCGGCATTTCGCAAAACGCCGCTCTTATTCTGTCGCCTTCACTTGTAACTGCCGGCAAATCAAAACGTCTGCCGCATTGGCGCGACACCTCTCGCATAAGTGCGCCTCGTGAAATTTTATTTTCCGATTTTGACGAAAGCTCAAGCTCCACCGTCATCCTGCCGTTTTCGCCGATAAGACAAACACATTCAATCGGAATTACTCCCGCCGCATTGAGCGCCGACATAATTCTTTGGGCGCTTTCAGAGTCACACTTCATCGTGTTTTCAAATTCCTTTGAAAGGTCGCTCAAAATATCGCTGACTCCCGAAAACTGCCCCGCCACAGTCGCGCGTATATCCGACGCTCTTCGTTGAGCATCAAGCGACGAAAGGTATTCTCTGTAATTTGCGTTCATTGACTGTGCAATTTCTCCTCTTTTGCAGCAGTTTTTTACAAACACATTCTCAATATCAATTTCGTCTATTTTTCCCTGCGTTTCAAGCAGTTCCTCCAAACGGTGAAAGTCGTCGTAAGTCACTCCGCCCTTATGCTCATAGCAGTAAGTTTTTAAACCGCAATTGGCGCACACCTCGTTTTTTGTATGTTCGCACACGGATTCAAACGACGGTGAATACAGCTTTTGCAATTTGTCGGACACCTTGTTTACATCATTTCTGACGTTGTAAACCGCCTTTGCCGCATATTCGAGCCTCATCACAATGTTTTTTCTCAAAGTATCGGCAAGCGATATTGTGCTTTCCGTTGAAAACAACGGCGAAATAAAGCTCTCAAGCTCCTTTGGCAAAATCATAAACACGGTTGCGCCGATTAAACTTTCTATAAACACGTTCATAACCGAAAAATTGCTGCCGAAGACCAGACACATTACGCCGTTTGCAATTACAAACGCAATTGCGCAGCCAAACTTACCGAGCGGCTTAAACAGTCCCGACATAAGTCCGCCGAAAGCATAGCACCCGCATATAAAATTCTGCTGTCTGCCCGCAATACTGAACACCGCACCCGTCGCAATTCCGCTTACGGCGCCGCCGGTAATCGCGCCGTACCTTGCACACAACATTACAATAATCACGGCAATAATTCTTCCGAGCGAAATATTGTAAACGGTCAGGCTGCCAAACGCCAACACAAGTATGCAGCCGGTCATAACAAGACTTGCCGTCTCCTGCTGGGTAAATGAACCGAGTCCCCGACGGTCGTCGGCAAGGGAAACCGAAACATTTATAAAATACGCCGCAGCGCCCGCCAGCACCGCCTCAATAACGCAGTCGGCAAACGATGAAAGAGTGCTTGTGCTTACAAACAGTAAAGCTACTCCCGTTGCCAATATCGGCAAAAACGCAACAAGCGGAGCAAAAATTTTGCTGCTGCTTATTCTCTTTAAATCGCTCATAAGCCAGCGTATTCCCCCGATTGCAGCAATTACCGCAATGTAGCGAAAACCGTCCGACGGCGTAAGCAGTATGTAGCCGAACGCCGTTCCCAAAAGTGCAGAAACAAGATGTTTTTTCGGAACCGCTGCTGCATACGACGCCCCAAACGGCGCCAAACTGCCCAAAACAGCGCCCTTTGACACCACTATGCCGCACACAAAATACACCGCAGTCATAAGACCGCTTTTCAGAATACTGTCCTGCGGACGTGTTCTTTTTACTCGCATTGTTTTTTGACTTTCCATAAATTCTACGTCCTTTATCCCCAAGTGGGTTACTTTTTAACTCTATTATATAAAGCGGAAGCATTTTGTTTTGTCGGTATGTGAATGAATATTTTTATATTCTTTTGTAGAATTTTAAAGACAGGTTGAAATAATTTGCACTCGCCGTCGCATAAAAATGAAATGATAAAATTTTTAAGTTATATTATTCCAAGATGGAATTATAGGTATAAACATACTTAATTTAAGCCTTTTGTCACGCATTACAACGAAAATAAAAGCTGAAAACCAGAGTAAAAAATGAGAAATATATTGTTAAGCGGAAGATTTTATTTTATAATGTCTTTATAAGATATTTGAAAGGATAATTGCTATGATTATAATGTCGGTTGACTTGGGAAAAGCGAGAACAGGAATTGCCGTGTGCGACAAAACGGAATTTTTGGCGTCTCCCTACAAAGTTATATTTCAAAAATCTCCCTCAAAGCTTTTGAACGACGTAATGCAGACGGCAAAAGAAACAAAGGCTGAGCTGATTGTTGTCGGACTTCCGAAAAATATGGACGGAAGCGAAGGTGAAAGCGCTAAAAATGCAAGAGAGTTTGCCGAAAAGCTAAATGTATTGACGGGGATTGAAACCGTTATGCAGGACGAAAGAGGCACAACCGTAACGGCGCACAATTTTCTCAACACCACTAACACCAGAGGCAAAAAACGTAAAAATGTTGTCGATGAGGTAGCTGCCGCAATTATTTTGCAGGACTTCCTCGACTCACGCAAAAGCAGGCAAAACTAACGGAGCTGTCGCTGAATCTTTCGATTAGCGGCAGCTCCTTATTTAATCCGATTGTTTAATTTTAAATTAAAGCTCTATCATAACAAAGCTCTGCGGGCCCATTTTTACTTTACCGTCGGCAAACTCTGCATTACCGAGCTCGTAAACCTTTTTACCGCTGTAATCGGTCTTAATTTCACTTTCATTACCGAGCGGATTAAAGAACATTACGAGGTTACCTCTCCTGTACGCAAACGGGAGCTTGCCCTCCTCATAAATAAACTCAAGGTCGCCGTTGCCCTTTAGGTCGTCGTACTTGTGACGAAGCGCAATCATATCCGTAATAACCTTATAAATGCTGTCGGGGCCATCCTTCTGATTTTCAACTGTAGGAGCATCATCGCTCTTGTCAACAGGCAAATAAGGCTCATCGCTTGTGGAGAAGCCCAGATTTTTGCCGCTGCCCCACTGCATTGGAGTACGAGAACCCGTTCTGCTGAAACCGCCTTCTTTACTTACGAGATTGCTTTGGTATCTCATTCCTATTTCATCGCCGTAGTAAAGGAACGGTACGCCCGGCATTGTAAAGATAAATGCGTCAACAAGCTTTACAGCCTGCTTATCAAGATACGCGGTAACACGCGGCATATCGTGGTTGTTGGTCATAAAGCTGATATAGCCGTTGTCCTTTGAGCTTTCGTATGCGGGAAGATACTCTTCAACAAATGTTTTAAGACTGCCTTTGCCGTTAGGATTAAACGCAGCCTCGTCGCCCCATTCGCCTCCGCGGAAAAGGGTATTGTAGCCGTTGCCCGCATGGTCAAGGTAAAAATCCATATGGAAACCGCCGTCGTTGATTGCACGCTGAGGATTGCACCATTCGGCAACGAGCGCAGCTTCGGGATATTCCCTGTCGAGCATTTCTCTTACGCCTCTCCAGATTTTGGCGGTAGCTATTTTGTCATCGTCATTTTTTACAAGTGAATCTGCCATATCCACTCTGAAGCCGTCAGCGCCCTTGTCAAGCCAGAAACGCATAATATCCTTGATTGCCTCAACGGTGGCAAGGCAGTCGGGGTGGTCTGTGGGAAGCTGCCATTCGGGGTGTGTAATCTCGGCAAAACCGTAGTTAAGAGCAGGCTGCGAGCTGAAATAGTTAACCATATAGTTACCGTTTCTTTCGCAAAGTCCACACATCATTCTGTATTCGGGCGGAGCATCCCAAACATTTTTTGTAAAGATATAGCGGTTTGTGTATTCGTTTACAGCCGCTTTTTTAGCCTCTAAAAACCATGGATGTGTATCCGAAGTGTGCCCCGGAACAAGGTCAAGCAAAATTTTAATGCCTTTTTTGTGAGCCTCATCAAAAAGTCTTACGAGGTCATCGTTTGTGCCGTATCGGGGAGCAACCTTTTTGTAGTCGCGCACATCGTAACCTGCGTCCATAAAAGGTGAGTCATAAACAGGGTTAAGCCACACGGCATTACAGCCGAGCCCCTTTACGTAGTCGAGCTTTTCAATGATACCGTTAATATCACCGATACCGTCGCCGTTGGTGTCGTTAAAGCTTTGCGGATAAATTTCATAGAATACCGCATCATTGAGCCATTTCGGCATACAAATCATCCTTTCAGATATAATTTTTAAGATAATTTTATCATTATAAACTAAAAATGGCAATACTATATGTTGATATTTTCCTGTCAAATTTCCACTAATAATTACTTGCAAAAAAAGCGGTATCATCATAATATGATAATGGCAGTTCTTTACGGGAGGAATGATTTTGACAGTTGAAAAGCTATCTGAAAACCGTGCCCTTATCATACTGTGCAGTCAGGATATGCGTGATTTTTCGCTGAGCTTCGACACTCTCGGCTTAAACGACATTCATTCGCGCAGAATCCTGCTCAGAATAATGCGCCTTGCATGTCAGAAAACAGGACTTGAGATAAACGGCAAAAACGTTCAGCTTGAAGCAATAGAAATCGGCGATGATTGTTATATTTTGATAACCGCCGACAAAATTCTGCACAAACGATATAAAATTAAAGGCTCAGTTCCAAGCGTCTGCTATAAAATCGGCAACAGCTCGAATTTTCTTGAAGTAATTGAAAAGCTGTATCGCCAAAACATTTACTGCAACAAAAATTCAGCCTATCTCTACAACGACAACTACTACCTGATTTTTGACTACTGTAATGTACCAAAGCAAACCAAACGGATTTTGTCGGAATACTGCGCCAAAAGAGGCAGTAAAATTGAAAGTGCACGGGTAAAAGAAAACGGCAAAAAAATTTGCGATAACAACGCCGTTTATCAAATCGGAAAACACCTTATATAGACTATTATTAATTTCAATTTTTCTGCCGAATATGCAAAAACAGGGAGCAATGCTCCCTGTTTATTTTGAATTTAAAGCACAAAGCCGACCTTTTTCATCGCCTTGCCGAGTGTACGTGAACTGATTTTAAGCGCAATCTCGTCAGCCTTGCGATAACACTCCTCAAGATAAGCCTTGTCGCTGATGTACTGATTGTATTTTTCCTGAATCGGACGCAGAGTTTCCACAACAGCCTCGCCGACTGCGGTTTTAAAGTCGCCGTATCCCTTGCCGTCAAAGTCGTGCTCAATCTGTTCATAGCTAAGCCCCGTAACGGCACTGTAAATAGCCATTAGATTGTTAACACCGTCTTTACCTTCAGCATAACGCACACAGGCTTCGCTGTCGGTAATGGCGCGCTTGAATTTTTTCATAATAACTTCGGGCGGGTCAAGCAAATGAACACAGCCGTTGGCATTTTCGTCAGACTTGCTCATCTTCTTTGTAGGATCCTGTAAGCTCATTACTCTTGCTCCGTTTTTTGGAATAAAGCCCTCGGGAATTTTGAACACGTTGCCGTAAAGTCCGTTGAATCTTTCGGCGATGTTTCGTGTAATTTCAATGTGTTGTTTTTGGTCGGCGCCTACTGGCACCTTGTCAGCCTGATACAAAAGAATATCGCCTGCCATAAGCACGGGATACGTAAACAGGCCTGCGTTTATGTTGTCGGCGTGTTTAGCTGATTTATCCTTAAACTGAGTCATTCTTGAAAGCTCGCCGAACTGCGTGTAACAGCTCAAAAGCCATGACATTTCAGCATGGGTATGCACGTGACTCTGAATAAAAAATATGCTCTTTTCAACGTCAATTCCGCAGGCAAGCAAAGAAGCATAAGCGTCAAGAATGTTTTTACGCATTTGCTTTGGATCTTGTCTTACGGTAATTGTATGCAAATCTGCAAGGGCGTAAATGCAGTTGTACTCGTCCTGCATTTTAACCCAGTTTCTGAGTGCGCCGAGATAGTTGCCGAGCGTAATAGAACCGCTGGGCTGTATCGCGCTGAATACAACCTCTTTTTTCTGTTCGTTTTCCATAATTATATCCTCCAAAGTTATTTACAGATTTTACCGGCAAGCTCACCCAGAATTTTAATGCCCTTTTCGAGCTGTTCGTCGGTAGGTGTGGAAAAATTAATCCTGAAGCTGTGACATTCTATATTTTCATCGGTTAAAAACGCATTGCCGGGCACTACGCAAACCTTGTTCTGTACCGCAAGCTTGCAAAATTCAGGCATATCAACGTTTTTCGGTAAATCACACCAAATAAACAAGCCGCCGTCAATTCTGTGATAAGTGATTGCGGGAGCGCAGTATTTGTCGAGCAAATCCATACAAAAATCCGCCTTTGCGGCATAAATTTTTCTGAGCTTTGCGAGGTGTTCGTTAAAGTTATATTTTGTCATAAACTCATCGCAAACATACTGCGACCAGATATTTGTATGCACATCTCCTGCCTGCTTGCACACAACAAGTTTTTGAAAAACAGTGGTTGGACAAATACAGTAAGCAACACGCATGCCGGGTGCGATTACCTTAGAGAAAGAACCCGCGTAAATGACGATGCCGTCCTCGTCAAACGACTTGATACTCGGCACATTTTCGCCGCTGTATCTTAAATCTCCGTAGGGATTGTCCTCAATAATCAGCACGCCGTATTTTTTGGCAAGCTCATACATTTTTTTACGCTTTTCAAGGCTCATTGTAACGCCTGACGGATTCTGAAAATTCGGAATAGTGTAAATAAACTTAACATTGGGGATTGTACTGAGCTTTTCTTCAAGCTCCTCCATATTCATACCGTCGGACTCAACCGTTACGCCGCTGAGTTTTGCGTTGTAGCTTCTGAATGTGTTAAGCGAGCCTACAAAAGAAGGAGCTTCACATATAATTGTTTCTCCTTCATTTACAAGCGCCTTTGAACACAAGTCCATAACCTGCTGAGCGCCCGTCGTAATAAGAATATCGTCAAAATCTCTGCCGATATTATGCTCCTTTTTCATATACTCTTTTACGTGATTTCTCAACGGAGTATAGCCCTCGCTCACGCTGTACTGCAAAACGGAAATAGGGTCGTTTTTCAGTACATTTGCAGAAATTTCCGCAATAGCCTCAATCGGGAAAGCGTCGGGGGACGGATTTCCCGCCGAAAGCGAAACCACTTCGGGGTCGGCGGCATATTTAAAAATTTCTCTTATGGCGCTGGGCTTCAAATTTGATACTCTGTCGGAAAATTTATATTCCATAATTATCCCTCGATTACATTCGTTATTGACTTATATTTTATCACGAAAAAGCAGTACATTCAAGTGCATTGCGACATAAAGCTGTTATTTGCGAAATTTCTATTGAAAAAGTAAAAGTATAAACGGATTTTGCTGTTACAAAAAGCGCCGAAGCTGTGCATCGGCGCTTTGCGTTTTATTTCTTTTTCACTTGAAAGTTAATGGTAATTAAAATTAATTTTAAAATTCGCTTATAACACCTGCCGAATATTTCTGAATCAATGTAACGTCGATTATGCTCAATTCATCGTCGTTGTTAACGTCGGCAGCCGATGCTTGCTCAGGTGTAAGTACTGCGCTTCCCACAATCATTTTTTGTAAAATTGTCGCATCGCTTACATCTACTATTCCGTCACCGTTAACGTCACCGATAATTTCGGAAGTAATAATATGAGTGTCGCCCGTGAATACCTCGCCTGCCGCTTCGGCTTCTTCAAGCGTAGGATGTGTACCGTACTGACCGTTCCCGTAGTAATAGTACCACTCACCACGGTATATTTTTTGACCAAAGTCATTTACATAAGTAAGCGTGTGGTCGCAAACATAAATCATATTGTCAAAATTATCAGTACCGTCGGGATAGAGATCGCTTTCACCCGGATCATAATACTCTGCACCTATGGCAATTGTCTCAGCTGTAAGCTTAAACACGGGATTGTTAGGATCCGCACCGCCGTTAAAGTGGTTGTTCCATATAATTGTTGTAACATCAGCAGGGCAATCCACATAGAAAACACCTTCAACGTCGCCCTTCTGAGTAAGGTAACCCGGCCATTCGAGAAAATCATTAGTGACATCGTCAATATAGCCCAAACCATTACCCCACCAGTAAATACCGGCATGACTTGTTTCCTCTTTGTAATCATCGCTAATCCATTCAGACGGCATATAAAAATAATATCTGTTTGTACCGACATCTGTGATTATATCTTCTGACGGAACATAGCAACCGTTTTCGTCAACCGCAGCCGAAACGCTTGGTAGTGCAAAAACAGCCATTGAAATAACAAGCATTGCAGCAGTGAAAAGACTTATTAACTTCTTTGTCATTTTAACCCCTCCGTTTGTTTTCCGATATTAATCGGTTTTTATCAATACTATTGTATAATAGTTTTTTGTGAAAATCAATAGTTTTTGTCATATTTTATTTTATTTTTTTAATATTTTTAAAATTTGTAACATCGCTGCTACAGAGCACAAGATAAAAGTCTTATTCAAATTTGAGCGAAAACTGTAAATTCATATTGTTTTTAATCGTTATTTGTAGTATAATAAGTTTGTTTATAGCATTTACATCATAATTTCAAGTTTTGATTAAAATGATTTTATAAGGAGCGTATTATGAGCAACCGAAACGACAATGATTATTTTGATTTGAATAATTTTGACGACAGCTATGACAGCAACCAATATCGCCGCCGTCAGGTTCAGCGTCGTCAGGGCAGCTACAACAGACGTCCTACATATAACAGCCAAGGCAGACGTCAATACAAAAGACGTACCCGCAACCGTATTATCATTATATCAGCTGCGGTAGTTATCGTAGCCGTTTTAATAACATTGATTGTACTTATGTTTAAAGCGTGCGGCACGGATAATAAAAAATCAATTTCAACAGATACTATTGAACAGCAAAACAAAGTAACAAGCACAGTTGCTGCAACAACTGCATCGGATGCACCGGAGCAAAGCAACGACGTTCTTTCTGCTTCTTATTTTGAAACTCCGCAAATTGATGACGATAATTCAAAAGGCACACAATACTATAACATATACGCTTGGAACAAAGCGGGTTACGAACTGTTCGGCGGTACGGAATCAAGCGCTGAAAAATACGCAACGACTGTTAACGGTTTTGCAAAAAAATTCAGCGGTGTTACTGTTTATGATATGGTAATTCCAAATCACACTGAAATGGGACTTCCTCAGCGCCTTAAAGACAGCGATGCTCCGTCAACTTCTCAGGCAGATAATATTAAAACCATATATGCAGGTCTTGACAAATCAGTAACGGCTATTAACGCCTATAATTATCTTTCCGAACATAATAAAGAGTACATCTACTTTAAGTCTGATCACCATTGGACAGGACTCGGCGCGTATTATGCATACAAGGCTTTTGCCGATACAAAAAAGTTGCCGGCATTGTCACTTGATGACTGCACCGAAGCCACAATTGAGGGCTTTACGGGTACGTTTATGAAAACCGCGCCAAATGTGCTTGATACCGACACCGTCCACTATTGGAAATTTCCTTATGACGTAACATTAGACATCACAGACACAAACGGTAATGTCAACACCTATGACAGTCCGTACTATTCCGCGGCTGCCGGAGGCGACTACACCTACGGTGTATTTTTGATGGGTGACAATCCGCTCAGCGTGCTGAAATCAAGCTCGGACAAAGCTCAGGATAAGAAAATAGCCGTTGTAAAGGAAAGCTACGGCAACGCTTTTGCTCCGTATCTCACTTACAACTACAAGGAAGTGCACGTAATTGACTTCCGCACATTCGGCAAAAATTTACCTCAGTACTGCAAGGAAAACGGAATTGATGAGGTGTTATTCCTCAACGGCATTATGAGTGCCAACACACAAATTCAGCTCGACAGTATGAGCACGCTGTTTAATTAATTTTTTATCACATTTTTTCAAAATTTTTGAGAAAGGAGTGTACGCAATGATCGGCGACAAGGTAAAGGTCACTATTTTCGGAAAAATCAACGACAAAATTCATTCGGCACGAATTACGTCAGACCATATCCATATGAAAAACGCATATGTTGTTTCACGCAGAGAAATCAGCGATTATTTTGACGGCATAGTGATTGCTACCGCAACTTTTGACGGTCTTAATGAAGAACGTGCCATTGTTGCTCCGGTTGGCGATGTATTTTACGAGCCGCAGATTTGCACACTGCTCTCAACTCTCAAAAATGTAACCCTTAAAAGAATTAACTGTCTGTACGAAAAGTCCTGCGGCGGAGTTGTTTTTTACAAAACCTCCCAATCGACAAAAATCCTGCTTGTAAAGAACAACAACGGCAGATATTGGAGTTTTCCCAAAGGTCATATTGAAAAAGGCGAAAACGAAAAACAGACAGCTATTCGAGAAATCAAGGAGGAAACAGGGCTCGACGTAACGCTGTACGATGGTTTCAGAGAAGTCAGCGAATACTGTCCGTTCGGCCGCATACGCAAACGCGTTGTTTTCTTTTTGGCTCGCACTTATACCGACAGGGTAAAGATTCAAGAGGAAGAAATCGACAGCTACATCTGGGTTGACTTATCTAAGGCAAAAAACCTTTGTTCCTACGACAACGATCTGCGTATAATTGAAAAAGCCGAACAGGTAATTTCTTTAATTAAGAATTAAAATAAAGAGCGGCTTTTGCGCTTATTTTTAACATTTATATAGTGTTTACCTAAAAAACAACTTGATTTTAACGTTTATTTGTTTTATAATAATTGATATAAACTTATATTTAATTATTAACAGCTTTGACATATCGAAGCTTTAATAATATATAATCTTTTTTTCTTTATTTAAACTCTCTACAAAGCTTTGCACGGCAAAGCACGGGCAGTATCATAAATTGTGATATTGCTCACAGCAGAAAATCTCTGCTGGCATTTGCAAGCGTACCGATCAGCACGCGGTACGCTTGCCCATATTAAAATGCAGCCGTACTTTTTACACAGTCTGCATTAATAACATTGTGGATTCACTACATTTAAAAATACAATTTAGTTTTCATTATTTTCCTTTATTTCATTTTAAATTTTCTCATCCTTCTCATCAAATTAAAAACGCAGGAACCAAGGTTCCTGCGTTTTGTCTTTAGTTATAAGCAATAATGATAAAATTGAATTACTTCAATTCAACTTCAGCGCCTGCTTCTTCAAGCTTAGACTTCATTGCTTCAGCGTCGTCCTTAGATACGCCTTCCTTAAGTGTCTTAGGAGCACCGTCAACGAGAGCTTTTGCTTCCTTAAGACCAAGACCTGTAATCTCACGAACAGCCTTAATAACAGCAATCTTGTTGCCGCCTGCACCCTTAAGTACAACTTCGAACTCTGTCTGCTCAGCAGCAGCAGCGCCGCCGTCAGCAGCAGGACCGGCAACTGCAACAGCAGCAGCAGCTGATACACCAAATTCATCCTCAACAGCGTGAACGAGCTCTGAAAGCTCAAGAACTGTAAGGCCCTTTAATTCTTCAATAATAGCAGTAATTTTTTCTGAAGCCATTTTAATTTACCTCCGTATAAGAAATTGGAATTTTTAAGTTAATAATTAAGCTGCAAATTATTCTGCTGCAGCTTCTTCGGCGGAAGCTGCTTCCTCAGCGGGAGCCTCTTCCTGTGCAGCCTCAGCTGCGCATGCTTCTACGCCGCCCTTGTCAACGATAGCCTGTACGGCACGAGCAAAGGATGCGATAGGTGCCTGGAATGCACCGAGTACATTTGCGAGAAGAACATCTCTTGACGGGAGCTTTGAAAGAGATATGATTGTATCCATATCAATTACAGCACCGTCGAGGTATGCTGTCTTAACCTTGAAGTTTTCGTGATCCTTAGCGTAATTGCAAAGGATTCTTGCAGCGGCAGCATACTCTGTGTCACTTGTAGCAAGAGCTGTTGTACCCTCCAAAACAGGCTTAATATCCTCAAGACCTACTTCGTCACAAGCACGTGAAAGAAGTGTGTTCTTTACAACCGTGTACTTAACGTCGTTTTCACGAAGCTCTTTTCTGAGCTTTGTGTCGTCCTCGGTATTGATACCTTCATAGCAAACAACAACACCTGTTACTGAGCTTTTAAGTCTTTCTGCAAGTTGTGCTACAATAGCTTTTTTCTGCTCTAAAACACTCTGACTTGGCAATTAAATTCACCTCCGAATATTCTTATGGCAACTGCACACGTCAAGTGTACATATTGCGTCGGCATAAGCCAATTACGCAGTTCATAAAAACAGCCGTCCGATACCGCGGACGGCTGCAAAAATACAAAGTATAATTTGCATCTTCCTCGGCAGGCGGGTAAAACTACCCTTACGCTATTGCACCTGCTGTCTTTAGAACAGCGAATTTGATATATATTTACACAATGTGCAAATAAGTTAATTAATAATTAAACACTGAATTTAGCGGGGTTAATACGTACGCTGGGGCCCATTGTTGAAGTAACGGCAACTGAGCGGATGTACTGACCCTTTGCAGCAGCAGGCTTAGCCTTAACTACTGCATCCATCAATGTGTCAAGATTTTCAACAAGCTTATCCTTGCCGAAGCTTGCCTTGCCGATGGGGCAGTGAATAATGTTTGTTTTGTCAAGACGGTACTCAATCTTACCTGCCTTAGCTTCTCTGACAGCCTTAGCAATGTCGGGAGTTACCGTACCTGCCTTGGGGTTAGGCATAAGACCTCTCGGACCGAGGATTCTACCGAGACGACCTACAAGACCCATGCAGTCGGGAGTTGTGATAAGAACGTCAAAGTCCATCCAGTTCTCCTGCTGAATCTTCTGTGTCATATCCTCAGCGCCGACAAAATCAGCGCCTGCTTCTTTGGCGAGCTCTTCGTTAGCGCCCTTGCAGATAGCAAGAACTCTTACGTTTTTACCGGTACCGTTAGGAAGAACAACCGCACCTCTTACCTGCTGGTCAGCGTGACGGCTGTCAACACCGAGCTTAATGTGAAGCTCAACGGTTTCATCAAACTTTGCCTTAGCTGTATCAATTACAGCCTGAACAGCATCGCCTGTATCATATAATTTAGTTCTGTCAACGAGCTTAGCTGCGTCAACATATCTTTTACCGTGTTTCATCAGTCTTCCTCCATTGTTAGGTGGTCAATCGGAATAATCCTCCCACCCGGATTAATTAGTCAACTACTGTAATACCCATACTTCTGGCAGTACCGGCAATCATGCTGACAGCAGCCTCAAGTGAACCTGCGTTGAGATCGGGCATTTTCTGCTCTGCAATTTTTGTAAGCTGCTCTTTTGTAATCTGAGCAACCTTAGTCTTGTTGGGCACACCCGAACCGCTTTCGATACCGCAAGCCTTCTTAAGAAGAACAGCAGCGGGCGGAGTTTTTGTAATAAATGTGAATGAACGATCGGCATATACGGTAATTACTACCGGGATGATAAGACCGATATCGTTCTTTGTACGCTCATTAAAATCCTTTGTGAACGCAACAATGTTTACACCATGCTGACCAAGTGCAGGTCCTACTGGTGGAGCCGGAGTAGCTTTTCCGGCGGGGATTTGCAGCTTAATTAAGCCTACAACCTTCTGAGCCATTGTGTTTGCACCTCCAAAATTCGTGGTAAATTGCGGGACGCCACTATGTAGGGTCCCTCCCACAGGGAACATTACGTTCCCAATAAAAAGCCAAGCGGCTGATTATTATAAATTTAGTCCTCCAAAGCCTCAACTTGTCCAAGCTCAAGCTCAACGGGGGTTTCGCGGCCGAACATTGAAACAGTAACCTTAACATAGTTTTTATCTGTATCAATTTCATCAACCACACCGACAAAATCCTCAAGCGGACCGTCGATAATTCTTACTGAATCGCCTACCGAATAAGACACCTTGACGCTGCGCGTCTCAACGCCCATTCTGTAAACTTCTGCATCCGTAAGAGGAACGGGTTTTGACCCCGGACCTACAAAGCCCGTGCAGCCTCGGATATTTCTTACAACGTACCAGGTTTCGTCAGTGTAAACCATTTTTACAAAAACATATCCCGGATACAGCTTGTTCTCGACTTCTTTGGTTTTTTCTCCGACGGTTTCGGTTACGATTTCGGTCGGAACCTTTACATCGATAATCATATCCTGTAAATTTCTGTTTTCCGCAGTTGTCATAAGGTCTGCGGCAACCTTGTTTTCATAGCCCGAATAGGTATGTACCACATACCATTTAGCTTCAGTTTCCGGCATTAGAACTTCCTTCCTTTCGTGTGCTGAAGTAATAACACTCGGTTAAGCAGAAGCAGTATCCATAACCAAACCAAGCAAAGCATATAATCCTTGATCAAGAGCAAATAAAAACAAACCCATTACTACAATAACGGCAATAACAATACCGAAATTCTTAGTCGTTTGCTTTGCAGTAGGCCATGTTATCTTCTTGATTTCACCCTTACATGCGCCGAGGTACTTTGCCAGCCTTTTGAATACGTTAGGCTTCTTGCTTTTTTTAGCAGACTTTTTAGCGTCAGCTTTTTTCTCATCAAGCTTTTTGTCAGCCATCTTGTACCTCCGTTATTTTGTCTCTCTGTGAAGAGTGTGTTTCTTACAGAAACGGCAATACTTGTTCATTTCAAGTCTGTCGGGACTGTTTTTCTTGTTTTTCATTGTGTTGTAATTACGCTGTTTGCACTCTGTGCAGGCCAATGTGATTTTAACTCTCATAACGGCACCTCCCGGTTATTTCGGAATATTTTAGCCTCCCTCAATAGGGCACAAAAAAATAAGCCCCTTTCAGAGGTAAATTAATTTTATCATATATAAGGCATTAAGTCAATACTTAAATTGATTATTTTTTTAAGAAAATATCGCATTTTTCCATTGTAATTCGCGTTTGCGGAATAAATCCGTCTCTTTTATTAAAGTAAAAGACCCCTTGCATAAACACAAAGAGCCTTTAACTCACATTTTAATTTACAAGTGTTTTTGCTTTTGACTTAACCTTTTTGGGCTTTTCGGGTTTTACGTTTTTATCCTTGTATTTTCTGCCCGCCTTTGCCGCGGCATTTAAGTCGTTGTCAAAGAACTCGTTAAGAGCAAGGTACTCTTCATCGTCAAGTCCGTTAATAAGCACCATAGTGATAATTGAACGTGTGTCAACATCGCCGTTGCCGTACTGAACGTTAAAAATTCCGGCAAGCTTTTCAATGCGGTTTTTGTCAGCCTGTTTTATATAGACCTTGAGTTTGGGAAGAATTTTTTCCTTTGCAAAGGTAGCTCCTCTAAACGGATAGTAGCAATCCTCCTCCTGCTTTATCTCATCTCTGAGTTCGGGAAAAGTTGATACAAAGCGCTTTGCCAAAAACTTCGGGTCTGCCGAACCCTCGTCGTTATTTTTCTTTTTCTGCTTAACCTGTTTTGCGCGCTTGATGGCAACTACGCCCGACACACCCTCTATAAAGTCATTGGCAATGCTGTCGGCGTCCTTCTGGTCAGCCACGCTGTCATCATAAAGCCATGTGGCTAGAGTTTTCCACTCGTTATCGGGACCTTCGTCAGTCATTGTGCACGAACGCAAAACCATCTGCTGCTTATCCTTTATATAAGCGACCGCATAGGCAATGTTTGAACTTGTAAACAGAGACACAAGCTCGTTACTGTTCTCGGACGCAACCTTTTGTTTTGTGTATCCGAGTTTTGTAAGCTCTGCCTCTACTTTACCGGATATATATTCAAAAGCTTTCTTAAATTCCAATTAAATCTTCCTTTCGGATTATTTTATATTTTTTAATTATACAATTAAATATGCAATTTGTCAAAGGTTTTGACTTGCAACAATTAATATATTATGTTATTATTTAAGCTGTATAATAATGTAAAAGAGGTTTTAGTATGTCATCCTCAAATGCTATCGGAGTTTTTGACTCGGGTTTGGGAGGTTTGAGCGCGGTAAAAGAGTTTATGCACGTGCTTCCGAACGAAAAAATCATATACTTCGGCGACACGGGACGTGTGCCCTACGGCAACCGAAGCCGTGAAACAATTAAAAAATATGCTTTTCAGGACGCCGGATTTTTGCTTAAACACAACGTTAAGATGGTTGTTGCCGCCTGCGGCACGGTAAGTTCGGTTGCCGGCGATGCGCTTGAAAGTGAGTTGCCTGTTCCCTATACGGGCGTTGTTAACCCCACTGCCTATGCCGCCGCCCACAAAACACGCAACGGCAAAATAGGAGTAATCGGTACAGCCGCCACAATCAACAGCCACAGTTACAAGCTCAGGCTTAAAAAACTCAATCCCGACTTTAAAATTTTTGAGCAGGCCTGTCCGCTTTTTGTTCCGCTTGTGGAAAACGGCTTTATCCGCCGCGACGACCAGATTGTACGCCTTGTAATCCGCAGATACCTTTCGGCTTTAAAGGAGGAGGGCGTTGACACGCTTATTCTGGGCTGCACGCACTATCCGCTTTTGAGCAAAGCTATTTCAGACTTTATGGGCAAAAATACAGCCCTTGTAGATTCGGGCTACGAAACTGCGGTTTACGCCGCAAAGGTATTGCGTGAACAAAATTTACTCAACGACAGCAGAGAGGTTAAAAATCCCGACTTTTATGTCAGCGACACGCCCGACGACTTTGAAAACGTTGCGGGGCTGTTTTTAGGCAGAGATATAAAACACACCGTAAATCAAATTGACATTGAACAGTTCTGATAAGGAGTAACGATGGCTGCAAAGGAAAATTATATGATTTCAATTGTCGGCGAGCAAATTCTCGACGGCGAATACGATAAAATCGAAGTTCTTACTGCGGGCAACTATATAATGAAAAACGGTCATTTTTTTATCGGCTACAAGGAGTATGACGAGGAACAGCCCGACAAATTCTCAAACAATCTTATAAAGGTTGCCGACCAGACCGTAACTATCACACGCAAGGGACCGTACCAATCAAGGCTTATGCTTGAAAACGGAAAACGTCATCAGTGTCTTTACCAGACAGTCGCAGGAGATTTGATGATAGGCGTGTTTACAAAAACACTTGTAAATAATCTAAACGAAAAAGGCGGTGTGCTTGAGGTGAGCTATACTCTTGATTTTAACGCCGACCTTGTAAGTGAAAATAAGTTTAAAATTACAGTTGAAGAAAAAAATTCAGATGAGGGTGAATAAATAATATGGATACATACGCAAAAGCAGTCAGTACGCTTAAAAAGGCTATAGAAAACGCAATTACAACGGCAATATCTAAAGGAGAACTCCCCGACGCCGAGATTCCGAAATTTATAATCGAAACTCCAGCCGACAGAAGTCACGGCGACTTTGCCACCAACGCCGCCATGGCAGGCGCAAAGGCATTCAAAATGCCGCCGTTTAAAATTGCCAAAGCAATCACCGACAACATTTCTCTTGACAGCACAATGTGCGAGCGCTTTGAAACGGCGGGACCCGGATTTATTAACTTTTTCCTCGGCTCGGATTTCTACGCGAACGTAATAAACGAAATTCTTTCCGACCCCGAAAACTACGGCAGAAGCGATTTTGGCGGCGGCGAAAAAGTAATGGTTGAGTTTGTATCGGCAAACCCGACGGGACCGATGCATATGGGCAACGCAAGAGGCGGCGCGCTCGGCGACTGCCTTGCCGCAGTTTTGGACAAGGCAGGTTACAGCGTTTGGCGTGAATTTTACGTAAACGACGCGGGCAACCAGATTGAAAAATTCGGCAATTCGCTTGAGGCTCGCTATCTTCAAATTTACAAGGGCGACGAAATCGTGTTCCCCGAAGACGGTTATCAGGGAGCCGACATTACGGAGCTTGCCCGTGAATACGCCGACATAAACGGTGACAGCCTTTTGAATGTTTCCGGCGAAGAACGCAAAAAAGCCCTTGTTGACTACGCTCTTCCCAAGAACATCAAGAAAATGCAGGCTGATATGGAAAAGTATCATATCCACTACGATAAGTGGTTCTTTGAAAGCGAGCTTCACAAAAGCGGCGCGGTCAAAGAGGTTGTTGACATTCTTAAGGACAAAGGACTTACCTATGAAGAGGACGGAGCTGTTTGGTACAAAAACAAAGAGGTGCTCACCGAAAAGCTGCTAAAAGAGGGTAAAACTCAGAAGTACATAGACAACCTTGAGCTTAAAGACGACGTTCTTATACGCAAAAACGGCAATCCAACCTATTTTACCGCCGATATTGCCTATCATAAAAATAAATTTGACAGAGGCTTTACAACTCTTATCGATGTATGGGGTGCCGACCACCACGGACACGTTATGAGAATGAAAGGCGCAATGGACGCTATCGGCTACAACGGCGACAACCTCCACGTTGTACTTATGCAGCTTGTAAAGCTTGTTAAGGGCGGCGAGCTTGTAAGGATGAGCAAGCGAACAGGCAAAGCAATTCAGCTCGGCGATTTGCTTGACGAAGTTCCTGTTGACAGCGCAAGATTTATGTTCAACACAAGGGAAGCAAACACTCAGATGGATTTTGACCTTGACCTTGCGGTCAGCGAGGACAACCAGAATCCCGTTTACTACGTTCAGTATGCGCACGCAAGAATTTGCAGTATTCTTAAATCGCTTGCAAAGGACGGAATAACTCCACGCAAATGCACAAACGATGAGCTTGCTCTGCTTTGCGCTCCCGAAGAAAAGGAGCTTATTAACCACCTTGCCTCTTACACAGCTGAAATTATATCTACCGCAAAAGATTATGACCCCACAAAGATTACACGCTATGTGACCGCGCTTGCGACACTTTTCCACAAGTTTTACAACGCTTGCCGCGTAAAAGGCAAGGACGAGTCACTTATGCAGGCAAGACTTGCACTTTGCGAATGTGTAAAGGCTGTAATTAAAAACGTGCTCACAATGTTTAATATAAGTTGTCCCGAAAGTATGTAATACTCAGTTATTATATTGATAAAAATTAAAAATATAACTAACCCCACAAAACGCTGTGCAGTTATTTGACTGCGCGGCGTTTTATTTTTGAAAAAACTTTAAAAAATCTTGACATACTGTATATCGCACAGTATAATTATATTACACAATATTGTTAATTTAAAACGGTGGTGAAAATATGAATCACGACGACATAGTTGCGGGCCTTGTACAGGAGCTTCGGCGTGGCAATTTGATACTGCTTGTACTCAACCGACTGCAAAAACCTATGTACGGTTACAACCTTGTAAAAGAACTTCAGGCTCACGACATTCCGATTGAAGCTAACACTCTGTATCCGCTTATGCGCCGACTTGAATCGCAGGGACTTCTTACCAGCGAATGGGAAACAAGCGAAGCAAAGCCCAGAAAATACTACAAAACGACCGCGGATGGCTTAATTGTTCTCAACAAAACAACCGAGCAATGGAAAGCATTTACGCAAAATGTTGAAAAACTTTTGTCAGAGGGGGAAAATCAAAATGACTAACGACCTTATTGAAAGATATATCTATGCTGCAACAAAGCGTCTGCCAAAAAAAATCAGATCCGATGTTTCCGACGAACTTCGCACAATAATTGACGATATGCTGACGGAGCGCTGTGCAAACACAACGCCGCAGGAAAAGGATATCAGAATTGTTCTGACCGAGCTCGGCACTCCTCAGGAGCTTTACGAACAGTACAATCCCGATTCCGACAAGTGTCTTATCGGCTCTCCGTACTACTCAACCTACAAATATGTGCTGAAAATTGTGCTTATATGTACGTGCGCGGGAATAACCCTTGCAATGATTATTTCAACGCTTGTTAATGCTCTTAACGGCACCGAAACCTCGTATGCAAGCAGCTCCGTAATCCTTTTACGTGACTTCTTTGTAAACCTGTTTACATCGCTTCCGTCTGCTATTGTGTGGGCATTTGCCTTTGTTACAATACTGTTTGCAATTTTCTATCATAAAAATATAAAAATTGATAACACGGGCAATCTTGACAGTCTGCCCTCGGTTCCCGTAAAGAAAGAAAAAATCTCAAAAGTTGAAACAATTGCCTCAATTGCAATAACAATTGCGTTTTTGAGCGTTTTCCTGATTTGCCCGCAGGTTTTATGTATGATAACCACAAAAACGAATACATTCATACCTATTTTCAATTTAGATACAATACATTCAACTTGGTATATTATTATTATGTTCGGCGTGCTGGGAATTATAAGGGAATCTGTAAAACTGATTGAAAAAAGATACAACAAAAAGGTAATGATTACCTCAGTTATAACAAATGTTCTTTCCGCCGTGCTTGCGGTTATTTGGCTTGCAGGAGAAAATATTTTAAACAGCGATTTTGTAAATTATACATCGGAGCTTTTTGCCGACTCAGATAAAATATCTGCAATCTTTGCAAACTTTCACCTGTTTTTTATGGGATGCATACTGTTGGCGCTTGCAATTGATACATTAGACGCGGTGGTTAAAACTCTAAAAAGTCAAAATAAAATATAAACAAGCGCATATAAAATAAAAAACTGCAAAAAATATAACCACCAATCAAAATTGAAAGGCGGTTATATTTATGAGTAAAAGCAAAAACAGAAAAAATCAGTTTCCGATTGAATTTCCGTCGAGAAACAACGGAGACACAATGTCGCCGATTATTGACACGCTCGACAACGAAATTTTCCCCCGTGAGGCAAACCGCCGCAGCGGAATGCATATTGATTCGCTCAATTCTATTTCAGAAGTTATCACTACCGAAATAACACCTGAAACGGAAGAGCAAACCACTCACGAACAACAAAAGTAGGAAGATACAAAAACGAAGTGTCGGCATTGCACGTGCCGACGCTTTCTTTTATGCCGAGCTGATGAATTATTATTCTCGCTCTCAGCTGGTGAAAACCGTCGGTCACAACGACGAGGTCTTTATTCAGTCCGTTTTTCTCGATTACCTCTTGCGAAAATTTGAAATTTTCAGTCGTGTTTGTGGACTTATCCTCAAGATACAGCCTGTCGCCGTCAATTCCGCTCTTTACAAGCTCGTTGTACATACATAAAGCCTCGCTTATCGCTTCATCTTCACCTTTTCCGCCCGACAAAACCGCCTTAGCGTCCGGGTGCTGTTTTAAATATGTTTCCGCTGCGAGAATACGACCCCTGAGCATTGTTGACGGACCGCCGTTCTTTACCTGAGCGCCGAGCACAATAACTGTTGCATTTTCCTTTGGTTTTACCGACGCGCAAACTGCCATTGCCGCAGTTACCGCAGCACCGTACGCAATAAATACCGCCATACACACGCATACAAATCGGTAAATGAACCGAGTCGCCACGGTGTGCGAAAAAAGCTGTACAAGCCATTCATGCACGGGAGCTATTGTCATACACAAAATCCAAAAGCAGGCAATCGCGCCCGCAATGCTGCCCACGTTGGTAATTGAGCTGAGTATATTTATTAAAAAAATCAAAAGCAGCCCCGCCGCACAAACGCCGACTGCCGTTCTTAAAGTTAAAATTATAATGTCTTTCATATTATTCACCGTTTTTCGTCACTTTCTCATATGTTGACTTTGCCGCCGACATATGCTAACATCAATATATCATACAGATTCAATTTTGACAAGGAGTGATTATATGTCTTTTTCATTTTCACCGATAGATATAGTTATTCTCGCTTTGATAATCCTGCTTGTTGTTTTGAGCATTATACACATTGTTAAAAACAAAGGCAGTTGCAGCGGGTGCAACGGCTGCTCGGCGTGCAATCAAAAAAACTGCTGTAAAAACAAAAAATAACAAACACATTTTTTATAATAAAGCTATGCGATAATATCTTTTATGCTCACATATTACAAATTATAATACCGCCTTAAACACAGAGTTTAGGGTGGTTTTTTTCGTTTGGGACGAAAAAAGAACAGTCCCGATAAACACTGCTTTAAAGGAACTGTTCATTAATATACATATATAAAATTTTAACTTATGTCTTAATCCGCATAAATCATTTCAGAATTTTCTATTACACCTTGCCCGCGCTGACGAACATATCGGCAACCTCGGGTGCGTAATGGTCGATAAACAGGCTGTGTCCGAGATCCATTTCCTCAAGCCTTTTCATCTCATCTTCGGTCAAACTGAAATCAAACAAATTAAAGTTTTCCTCCATACGTTCTTTATGGGTGGATTTCGGAATCACAACCACACCCGATTGAATAAGAAAACGCAGATTTATCTGTGCGGCGGTTTTGCCGTACTTCTCACCGATTTCCTTAAGCGTCGGGTCTGCAAACAGGTTGTTCTTGCCCTGTGCCAAAGGCGACCATGCCATAAGCTGAGTACCGTACTTTTTCAAAATAGGACGAGCTGCTTTCTGCTGTTGGAACAAATGAACCTCCAGCTGATTAACCATTGGAGGAATTTCCACAAAGTTTGCAATATCAATAAAACGGTCGGGCATAAAGTTTGAAACGCCGATAGCGCGAATTTTTCCTGCCTTGTACGCTTCTTCCATTGCACGATAAGAACCGTAATAGTCATTAAACGGCTGGTGGATAAGCATTAAGTCAATGTAATCGGTTTTCAGCTTTTTCAATGATTCGTCAATAGACGCCTTTGCTTTCTCATAACCGCCGTTGCTTATCCAGATTTTTGTTGTCAAAAACAGCTGATCTCTGGGAATACCGCAGGTGCTTATGGCATCGCCTACGCCTTCCTCGTTAAAATATCCCTGCGCCGTATCTATGCTGCGGTATCCGACTGCAAGCGCGTCCAAAACGCAACGGGCAGTATCCTCAACCGGAATCTGAAACACTCCGTAACCCAACATCGGGATTTTTACACCGTTTTTCAAAGTTGTATATTCCATTGTCAATACCTCCGTCAATTATGAATTTTATGTTGATTTAAAAATTTTACAACATCCACATTTAAGTGGTCGATAATTTCCGTGCGTCCGGTATCCAGCTTTTGAATAGCCGCCATATCATCATCACTGAGTGAAAAATCCCAAATATTGAAATTTTCCTCCATTCGGTCTTTATGAACGGTTTTAGGAATGATGATAACACCTCTCTGTACGTTGAACCTCAGCGCTGCCTGTGCGTTTGTTTTGCCGTACTTCTTCCCTATTGCGCGCAATGTCGGGTCTTGCCAGATATTATGACCGCCCTCTGCCAAAGGTGCCCAAGCCATGGGAGCTACACCCAAATCCTTCATAACTTTTAAATCATAGTCCCTTTGATAAAAAGGATGACACTCAATCTGATTTACAGCGGGCGGAATTTCTGCATTTACGAACAAATCAACAAGTCTGTCGGGGTAGAAATTGGAAACGCCGATAGTCCTGACTTTTCCCTCCCTGCACAACTCCTGCAACGCACGCCAGGAACCGTAGTAGTCGGACATTTGCTGGTGAAGCAGCACCATATCCAAATAGTCCAGATCTAACTTTTTAAGCGAGGACAAAACTGCCTTTTTAGTATTTTCATATCCAAAGTCCTGCACCCAAACTTTAGTTGTTACAAAGATTTTCTCACGAGGAACTCCGCTTTTGCGAATTGCTTTACCTACTGCCTCTTCATTGTTATAGGCTGCGGCGGTATCAATCATACGATACCCGGTTTTCAAAGCATCCAAAACGACCTGTTCACAAGTTTCACTATCTTCAATCTGATATACGCCGATACCCTCGGCAGGTATTTGCACCCCGTTATTCAATTGAATTTTTTGCATAGCTGTTGCCTCCTTTAATTTTTCATTTGTAAAACAATGACTGTCATTAACAGAACCTTTAAGGCTCCGTATCTGTTATCTTTATTATATCAGCATTTACCTTGACACGGAATAACCAAAAATGCTACAATGTATTTACTAAAAGTAAAAGCTAACGGAGGAATAGTTTTGCTAAATCAACAGTTACGGATTTTTTACAGGTTGTAGATTGCGGCAGCTTTTCCAAAGCCGCAAAACTGCTTTTTGTCACACCTGCTTCGGTTATGAAACATATGAATACACTTGAAAGCCGCTTGGGCGTAAGACTGCTGAAACGTAACAATCATGGAATCGAACTGACAATTGACTTTACAAGATCTGCACGGTGAACATCTTATGATGGTAAAAAGCGGAGACACCGAGCTGCTCGACCATTTTCACGATATGCTTAAAATGGCGCATCCTCAAATTATAGTTGAAGAAGCAAGTTACTATTACGATATGGACACATTCAATACCTGCGAACAAACGGGAACTCTTTTGCTGACGCTGGACGCATGGGCTGATATTCACCCGTCGTTAATTACTATTCCCGTTAAATTCGATTATAAAATTCCTTACGGAATCCTGTACTCCAAAAAACCTGCAAATGAGGTCAGGGATTTTATTGAGATAATTAAGGAAAATGTAAATAAAAAACAAAATCAACTCAAAGCTTTGAAAAAATCAGCGGGAGTCATATGACTCCCGCTGAAATATTTCAGAAACTATAGGTGATTTATTTCAAACTTGCTTTCAAAACCTCTACAACCTCATCGCGTGATAAAACTTTATATCCGCTGTCCATAATGAGAGTTGAATCGGCAATGCCCTCAATCATATCCTCTGTTGCGCCAAGGTCTGAGATGTTCATTACCAAGCCGAGCTCATTCATCCAGTCTTCCATAGCTTTAAGACCCTCCAGAGCCACTTGCTCGTCGGTTTTTCCGTCGGGATTTACACCCCACACATTAACGGCAAATCTCTTGAATTTTTGCAGACCGTACGGCATAATATGGCGATAGTATGGCAGAGAAACAGCCGCAAGCGTCATACCGTGAGTTGCATTCGTATATGCGCCCACAGCCTGGCCGAGCATATGTACCATCCAGTCGGTTGACTTGCCCTTTGCAACAAGGGTATTGAGTGCCCATGTGGCTGTCCACATAATATTGCTGCGCGCCTCATAATCCTGCATATTTTTGTTGGCAATTCGGCTGGAGCGGAGCAAAGAACGCATAAGTCCCTCGCTGATATAATCGCTTGTATTGTCGTCTTCACCGGAGAAATACTGCTCACAGATATGGTTGAAAATATCATAGATACCTGAAACCATCTGATAGTGAGGCAGCGTCAGGGTGTATTTTGGATTCAAAATTGAGAACTTAGGCATAATTTTTTCATCAGCAAATACATGACCGATTTTTTGCTTTGTTTCGGGGTTGGTGATAACAGAGCCTGCGTTCATCTCAGAACCTGTGCCTACCATAGTGAGCACACAGCCCACAGGCAGTGTTTCGCAATCGGGTTCTTCAAAGCGAACAAAATATTTATCCCATGGATCATCCTTACAGTTAACAGATACGGAAACAGCCTTGGCGTAGTCACAAACCGAACCGCCTCCTACTGCAAGCAGAAAATCAGCGTTGTGTTTGCGGGCAATTTCAATTCCTTCGTACAGTTTCGGAACAGTAGGGTTAGGCATAACGCCTGAAATTTCAGCAACATTTTTGCCGTTGTTTTTCAAAATTTCAACAACGTCCTGATAAATGCCGTTCTTTTTGATAGAACCGCCGCCGTAGATCAGCACTACATTCTTTCCGTATTTGGGGAGTTCCGTGTTTAAGTAGTTCAACGACTCATCCCCGAAATAAAGCTTTGTCGGGTTACAATATGAAAAATTTCCAAGCATAACATATTACTCCTTTTTAATTTATTTATATATTTTTACGCACGCCGTATTATTCTCAAACGGCGCACGCAATATTTTTATATGACTATTATTGCAAAGAAAATGTCACCGTTACATCACCGCTGCCCAGCGCTTTTTCCCAGCCGTTGAGGTCATCAATTTTTCCGAGGCGGGTATAGCTCCAAGAATTTGAGCCGTAGAAAATAACAATTTGATTTCCCTGATACAGCACAATGTCGCCCGCCTGAGTTGTAGTGTGGCAGTCGGATACAGGAAGGCTTGTTCCGAGGGAACCTACCTTTTCAAAGCCGCCGTAATCATTCATTTTAATTGTCAACGGTGCGCTCTCCATCATCTTTACAAGAGCGTCCGCCGCAGCGTTATTTTCCGGACTTGCCGTAAAGGTGCTGTTTCCAATCTGTACATTCATTTTCATCGCTGCGTTCTCCTTTCCGTCTGCAGTATTTTCCGTATTCTGCGCGGCAGATGTTTGATTGGGGAAGGTTTCTGCAGTCTGCGTCTGCAAGCTCACGCTCTTAGAGCTTGCGTAAGTATTTACTGTCTGTTCAGTATTTTGCTGTTCGCTTCCGCAACTCGTTAACATCATTATACACAAAATACAGCTTAATATCAACGATAATTTTGTTTTCATTGTTCCTACCGCCTTTAATTTTTTGTTTCAGTCATAATTTACAATGCAAGTCGGACAAAAACAATCGCCTCGAACAGGCACAAAATAACTCCGAAACTTCTGTCATATATCCATATAGTTAATGTACATTTAAAATGAGCGGCTTATGCGCAGACACAGGTTTGGGAATTGTGTTTTTTCGATTTTTCCGTCTCAACAATTTCACCATCGGTATTGGTAATATCGCGTATAATCTCTCCCACGGACGGAACAACAATACGTCCCGAGAGGGGATTCTTTATACTGAGTACCGGGGTTGTGACGGTTGCCTGCACTTCGGAGCGTTCAAACGCAAGGTCGCAGTCAATCATCTCACAGTTAATAATTTTAAGTCCCTTGCAGTAGCAAAGCGGCTGGGTACCGATAATTTTACAATTTTCAAAGGTAACGTTTTCGCAATACCATGCTAAATACTCGCCTTTTACCACGCTGTTACGAATTACCGTGTTTTTGGCGTGCCAAAAAGCGTCCTTGGTGTCGAACACGCAGTTTTCAAAGGCTGAATCCTCTATATACTGGAATGAATATTTACCTTTCATACGTACATTGCTGAAATGCAGATTGTCAGAACGCATCATAAAATATTCGCTCTCTGCGTCGCAATCCTCCATATTTATATCATTAACCGACCAACCAAATTCCGGAGAAACAATATCACAGCCGCGCATATTTACTTTGCTGCATTCACGCAGAGCTTTAATACCGTGAAGCTTGGTGTCGGTAATTTCAATGTTATCTGAATACCACAGTGCAGCCCTGCAAAGTTCAGTCATTTCCGAGTTATGAATTTTTAACCCATGGTTATGCCAGAACGGGTAGCGCAGATTGAAAAAACTGTGCTCGATCTGCACGTTTTCACATTCTTTAAATGCGCTTTCGCCGTCGGCGGGACCGTCAAAGGCGCAGTCACTTACCAATATATCTTTGCTGCCGTAAAGGGCACGTTCTTCATCAAAGGTTTTATTTTGAATAGTTTTCATACTTAAGCCTCCGTTTCTTAAAAATTATTTAAATTGCGGGTTTCTTTTTCTGAATTTGATAGACCAGATAGTCAAGACAGTCAATACGCTTTTCTTCTCTGTGCACTCTGTCTAAAAGCTTACATCTTTGACGGGAAAGCAAATCCAGCTGTTCTTTTATATTGCCTTCTTCTCTCAATTTCATAAACTGTTCTACTGTCTTAGTATCACATCCGGCATCTTTCAAATTTTGAATTACTGCTTGAACAGGCAAGTCTTTTTTCATTCTTTTTTCGCCGCCCTTATATAATTCTTAAATGATGTTTGCTTTGCTTACAATTATAGTTTACTACTTAATCGGCAAATAGCAAATACTTATATATTATAGATTTACATAACTAAAATCTATGGAATGTTATTCTAAAACTACTCCTTACAGCGGTGTCTGATCTTTATTAATGCAATACAAACAAAGTAAAAAGGATAATGTCCAACTGAATTTACAGCGCTGTCTGCTTTGAATTGATATTTTATTATATAGAGAATACTTATTAATAATGCTGTTGCATAATTGATTTTTATGGAATTGTATGTTATACTGACAGCAAAGGAGGCGACGTAAATGGAATTGCGTGTGCTGCATTATTTTTTGGCGGTAGCAAGAGAACAAAGTATCTCGGCAGCCGCAAAGTCACTTCATCTTTCCCAGCCTGCCCTATCCACCCAGTTAAAGGCAATGGAAGAAGAGCTCGGCAAACAGTTGTTGATTCGAGGCACAAAAGGCTCGCGAAAGGTTACTTTGACCGACGAGGGAATGATTTTGCGCAAAAGGGCGGAAGAAATTTTATCTCTTGTAAAACGAACGGAAGAAGAGATTACACGTTCCGACGAAACAATTGTCGGCGATGTTTATATAGGTGCCGGAGAAACAAATATCGTAAGATTTTTCGCAAAAGCCGCTAAAGAAATTCAAAAAAATTATCCAAATATTCACTATCACATTTCCAGCGGAAATGCGCAATATGTGCTTGAATATCTGGATAAGGGACTGATTGATTTCGGGCTTCTGTTTGGCAGTGTTGATTCGCAGAAATATGAATTTATGCCTATTCCTGTCAAAGACACCTGGGGCGTTTTGATGCGAAAAGATTCTCCGCTGGCAGAAAAGGAATTTATCTGTCCGGAAGATTTATGGGACAAACCGCTGATTATTTCGCACCAGCGGGGAGATAACCAATATATGTCGCAGTGGATGAAACGGGAAATATCACGCCTGAATGTGGTAGCCACCTATAACCTGCTTTTTAATGCTTCTCTGCTGGTTGATGAGGGGCTGGGATATGCTCTGTGTTTTGATAAACTGATAAATACCCAAGGAAGCAATTTGTGTTTTCGACCGTTTTCCCCGAAGTTGGAAGCGTCTGCCTGCATTGTCTGGAAAAAATATCAGGTGTTCTCCAAAGCGGCGGAAACATTTTTGGAGCGACTGTACAGTCTGCTTGTAACTGAAAACTAAATGTCAAAATATTTGATAATAAATCTGCCCTATAATCCTGATAAAATAATTAAACGGAGACACCCTATTCTGAGGTGTCTCCGTTTTTTTATCGTTAACAGTCTTTTTCTATTTTGTATCTTTATATACATAATGCTTATGTTGTATATGCTTTAATCTTTGAGCATCGGATGTAAAATATACAAACAAAGAATTTGACATAAACATATAAATTAACCATAACGTAAAAGAAAAATAAGAATAAGTAAATAAAATTAAATGTCAACTTGTATATAGTTTCATATAGTTTTATCTATTTGTCCTTTGTATATTTTTTCTAAATTTAAATATGGAATTTTTACATAAATATAGTTGATATTTTTCACAATTTGTGATATATTATAAGGAGGGATCTAAATTTTTTAATTTTGTTTTGTATTTAAATAGTCTAAATATTTAAAAAATTCATTAAACTAGGAGGAAAGAATATGAAAAAAGTATTAATTACATTGTTGGCAGCGGCGCTCAGCCTTACAATGTGCGTTTCAACCACAGCTTCTGCCTACACATTTACGAATATTGATCAGCTTGTAAATTTTAAAGAAAAAGTTCCGATGCAGGTTCAGCCGCTTGACGACAGCGTCAAAGACGAAATTGTTCAAAAGCTTTTGCAAAGCGACTTCAACGGCAGTAACGCCGATGATATTGTCGTTACATATTACGGCTCGCTTGACGGCGGAAAAATGCTGATTAACAGCTACGACAAAACCCGTGAATATACCACAGACGAAGAAGCCGACATTATT
Organism: uncultured Ruminococcus sp.; assembly: GCA_904393835.1. Taxonomy (GTDB): domain Bacteria; phylum Bacillota; class Clostridia; order Oscillospirales; family Acutalibacteraceae; genus Ruminococcoides. Next base: position 98,178 of record CAJFNC010000002.1, on the reverse strand, counting down.
AACGTTGCAAAATACCACAACATAAACTTTATGTACTCTGTATCTTCGGAAAAAGACGTTATAAAGCTTTATATAAACGGTGAATTTTACAGCTTTAAGGACGCTTTTGACGCAGGCTTGATTAATTACCTCGATTTGTGGCAGCTCGTATCGTGCGTTGACGATTTCTATTTTACATACAGTTATTTTGAGAATAACTCCAGACCGCTCGGTGATGTAAACAACGACGGCGTTTTAAACGTTCAGGATGTAACTCTTATGCAAAAGATAGTTGCAAATGTTGAACCCGTGACTGACGAATATATCGAATACGGCGATATTGACGACAGCAAAACAATCGACATTACCGACGTTACCGCTGCTCAAAAAATTATAAACGAAATTAAATAAGGCTTAATAATTATGCGGAGGCATCTTATTATGAGGTGTCTCCGCTTTTTTGTCGTCAAGAGCAGGCTGTACGTTAAAATTCGGACAAAACTGCATAATTATCATTGACATCAATTTTTTCTGTGATAAAATCTTAATATGATTGCCTGCAAAATAGCAGGGCATTATTTTTTTGAAAAGAGGAATTTTATGTTCAGAGAAATGCGAAGAAAAAAGCAATTGCTCTCAAAAAAAGAATGTGTGCAAATTCTTGAAAACGGCACTCACGGTGTGTTTGCCGTTTCGGGCGATGACGGCTATCCTTATGCCGTGCCGCTCAGCTACGTTTTTGACGGCGAAAAAATATATTTTCACTGCGCAAAAAGCGGTCACAAGCTCGACGCGGTCAAAAGGAACTGCAAAGCTTCATTTTGCGTAGTGGCTCAGGATGAAATTATTCCCGAAAGATTTACCACGCATTATAAAAGCGTTATTGTTTTCGGCAAAGTAAAAGTAATTGATGACGACGAAAAAAAGTTTTCGGCAATTTTAAAGCTCGCCGAAAAATATTGCTCAAACTTAGATGATGACATAATCAAAAAGGAAATTGAAAACGAGTGGTCGCCCCTTTTGATGCTTGAAATGGCTGTTGACCATATGACCGCAAAAGCCTCAAAGGAATTAGTTATCAATAACAAAACAGGAGATTACAATGAATAACAACGGTTGTTTAAGAGAATTTGCCAAATACGTTTCGCTCAACGTACTCGGCACTCTTGCGCTTTCGTGCTATATTTTTGCCGACACGCTTTTTGTGTCGATTGGCGTCGGTTCCGACGGTCTTACCGCGCTTAATCTTGCCATTCCGATTTTTAACCTCATTATCGGCTGCGGACTTATGATCGGTATGGGCGGCGCTACAAAATTTGCCATTCAAAAAAGCCAGAACGACAGCGAAAAGGCAAACAAAACTTTTACGCATTGTATCTATATATACATAGTTTTGTCCGCCGTGTTTGTGCTTGCCGCACTGCTGTTTTCAAATCAAATTGTGTCGCTTTTGGGCGCAGACGAAAAGGTTTTTGATATGACCCACACCTATCTTCAGGTGCTTATGCTGTTTACTCCCGCGTTTTTGTTGAACTATATTTTGCAATGCTTTGTCCGCAATGACGGCGCTCCGCACCTTGCCATGGCAGGTATGATTACGGGCAGCTTGTCAAACGTATTTCTTGACTGGCTGTTTATATTTCCGCTCAATATGGGAATTTTCGGCGCCGTTTTCGCAACAGGGCTTGCTCCGATAATCAGCCTTTGCATAATTTCCACCCATTTTATACGACGTAAAAACAGCTTTCATCTTGTTAAGTGCAAGCCTGAAATCCGCAAGGCGGGAAGCATTTTATCAACGGGTGTACCCTCGCTGATAAGCGAGCTTTCTTCGGGCGTAGTTATTATGATATTTAACTTTATCATTCTGAATTTGCAGGGCAATGTCGGCGTGGCGGCTTACAGCGTTGTCGCAAACCTTTATCTTATTATACTTTCAATTTTCAACGGAATTGCCCAGGGTATTCAGCCGCTTGTAAGTAAGAATTACGGCTTGGGCAATATAAAAAATATCAGCTTGATTACACGCTACGCATATACCTCTATGTTTGCGGCGGCAATAATAATTTATATCGGTATGTTCATTTTTGCCGACCCCGTCACGTCGGCGTTTAACAGCGAAAACGACCCGCTGTTACAGCAAATGGCGGTTACGGGAATGAATATATACTTTTTAGCCGCCCCGTTTGCAGGTTTCAACGTAATTACGGCTGTGTATTTTACGTCAAGTGAACGCGCTAAACCCGCTCAGATTATAACGATGCTCCGGGGCTTTATCGTGATTATTCCCACGTCGTTTTTGCTTGCGTATCTCGGAAAATTAACGGGTGTGTGGTTTTCGTTTCCCGTATCGGAATTTATAGTAGCCATAGTCGCGTGCATACTTTATTTTGTATATAAAAAGAAGTTTGAAAATAATTTTTACAAACAAACGTAAAAAAGCTGAACTGTTGCGGCAGTTCAGCTTTTTTTGTTTAAGCGCTCAACATATTTTTGATTTTCTTTGGGATAAGATAATATATTCCGTAGCCCGCGTAAACACCGACAGTATTGAGAATTACGTCGTCAATGTCAACATTTCGGTACATATTACTTATGGCAAGTCCTATGACCAACTGCAGGCTCTCTATAAATATCGGCAACATAAGCGCAAGCAAAAGCATTTTCCACCAACGCTTTTTCCGCATAAAAATTAATACGAAAACTCCGTACGGAACAGCCATTAAAATGTTACCTAAAAACTGCACAACTGTTGTTGTGCTCAATCCGCTCTGCTGTATTCCGCTTATAACTGTGTTAAACGGTATGTAATTGTACCACGTAACACCGTTTGAATATTCAATGGGTATATCATAAATTATCGGGAAAAGCGTTATACCTGCGACCGCCGTTAAATAAGCAATGAACAATGCTCCGATAACAATTTTTATGCCTTTAAACTTTAACAAAAGCGCTGTAATTATAAAAATACATAATACGACAAAACCGATTGCCAAAGCCAATTCATATGTAATCATTTTTAATATCCCTTCAAAACTTATATAAATATGAAAAATTTCAAAAACATCACTTACTATTATATCAGTAATTTGTCGTCAGTCAACGAATAATTATTGCTTTTATATATTTTGACATAATATTGCGATTTTATTTAACTTCCGCAAAAAAAGTCGAACCGCAAAAGTTCGACTATAATTTATATTTAATTGTCAATTGACGGACAGGATATTTCCACAAGATTTTCAATCACCTTGTGTAAAAGCTGCGCCTTTTCGGTATCGGCAGCCTTGTAGTACACCTCTTTGCCCTCTCGGCGGCTCACTATCAGCCCGTTTGCCTTGAGCTGCTTTAAATGATGAGAAACAGCCGGGCTTGTCATATCCATAAAAGCCGAAATATTGATTACGCACTCTTCGCAATGGCACAAAAACCAGAATATCCTGATTCGGCTGCTGTCGCAAAGCTGTTTAAAAATCTCGGCGACCGTCTGAAAATCCTCTGTTTTTGGCATATTCTCAAGCTCATTTTCAATTGACTGCCCGTGATTATGCGGAAATTTTACATCTGTCATCTGTTTCACCCCCAAAATTTTAAACTTTCTTCGTCGAGTTTTCGGCAACTCTCACGTTATACTTATCAACTACATCAAGCAGAGTGATGTTTTTAAGTGCCTTTTCGGCTTTCTTTTGCACCTTATCAAAGCAGTCACGCAGGGAAAGCTGAATATTTACCCCTAAGCTGCAATCGGGATTTACGTTGTCGTCACAATGTATCAGTGGCTTTTTACCCTCTGCGGCTCTGTAAATATCAAACAAAGTGATTTTGGACGGATTTTTTGCAAGCTGAGGCGTAGCTGTACCTCTGGCGCTTGTAATGAGTCCTCGTTTTTTCATTGGCATAATAAGCTGACGCACATAGGACGGGTTTGTATTTATGCTGCGCGCTATTGCGGCGCTTGACAAATCGCCGTCGGGATTTAGGTATATGTAAGCAAGTATGTGTACCGAGTCGCTTAAACGGGTTGAATATTTCATAATTTCACCGACTTTTTATGATGTTATTTTTATAATAACACTTTATTTTTGAGCAGTCAATATATATCGAAATAAAATCGATCCAATATAATAATTCAAAATTTGTAAGTTTAATTTAATATAAAACCCAAGTAAAATTTTTTTGTAAAAGTCTTGACATTTGCGAAATTATAGAATACAATAAAGGCAGAAACAATTAAATGATTGCTTAATTGTTAATTTTTGTAAACGGAGAAGATATTATGAAAAAAACATATAATATTGAGGTTGACTGCGCCAACTGCGCCAACAAAATGGAAGCCGCCGCACAAAAGACAGACGGAGTAAAGAATGCTTCAGTAAATTTTATGATGCTCAAGATGAATGTTGAGTTTGAGGATAATGCGGAACCGAAAAAGGTAATGAAAGATGTTTTAAAGGCTTGCAAAAAAGTTGAAAGCGACTGCGAAATATATTTTTAAAACACCATAGGGAGAGATTTTTATGACTCGTAAACAACGCAAAATGTTGATTCGCATTATCGTATCGGCTGTACTTATGGTTGTACTTGCGTTTGTGCCGATTGACGGAATAATTAAGTTTGCTCTCTACCTCGTGCCATATCTTATAATCGGTTATGACATTCTGGTTAAGGCATGCAAAGGAATTTTTAACCGACAGGTTTTTGATGAAAATTTTCTGATGGCAGTTGCGACAATCGGCGCAATTGTAATTGCGTTAATTGAAAAGAGCAGCGATTACACCGAAGCTGTTGCTGTAATGCTTTTTTATCAAATAGGCGAGTTGTTCCAGAGCTATGCAGTAGGCAAAAGCAGGAAAAATATTTCCGAGCTTATGGATATTCGCCCCGACTACGCAAATATTGAGGTTGACGGAGAAATTAAAAAAGTTGACCCCGAAGAAGTACATACCGGCAGCGTAATTGTTGTGCGTCCGGGTGAAAAAGTGCCGATTGACGGTGTGGTTGTCGAGGGAAATTCTTCACTGAACACAAGTGCTCTAACAGGCGAAAGCCTGCCCAGAGAAGTAAAGACAGGCAGCGACATTATAAGCGGCTGTATTAATATGACGGGCGTGCTCAAAATAAAGACGACAAAGAGATTCGGCGAATCCACTGTTTCAAAAATTCTTGACCTTGTGGAAAACGCAAGTTCACGCAAGTCAAAGTCGGAAGACTTTATCTCAAAATTTGCAAAAATCTACACTCCTGTTGTGTGCTTCTGCGCACTTGCGCTTGCAATACTTCCGCCGATTTTCAGAATGTTATTTTTATCGGCTTCGCCAATGTGGTACGAATGGATTTATCGTGCCCTGACTTTCCTTGTAATCAGTTGCCCGTGCGCACTGGTTATCAGCATACCGCTTAGCTTTTTCGCGGGTATAGGCGGCGCCGGCAAGGCGGGAATACTTGTAAAAGGCTCAAACTATTTGGAAGCTCTTTCAAAAACGGAATGTGTCGTATTTGACAAAACAGGAACGCTTACACAGGGCGTGTTTGAGGTAAACGCAGTTCACCACAACAAGCTTGAAGAACAAAAACTGCTCGAGTATGCCGCCCTAGCAGAGAGCGCCTCGTCACACCCTATAAGCAAAAGTATTCAAAAGGCTTACGGCAAACGACTTGACCACTCAAAAGTGCAGAACATACGTGAAATAAGCGGACATGGAATTACAGCCGTGGTTGACGGCAAGCAGATTGCCTGCGGAAACAAAAAGCTGATGAACAGCCTCGGCGTTGAATATATTGACTGCCACAAGACAGGCACGATAATTCATATGGCTATTGACGGCGAATATGCAGGTCATATCGTAATTTCAGACATTATCAAGCCAACTTCAAAGCAAGCGATTGCTCAGCTAAAAAAATGCGGCGTTAAAAAGACTGTTATGCTCACCGGTGACGCAAAACCGGTTGCCGAACACGTTGCAAAAACACTCGGCGTTGATGAATTTTATGCAGAACAGCTGCCTGCTGACAAGGTTGACAACGTTGAAAAACTTTTGGAGAAAAAATCAAAAGGCAAAAAACTTGCCTTTGCCGGCGACGGAATCAACGACGCACCCGTACTGTCACGTGCAGATATAGGCATCGCAATGGGAGCTATGGGCTCGGATGCGGCAATTGAAGCGGCTGACGTCGTGCTTATGGACGACGACCCGCTCAAGATACCGAAAGCAATCAAAATTTCGCGAAAATGTCTCGGCATTGTTTATCAGAACATTGTGTTTGCAATAGGCGTAAAGCTCATTTGTCTGGTGCTCGGTGCATTTGGTATTGCCAATATGTGGCTGGCAATTTTCGCCGACGTCGGCGTAATGATAATTGCCGTGCTCAACGCGATAAGAGCTCTGTTTGTAAAGAACGTATAACAAACATTATCTAAATTCAGCGGCGGGATACAACCTCCGCTGAATTTGCAGCGTATTTCGTTGCTTGCTTTGATAAAAACCTCGGTAAAAGCTGTGCTGATACCGAGGTTTTTTATATGTAAAATTACACAATGAAGAATTATATATGACTTTAAAATTAAAGTACGCAAAAAGGGCAGCCGTTTGGCTGCCCTGAATTTACATTATACAATTATCAGTTTGTAATTGTCTGCTCTGTTTCCTTATCAAAGATATGAATCTTAGCGAGGTCAAAAGCAATCTTGATGTTGTCGCCGGGTTTAGCTGTTGAAGTGGGTTCAACACGAGCTGTAACCGGAATACCGCCGATATTAACATAAAGATAAATTTCAGCGCCCATAAGCTCTGTTACGTCAACGTTAGCTTCTATGTGGCAGTCTGACTTTGCAAGGAAGTCGGGCTCGTCGTGAACGTGTTCCGGACGGATACCGAATACAACTTCTTTGCCTACATAATTGTCGAGCTTGCCGCCTGCTGCTTTATCGGCAGGAACGGGGATTTTATACTTATCAAAGTTAAGAGTGTAGTTATTGCCCGATTTTTCAACAGTTGCATTAATGAAGTTCATCTGAGGTGAACCGATAAAGCCTGCAACAAACATATTGCAAGGCAAATCATAAAGGTGCTGAGGTGTGTCAACCTGCTGAATAAATCCGTCCTTCATAACAACGATTCTTGTACCCATTGTCATAGCCTCTGTCTGGTCATGAGTAACGTAGATGAATGTTGTTCCCAAACGCTGATAAAGCTTAGAAATCTCTGTACGCATCTGAGCACGGAGCTTAGCGTCAAGGTTTGAAAGCGGTTCGTCAAGCAGGAATACCTTAGGATTACGAACGATGGCACGACCGAGAGCAACACGCTGTCTTTGACCGCCCGAAAGAGCCTTAGGCTTTCTGTCGAGGTACTGTTCAATACCGAGAATACGAGCAGCTTCCTGAACTCTTCTCTGAATTTCTTCCTTAGGAGTCTTTCTGAGTTTAAGTCCGAAAGCCATATTGTCATATACTGTCATATGAGGATAGAGAGCGTAGTTCTGGAAAACCATTGCAATATCTCTGTCCTTTGGAGCTACGTCGTTAGCGAGCTTGTCGCCGATATATAGCTCACCCTTTGTGATGTCCTCAAGACCTGCAATCATTCTGAGTGTTGTTGACTTACCGCAGCCGGAAGGACCTACGAGAATAATAAATTCTTTGTCTGCAATTTCAAGATTGAAATCTGTAACGGCAGTAACACCGCCGTCATAAATTTTGTAAACATGTTTTAAAGATACATTAGCCATTAAGCAAACCTCCAATAAACCAATCAGCAAAATGCGTTATACCCGCCTATGCTGTAATTACATATAATAATATACCACTTTAAGCAAAAATTTACTATACTGATTTTTACTAAATATTAAGTTAATATTTTATTTAAAAATGCTACGTTATAAAAATGAACCGTGTTTTTTAGTGCATATCGCCGATAAAAACCGACTCCTTATCTAAATTTGTCAGTAATTTACAACAACCTATAGGCAAATTGCCATCCAAATACAAACTTCCGATTGATATTCGTTTAAGGTGTACAACATTCAGCCCGCAACAAATAAACATTTTTTTGACCTGATGAAATTTTCCTTCGCAAATAGTGACAATTGCTGTTTTTTTATCGTTTTCAGACGCAACTTCAAGACTTGCGGGCAAACATTTTGTTCCGTCTGCAAACACTATTCCGTCGTTAAAACGTCTGACGGTGTCATCTGTAATTTCTCCGTCAAGCTCTGCTATATACTTCTTGGGCACGTGCTTTTTCGGAGAAAGCATTTTGTGCGCAAAATCACCGTCATCGGTAATAATCAACAGTCCCTCTGTGTCCTTGTCGAGTCTGCCCGCCGGGAACAGACCTTTTCTTTTAAATTCGTCCGGAATTATGTCAATTACCGTTTTATCGTGATTGTCGCTTGTTGCCGACACCACTCCTGCGGGTTTGTTCATCATTATGTAGATATGCTTTTGAAAATTCAAGGCTTGTCCGTTTACCGATATATCGGCAGTTTCCGCATCAAGCTTTATGTCACCTTTTTTGCAGACCTTTCCGTTAACGCAGACGACGCCGCTCTTTATCAGCTTTTGCACTTCTTTTCTGCTTCCCAAGCCCTGTGAAACAAGTATTTTATCGAGTCTGTCCATCTTCCTCAGTAAGCGGCACATTTTTCGAGCCGTATTCTCCGTTTGTAAGATGCGCGCCTATTACTCTGCCGTCGCGCACAAGCAAAAGCGCATATCTGTATTTTGAATCCTTTAATGAGTATTTAACCATAGATGCGTCTTTACCCTTGTATCGGCTTAAATCAAGCCCCTGACGTTTTTGAAGATTGTTGTATTCCTCATAAGTTTCGTTAAAACTCTGTGGAATTACAATTGCCTTTTCAATTCGGCTGCCGCCGTCCGCCTCAATTGAAAAACGGCTTAAAAAGTCAAGCTCTTCTCCTGCATTTTGCGCGGAAACGCTGTACTCGCCGATTTCATCGCAGGTGGCGGTGCCAAGCATTGCGTTTTGCATACTAACCATACAATAAACACATACGACCGCCGTGACAATTGACATTACCGAAAATATTACAAAAAGCTTTTTCGAGGGCTTAGCTTTAAAGTTAAATACAAACATTTCAAAACCTCCGTTAAATTATATGACGGAGATTTTGCCCGTATTACTTTAATAATCCTATAATATCCGCAGGTGTTTTGGCAAAAACCTCCGCACCCTCTGCTTTCATCTGTTCTACCGTTCCGTAGCCGTACTCAACGCCGACAAAGTCAACGCCGCAGAGCCTTGCTCCCCTTGCGTCAAAATAGGTGTCGCCAAGCATAACAACACTCTTTTTTTCCGCCTCAAAATCGCCTCCGAGCGACCTTACCGCGTATGGAATCAAATCCTTTTTATCCTTTCGGCTTCCGTCAAGGGTTGAACCGCAAACAGCGTCAAAATATTCCCTGAGCTTTAAAATCTCAATTATTTCTTCGGCGAATTTTTCGTATTTTGACGAGCACACGGCAATTTTCACGTCGGAGCTCTTAAGGGTTCTTAATACATTGTCAATGCCGTCGTACATCTTGTTGACATATTTGCCCTTTTCATTGTAATATCTGCGGTACAGCTCTACGCCCTGTTTACTCTCTTCCTTAGTAAATTTGCAGAGATTAAGGAAAGTGTCAATAAGCGGAGGACCTATATACACGGTATAGTCGTCAAGATTCGGCAACGGCTTGCCCATCTGCTTTATTGCGTATTCAAGCGACTGCCTTATACCGCCGGCGCTTTCGCTTATTGTACCGTCAAGGTCAAAAAGAATATATTTATACTTATTCATCGAACTTACCGTCCGCTTTCTTTTGAAATTTTTCAGCTTTTACGCTCACTCTTGTGTGCTTGCCCTTTGAAATAATTCCCTTTTTATCCTCTGCCCAAACTTCAAACTGAAACGTTCTGCCGTCTGTTTCCACAAGCTTTGCGGTTGCGGTTACGTCGGCGCCCAAAGGGGTGGGACTTGTGTGGTCAATTGCAATCATTGTACCTACTGTGGTGAGTTCATCGTTTGCAAGCTCATTTTGAGCAAGCTCTGCCGCCGCGTTTTCCATAAGCGCTACAACCGCGGGAGTAGCCAAAACCATAAGACTGCCGCTGCCCATTGCGCAAGCAAGGTTTTCTTCTTCTACTTTTATTGTTTTTGAAATTATTTTTTCACTCATAATAATATTTCCTTTCCTGTTGAGAATAACAGTAATATGTGCTATAATAACTTATTGTAAATATAATACAACATTAAAGATGATTAGGCAAGTGATTGCTAATATATTTTGAGGAGATTTACTTATGAAATTAGGAATAGTTGGATTACCTAATGTAGGAAAAAGCACATTATTTAACGCAATTACCGACGCAGGCGCACAAAGCGCAAACTATCCGTTCTGCACAATCGAACCGAACGTGGGCGTTGTCGCAGTTCCCGACAAGCGTTTGGACAAGCTTGCCGAAATGTACGACCCCGACAAATATACACCCGCTACAATTGAATTTGTTGATATTGCAGGCCTTGTCAAAGGCGCGTCAAAAGGTGAGGGACTCGGCAACAAGTTCCTTTCAAACATCAGGGAATGTGACGCAATTGTGCACGTTGTGCGCTGTTTTGAAAACGCCGACATTATTCACGTCGAGGGCAGCATTGACCCCAAAAGGGATATTGAAACAATAAATCTTGAGCTGATTTTGTCTGACGTTGAAATGATGGAACGCAGAATTGACAAAACGAAAAAAATGCTCAAGGGCGACAAAAAATATCAAAAAGACCTTGACTTTTACGAGCGTGTGCTTGCCGCTTTGGAACAGGGCAAGCCCGCCAGAAGCGTTGAGTGCGACGAGGACGAAAAAGCACTGCTTTCCGAAGTGGCTCTGCTCACAAACAAGCCCGTAATTTATGCCGCAAATATGAGCGACGAGGATTTTTCAAACGGAATTGAAAACAATGAGGGATACAAAGCGGTCTGCAAAATTGCCGAAGAGGAACATGCGGGCGTTCTTCCGATTTGCGCTCAGATTGAAGAGGAAATCGTTGAAATGGACAAGGAAGAAAAGGAAATGTTCCTTGCCGATATGGGACTTGAAGAGAGCGGTCTTGACCGCCTTATCAAGGAATGTTACGCGCTTTTGGGACTTATCTCGTACCTTACCGCAGGTAAGCAAGAGGTAAGAGCCTGGACAATTAAAAAGGGCACCAAGGCTCCTCAGGCGGCAGGCAAAATTCACTCAGACTTTGAAAGAGGCTTTATCAGAGCCGAAGTTATTGCCTTTGAAGATCTTGTTGCCTGCGGAAGTATGACTGCCGCAAAAGAAAAAGGCCTTGTTCGCAGCGAGGGCAAGGACTATGTAATGAAGGACGGCGACGTCGTTTTATTCAGATTTAACGTATAATTTCGGAGCTCTGATTTTATGAAATATGACTGTGATGTCATTCTCGATTTACTGCCGCTTTATACGCGTAAAAAGCTGAGCAAACGCAGTATTCAAGTGGTAGAGGAACATTTAAGCGAATGTCCCTCCTGTCGCGTTCAATACGCAAACGGTATGTACGATGATAATTTTGACAAAGAATTTGACGCAGACAGTATCAGGTACACACGCCGCAAAAAGAATCACGTGTTTTTGCGGCTGTTTATACTTTTGCTGTTTGCCGGACTGATATGCGCGGGGCTTGCGTTTTTATCCTACGCAAACTACGGCACATATAACTTTATCGAAACAGCTCAGAATTTAATCAAAAACACATTCGGCAGTTAAAGATTTTAGGGACGGCAATCCGTCCCTTTTTTATTGCAAAAAAATCCGCATCACGGGGATGCGGATTAATTCAATGAAAAATATTCAAAAAAACTTTTAGGATTATTTTAAGTCAGAAAGCAGTTTTTTTATTCTTTCAACAGCTTCAATTGTATTTTCTCTGTCGCCGAAAGATGTAAGGCGGAAGTATCCTGCGCCGTTTTCGCCGAAGCCCTCGCCAGGAGTGCCCACAACGTTAGCTTTGTTTAAAAGGAGATCAAAGAACTCCCAGCTGCCCATACCGTTGGGACACTTGAGCCAAACATAAGGTGAGTTTTTGCCGCCCGTGTAGTAAATTCCGAGCTCGTCGAGCGCAGAAGAGATAATCTTTGCGTTTTCCTGATAGTAAGAGATGTTCTCTTTAATTTGGCGCTGACCCTCTTCACTGAATACAGCGGCAGCAGCGCACTGTACGGGCCATGATACGCCGTTGAACTTTGTAGCCTGACGGCGGTACCATGTAGCATAGATGTTATGACCGTCACGCTCAAGCTCTCTGGGGATAACCGTGTAACCGCAGCGTGTGCCTGTAAAGCCTGCTGTCTTAGAAAGTGAGCACATCTCGATTGCGCAGGTTCTTGCGCCCTCAACTGCAAAGATAGAACGCGGCAAATCCTCTGTAATAAACGCCTCGTAAGCCGAGTCATAGAGAATTACGGCGTCATTCTTGTTTGCGTAGTCAACCCACATTTTAAGCTGGTCGTATGTGTAAGCCGAGCCTGTGGGATTATTGGGCGAGCAGAGATAGATGATGTCTGCCTTTACATTCTCGTCGGGAAGAGCTGCAAAGCCGTTTTCCTCAGTAGAAGCGGCGTAGATAATCTTTCTGCCTGCCATAATGTTTGAGTCAACATATACGGGATAAACCGGGTCTGTAACAAGCACAACGTTATCCTTGTCAAAAATATCGCCGATATTGCCGCAGTCTGACTTTGCGCCGTCAGAAACAAAAATTTCGTTTGCCGAAACTTTAACGCCGAAGCTCTTGTAGTAGTTTGAGATAGCCTCTCTGAGAAACTCGTAACCCTCATAGTCGGGATAGCCCTTGAAAGTTTCCTTGTGAGCAAGGTCTTCGGCGCCCTTTTTCATTGCCTCGACAACAACAGGTGCAAGCGGCAATGTAACGTCGCCGATTCCGAGTTTAATTACCTTTTTATCGGGGTGAGCTTTCATATATTCGTTAGTCTTTTTTGCAACGTCGGCAAAAAGATAGTTGGGTACAAGATTATCAAAATTCTTATTTATCTTCATCTAATACAGTCCTTTCATTAACTAAACAAGGGCAAACAAAAATTTGTTCGCCCTTGAAAAATTATCTTATTATTTTTCGAGTGACGCCTTAATAAACTCTCTGAAAAGCGGATGCGCACGGTTAGGACGCGACTTAAACTCAGGGTGATACTGTACACCCACGTAGAAACGGTTTGAGGGAATCTCAACCGCCTCAACAAGCAAGCCGTTGGGTGATGTACCCGTAATCTTCATACCTGCCTGCTCAATCTGCTCTCTGTAATCGTTGTTGAACTCATAGCGATGGCGATGACGTTCATAAACTTCTTTTTCACCGTAAGACTTTGCCATCATTGAGCCGTCTTTGATTACGCAGGGATAAGCTCCCAGACGCATTGTGCCGCCCATATTTTCGATTCCGAGCTGTTCGGGCATAAGGTCAATGACGTTGTGCTTGCCCTCGGGAGCAAACTCACCGCTGTTTGCGTCCTCAATATGAAGAACGTCCTTTGCAAACTCGATAACTGCCGTCTGCATGCCAAGACAAATACCAAGGTAGGGAATGTCGTGTTCTCTTGCATATTTTGCAGCCATAACTTTACCTTCAACGCCTCTGTTGCCGAAGCCGCCGGGGACAAGAATACCGTCAACGTCGCCGAGCAGCTCATCAACCTTGTATTTTGTAAGAAGTTCACAGTCAACCCACTTGATTTCAACATCGGCAGAGTTTTCGTATCCTGCGTGGCGCAGAGCCTCTGCAACCGAAAGGTAAGCGTCGTGAAGCGCCACGTATTTACCGCAGAGCGCAATTTTGCACTTTTTGGTGCGGTTGTTGATTCTTTCAAGCATTTCCTTCCAATCTGTAAGATCCGGCTTTCTGTCTGTCGCTATGTTGAGTTCACGGCACACTACATCTGAGAAATGACTTTTTTCGAGCATAAGCGGAGCCTGGTAAAGTGACGGAAGCGTAATGTTTTCGATTACGCAGTCGGGTTCAACATTACAGAAAAGCGCAATTTTCTTGAATATGCTCTCTTCAAGCGGCTCGTCGCATCTCAACACGATTATGTCGGGGTTAATACCGAGCGAACGGAGCTCTTTTACCGAATGTTGAGTAGGCTTTGACTTATGTTCCTCGCTGCCCTTGATGTAAGGTACAAGGGTAACGTGAATAAATAAGCTGTTTTCTCTGCCGACTTCAAGCGATACCTGTCTTATTGCCTCTAAGAACGGCTGGCTTTCAATATCGCCGACAGTACCGCCGATTTCGGTAATTACAACATCGGCGTTTGTCTTTTCGCCTACGTTATATATGAATGTCTTGATTTCGTTTGTGATGTGAGGAATTACCTGAACAGTAGCGCCGAGGTAGTCGCCTCTTCTTTCTTTTTCGAGTACATTTGAATAAACCTTACCCGTTGTGAGGTTTGAATACTTGTTTAAATTCTCGTCGATAAAACGTTCATAGTGACCGAGGTCAAGGTCGGTTTCGGCGCCGTCTTCGGTAACGTAAACTTCGCCGTGCTGATACGGACTCATTGTACCCGGGTCAACATTGATATACGGGTCGAGCTTTTGAGCGACAATTTTAAGACCTCTTGCCTTTAAAAGTCTGCCCAGCGATGCTGCCGTAATACCCTTGCCCAAGCCTGAAACAACACCGCCCGTAACAAATATAAACTTCATATTTTTGCCCTTTTCAGTCAATTCCACTTCTTACACCTCAACCTCTCCGTCAAATACTTTCTCCGCGTTACCGGTCATATATACTGTTTCGTCGGTGTAGTTAATAATAAGATCTCCGCCGAGTAGTTTAACCTTAATATCCTCACCTTTTTTACAGAATCCGTTTTCGCATGCAGCAACTGCTACGGCGCACGCGCCTGTACCGCAAGCCCAGGTTTCGCCCGAACCTCTCTCCCATACTCTCATCTTGATTGTATGGTCGTCGAGAACTGTAACAAATTCCGTATTAACTCTTTCCGGGAAGAGCTTGTCAAATTCAAATTCGGGGCCAACCTTTTCTATGTCAAGGTTGTCGATGTCATCCATAAATACAACACAGTGCGGGTTACCCATTGATACACAAGTGATGTTGTATTCCTTGCCGCCGATTGTAACCTTCTCGTTTACAACCTTATCTTTGTCGATTGCAACGGGAATTTCCTTAGGGTCAAGAATTGCTTTGCCCATATCAACTCTTAAACGTGTAACCTCACCGTTTGTTGTAAATGCTTTCAGCTTTTTAATACCGCTGAGTGTTTCAATGGTGATTTCGTCCTTTTCTTTATAGTCAACCATACCGTGGTCGTATAGGAACTTGCCGACGCAGCGGATACCATTGCCGCACATTTTACCCTCCGAACCGTCACGGTTGTACATTTTCATCTTTGCGTCCGCAACCTTTGAGGGGCATACAAGAATTATGCCGTCGCCGCCGATACCGAAATGTCTGTCGGAAAGTCTTACAGCAAGCGCTTCGGGGTTGTTGATCTCCTGGTCAAAAGTGCTGAAATAGATGTAGTCGTTTCCGATACCCTGCATCTTTGTGAATTTAAGCATAACTTTCTCCTTCCTCATATGGTTGATGTCAATAAGCTCAGTGCTGTGCTGTGTGTAGTGACTCTTCAGACAGTCTGCGAGCGCGTTTGCAGTATCGAGTGACGTAAGACAGGGAATGTTTCTTTCAACAGTTTTTCTGCGGATTTTTACCGAATCTCTTGTCGGAATTCTGCCCTTTGCTGATGTTGAAATTACATACTGTATTTTGCCCGACTCAATGAGTGTGAGCGTATTGCTTGTCTTTGACTCGTGAATTTTCTTGACTGTAACAGCGTCAATACCGAATTTCTTAAGCACTGCCGCCGTACCCTCGGTAGCGTAAATTGTAAATCCGAGGTCGTAGTATTTCTTTGCGATTTCACCGATTTCAGCCTTATCGGAATTACGAACGGTAATAAACACGCCGCCCTTTTTCTTCATCTTGTAGCCTGCGGCGATAAGTCCCTTGTAAAGTGCCTCTTCAAGCGTACCCGCAATACCGAGAACTTCACCTGTTGACTTCATCTCGGGTCCGAGATGGTTGTCAACGTTTATCAGCTTTTCAAAGCTGAATACGGGAACTTTAACCGCAATGTACGGGCTCTTTCTGTAAAGTCCCGTGCCGTAGCCCATATCTTTGAGCTTTTCGCCTAACATTGCTCTTGTCGCAAGGTCAACCATCGGAACACCCGTTACCTTGCTTATATAAGGAATTGTTCTTGAAGAACGCGGATTTACCTCGATTACATATAGCTCGCCCTTGTAGATTAGATACTGAATGTTTACAAGACCTTTTGTTTTGAGTTCAATTGCGAGGTTTTTGGAGCTTTCGATTATTGTCTGCGTCATTTCATCGGAGATATTCCATGCGGGATAAACTGCGATTGAGTCGCCCGAGTGAACGCCCGCGCGCTCAATGTGCTCCATAATGCCGGGAATAAGAATGTCTTCGCCGTCGCAGATTGCATCAACTTCAATTTCTGTACCCTGAAGATACTTATCTATGAGAATCGGGTTTTCGATATTTTGCGCGAGAATGATTGCCATATACTCCTTAACATCGGCCTCGTTAAAGGCGATAATCATATTCTGACCGCCGAGCACGTAGGACGGACGGAGAAGTACAGGATAGCCGATATTTTCTGCAACGGAGAGAGCCTCTTCCGTCGTCATAACAGTGACGCCCTTAGGACGCTTGATGTGGTATTTCTCCAAAAGCTCATCAAAACGCTCTCTGTCCTCCGCCATATCAATAGCGTCATAAGAAGTACCGAGAATGTTTACGTTGTTGTCGCTCAAAAACTTGGTGAGCTTGATAGCTGTCTGTCCGCCGAATGCTACTACAACGCCGTAGGGCCTTTCTGTTTTAATAATGCCCATAACATCTTCTGCCGTGAGCGGTTCAAAGTAAAGTCTGTCGGCAGTGTCAAAGTCTGTTGATACAGTCTCCGGGTTGTTGTTTACGATTACAACGTCGTAACCCGCCTTTTTAAGCGCCCATACGCAGTGAACCGAAGCGTAGTCAAATTCGATACCCTGACCGATTCTGATAGGGCCGGAACCGAATACAATAACCGTTTTTTTGCCGTCGGCACGCTCTTTTATGAACTCTTCAGCCTCGTTCTCTTTGTCAAAAGTTGAATAGAAGTAAGGAGTTTCCGCCTCAAACTCTGCGGCGCAGGTATCAACCATCTTATACACGGGAACAAGCGGATTTTCTATCTTTTGTCCTGTGATTTTCTCAATTGTTTTGTCAAGGAAGCCCATATTTTTGGCTCTTATGTAGAGTTCTCTTGTGAACTCGCCGTCTTTGAGCTCGTTTTCAACCTTAATGATATTCTTAAGCTTTTCGAGGAACCACTCGTCAATAAGAGTAATCTCGTGAATTTGTTCAACGGTGATACCCCTCTTTAAAGCCTCATATACGCAGAAAATTCTTCTGTCGTCACAGACGCTGAGCCTGTCATATACCGAAGCGTTTGAAAGCTCTGCAAATTCCTTGTCGTCGAGTGTGTTGTGCGAGATTTCGGCGCCTCTTACGGCTTTCATTATAGCCTGTTCAAATGTGGGCGCAATAGCCATAACTTCACCCGTTGCCTTCATCTGGGTACCGAGTGTACGCTTTGCGTAAACAAATTTATCAAAAGGCCATTTAGGGAATTTTACAACTACATAGTCAAGAGCCGGCTCAAAGCAGGCATATGTTGTACCTGTAACGGCATTTTTGATTTCGTTAAGTGTGTAACCGATTGCAATTTTTGCCGCAACCTTCGCAATCGGGTAACCCGTTGCCTTTGAAGCGAGTGCGGATGAACGAGACACACGTGGGTTAACCTCGATTACTGCATATTCAAAGGTTTCCGGATTAAGAGCGAACTGACAGTTACAGCCGCCCTCTACTTTAAGCGCGGAAATAATGTTAAGAGCCGCGCTTCTGAGCATCTGGTATTCCTTATCGGCAAGAGTAACGGTAGGAGCAATTACAATTGAGTCTCCCGTGTGAACGCCGACCGGGTCGAAGTTTTCCATTGAACAAACAGTGATTACATTGCCGTCGCTGTCACGCATAACTTCAAATTCTATTTCTTTCCAGCCTGAGATACATTTTTCAACAAGCACCTGTGTAATAGGCGAAAGCTCAAGTCCGTTTGAAGTAATTTCTCTGAGCTCTTTTTCATTGTTTACGATACCGCCGCCTGTACCGCCGAGAGTAAACGCGGGACGTATAATTACGGGATAGCCGATTTCTTCGGCAAACTTAACGGCTGATTCAACGTCGTTCACAACGAGTGAGGGAATTACCGGCTGATTAATTGAAATCATCGTATCCTTAAACAACTGCCTGTCCTCTGCCTTGTCGATTGTTTCGGGGTTCGCTCCGAGAAGCTGCACGCCGTACTTGTCAAGGAATCCCTCTTTTGCAAGCTGCATTGAAAGTGTAAGACCTGTCTGACCGCCGAGTGTTGAAAGCAAGCTGTCGGGGCGCTCTTTTTTGATGATTCTCTTTACTGTTTCAAGCGTAAGCGGCTCAATATAAATTTTGTCCGCCATAGCGTTATCCGTCATAATTGTAGCGGGGTTTGAGTTTACAAGAATTACCTCAAGTCCCTCCTCTTTAAGGGCGCGGCAAGCCTGTGTACCTGCATAGTCAAACTCGGCAGCCTGTCCGATAACAATAGGACCGGAACCGATAACCATAACTCTTTTTATATCCTTTTTGAGTGGCATAAAATCATTCCTTATCAAAATATTTAAGTTACGCTTTATTTATCTTCTTACTTGTTATCATTCATAAGTTTTATAAATCTGTCAAATAAAAATGCCGTATCCTGCGGGCCGCCGCAAGCTTCGGGATGGAACTGTACCGAAAACGCGGGCATATTTGTATATTCAACGCCTTCACATGTGTTATCGTTACCGTTTACAAAGCTCACCTTGCCGTTTGACGGCACACTGTCGCTTACTACCGCATAGCCGTGGTTTTGAGAGGTGATATAAACTCTGCCTGTCGCAAGCTCTTTAGCCGGCTGGTTTGCGCCTCTGTGGCCGTACTTGAGCTTCTCTGTTTTTGCGCCCTGCGACAGTGCAAGAAGCTGGTGTCCCAGACAAATGCCGAAAATCGGAATTTTTCGGTCGCAGAGCTTTTTAAGTTCTGCAATAATCTGCTTGTTGTCGTCGGGGTCTCCGGGACCGTTTGAAAGCATTATACCGTCGGGATTCATAGCGATAATTTCGTCGGCCGTTGTGTGCGCGGGAACAACCGTTACATTGCAGCCTCTTTTTACAAGCTCTCTGCCAATGTTGTGCTTTGCGCCGAAATCCATCAGTACAACGTCAAGTTTGCCGCTTTCGGCTTTAAATTCCTTTTTTTCATCAGTTGTGGTATTTTCTACGGCGTCTGTTACCCTGTAGTTTTTTATCTCCTCAAGCTCTTGCGCAGTTACATCGGCAGAATATGAGATTTTACAGTTGAGCACACCGTATTCTCTTACTATTCTTGTAAGAGCACGTGTATCTATTCCGCAAATTCCCGGGATTCCCGAATTTTTTAAAAAGGTGTCAAGATCACCCTCACAACGGAAATTAGAGGGAACTTGGCACCATTCTCTAACAATATAACCTCTAAGCGACGGGGCGTCACTTTCAAAATCGGCGGGAATTACCCCGTAATTTCCAATGAGAGGGAATGTCTGAATAACCACCTGACCGAAATAGCTGGGGTCGGTGAGTGTTTCAAGATAACCTGTCATAGCTGTTGTAAAAACAAGTTCTCCCGTCGTCTCCTTTTCGGCACCAAAGGCTTTGCCTTCAAAAACAGTACCGTTTTCAAGAATCAAGTACGCCGTACGACTCATAAAAAATACATTCCTTTCGATAAAAAATCTGTTCTCGTTCAGTTCTCGTATGTTTTAATAACCTGCATGGCAACCTGGACTTTGCTCATACGCAAGTCCATTGCCTGTTTTTCCAAATAGCGGTGCGCCTGTTCCTCCGACATATTAAGACAAGTAATAAGCAAAAACTTGGCGCGGTTGATAATCTTCATATCCTCAACCATATGGCGCAGCTTTTGATTTTCCTCCTCCACACGCAGCATACGCATTTTAAAACATTCGGTAAACTGCAAATAATGGTGAAAAAGATGCTTGTTTATCGGCTTGGCAATAACCAACACGCCGTGTTCCATAAGCAAATCGCTTACCTTGTCGGCGTTTTTTTGCGGCACAATAATAACTACGCAGGAGCGTGTTTTCTTTGCGAAATACTCGGAAAGCTCGATTCCCGTTTCCTCAATAAGAGGCGCATTTATACAGATAAGATCAAACTCCTCGTTTTCTGCAAGCTTTTTTGCATCTTTGGATGTCTTGGTTGTTGAAATAAACTCATAGCCTTCAGTTTTCAGCAGTTCGGAAAGCGAGTATGCATTTTGCTGAGAATGTGAAATCAACAAAGCTTTTTTCAAGAACATCACCACCGCTTACACTTCATTCATCATATTATTTTACAAGATTAACAATAATTCAAATTTACATAAAAGAATTATAAGAAAGATTTTTTATTTTTGTGTCGAATAATTAAAGTTTTCAGACCGTTTTTACTGTTTTTAAATTTTTTATCGACACATAAACATTTTTACATAAAATATTTTTTGAATTTTAAAAATTAATATGTAATATTATTACACCTGACAGAAACATAACATAGCCCCTATTGAACCGTAATGTCAAGCGATTAGATTCCAAGCAAACACGTAATAGCCAAAGCGGTTTTTTTACAGCTGTTTTTGTAAAATCATTGTTTTTCCTATTTATCCGTAACCAATCTTCAAACCGACGTATTACTATTCCGAAGTGGGCGTTACCGCGATATCAGGCAACAGCAGTATATAAACAAAATCGAAGGACCCCGCACAGCATTGCCGCACGGGGTCCTTCGAATTATGTGAATTAAAAAGGATAGGTTAATTAATTATGATTACTCAACGTCCTGCATTGCATCGTAACCCGTTTCACCGGTTCTTACCTTTACAACATCTTCAACGTTGAATATGAAAATTTTACCGTCGCCGATATGGCCTGTGTAAAGCGCCTTAACAGCAGCGTCAACAACTGCCTTTACAGGAACCTTGCACACTACAATTTCGACTTTCATCTTAGGCAAGAGGTTGCTCTCAATCGCAACACCTCTGTAATACTCCGGCTTACCCTTCTGAGCACCGCAGCCGAGCACCTGTGAAACTGTCATACCTGTAATGCCGAGCTTATCCATCTCTTCTTTAAGAGCTTCAAGCTTTGACTGTTTGAGAATAATATCAATTTTTGTAATTTTAGGCTTGTTGGGATCAATATCGTAATCTCCGGCAAGCTGAACGGGAACTGCCTCTGTAACCGGTACGCTGCCCGAAACGTCAACTGTTTCGTCAAGCGAAGCCGTTGCAACACCCATTGGCATAAAGTCTGCGTATGCGCTTACAAGACCATGCTCGCAAATGTCGAGGCCCTTCATTTCCTCATCCTTGGAAACACGCAAACCTATTGTTTTCTTGATTAAAAAGAACGCGATTGTCATACAAACAACTGTCCACGCTGCGATTGTTACAATTGCAAGAGCCTGCTTGCCGAGCTGTTCAAAACCGCCGCCGTAGAAAAGACCTCTTACGCCGTCCTGACCGTTGCCCGTTGCGAAAAGACCTACTGCAAGACCGCCCCATATACCGTTAACACCGTGAACCGAGAACGCGCCTACCGGGTCGTCTATCTTGAGCTTTATATCCACAAATTCAACCGATACAACAATCAAGATACCTGCAACTATACCGATAATTGCCGATCCGATAGCGTCAACGTCCGCACAGCCTGAAGTTATTGCGACAAGACCTGCAAGCGAACCGTTAAGACACATTGAAACATCGGGTTTGCCGTTCTTTACCCAAGTGAAAATCATTGTTGTAACCGTAGCAACTGCAGGAGCGATAGTTGTTGTGAGCAAAATCTGACCGAGACGAGAGCTGTCTTCAGCCGCTGCGCCGTTAAAGCCGTACCATCCGAACCAGAGAATGAATACACCGAGAGCGCCGAGCGTGATACTGTGACCGGGAATAGCGTTTACCTTGCCGTTTTTGCTGTATTTACCTATACGCGGTCCGAGCATCATTGCGCCGATAATAGCCGAGATACCGCCGACCATATGAATTACCATTGAACCTGCAAAATCGATTGCTCCGAGCTGACAAAGCCAACCCTGTTCGTTCCATAACCAGCCTGCTTCAATCGGGTAAACAACAAGTGAAATAACAGCGCTGTAAACACAGTATGCGGCGAACTTTGTTCTTTCAGCCATAGAACCCGAAACAATTGTTGCTGCGGTTGCGCAGAATACGAGCTGGAATACAAAGCTGTTCCAGTCAAAGTTTGCCCAATCGGTAAACATCTGAAGATTAGGTAAACCGATGAAACCGGCAATGTAGTTTTCGGACATCATAAGACCAAAGCCGAGCAAACTGAATACTACCGTACCAATGCAGAAATCGATCAGGTTCTTCATTATAATGTTGCCAGCATTTTTAGCTCTGGTAAAACCTGTTTCTACCATTGCAAAGCCGCACTGCATAAAGAATACAAGCATTGCGCCGACCAGATACCAAACGCCTTTCGTGCCGAAAATTAAATCAGCCATAGTTCTCTCCCCCTTTTATAGCTATAATAAAAACGGTGTGCAACCCGAGCGGACAGTATTCCGCTGCTAGCTACACACCATTGTGTCATCAATTAATGATATTCGGTTTTAGTAAATCATACGCCGAAAAGCATTTCACCGTATGAAGGATACGGCCAATACTCGGAAGCGGTTTCTGTTTCCATAGAGTCGCCGATTGCTCTGAGCTCCTGCATAGCAGCAAATACAACTTCTCTGTAATACTTAGCCGATTTTAGATTATCATCAGAATAATCGCCTGCTTTGATAACAGCATCTTCAAGTTCTGCTGTTTTCTTACTGAAGCAAACAAGCTTATTGGAAAGACTGATTACAAGATCTTCCTCAACCGATGTAGGAATAGCATCCGAAAGTGATTTTTTGGCAAGAGCCGTATCTGTAAGCTCTCTTACATATGCCGATACAGCGGGAATGATATTCTTCTTAGCCATATCAATCATAGTGAGAGCTTCAATGTTAATCTGCTTTGAATAGCTTTCAAGCTCAATTTCATATCTTGCCTTAACCTCTTCCTCTGTAAAGATCTTGTTCTTAACAAAGAGGTCAATATTCTTCTTGTCAATGAAGTGTTCAACCGCATCGGGGAGTGACTTGAGGTTGAGAAGTCCTCTTCTCTCTGCCTCTGCAACCCACTCTTCGGCATAGTTGTTGCCGTTGAAGATAATTGCCTGATGCTCTGTAAATGTTTTCTTGATAAGAGCTTTAACAGCAGAATCCATATCAGTTGCGTCTTTAAGCTCTTCATAGAACTCTGAAAGTTCTTCTGCAACCATTGTGTTGAGGTTGTAGTTGGGGCATGCAATGTTGAGAGAAGAACCGAGAGCTCTGAACTCAAACTTGTTACCTGTGAAAGCAAAAGGTGATGTACGGTTTCTGTCTGAGTTATCCTTCATAAAATCAGGAAGTACCTCAACACCTGTCTTCATCTTAACTTTGCCTTTGCTCACATACTCTTTATCATTTATGATTGAATCAACCAAAGCGCCGAGATCGTCGCCAAGGTACATTGAAATAATTGCAGGCGGAGCTTCGTTAGCGCCGAGACGGTGGTCATTACCTGCCGAAGCAACTGAAATTCTGAGAAGATCCTGATACTCGTGAACAGCCTTTACAATAGCTGCAAGGAAAAGGAGGAACTGTGTGTTCTTTTCGGGTTCCTTGCCGGGATCAAGGAGGTTTTCGCCTGTATTTGTAGAAATCGACCAGTTATTGTGCTTACCCGAACCGTTAACACCGGCAAAAGGTTTTTCGTGAAGGAGACATACCAAACCGTGTTTCTCGGCTGTTTTCTTCATAATTTCCATTGTAAGCTCATTGTGGTCTGTCGCAATATTTGTTGTTGAAAAAATAGGAGCGAGTTCGTGCTGTGAAGGAGCAACCTCATTGTGCTTTGTCTTAGCGAGGATGCCGAGCTTCCAAAGCTCTTCGTCGAGGTCTCTCATATAATCTGCAACTCTTGTTTTGATAGCGCCGAAATAATGGTCATCAAGTTCCTGACCCTTGGGAGCTTTGGCGCCGAAAAGTGTTCTTCCTGTGTAGATAAGGTCTTCTCTCTGGTCATACATATCCTTATCAATGAGGAAATACTCCTGCTCGGGACCTACTGTTGTGGTAACTCTTGTTACGTCTGTTTTGCCGAGCAAATGAAGAATCTTAACAGCTTCCGTACTGATTCTTTCCATTGAACGGAGCAACGGAGTCTTTTTGTCGAGGATTTCACCTGTATATGAGCAGAATGCCGTCGGGATGTAAAGTGTGCCGTCTTTAATAAAAGCATATGATGTGGGATCCCATGTTGTGTAACCTCTTGCCTCAAATGTAGCGCGGATACCGCCGCTGGGGAATGAGGATGCGTCAGGCTCGCCCTTTACGAGTTCTTTGCCCGAAAACTCCATAATAACTTTGCCGTCGCCGTTTGGAGCGATAAAGCTGTCATGCTTTTCGGCAGTGATACCTGTCATAGGCTGGAACCAGTGGGTGTAGTGTGTGCACCCCATCTCAACTGCCCAATCTTTCATTGCGTTCGCAACAACATTGGCAACGCTCAAATCAAGCGGTTCGCCGTTCTGGATCGTCTTCTTCAAAGCCTTGTATGTTGACTTTGGAAGTCTTTCCTGCATTTTCTGGTCATTAAAAACCAAACTGCCAAACAATTCCGGTACTTTTGCCATTTTGATTCTCTCCTATCCAAATTTTAAAGATTTTATTAAGACAAAAGGGCGCTGTAAGCCATTGCCTACAGCACCCTTGCTGTTGTCGTTGCTGTTAGTATATTCTAATTTTTTTAATTTGTCAATACTTTTCTCGATTTATTTTAAAAAATTTTTTAAAAAATGCAAGTTTTATTAAAATTCCTGCAAATTTAAAAGTTTTGTGTGTGAACTGTTGCACAAATTATACAAACAATGACGAATTATGAAAGTCTCACCTGCAAAAACTGCAATTTCCAATCAAATTTTCTTGACAAAGAACTATATATAGTTATATAATACAATCACACGTAACTATGTCCGTTTTGCGTCATTTTTTGAGCTTTGTAATTATTTGCATTCGGCGTTGATTACGGTAACATTCAAAGCTTTGCTTTTATCAAAGCCGGCAGCGCATTGCGCTGCAAA
The DNA here is from genome assembly GCA_904393835.1 of uncultured Ruminococcus sp. Classification (GTDB taxonomy): domain Bacteria; phylum Bacillota; class Clostridia; order Oscillospirales; family Acutalibacteraceae; genus Ruminococcoides. The sequence continues at coordinate 72,791 of CAJFNC010000002.1, read as the reverse complement.
TTCAGTGAGGGATTGTATCCCGCCGCTGAATTTTAATAATGGACACCGCCTGTAAAGGCGGAGAACATTATCCTGTTTGTTACATTTGGTATATATCGCAGATATACCGCAAATTTATTCATCTGCGGCGTTTAAACCGACGCCGTAAAAATAAACCTAAATCCGAGTCGGGTTTTGTATTATAAAATACGCTAATGTTAATAACTATATGCAATATGTATTTTATATATACATTATTATTTAACGGTTAACGGCAGCAACCGTTGCGGCTCTCATTAAGGGAAAGGATTGATTATTGATGGGACAAAATGAGAATACACAGGTTCATCACGGACTTTATTCTCCAAAATTCGAGCATGATAACTGCGGTATCGGCGCTGTTGTCAATATTAAGGGCGTAAAATCTCACGATACCGTGGCTAACGCTCTTACAATAGTAGAGACGCTCGAACACCGTGCAGGTAAGGACGCCGAAGGCAAAACAGGCGACGGCGTAGGTATTCTGCTTCAGATTTCTCACAAATTCTTCAAAAAGGCAGCAAAAGAAATCGGCATTACACTCGGCGGCGAAAGAGACTACGCAGTAGGTATGTTCTTCTTCCCGCAAAATGAGCTTGCCCGCAATCAGGCTAAAAAAATGTTTGAAATTATTGCCGAAAAGGAAGGGCTTGAGGTTCTGGGCTGGAGAAACGTTCCGGCTGACACAACCGCTATCGGCAAACGTGCCTTTGACTGTATGCCTTCAATTATGCAGTGCTTTATTAAAAGACCCGAAGGCATCAAGAAAGGTCTTGACTTTGACCGCAAGCTTTATGTAGCAAGACGAATTTTTGAGCAGAGTAACGAGGATACCTATGTAGTATCGCTCTCAAGCAGAACTATTGTATATAAAGGTATGTTCCTTGTAGGCGATTTAAGAAGATTTTTCCTTGATCTTCAGGACAAGGACTACGAGTCTGCAATCGCAATGGTTCACTCAAGATTTTCAACTAACACAAATCCGAGCTGGCAGAGAGCTCATCCTAACAGAATGATTGTTCACAACGGTGAAATCAACACAATCAGAGGCAACGCCGACAAGATGCTTGCCCGTGAAGAAACAATGCGCTCAGAGCACCTCAAGGGCGATCTTGATAAGGTTATCCCGGTTGTACATACAGGAGGCTCAGACTCTGCAATGCTCGACAACACGCTGGAATTTTTGGTAATGAGCGGTATGGAGCTTCCTCTTGCCGTTATGATTACAATTCCGGAACCTTGGGATAACAACAACACAATGTCACAGAAAAAGAAGGACTTCTATCAGTACTACGCCACAATGATGGAGCCGTGGGACGGTCCTGCGTCAATCCTTTTCTCCGACGGTGACATTATGGGCGCTGTCCTTGACAGAAACGGTCTTCGTCCTTCAAGATATTACATCACCGACAACGGCAACCTTATTCTTTCATCCGAGGTTGGCGCTCTTCCGATTGATCCCCAAAAAATCGTTACAAAAGAGAGACTCCGCCCGGGTAAAATGCTGCTCGTTGATACTGTTAAGGGCAGACTTATCGACGACGACGAACTCAAGGAATATTACGCTTCAAAGCAACCGTACGGCGAGTGGCTCGACAGCAACCTTATTAACCTTAAAGATCTTAAGATTCCTAACGCAAAAGTCGAGGAACACTCAAAAGATGACAGAAAGAAGCTCCAGAAAGCTTTCGGCTACACATACGAAGATGTTATGACCTCCATTTTGCCGATGGCTAAAAACGGCAGCGAATCAATCGCGGCAATGGGTACCGACAGCCCGCTTGCAGTGCTTTCAAAAGAGCCGCAGCCGCTTTTCAACTACTTTAAACAGCTCTTTGCTCAGGTTACAAATCCGCCTATTGACGCGATTCGTGAAGAAATTGTAACTTCAACTACGATTTATATCGGTGAAGACGGCAACATTCTTGAAGAAAAACCCGACAACTGCAAGGTTATGAAAATCCATAACCCGATTCTCACTTCAACCGATATTCTCAAAATCAAGAATATGAAGATTAAGGGCTTTAAGGTTGCGGTTATTCCGATTCTTTACTATAAAAACACAAGCCTTAAAAAGGCAATTAAGAGATTATTTATCGAGGCCGACAAGGCATACAACGACGGCGCGAACATTCTCATTCTCTCAGACAGAGGCGTTGACGAAAATCACCTTGCAATCCCCTCTCTTCTCGCTGTTTCTGCATTGCACCAGCACCTTGTTGTAACAAAGAAGAGAACGTCGCTCGCAATGATTCTCGAAAGCGGCGAACCCAGAGAAGTGCACCACTTCGCTACGCTTCTCGGCTACGGCGCAAGCGCAATCAACCCGTACCTTGCTCAGGAAACAATTCACGAACTCATCAGCGACGATCTTCTTGATAAGGACTACTATGCTGCTGTTGACGACTATAACAGCGCTGTTCTCCACGGTATTGTTAAGATCGCGTCAAAAATGGGTATTTCAACAATTCAATCATACCAGGGTTCTCAGATTTTTGAGGCAATCGGTATCAGCGAAGACGTTATCAACGAATACTTTACGGATACTGTAAGCAGAATCGGCGGCATTACACTCAAGGACATTGAAAACAACGTTGACCGTCTGCACACCTCCGCTTTTGACCCGCTCGGACTTAACGAAACTTCCGAACTTGAGTCAAGAGGTTCACACAAATTCAGAAGCGGCAAAGAGGAGCACCTCTACAATCCGCAGACTATACACACACTTCAGTATGCAACAAGAACAGGCGACTATAATCTGTATAAAAAATATTCCGAAATGATTAACGAGGAAATGGATCCCGTTAACATCAGAGGTTTGTTTGAGTTTAACTACGCTGAAAAACCTATTCCGATTGACGAGGTAGAAAGCGTTGACTCAATTGTAAGACGCTTTAAGACAGGCGCTATGTCTTACGGTTCAATTTCCCAGGAGGCTCACGAGGCACTTGCAATTGCAATGAACCAGCTTCACGGCAAGTCAAACTCCGGTGAGGGCGGCGAAAGCCTTGAAAGACTTTTGACAAAGGGACAGCCTGTAAACAAATGCTCCGCTATAAAGCAGGTTGCTTCGGGTCGTTTCGGCGTAACTTCAAGATACCTCACATCTGCCGATGAAATTCAGATTAAGATGGCGCAGGGGGCAAAACCGGGCGAAGGCGGTCACTTGCCGGGCAAAAAGGTTTATCCCTGGGTTGCTAAAACTCGTCACTCGACACCGGGTGTATCGCTTATTTCACCGCCTCCGCATCACGATATTTACTCAATCGAGGATCTTGCTCAGCTTATTTACGACCTTAAAAACGCAAATACCGACGCGAGAATTTCCGTAAAGCTCGTTTCTGAGTGCGGTGTAGGCACAGTAGCAGCCGGCGTTGCAAAAGCGGGCGCAGGCGTTATCTTGATTTCGGGCTATGACGGCGGTACAGGCGCCGCTCCGAGAAACTCAATCTACAACGCGGGTCTTCCGTGGGAACTCGGTCTTGCCGAGGCTCATCAGACTCTTATTCAGAATGACCTCAGAAACAAGGTTATCATTGAAACCGACGGTAAGCTTATGACAGGCCGCGACGTAGCGATTGCCGCTATACTGGGCGCCGAAGAATTTGGATTTGCCACCGCTCCGCTTGTAACTTTGGGCTGCGCAATGATGAGAGTCTGCAACCTTGACACCTGCCCGTTCGGCGTAGCTACTCAAAACCCGGAACTCAGAAAGAAATTTATGGGTAAACCCGAATACGTTGTAAACTTTATGCGTTTTGTCGCTCAGGAACTCAGAGAGTATATGTCAAAGCTCGGCGTTAAGACTGTTGACGAGCTTGTCGGCAGAATTGACCTGATTAAGCGCAAAAAGGGTCTTACAGGTACAGCTGCCGAGGTTGACCTTTCAAATATCCTCAACGCAGATTTTGCTTCCGAAAAGGTTGAGTACAACAACAAGAACAAGTACGACTTCAAGCTTGATAAAACCATGGATGAAAAAGTACTCCTTAAAGAATTTAAGTCCGCGCTTGAAAACGGCACAAAGAAAACAATAGAAGTTAACATTAAAAATACAGACCGTACTTTCGGTACAATTTTCGGTTCGGAAATCACCAAAAAGTACTACAATACACTTGAAGACGATACATTCAAGATTATCTGCAACGGCTCGGGTGGACAGAGTTTCGGCGCGTTTATTCCCAACGGCCTTACACTTGAGCTTGTCGGCGACAGCAACGACTACTTCGGCAAAGGTCTTTCCGGCGGTAAACTTATTGTATATCCTCCCAAGTGCTCAACATTTAAGGCAGATGAAAACATTATCATCGGTAACGTTGCTCTTTACGGTGCCACAAGCGGTAAGGCGTTCATCAACGGTGTTGCCGGCGAACGTTTCTGCGTAAGAAACTCAGGTGCAACTGCTGTTGTTGAAGGTGTCGGCGACCACGGTTGCGAATATATGACAGGCGGTCGTGTTGTTGTAATCGGTAAAACAGGCAAAAACTTCGCCGCAGGTATGTCGGGCGGCGTAGCTTATGTTCTTGACGAAAACAGAGATTTGTACACAAAGCTCAACAAGGAAATGGTGCTCTTCTCTGAAGTAACCGAGAAATACGACATTATTGAGCTTAAACAGCTTATTGAAGAACACGTCAATGCTACCGGCTCTGCAAAGGGTAAAGAAATACTTGACAACTTTGACGAGTATTTGCCCAAATTCAAGAAAATCATTCCTCACGATTACAAGAGAATGATGTCAGCAATTGCTTCTATGGAAGAAAAAGGCATGAGCAGCGACCAGGCCAGAATTGAAGCATTCTATCAGATTATTCACAACAAATAAGGAGGAGAAACGCAATGGGAAAGCCAACAGGATTTATGGACTATAAACGAGAGGACGCTCCCGCCTTCTCCGTAAAAGATCGTATTAAAAATTACAAGGAATTCCACGAAGTTCTCACCAAAGAACAGCAGTCCGTTCAGGGCGCAAGATGTATGGACTGCGGTGTTCCTTTCTGCCAGTCGGGTATGCTTGTGGGCGGCGCTTACTCGGGCTGCCCGCTCAACAACCTCATTCCCGAATGGAATGACCTTATTTACCACGGCGCTTGGGAGCAGGCATACAACAGACTTAAAATGACAAACAACTTCCCGGAATTTACTTCAAGAGTTTGCCCCGCATTGTGCGAAAAAGCCTGCACCTGTGGTGCAAACGGCGATGCCGTTACGGTAAAGGCAAACGAATACGGCATTATTGAGAATGCCTATGACGAGGGTTATGCAGGTACTACGATTCCGACAGTCAGAACAGGCAAAAAAATCGCAATAATCGGCTCGGGTCCTTCGGGCCTTGCCGCTGCCGACCAGCTCAACCAGAGAGGTCACAGTGTGACTGTATTTGAAAGAAGCGACCGTGTAGGCGGACTTCTCATGTACGGTATCCCCAATATGAAGCTTGAAAAAGATGTCATCTACCGCAAGGTTGGTATTATGGCAGAAGAAGGCGTTGAGTTCAGAACAAACGTTAATGTAGGCAAAGACGTTAAGTGCAAAGACCTTCTCAAAGAATATGACAGAATTATCCTCGCCTGCGGCGCGTCAAATCCGAGAGATATTAAGGCTCCCGGCAGAGACGCAAAGGGCATCTACTTCGCGGTAGATTTTCTAACTTCAACTACAAAGGCACTGCTTGATTCTAACCTCAAGGACGGCACATACATTTCTGCAAAGGGCAAAAACGTTATGGTTATCGGCGGCGGCGACACCGGCAATGACTGCGTCGGCACAAGTATCCGCCACGGCGCCAAGTCTGTGCTCCAGCTTGAAATGATGCCCAAGCTTCCCGATGAAAGAGCGGAGAACAACCCATGGCCGCAGTGGCCGAGAGTCTGCAAAACAGACTACGGTCAGGAAGAAGCTATTGAGGTATTCGGTCATGACCCCAGAGTATATCAGACTACTGTTAAAGAGTTCCTCAAGGACAAAAACGGCAACCTTAACGGCGCTGTTCTTGTTAAGCTCACTCCGGAAAAGGACGCTAAAACAGGCAGAATGATTATGAAAGAAATTGAAGGCTCAGAGTACAAGGTTGACGTTGATCTCGTACTTATTGCGGCAGGCTTCCTCGGCAGCGAAAGCTATGTTACAAAGGATTTCGGCGTTAAGGTTGACGCAAGAACCAACGTAGAAACCGAAAAAGGCTCATTCAAAACAAACGCCGACAGAATTTTTGTTACAGGCGATATGCACAGAGGTCAGTCTCTTGTTGTATGGGCTATCCGCGAAGGCAGAGATGTAGCAAAAGAAGTTGACGAAAGCCTTATGGGTTACTCAAACCTGTAATTAATTTATCAATTGTTTTTATTTTCTTTTATTCCTTTTTGATTTTATAAAAAACGGAGGTTGCAAGTATGCAACCTCCGTTTTTGCAAATAATTTTCTATTGCAAAAATAAAAGCGGCGAATCGCCGCTTTTGCATTTAAAAATTTGATTTTAATAATAATAGCTGTATCTGTAAGTATGGTTTAAGCTATCTGCAATAGAAAAACCTGCAACTGCGAGTATAATAAAAAGTACAATACAAAGTGCCACCACAATAGCTAAAAGAATAAGCTGTGCGCGAGCAAAATTTTTAAGCGACTTTTTAGGTGTAGAACCGAAAGCATATACGAACATCATAATAATATACACAAGTCCGCCTACACATGGGATAAGATTTAAACAGAAAAGACCTATCCAGTGAGCTATGGAAACATGCTCATCTTCCACCGGCTGCTGAGGCGCCTGATACTGCTGAGGAGCACCGTAAGGCTGATTATTATAATTAGCGTTATACTGTTCGTTATACTGACTGCTGTTGTCATACGGCTGAGAGTATAACGGGTCATTTGCAACCTGACCGTAAGGATTTTGCGCAGTGTTCTGATTATCGTTCAAAACAGTAGTATCGTTATTCTGCGCGCTCAACGGAGAGCCGCAATGGCGGCAAAACATACTGCCGTCCGGATTTTCGTAATTACAATTTGGACAATTCATATTAACCCTCATTTCATATTTTATCTAAACAATACTTATTAATTCTATTGTTTATGTGTTTATTTTACAAAATACAAGACAAATTGTCAATAACTCTGATAAATTTAATTGTAAAATTATTGATATATGTCAAAATCAATGATAAAATAGAGCTATAATAAACAGGATAATGCACGCTGCCTATATAGACGGCGCATTATCAAATTTCTGCGGCGGGATACAATCCCCCACTGAATTTGCAGCGCATTGCGCTGCCGGCTTTGATAAAAGCAAAGCTTTGAAAATATTTATTGCAGGTGTCTTATGAGTAAAAGTAAAGAAAATATAAATAACGGCAGTTGTCCCGAATATAAAAAATGCGGCGGCTGTCAGCTTCAAAATATGACATATGAAGAACAGCTCAAATACAAACAGAACAAAGTCGACCGACTTCTCAAAAAGTTCCGCAAGCCGCTGCCGATAAAGGGTATGGACAATCCGTATCACTACCGCAACAAGGTTCAGGCGGCTTTTCGCACCCTGCGCAACGGAAAAATTGTGTCGGGCGTGTATCAGTCGGGGTCACACCATATTGTGAGCATAGACAGCTGTCAGATTGAGGACGTGACGGCGGATAAAATAATTGTCGCCGTGCGCAAGCTTCTCCCCTCTTTCAAGCTGAGCGCCTACAACGAGGATACGGGACGCGGCTTTTTGCGTCACGTGCTTGTAAAACGAGGCTTTGCCACCAATCAAACAATGCTTGTGCTGGTGACAGGTACGCCTGTTTTCCCATCCAGAAACAACTTTGTTAAGGCAATCTGCAAACAGTTTCCCGAAATAACAACGGTTGTGCAAAACGTAAACCCGTACAGAACAAACCTTGTTTTGGGCAATAACCAAAAAGTGCTTTTCGGCAAAGGATATATAGAGGATATTTTATGCGGTTGCAGATTCAGAATTTCCCCAAAAAGCTTTTATCAGATTAACCCCGTCCAAACCGAGTTTTTGTACAATACTGCGATGGATTTTGCGGAGCTTAAAGGAAATGAAACGGTGCTCGACGCATACTGCGGAACGGGCACAATCGGAATTGTGGCAGCCAAAAGAGGCGCAGGCAGGGTAATCGGTGTTGAGCTTAACCCTGATGCAGTAAAAGACGCTATTTCAAACGCAAAGGCGAATAATTTAAAGAATATACGCTTTTACAAGGGCGACGCGGGCAAATTTATGGAATCGGCAGCCGATGAAAAGGAAAAGCCCGACGTTGTGTTTATGGATCCGCCGAGGGCAGGCAGTGACGAAACATTTTTAAATTCACTGATAAAAATGTCGCCCAAAACTGTTGTGTACATCTCGTGCAACCCGGAAACGCTCGCCCGCGACCTCGACTACCTCACCGCAAACAGCGACTACAAGGTGCAGAAAATCCAACCAGTCGATATGTTCCCCCACACTGCGCATATTGAGTGCGTGTGTTTAATATCAAGGCAGTGAGTTAAATAATTCAGAAAACGGTACGCTCGGCTGCCTGCTAAAAGGCAAAGCGAATCATTTTCGAATGCACAAATAATATTTTTAATTCGTTTTTGCATTCATAAAAAAAAACAGGATTTAAAGGTGAATGAAATGATTAGATTAAGACCGTATAAGGCATGTGATGCTTCAACAATTGCTTCTTGGATTGGAGATGAAGTATCATTTAGAAAATGGAGTGCGGACAGGTATGATAAATACCCAATTAAAGCAGAGGATATGAATTTGCATTACAATAACTTTTCTGGCAATGACAGTTTTTATCCAATGACAGCATTTGATGAAAACGGCGTAGTCGGACATTTGATAATGCGTTTTATTGATGAAGAAAAATCTATTCTTCGTTTTGGATTTATCATAGTAGATAACAAAAAACGCGGAATGGGTTACGGAAAGCAAATGCTCAAACTGGCGATAAAATATGCTTTTGAAATATTAAAAGCTGATAAAATCACACTCGGAGTGTTTGAGAATAATAAACCCGCTTACAATTGCTATAAAGCTGTCGGATTTGATGATGTTTTAACTGATGAAGCAGAATATTACCATATCTTTAATGAAGATTGGAAATGCCTTGAATTAGAGCTGGTTCGTTAAATTCCATTTAGCTTTGCGGATATGTTTCCACAAACGAAATGTTTTGCCAAAGTGCGACAAAGACGGATTTCCTGCTTTCTCTCGTCCTGTGGAGTGTGTATATTTGATTTCTGATATTAACAGCTAAAATTACGGAGGAAAAAACAATATGAAAACAATTAGATTGCTTTATCCTGACTATGTCAGCGGCGGGCTTGACACATATTATTTCGGTGCAAACCTGATGGCTCATATTCTGCCCGAAAACAATAATCAACCGCTTGTAAAGGTAGATGTACTTCCGCCCGACGGTAAGGCAAAAACCGTGATCGACGGAATTTACGCAAAGGATGAAGTCATCTCGGGAATTGCAGACGCTGTAAAAAAGATTGAAAATGAAAAGCCCGACCGAATTATTACAATCGGCGGCAACTGTATGGTTTCTCTTGCGCCGTTCGACTATCTGCACGGGATTTATGACAATGTCGGTATAATTTGGATTGACGCTCACCCCGATGTTTCCACGACCGATGACGGTTATCCGAATGCCCACGCTATGGTGCTCGGCTCATTAATGGGACACGGAGCAGAGCCGATTACAAATATGATGAAAAATACAAAATTTCAGCCGAATGAGATTTTGTACGTAGGCTTGCAGGGACTTCACGAATATCAGGAAAAGTTTTTAAATGATATGGGTGTAAACTACAAGGTACAGACCGAGGATTTTGTGTCAAATGATGAGATAAAGGCATTTGTAAAAAGGTTTGACCACATATTGGTTCATTTTGATATTGATGTGTTGGACGAGCATTTTTTCCATTCAACCTACTTTGCAAACAAAGATCTTGTAGGCGACGGCTCGGGCGGCGGTAAAATGACCGTGAAAAAACTGAGTGAAGTTCTTAGATGCATTACAAATAATTGCGATGTCGTGGGGTTTACAATAGCAGAATATCTGCCGTTTGACGAGTATAAACTCCATAAAATGTTTTCGAGCATCGGAATATTTACGGAATAGTCATTCCTATATTATATGATAATTTAAGGAGTAAATATGCCATGTATGATTGCAGTTTTACAAAAGAAAACAGTTGGTTTCGTTACCGTGCGGGAGCGATCATAATCGAAAAAGGTTGTGTATTGTTTGCCGGAAATCAACTTGAAAACTATTATTATTCTATCGGCGGAGGCGTGCATATGGGCGAAACTGCCGAAGACGCTGTTATAAGAGAAGTATATGAGGAAACAGGTGTTCATTATGAAATTGACCGTTTGGCGGTTATTCACGAGAATTTCTTTGATAACAATACCGGGACATTAAAGGGACTTAATTGCCATGAAATTAGCTTTTATTTTTTGATGAAGCCCCGCAACACAAAAGAACTCCGCAGCAACAGCTATACATACGGAGTAAAAGAAGAAATGCACTGGATACCGATTAAAGATTTGGATAAATACAAAACCTTTCCGAGTTTTTTAAAAGACTATTTAAGTAAAGAACATCATGGAATTGAACATATTGTTACCGATGAGCGAACACATAAGCCCTGATTTTACAGTGTTTAATGTTGACGAGCAATACAACGCCCTTTCATAAGAGACCAAGGTATGTACACTATCGGTGAGGTTACCGATACGCTTGATTTAAATCTTAAATAAACGAAAAACATCCCCGACAAACGGCTGTTGCAATGCCGCTTACCGGGGTTGTTTTATTGATTTAATTTTGAATTAATTTCATTTAGAACTTCATCGTCAAATTTTCTGTCCTTGAAGTAATACGGTCTGTCCGCCTCTGTAATTTCACGTATTACCCTGCAAGGATTACCCGCGGCGCACACGTTGTCGGGAATGTCCTTTGTAACAACGCTCCCCGCGCCTATTACGGTGTTGCTGCCGATTTTTACACCGGGAAGAATTACGCTGCTGCCGCCAATCCAAACATTGTCGCCGATTACAATCGGGATTCCATACTCATAGCCCGAATTTCTGATTTCAGGGTGAATCGGATGTCCTGCCGTATATATACATACATTCGGTCCAAACAAAACGTTGTCGCCGATGGTAACTTTGGCTACGTCGAGCATGACACATCCCGTGTTCGCGTAAAAATTTTTGCCTACCTGAATATGGGTGCCGTACTCGCAATGGAACGGGGGCTCAATATAAATATTTTCGCCGTGCTTTATTCCCGCCTTGTCGAGAAGCAGTGTTCCTTGTTTTAAATCAAACGGCATAACGGTGTTATATTCACGAATTACCTTTTTTGTTTCAATCTGTTCGGCAATTACGCTTTCGTCGGAAAAGTACGCCATCTCGTGGTCTCTGCGGTATCTGTTATCCATTTTTATTTCTCCCTTGCATCCTCTGAGATTAAATAAATTTTAAACGCCCGGCAAATGCGTTAGCAACAGTACAATTCAAAGCTTTGCTTTTATCAAAGCAAACGGAGTATTGCGCTGCAAATTCAGTGGAGGACTGTGTCCCGCCGCCGGATTTTAATAATTGACACCGCCTATAGAGGCGGGTAACATTATCCTGTTTATTATATTATTTTATTTTTTATAAATCTATCATAATATTGTCATATTGTATATCAATACTGTGTAGTTTTTTACAATAACGATGTTTGGACTTCAAACTTTAGAGGCGATGGAAATTATCCTGTTTGTTAAATATTCTAAACTTCTAAAACAGTCAAATAAAAAAGCCCCCGCAGGGGGAGCCTTTATTCAGCAGGGACGCCGATTTTTCTGAACCGTTCGTATCTCGCGTTGACAAGTTCGTCGCTGCTGAGCGCAAGATTTTTCTCAAAAGTTCTGCTAATTAGTAATTTAAGGCTTTCAAACATAGCCTGATCCTCAGCCTTCGGCTGACGAATAATACGCTCAATTACACCCAAATCAAACAAATCCTGAGCGGTAAGTTTGAGTGCCTCTGCCGCCTGCGGAGCCTTTGAACTGTCTTTCCAAAGTATTGATGCGCAACCCTCGGGCGATATTACCGAGTAAACGGCATTTTCAAGCATCCATACTTCATCGGCAACCGCCAGTGCCAATGCGCCGCCGCTTCCGCCTTCACCGATTAAAATGGTGAGAATCGGAGTCTTGAGCGTTGACATCTCAAGAATATTTTCGGCAATAGCCTGACCCTGTCCACGCTCTTCTGCGCTGATTCCGCAGTACGCGCCGCTTGTATCTACAAGGCACAGTATGGGGCGGTGAAACTTTTCAGCCTGTTTCATCAGCCTTAAGGCTTTTCTGTAACCTTCGGGATGAGCCTGTCCAAAATTGCGCTCAATGCGTTCCTTTGTATTTCTGCCTTTTTCTATTCCTATTACGGTGACAGGTGTGTCAAAGAGCATAGCGAGACCTGCAACAATTGCCTTGTCGTCGGCAAATCTGCGGTCGCCGTGCAACTCAATAAAGCTGTCGCCGAACATTTTTGAAATATAATCAACAGACGTGAGCTTGTTTGCGTCACGCGCTGCCATAACCTTATCATAAGCCGTCATTGCCTGTCACCCTCCTCGCATATATAGCCATGCAATTTTAAGAGCTTCACAAGAGTATTTTTGAGATCGTCTCTGCTTACAACCGCGTCAATAAATCCCTTTTCCTTGACAAACTCCGAGGTCTGGAAGTCTTTTGGCAGCTTTTGACGGATAGTCTGTTCAATAACTCTCGGTCCCGCAAATCCGACAAGCGTATCGGGCTCGGCAAGAATGATGTCGCCTTCCATTGCGAACGACGCAGTAACGCCGCCCGTTGTGGGGTCGGTAAGCACGGTTATGTACAACAGACCTGCGTCGCTGTGGCGCTTAACCGCAGCCGAAGTTTTTGCCATCTGCATAAGCGATAAAATACCCTCCTGCATTCTGGCGCCGCCCGAAACCGTAAAGACAATTACGGGAAGCCCTTTTTCGGTGGCGTGTTCAAACGCACGCGTAATTCTCTCACCTGTAACAGTACCCATACTTCCCATCATAAAGTCTGAGTCCATTACGCACATAACAACGTCAATGCCCTCAATTTTACACTTTCCGCACACAACGGATTCCCTTGCGCCCTTTGCCCTTGCCTTTTCAAGCTTCCGGTCATATCCGGGGAAATTGAGGATATTTTTGCTTTCAAGTTCTCCGTCATGCTCGCAAAAACTGTCCTTGTCGGCAATCATTTCAATTCTCTGTCTCGCGTTCATTCTGAAGTGGTGGTTACACTTAGTGCAAATGCGGTGATTTTCTTCAAGGTCAGTTGTCAAAAGCATTGTATTGCATTTTGGACACTTAACCCACATTTCATCGGGGACAAAAGGAACATTTTGCTGTTCGTCGGGAAGTGACTCGAGTTCATTTTTCGGTTTTCTGAAAGAAAATAAATCCATAATGTGTCACATAGCCTTTCAGCCCACGTAAATTTGCAAAATTTCGTCCGTGGGCAAACGAACTTGCACAAAAATTAAGTCATTTTATCTCTATGCTTTTTCTCAAATTCTTCCATAAAGTCGGTGGTGTATTCTCCGCTTACAAACTGTTCGTCAGACAAAATTTCGGCAAGCAGGTCGCGGTTGATGTCAATGCCGTCAATTGTAAGTTCCGACAAAGCCATCTTCATTTTACGTATAGCCTCTGCCCTGCTTCTCGCCTGAACAATTAGTTTGCCGATCATTGAATCGTAGTAAGGCGGAACAAAGTAGTCCTGGTAAATAGCCGTGTCAAAACGCACAAACGAGCCGCCCGGTGTGTGCAGTCTTGTAATTCTGCCGCAGCTGGGACGGAATCCCTTTTCGGGATTTTCTGCATTGATTCGACATTCAATGACATTGCCGTGCGTAAAGATACTGTCCTGAGTTCTCGATAATTTTGCGCCTGCGGCAATGCGAATCTGCCACTGAACAATGTCAAGACCGGTTACCATTTCGGTTACGCCGTGTTCAACCTGCAAACGTGTATTCATTTCCATAAAGTAGAAGTTGTTGTCCGTATCGAGCAAAAATTCTACCGTACCTGCGTTTATGTAATTTACGGCCTTTGCCGCCTTAACGGCAGCTTTCATCATTTCTTTACGTGTTTTATCGTCAAGAGCCGGGCTGGGACTCTCCTCAATCATCTTTTGATTTTTGCGCTGAACAGAACATTCTCTTTCACCCAGACAAATTATATTCCCGTATTTATCGCACAAAAGCTGCATTTCGATGTGCTTTACGGGGTGAATGAATTTTTCAAGATAGCATGCGCCGTCGCCGAATGCCGACTGAGCCTCGGACGAAGCCGACAAAAACGCTTCTTCAAAATCCTCTATACATTCAACCTTGCGGATACCCTTTCCGCCGCCGCCCGAACGTGCTTTGATAAGCAATGGAAAGCCGATTTTTTCAGCTTCTGCTTTAGCCTGCTCAACATCTTCAACAATATCGCAGCCGGGTGTTACCGGAACACCCGCGGCACGCATTGTTTTGCGAGCGATGTCTTTATCGCCGAGCATTTTTATCATATCGGATGTAGGACCGATAAAGTTTATGTTGCACTGCTCACAGAGTGAAACAAATTTTGCATTTTCAGACAAAAGGCCGTAGCCGGGGTGAATGGCCTGAGCGCCCGTTTCAACGGCAACCGTTAAGATTGCAGGCATATTAAGGTAACTGTCGGCAACTCTGCTGCCGCCGACGCAATAGCTTTCATCTGCAAGCTGAACATGCATTGCGTCCCTGTCCGCCTCCGAATAAATCGCAACGGTGGAAATACCCATTTCACGGCACGCACGAATTATTCTTACCGCAATTTCACCGCGGTTTGCAATTAAAATTTTTGAAAACATTTCTTCACATCCAAAATAATCGGTAAAATTACTTATTTTCAACCAACGCAAACGAAAGTTCCGCGCTTACGCAAAGCTTGCCGTCAACATATCCCTTTGCGTCAATAAAGTAGAAAGCGCCCTTGCTTCTTGTAAGGGTGCACACACTCTCAAGTGTGTCGCCGGGCTTTACCTGCCTTTTAAACTTTACGTTGTTCATCTTGGTGAAAAACGGTGTGCAGTTTTTTACCTTGTCGGCAAGCAAACAGCAGCTTGCCTGACCCATCATTTCGCAGAGCATTACTCCCGGCACAACGGGATTGCCCGGAAAGTGACCCTTAAGGAAAAATTCGTCGCCTTTGATTGTATATCTGCCCTTTGCCGTGTTTTCGTCAACGCTTTCGGCCTCTTCAACCAAAAGCATATTGTCACGGTGGGGAAGTATTTTTTTAATTTCTTCCTGATTCATATTAATTCTCCGTTATCTGATTTTGAAAAGCGGCTGACCGTATTCTACCAAATCTCCGTCCTTAACAAGAATTTCGGTGATTTCGCCGTCCTCTTCAGCCTGGATTTCGTTCATACATTTCATAGCCTCGATAATGCAGACTACATCTCCTTTGTTAACCTTTGTGCCTACGCTGACATAAGGTTCTTTTCCCGGAGCCGACGCAGCGTAAAATACGCCTACCATGGGAGCGTTGATTGTTTTGCCGCTGCCTGTCTCAGCCTCCGCAGCGGGTGCAGGAGTCGAGGCGGGAACGCTTACCGCAGGAGCGGGAGCCGCAGCCGAAACTACGGTTGCAACGGGCTGACCCGGCTTTTCAAGACGAACTTTTGAGCCGTCCTCTTTTTGTAATTCAAGAACTGAAAGTGTTGAATTTTCAAGTAATGTTATAAACTCTTTAATTTCTTCTAAGCTGTACATATAAACTCTGTCCTCTCAGATTAAATCTTTTTAAATGCAACGCAAGCGTCGTGACCGCCGAAGCCGAGGTTGGTTGAAAGAGCAACATCAACGTCACGCTTAACAGCTTTGTTGGGTGTGTAGTTGAGATCAAGCTCCTCGTCCGGTTCATTCAGGCTGATTGTCGGCGGAATAATTCCGTTTTTGATTGCGAGAACCGCAACGATAGCCTCTACCGCGCCTGTTGCGCCGAGCATATGACCTGTCATTGATTTTGTTGAGCTTATATTTGCGTCATATGCCTTGTCACCTAAAGCTGATTTGATAGCCATTGTTTCGGTAAGGTCGTTGAGATGCGTGCTTGTACCGTGTGCGTTGATGTAAATCTGAGCGTCGTCGGCAACTCCTGCCTCGGCAACAGCGACCTTGATAGCTCTTGCAAGTCCTTCGCCGTTGGGCTCGGGAGCTGTAACGTGATAAGCGTCGCATGTGTTACCGTATCCGGCAAACTCCGCATAAATCTTGGCGCCTCTTGCCTTTGCGTGCTCGTATTCCTCAAGAATGAGCATACCTGCGCCCTCGCCCATTACAAAGCCGTCGCGGTTTTTGTCAAACGGACGTGACGCACAAGTGGGGTCGGGATTAGTTGACAATGCTTTTATGTTCTGAAAACCCGCGATTGTAAGAGGAGAAAGAACTGCCTCCGTACCGCCCGCGATAATTGCGTCAGCGTAGCCGTCCTTGATTGCGTGAAAAGCCTCGCCGATTGAGTGAGCGCCTGTCGCACACGCGCTCATAACGGAAAGTGTAGCGCCCTTTGCCTTAAAGCGAATTGCAACGTTACCTGTTGCGATATTGCCGATCATCATCGGAATAAAGAAAGGAGAAACTTTCTTTGCGCCGCCGTTAGCCATGGCGATAGTGTTCTTTTCAAATGTGTGAAGACCTCCAAGGCCTGCGCCGATGTAAACACCGAAACGTGTTTCATCAATTGTGCCGAGAATTTTACTGTCATCAACTGCCTGCTGTGCAGCCGCAATTGCGTACTGTGTGTAGAGGTCAAGTTTTCTGAGTTCTCTTTTTTCAATATATTTTTCGGGCTCAAAGTTCTTTATTGTACCTGCAATATGAACCTTGAGTTCGCTTGTGTCAAATTCAGTGATTGTTTCAATACCGCAAACACCGTTTACCATATTGTTCCACATAGTGTCAATGTCGTTTCCGACCGGTGTAATTGCGCCGATACCTGTTACTACTACTCTTCTGCTCATTTGTGTTACCTCCGATTACATTGCAAGTCCGCCGTCAACTCTGACAACTTCGCCTGTAACATAAGCAGCTTCGTCAGAGCACAGGAAAGCTGCAACCTTTGCCACGTCTTCGGGAGTACCGATGCGTTTTGCTGGAATCTGAGCTTTCATAGCGTCTTTAACTTTATCCGAAAGCACATTTGTCATATCTGTGCCGATATATCCGGGAGCAATTGCGTTGCAGGTAACGCCTCTGCCTGCAAGCTCTTTGGCAACTGACTTTGTAAGGCCGATAATACCTGCTTTTGACGCGGAATAGTTAGCCTGACCTGCGTTGCCGATTAAGCCGACAATAGAAGAAGTGCTGACAATTCTGCCGTAACGCTTTTTCATAAAGTGCTTATACGTATGCTTAATCATATTGAATGTACCCTTGAGGTTTACGTTGATAACCGCGTCAAAGTCTTTTTCGTCCATATTAAGAACAAGTTTGTCGCGTGTAATACCTGCATTATTTACAAGAATATCAATGCCGCCGAAATCTTCAATAATTTTATCTACAACGTTCTTTGACTCTTCAAAATTTGAAACGTCGCAGAAATACTGCTCAATCTTTGTGCCGTACTGTGAGAGTTCCTCTTTTGCCTTTAAGCCTTCGCTCTCGTCGCCTACATAAAGAATTGCAATGTTTGCGCCGCCCTGAGCAAGCTTGGTTGCAATTGCGAGGCCGATACCTCTTGAGCCACCTGTAACGATGGCCGTTTTATTTTCAAAATTCATTTTTTACCTCCGAGTAAACCGAATTGAATTATTTTTATACTTCAAGTTACAGTTCCAGTGCTTTGATGTCGGCGGTAGTTTCAACCTTAAATGCCTTGACATCGCCGTTGATTCTCTTTACAAGACTCGTAAGAGTTTTGCCTACGCCTACCTCGATAAAGGTGTCAACGCCGTCTGCAATCATATTTTCCACAATTGTCTGCCACTTAACGGGACTTTCCACCTGAGCTTTTACAAGCGCCTTAAAGTCACCCTCATACGGCTGTGCTGTAACATCAGAATAAATAACCGTCTGCGGCTGTGAAAACTCAATGTCTTTCATATATTCCTCAAGTCCCTTTGCGGCGTCAGCCATAAACGGTGAATGGAACGCGCCGCTTACCGCCAAAAGCTTTGCCCTGCCGCCTGCTTCTTTTACAGCCTCGCAAAACGCGTCGGCGTTTTCGCTTGTGGTAGCGACAACGGTCTGAGCAGGCGAATTGTAGTTTACGGGATAAGTTTTGTCAAACTTTGAGCAAATCTCCTCAACCTGTTCGGGTGAAATCTTCATAACGGCAGCCATTGCACCGGGATTTTCGGTTGCCGCCTTGTCCATAAGCTCTCCTCTTTTGCAGACAAGCTTAAAAGCCTCTTCGTCGGAGAGCATTTTTGAAAACGCAAGCGCTGCAATTTCACCCAGAGAAAATCCCGCAACGCAGTCGGGCTTTATGCCTTTTTCAACAAGAGCATAAGCCGCAGCCAAATCTGCCGTAAATACGCAGGGCTGAGTGTTTACTGTTTTGCAGAGTTCTTCGGTTGTGCCCTCAAAGCACTGCTTTGAAGTGCCTTTTCTTATGGAATCAGCCATATCATATACTGCTTTCGCGGCAGGCGAATTGTCATATAATTCTTTACCCATACCGCTGTACTGAGCGCCCTGCCCTGAAAAAATAAATGCTATTTTACCCATTTTGCAGCTCCGTTCAAAGTATTTTCTGCCTGTTCAAACATCTCGACAATCATTTCGCGTGCAGTCTGCTCTTTCTTGACCATACCTGCAACCTGACCTGCGAGCACGCAGCCTTTTGAAACATCGCCGCCTCTTGCAGCCAATCTGAGTGCGCCGGTGCCCATTTGTTCAAGCTCTTCGTCCGGAACAACGCTGGCGTTGTACTCTGCCTTTGTATATTCTCTTGTAAATGAGTTTCTGATTGAACGAACGGGATGACCGAGTCTTTTACCGGTAACAACGGTATCAATATCTTTTGCTTTGAGCACCTTATTTTTGTATTCCTGAGAAATTGTACATTCCTTTGCAACAAGGAATCTTGTACCGACCTGAACGCCGACTGCGCCGAGCATAAAAGCAGCTGCAATCTGTCTGCCGTCTGCAATGCCGCCTGCGGCAATAACGGGGATTGATACTGCATCTACAACCTGAGGTACAAGAGCCATTGTAGTGAGGTCACCGATATGACCGCCCGATTCACCGCCCTCTGCGATTACCGCGAACGCGCCGTCTTTTTCCATCTTACGCGCAAGCGCAACGCTGGGGACAACGGGAATAACCTTGATGCCTGCCTCAAGCCACTTAGCCATATATTTGCCCGGGTTACCGGCGCCTGTTGTTACAACCTTGATGCCTTCTTCGACAACAACGTCCGCAACCTCGGCAACAAACGGACTCATAAGCATAATGTTTACTCCGAACGGCTTATCTGTAAGCTGTTTGCATTTACGGATTTCTTCTCTTAACTGTTCTCCGTTTGAGTTCATTGCTGCAATAATACCCAGACCGCCTGCGTTTGACACTCCTGCGGCAAGCGAAGCGTCTGCTACCCAAGCCATACCGCCCTGAAAGATCGGAAATTCAAGGCCGAGGGACTCGTTGATTACGGTAGAAATCATATGTACATTCTCCTTTTCTGCATACCAATGCGGTTTTCTGAGCATTGGTGATTTGCAAGATTTCAAAATTATTGATTTTTAATCCGACGTACCCGCCTTTGTATCATAGTACGCCATATTAAAATAATGTTAACTCAAATGCTTACAAAAGTCAATATATCTGAGTGAATTTTTGGGTTTTAACTCCTTAACTGCAAAAATCCTCCAATGCCTTTTGCAGCTGTGCATCTCCGGTGACTTCAATGCCGTTTTTCAGGTTAAGCACGTCGCTTTTCGGCAGATTGGCAGTCATTGTGTCGGTTGTCATAAACGGGGCGAAATCCCCTTTTTTGTAAACCGCGATTTTTCCGTTACATTCTTTAATAATGTATATCTGTTGATTTGAATCGGTCGGATTTTGACTTGACTGAGTATTCGGACTTTGATTTTCGGCGTATGTCGGCGAGGCAAAAACAGCGCTTGTCACGGTGCACGCAAGCAAAATAATGCCTGTGATTAAAACGAGTTTTTTCATATTATACATTCCTTTCGTGCGTTGCTCATACTTATTTTTTGCCCGAAAACGAGTTATATTCATAGCTTTTATATAAAATTTTTTACGAAAACAGCCGATTTTTTTAATAAAAAATTATTTTAATATATTTATTTTTTTTGTTGCGAGTGCTATAATAACTATTAATAGTGTTTTGTTACTCAATTTTATTATAATTGTATTATATAATACCTATATTTTATTTTATGTTTTATGCAAAAACAGGTAAAACCGTGTCGAGTATTATATATCTTGAAAATTAAAAGGAGTATATATGCGCAATAAACGTGAAACAGACATCAGCCGTTATACGGAAAAACCCGTTGACGCCGAAGTCAAAAGCAGAAAAAGAGAAAGCAGCGTAAAAAGATTTTTTCGTGGATTCGGAAAATTCATTTTGACGATATTCTCAGTTTGTCTGGTCGCAATGATAATTACGGGAATTTCTCTGTCCATATACATCTTTACTCTTGCTTCCGAGCCTACCGGTATAGACTTAAAGGCAAAGTCGCTTAATCAAACAAGTTTTATTTATGTAAAAGACAACGATTCGGACGAGTTTAAGCAGTATCAAACGCTGTACAGCACCGAAAACAGGATCTGGGTTGACAACAATGATATTCCCCAGGCTATGAAAGACGCAGTTGTCGCAATTGAGGACAAGCGTTTCTACGACCACCACGGCGTTGACTGGTCAAGAACACTTTCCGCAGTTATAAACCTTGCCACGGGCGAGGATACCTACGGCGGTTCAACCATTACCCAGCAGCTTATTAAAAACATAACCGACGACAATGAGGTTTCAATAAAAAGAAAATTGCGCGAAATCTGTAAAGCCATAAAGCTTGAAAACGAGTACACAAAGGATCAGATACTCGAAGCCTACTTAAACGTTGTTAACTTCGGCAACAACTGCCAGGGCGTTGAGGCGGCGGCTCAGCTTTATTTTGACAAGAGCATAAAAGATTGTTCCATTGCCGAATGTGCTGCGATTGCGGGAATTACACAGAACCCTTCTAAGTGGAATCCGCTTGTTTATCCCGAAAATAACAAGATGAGACGCGAGACAGTTCTTGAGGAAATGTACCAGCAGGAAAAAATCACAAAAGATGAGTATCGCCAGGCTCTGGAGGAGTCGGCAAATATGCAGTTTGTCGGGTTTCAAAAAGACAGCGACGACGGCACGGATGATGATTACGTACAAAACTGGTACATTGACCAGCTTTTCTATGATTTGAGAGAAGACCTTGCCGAGTACCTTAATATAAGTGAAAAAGCGGCGTCTGAAAAGCTCTACACCGAGGGATTGAAAATATACTGTGCAATGGACGAGGACATGCAGGATTATATGGAATCCCAGGCGGTGAAAATTGATAAGACAAACAATCCGAATCTTCAAATAGGTTCGGTAATGATGGACTTTGACGGACGTGTAATCGCAACCGTCGGAAGTTCAAACAAAAAAGCTCAGGCTCTTGAGTGGGACAGAGCCACACACTCTGTTTTGCAGCCCGGTTCGTCAATCAAGCCTCTTTTGGTTTATCCGTTGGCAATAGAAACCAAAAAGCTCTACTATTCATCTACAATCAAGGACGAGCCGCTCCAAAAATATAAATATGAAAACGGCAGATTTGTTGCCGGTCCTAACAACGCATATACGGGCTACAAAGGTAATATGCTTTTACCCGACGCCATCGAGTGGTCATCAAACTGTACTGCGGTACAGGCAATGGTACTCATAGGCGGTCCGTCAGTGGCATATGAGCAAGCCGTTACCAAAATGGGCTTTTCCCATTTGACCGAAGAGGACTCGCAAAACACTGGTGCTCTGTCAATCGGCGGTATGAACGGCGGTGTAACCGTAAGAGAAATGGCTGCTGCCTACACATATCTTGGAAACGGCGGTCTTTACTACGAACCGTACACCTATTACTATGTAACGGACTCTGAGGACAATATTATTATTGATAACCGTGAAAACATTCCGCGTCAGATTTACTCTGCGGAAACAGCGTCAATAATGAACAGACTTTTAAGCTACAACGTTACCTACAGCGCCCACACCTCAGCTAATTACGCAAGGGTGAGCGGCTGGGATATAATTGGTAAAACAGGTACAACCGACGACGACAAGGACTCATGGTTCTGCGGACTTTCGCCCTACGCCGTAATGGCGACCTGGGTAGGTAACGACCAGCCCGCAACAATTCAGTCGCCGTGTAAGGCTATACCGTCTCAGTTCTTCTCAAAGATTATGGGGCACTATCTTGAGGGCAAAAGCCAAAAGGAATACAAGCTCTCTCCAAACCTTATCAAGGCTCAGTACAATCCCTACTCGGGTCTTATAGTTTCTACAGACAATCTCTCGGGCAGATATATCGGTTACTACACCGAGGACAATATGCCGTCGTACGGCTCGTATAACTATAATTACAATTATGATTACAACTCCGATTATGACGGTAATTCGTACAGCGGCAATTCAAGCTCAGGCGGCGGATATTCAAGTTCGTCCGGCTCGGGCAGTGATACGAGCGAGAACAGTAGTTCTTCAAGTTCCGGCAGCGATACCGGAGGCTCAGAGAGCAGCGCGGCTGAAAGCAGCGGCGGCGACGCATCAAGCCGGCCCGAACAGTCGGGAGGAAATTCCGAACCGGAGGGTCAGGATCCCGGAGAATTGAACGCTTCATCAAATGAATAATTAAATAATGAATAATAAATATTCTGAAAGGTTAGGTACAGATATGGTTTCAGTTGCAATAATGGGTCACGGTGTTGTAGGCTCCGGCGTTGCCGAAATTCTTACAACACACAAGAAAAAACTTTTTGCAAGTTTGGGTGAGGAAATCTATGTAAAACACATTCTTGATTTGCGTGAATTTCCCGACAGTCCGCTTGCAGACAGATTCACCAAGAACTTTGATGACATTATCAACGACAGAGAGGTAAGAGTTGTTGTTGAGGTAATGGGCGGTTTAAAACCGGCTTACGAATACGTAAAAAAATGCCTTCTTTCGGGCAAAAGCGTAGTTACTTCAAACAAAGAGCTTGTAGCCGCTCACGGTGCGGAGCTTTTAGCTATTGCCAAGGAAGAAAACGTTAACTTCCTCTTTGAGGCTTCCGTCGGAGGCGGTATTCCGATCATCCGCCCCATGAGCCAGTGTTTGGTTGCAAACATTGTTTATGAGGTTGCAGGTATTTTAAACGGAACAACCAACTTTATTCTGACTAAAATGATAGAGGACGGTATGCAGTTTGAGGACGCTCTCAAACTCGCCCAGGATTTAGGCTTTGCGGAAAGAAATCCCGCTGCCGACATTGAAGGTCACGATGCCTGCCGCAAGATTTGTATTCTTGCTTCTCTTGCGTTCGGCAAACACGTTTATCCTGAATTTGTACATACCGAGGGCATTACAAAAATCACTCTCGACGACGTAAAGTATGCAGAGGCTTATGACAGCGTTATTAAGCTTATCGGCAAGGTAAAACGCCTTGATGACGGCAGAATCGACATTATTGTCGCTCCCATGTTTGTTCCCAACAAGAGCCAGCTCGCAAATATTGACAACGAGTTTAACGGCATTATGGTAAGAGGCGACTGCACGGGCGACGTAGTGTTCTACGGCAAGGGCGCAGGCAAGCTGCCGACAGCAAGCGCGGTTGTTGCAGACGTAGTTGACTGCTGCAAGCATCTCAAAACAAGAAAATATCTTTTCTGGACTGACGGCGACGGCAAAAACATTATTCCGATGGAGGAGTCCGTAAATGCAATGTATGTCCGCGTCAAGGGTGACGACGTTATCGCAAAGGCAACCAAAGCTTTCGGTGATGTAACAGAAATCAACAGAGAATCGGATCCGCAGGGTGAGACAGCTTTTGTTACAAAGCAAATGCCTTACGGTGAATTTGCGGATAAGCTCGAGAACTTCAAGGCAAACGACGCCGAGGTGCTTTCGTTTATCCGTATAGGCGATTTATAATATAAAGAGGAGTTAGAGCAAATGAGTTTGATAGTACAAAAATTCGGCGGCAGCTCTGTTGCAAATGCCGAGCGTGTTATGAATGTTGCGTCAATCGTAACAGACACATTTTCAAAGGGCAACGACGTAGTTGTGGTTGTATCGGCACAGGGCGACACAACCGATGACCTTATTGAAAAAGCAAACGAAATTAACCCAAAAGCTTCAAAAAGAGAACAAGATATGCTTCTTGCTGCAGGTGAACAAATTTCAATTTCGCTCCTTGCAATGGCAATTGAAAAACTGGGATTCCACGCTGTTTCACTTCTCGGCTGGCAGGCCGGTTTTGAAACTTCATCAGCTCACACAAGCGCCAGAATAAAAAGAGTGGACGCTTCGAGAATAAAACGTGAGCTTGACAAAAAGAACATTGTAATTGTTGCAGGCTTCCAGGGTCTTTCAAAATACGGCGATATCACAACTTTGGGACGCGGCGGTTCAGACACAAGCGCCGTTGCAATTGCTGCGGCAATGCACGCAGACCTTTGTCAGATTTTCACAGACGTTGAAGGCGTTTACACGGCTGATCCCAGAAAAGTTCCTAACGCACGCAAACTTAAGGAAATTTCTTATGACGAAATGCTTGAGCTTGCAACATTGGGCGCACAGGTACTCAACAACCGTTCTGTTGAGATGGCTAAAAAATATAACATCGAGCTTGAGGTACTTTCAAGTATGACTAAAGCTCCGGGTACAATAGTAAAGGAGAAATCTAAAATGGAAAAAATGTTAATCAGCGGCGTTGCCAAGGACACTGAGGTTGCAAGAATTTCTGTAACAGGAATCCCCAACCTTCCCGGTCTTGCTTTTAAAATGTTCTCAAAACTTTCTGCTAAAGACATCAACGTGGACATTATTCTTCAGTCAATCGGTCACGACGGCAAAAAGGACATTACATTTACTGTTGCAAAGAGCAGAGGCGAAGAGGCTGTTGAGTGCCTCAAGGATTATATGGAAAATATCGGCGCTGCCGAAATCCTCTATGATGACAAAGTAGCCAAAATTTCTATTGTCGGCGCCGGTATGGAAAGCCACGCAGGCGTTGCTACAAAGATGTTTGAGGCTCTTTATGACGCTCAGATCAACATTCAGATGATTAGTACCAGCGAAATCAAGGTTTCCGTACTTATCGACGTTGCGGACGCCGACAAGGCTGTCAGCGCTATCCACGCAAAATTCTTTGATTAATTAAAAAACATTGAATTAGAATTTACAATTTTCCCCGCAGGGTTTTGCTCTGCGGGGATTTTTGGCTCGGCTGCCAAAAATATTTAATTTATTCATTTACTTTTACGCTTTTGTATGGTAAAATTTTAGAGAATAAAAACATACTATTTTCAGTCCAAGGAGGATATAAAATGAACTCAAAGCTGAAAAACGAAGCTACGGATTTTTTGTTTGACGCGATTTTGTCACTAAAGGACAAAGATGAGTGTTACAGATTTTTTGAGGACTTATGCACAAGCGCTGAGCTCAAGGCAATGTCACAACGCCTTGTGGTTGCAAAAATGCTTACAGAAAAAAAGGTTTATACCGAAATTGTCAAGGAAACGGGTGCTTCCACTGCTACAATCAGCCGTGTAAAGCGAGCCCTCTTTGACAACGACACCTACGGCTATACGATGGTGCTTGATAAGCTAATGAAGGAGGACGGCAAGTAATGCCGAGTTATTCAGCCTTTGCTCAATTTTATGACGGACTTATGACAAATGCCGAGTATCAAAAACGGTGCGACTATCTTTGCGAGCTTTTAAAGCGCCACCGTCACGATTTTGGCATTACCCTTGATTTAGCCTGCGGAACGGGCAGTCTGACGCGTCTGCTTGCCAAAAAAGGCGTTGACGTGTACGGAATTGACGCAAGCGCCGAAATGCTTTGTGAGGCTATGGAAAAATCAGCCGAAGAGGGGCTTAATATTCTTTATCTGCGCCAAAAAATGCAGAATATCGACCTCTACGGCACCATAAACACCTGTATTTGCACACTCGACAGCATAAATCACCTGACAGATGAAAAAGACGTTGCAAAAACCTTTGACCGTGTGGGGCTTTTTATGGACAACGACGGACTGTTTGTTTTTGACGTCAACACCGTGTACAAGCACCGCAGCGTTCTTTGCGACAACACCTTTGTATATGAAACCGACAAGGTCTTCTGCGTTTGGCAGAACAGCCTTTCAGAAAACGACGTAGTTGAAATAAACCTCGATTTTTTTGAAGAGGAAAACGGCGTGTATTACCGTACAAGCGAAAGTTTTTGCGAGCGAGCGTACTCTGATGAATGTATCAGAAAAATGCTCTCAGACACGGGATTTGAGACGGAAGCCGTGTACGGTGACCTCAGCTTTGATACGCCGAAAGACGATGAACAAAGAGTGATTTATGTTGCGCGTATGAAAAAATCACGCAACAAGAAAATTTGAAAGGAAAATAGCAATGGATAAAATTATTCGCTGTATTACAAGCGACGGTGCAGTAATGGCATCAGCCGTTGACGCGTCGGATATAGTATTCACAGCCCAAAAACTTCACGGGCTTTCACGCAGCGCCACAGCTGCGCTGGGCAGACTTTTGTGCGCAACTTCTATAATGGGTGCAATGCTCAAGCAGAAAGACGCCAAAATTAACCTGCGCGTTATGGGTGGCGGCCCGATAGGTCCGGTTATCGCCGTAGGCGACAGCAAGGGCAATGTAAAGGGATATGTGGGCAACAGCAACTGCCCTACTGAATATTACGAAAACGGCAAGATTAATGTATCGGCGGCAGTCGGTAAAAACGGCGTGCTCAATGTAATGAGGGATTACGGCTCAGGCGACCCGTATATCGGTCAGGTTGAGCTTATAAGCGGCGAAATTGCCGAAGATATAACAAACTACTATGCAACAAGCGAACAAATTCCCACAGTATGCGCTCTCGGCGTGCTGATTAACAAAGAAGACGGCGAAGCTATGCTTGCGGGCGGTTTGCTTATTCAGCTTTTGCCCGGTGCGTTTGACGACACAATCGATAAGCTTGAAAAGAACATCGCAAAGCTTGAGCCGGTAACAACAATGCTCGCCAAAGGTATGAGTATTCTTGACATCTGCAAGACGGCTCTTGACGGTTTTGAGGTTGAGGTACTTGATGAGATGCCCGTTAACTATGTTTGCGGCTGTTCAAAGGAAAAGCTCGAAAGATACTTTTTTACTATGAGCGACGATGACATTAGGTCAATGATTGCCGAGGACGGCAAAGCGGAGGCAACCTGCCACTTCTGCAATAAAAAATATGTTTTTACAAAAGACGACCTCGAAAAAATCATTGAGGAAAAAAACAAAAAATAAACGCCGAATTGTCGTAAACTATATGTTATGTCGATATAAAAAATTTGTCAAAAAAAATTCAAAAAAATTTAAAAAAGGTATTGACATTTAACTCGTTATAGTGTATTATAATGAAGTCGCTGAGAGATACAGCAACCGATACGAAGCGACAAAGGCATGTGGGAGCATAGCTCAGCTGGGAGAGCATCTGCCTTACAAGCAGAGGGTCACAGGTTCGAGCCCTGTTGTTCCCACCACATATGGCCCGGTAGTTCAGTTGGTTAGAACGCTAGCCTGTCACGCTAGAGGTCGACGGTTCGAACCCGTTCCGGGTCGCCATTTTTGCCTCTGTAGCTCAGTCGGTAGAGCAGGGGACTGAAAATCCCCGTGTCGATGGTTCGATTCCGTCCGGAGGCACCAATAATTGCGGATGTAGCTCATCTGGTAGAGCGCCACCTTGCCAAGGTGGAGGTAGCGGGTTCGAGCCCCGTCATCCGCTCCATCCATAATACTTACCCGATACTTAAATGTGTATCGGGTTTTTATTTTGTTTACGAAAGCTCTTTGTCTATAATCGGAACAAACCAGTATATCAATATGCACTTAAATCAGTTTACTGACAGGAATGATTTTATGATTAAACTGTATGCCTGCGACATTCGCACGCTCTGCGACCCTGCCGAAAATCAAGATATTTTAAGCGGTTTGTCGCAATACAGAAAAGAAAAAATAATGAGATATAAATTTGCCGATGACCGCAAACGGAGTCTTGCCTGCGGATTAATTTTAAAAAAGATACTCCCCTGCTACGGACTGAGTGAAAGCAGTATTGTTCTCGGCAAAAATGACAAGCCCGAGTGTGACGGGATAAAATTCAGCGTATCACACTCGGGAGACTATTCCGTGGCTGCATTTTCGAAAAAAAATATCGGCTGCGATATTGAAAAACTTAGACCTGCACCTATCAGAATAGCTCAGAGCAAATTTGCCGACGGCGAAAGAGATTTTATTTTTTCACAAAAAACCGATAAAGAAAAAGATGAAGCTTTTTTCAGAATATGGACGCTCAAGGAAAGCTATCTCAAATACACGGGCGACGGGCTTAATTACGGGCTTAATTTTTTTGAAATTGTGCCTTCCTCTCCCCCGTTCGCAAAAATAAACGGACAAAAATCAAAATGTCAATTTTTTGAGCAAACACTTGACGGACATTTAATTTCCGTATGCTGCGACGAGCGCGAGCTTGACCGCAACATTTGTGTTTTGAGCTTTTAGCAAAAGCAAGGATTTATTTAATAAACAAGGCAAAACAGCATTATTATATTTTTAAAGATTATAATATTATTTTGCTTATTTTTAACTTATAAAAACCACATTTATCCTATATGGATTGTTGATAACATACAAATTATATTTGTTAATTTTAAATATTTACAATGAAGTGTTGATTTTAAAAAGTCGTCGCAAATACTGTTGAATTTGCGGTTTTGCTGTTGTATAATCGTAATAGAAAAGTTTGTTTTAATCTTAACAACTTCAACGGAAAGGATGAGCGAAATGAGAGGTCTTTACTCTTCTAAAACAAAAATACGCCACCAGATTTTTACCGAGGTTGCACGCTTTGCGTATGAGAGCGGCGACCATTCCGACTTTGAAAGTTTGCCGTATAAAATAATTCCCGGTGAAATCAGCACTTACCGTGAAAGTATTTTTCTTGAAAGAGCTATTGTAGGCGAAAGACTCCGCCTCGCAATGGGTCTTCCCCTCTTGCCTGTTGACAAGCAGGCTCCCATCTCAACGGATATTGAGGACAGTATGGTTGATGAAAAATTCTACGCTCCACCGCTCATCAACATCATCAAATTTGCTTGTCACAGCTGCCCCGAAAAAAGAGTTTTTGTAAGCGACGGTTGTCAGGGCTGTCTTGAACACCCCTGTACAGAAGTTTGCCCAAAGGAAGCTATTTCTATAGTAAACGGCAAATCTTATATTGACCAGGATAAATGTATTAAGTGCGGCAAATGCAAGAGTGCGTGCCCGTACAACGCTATCATCAAACAGGAGCGTCCCTGCGCCGCTGCCTGCGGTATGAAAGCTATTCACAGTGACGAATACGGCAGAGCCGAAATTGACTACGACAAGTGCGTATCCTGCGGTATGTGCCTTGTAAGCTGCCCGTTCAGCGCAATTGTTGACAAGAGCCAGATTTTCCAGACAATCAAAGCGCTTCAGAGCGACACTCCCGTTTATGCGGCGGTTGCTCCCGCAGTTGCAGGCCAGTTTAACGGGCTTCCCTCATCAAAAATTCGAAACGCCTTTAAAGCTCTCGGCTTTGCGGATGTTGTAGAGGTTGCGGTAGGCGCCGACCTTTGTACAGTTGAAGAGGCTAAGGACTTTATGGAAGAAGTTCCCGCAAAACAGCCGTTTATGGCAACTTCCTGCTGTCCCGCATGGAGTATGATGGCTAAAAAGTCATTCCCCACAATTGCCCCATATATTTCAATGGCGCTCACCCCAATGGTACTTACCGGCAGACTTACAAAGCAGCAGCACCCCGGCTGCAAGGTTGTATTTATCGGACCTTGCGCAGCTAAAAAGCTTGAAGCAAGCCGCAGAAGTATCCGCAGTGATATTGACTTTGTACTGACATTTGAAGAGGTTGCGGGTATGTTTACCGCCAAGGGTGTTGACTTCAACGCACTTGAAGAGGATGAGGAAAAACTCTCATTCTCAAGCGCAGACGGCAGAGGCTTTGCTGTCAGCGGCGGAGTTGCAAAGGCTGTTGTAAACGCCATTTCAAAAATGGATCCGACACGTGAGGTTAAGGTTGCCAACGCTCAGGGACTTGACGAGTGTGCAAAGCTCCTCAGAATGGCAAAAGCAGGCAAATACGACGGTTATCTGCTTGAAGGTATGGCTTGTCCCGGCGGCTGTGTGGCAGGCGCAGGTACAATCAACGTTCCGGATAAATCTGCAATGGAAGTTCTCAAAAGCAAAAAAGAATCTAACTTTGAAGGTTCTGTTGAAACTCCGTTTATCGACCAGCTTTCTACAATTGAAAATATGTATCACGAGTTTGACTACAAACACAACAACGACTGATGATATAACGAATAGGAGGCAGCCGCAAATCTTTTTTGATTTGCGGCTGCCTCTTTTATGTACATTTCTACCGTATTCAAAATAGTATTATAGGCATATTTTTTAACTTTCCGACTCATATGAATCAATTCTTGTTTGAACATTCTTTTGTAAATTGCGATAGAAAAATTGATAATCATACAGGTGATAAACACCGTCCTGAAAAATATCAAGCACGGGAGGATATTCTTCGGGAGTAACATCGGTAACTTTCAGCGCACCGCGCACGCTGTCTATATATGCACCCGTAAGATTTTTTATTTCCGTTTTTATATTGCCGTCATAATCCGTAAAGCAAGCGCCTAGGTTTAAACTTTTGTCCGCAACGGTTCCGTCTGTTTTCCAGTTGAGCGGATTAATTGCCAGCGTCTTGCTTCCCTTTGGAATTGTAAGCGAATCATCAATATTTTCGGCTTCGCTGTTAAATGAAATTATAACGCCTGTGTCACTTTCATTTTCTGCAAACTTTAACTGCGGATACTTTTCCGTCTCTTCCTCTGTAATGCTCCAGCCGATTGCATAGCAGGCTACAAGTTGATTTTGCCTGTCCTCGTCTTTAAAACATTCCTTTAAGGTTCTGATACACATATCCGCCCCTTGCGAAAAGCCCGCAAGTATAATTGAACGTCCGTTGTTGCAGTTTTCATAATAATATTCAAAAGCATTTTTTACGTCATTAAAAGCAAGTTCAAGATACTGCTCTCGATCACTTATATCCATAGTGTACACATTCAAACCCGCCTGACGGTAATACGGCGCGAAAAATCGGCTGTCTTCATCATAAATTCCCTTTTCCATATTGATTGCGCCGACAAAATCTTCCTTAACTTTTTCATCGGTAAGTTCCATATTATATGTATCGTCGGCGCCTGAATAAACTGTCGGGCACACAAAAAACACATCGGCTGTTTTGTCTTTTGCATCGGCTTCAAAATACGCCCAGTTTGATTTATCGGAATAATCCGTTGAGTTATCCTGATTTGTACACCCGCAAAGACAAATTGACAGTATAAAAAATACGGAAATTATTATTGATAAGGCTTTCTTCAAAGATAACACCCCTACTTAATTAATACAATCAGCAGGCACATCACACAATATGGTAATGCGCCTGCTGAAAATAAAATGACTATTAAATTTAAAATTGCATAATATTAACTGCAATTATGCAACTATTCCACTTTTAAACGGCTGTTGCCGATTACTCGGTTATGCTCTGTATTTACGAGTAAAATAAACGGTAGCCACAGCTGAAATAAGCACCAAAAGAATTACAGTCGCTGCCTGTGCGCTGCCTGTCTGAACTGCACCGCCTGATACGGCAGAATTATTTGAAGCCGTGTCGTTTGTTGCTGTGTCACTTGTAGCCGTATTATTCGTTGAAGAATTGCCTGTTGCCGAAGTTGCGTCTGTGTTATCGGGATCGGGTTCAACAACTGTTTTACCGAGATCCAAAATACCGATTTCATTTGTTACGGCGTCATAAGTTACCTCAATAGCCTCGGTACCATCATGGTCGTTAATTGTGCAGTTCCAATTCGTGGTTGCTAAAACAACGTCAGAGTAAGCAATTGAAATTTTGTAGTTGCCGTGTTCAAGACCTTCGACAATTCTGTAATATGAACTGGGTTTCAAGTCATCAATTATCATATCCATAGAAACTGTATTGCCTGTATCTGTATTTTCAAGAATAACAGTGTAGGTTTCATCAGGATGATGTACGGCAGTTATTTCAACACCGATTTCGCTTACTACGGTGTAATAGCTCACCTTAACGGTGTCAACTTCACCCTCGCCTGCCTCACAAGTCCACTGTGTGCTTGCGCAAAGCGATGTATTGCCGCCCTCTTCATTGAAAGTATAAACGACAATGTCGTATGTTCCGCCGGGTACTGCGTCAAAGTATGCCGATACTGTATCATACAACTCGTCCGGCTGTGCTGTTTCTTCAAATGTTTCTTCGGTATCAACATTTCGCATAACAATTTTATAGCCGTCGTTTTCGGGAGTTTCGGGATGAACGGCGGTTATCTCTATGCCGATTTCACTTACAACAGTATAGTAGCTCACCTTAACGGTATCAACTTCTCCCTCGCCTGCTTCGCAAGTCCACTGTGTACTTGCGCAAAGCGATGTATTGCCGCCCTCTTCGTTAAAAGTATAAACAACTACATCATATGTTCCGCCGGGTACTGCGTCAAAGTATGCCGAAACTGTATCATACAGCTCATCCGGCTGTGCAGTCTCTTCAAATGTTTCTTCGGTATCAACATTGCGCATAACGATTTTGTAGCCGTCGTTATCGGATGTTCCCGAATTAATTCCGATTAACTCAATTCCGATTTCTTCGGTTACCAGATAATAATCCAGTCTTAGGTCAGCGGTTTCATCGTTTTGCACTTCGCAATTCCATTGTGTACTTGCACAAAGCGAGTTATTGCCGCCTTCGGCATTAAAATAATACACCATAATATTGTATGTACCGTTTTCCATACCGTAAAAATAAGCGGACATAGTATCATACCTGTCGCCTGCCTGTGCCACAACATCTCTGACTTCGCCAGTTGTTGTGTTCTGCATAACCATTGTATAGTAGCCTTCGTCATTGTTGTCTGACGCAGCGCTGACAACAGTCACGGCAGACAAAACAAGAACAACTGCCAATACAACGCTGAGAAGTTTTTTCATCATTTTTGACATCTTGTTTTCCTCCAATCGAGATTTTTTACCATATCGGTTAATTGATTATAGCATAATTCATTTTTTAAATCTATAGTTTTGCGCGAACGGGCAAAAAAACAACGCAAACGGGACAATTTTTTATTCTTTCCGCCGCTCTGTCTTTAAACTTTAGTTAAACAAAAAACAACAAATTGTACAAACATATTTATGCAAATATTGCAAATGTATGTGACTTTTAGTATAATATTTATATCTAATACAAGGGGGTCAAATTTTGATTATTATTCGTCAGGTTTGCGGATTTTTGGTTCAAATTTCACCTTGCGCGTTTTTCTATATTTATCCGTTTAAAAATGATTTTAAGATAAATTTTAAAAAAGCTGTTATAATTTTTGCGTCTGTCTTGCTTATAATGTCGGCAATATTTTCTGCGGTTGCAACAGCGCATTATACAACCGAACTTAGACAATACAAATTTATGTTTCAAGATATTGTTTTCTATTTAACTGTTGCGATTCTGCTGATATCTTACGTCTTATTAATAAAGCAGAGTAAATACAAAAAACTTTTTATATTTTTTATTGTTTTAAACTACGGTTTCTTGCTTATGAGCGGACAAAACCTCGCGTTTAACGCGCTTAATATACCCGACGTCGTGGACGATTATATGTATCCGACTCACTTTTTATTGATAAGCATATGTGTAAACATTTTGGCCTTTATTCCTATGTTTTTGCTTATTAAAAATGACGGTTTATATAAAAAGTCCCATAGACGAAAAGCAATGGAAAACTCTTTGGAAAATTCCCGCTGTTTTTGTTATGCTGGCGATTGTCTTTTATGAAATCCCAATGCAGCTTGAATCTTTTAACATCGAAATAATAAACAATTTGTTTATGCTGGCTATGATAGCTTTTTCACTGTTTATTTATACATGGATTTTCAGAATAATTTATGAAGCAAGAAGACAGGCAGAAGAAAAAGCTCATCTTGAGCTTGTGATTAAAAATTATAAGAACACATCGGAAAATATTACCCAAATTAAGAAAATGCGCCATGAAATCAAACATCACTTAAACACCGTTCTTGTCTATATAAATAAGAATGACTTAAGCGGCGCCCAAAAATATATTAATTCCGTAGAGGGAACAATGCCTAATAACGCTCCGATTGAATACACATCAAATCTTTTGATTAATTCCATATTGACTGAGTACAAACAGCTTGCTCAAAGTTTGAATATTAAAATTGATTATTCCGTTGCGGTACCCGAAAACATCAACGCGGATGATACGGATATTTGCTCTCTGTTGACAAACATACTTGACAACGCCGTAGAAGCCTGCGGCAATATTAATAAAGAAAACAGATTCATCAATTTTAAAATTCATCAAAAAGCAAAGTTTCTGTATATAGGCTGTACAAATTCATGCGACAGCAACCAATTAAGATATTCCGGCGGAAAGCTTATATCGATTAAAAATAATCCTTACAAGCACGGTTACGGACTTAAAATCATTAAAGAAATTGCCGAAAAATACAACGGCGCGTTTAATACCGAAGCACACGGTAATCAATTTTCCGCCAAGGTTAATCTCTGCCTTTCGGATTAAACAATTCAAGTAAAAAGGAGTAATATATGCTTAATATTGCCATATGTGATGACGAAGCAGTATTTTTAAAAGAAAACTCAGAATACATAGATATTATAATGAAATCTCACGGCATTGAATATACTCTCGACTTGTACCAAAACTATGAAAAGCTTTCGGACAAGCTGAAAATCAATCCCAATCAATATAATATTCTGCTGCTTGATATTATATACAGCAACGGCAACGGAATAGAGTTTGCCTCAAAGCTCAGAAAACAACAAAACAGCGTCAGCATAATCTTTATATCAAGCTCAAACGACTTTTTGCTTGAGGGTTATGAATCAGGGCCCTGCGGATATATCCTTAAACCCGTTAATATAAAAAAGCTTGAAAAAGCCGTAATGAGAGCATACAAAAATATTAAACACAACACCCTGACAATCAATAACAAATATCATATGCAGTCGTTTTCTCTTGACGATATTTTGTATATTGAAATTATGAATAAAACCGCAAGTTTTCATCTTACAGGCGAAAGATTATCCAAAGCGAACGTCTCGCTTCAGGAAATTATGCAAAAGCTTCCGTCCGGAAGTTTTGTTCAATGTCACAGATCATACCTTGTAAATATTGCAAAAATTTTTTCAATTAAGCGATATGAAATAACACTGTGCGACGGCAAAACAATCCCGGTCAGCAAGCGCAATTACTGCAATGTTTAAACCGCAATTCTTCGCTGGTCGGAAGAGTTGTAGCAATGTAATTTCAGATTACCGTTACATAAAATAACAACGGGCAGTCGTAAACGTTTTGATTTACAACTGCCCGTTATTTTACATAATATGTTATTTTTATAATCAGAAAGCTTTGCTTAACATTATTAACCCAATTTATATTAACATTCCATCCTCCATTGTATATATTTTATTACAGCACTTCGCAACTTTACTGTCGTGTGTCACAATAATAATTGTTTTGCCCGTTTGATTTAATTTACTTAATATTTTCATTGTTTCAAGCGTGTTTTTGGAATCCAAAGCGCCTGTCGGTTCGTCCGCCAAAATAATATCGGGATTATTTACTAAAGCCCTTGCAATTGCAACCCTTTGCCGCTGACCTCCGCTTAACTTATTGGTGTAAACATCTTTTTTATCCGAAATGCCGAGACTGCTTAATAAGCTGTTAATTATTTTACTTCTCTCTTGCTTGCTTACTTTTTCTTTTAAATAGACAAATGGTATTTCAAGGTTTTGCCTTACGGTATATTTTTCAATAAGCGCAAAGTCCTGCATAACAAATCCGAATTTTTTATTTCGCAGTATGGCTTTTTGCTTTTCGGAAATATTTTTTACTGAAATGTTGTCAATAAAATAATCACCCGATGTTTGCACATCCAACAATCCTAAAATATTTAACAGGGTACTTTTGCCCGATCCCGAAGTACCTACCAATGCTACCATTTCTCCCGAGTCAATTGTCAGATTAATTTTGTTAAGAGCCTGCACACGGTTTTCTTTTCCGTTACCGTATATCTTAGTTAAATTCTGTATTTTCAGCATATACAGTTGCCTCCAAATTCTATTCGTATTTTCTTAAAATATCTATAATATTACACTTCTTCAATTTATATAACGGGTATACCAACGTTATTGCGCCTATGAGTATTCCCAAAAGTAAAACCAAAATGCAGTCTATGCTAATACCAAAGAGAAAAACAACAGGTATAAAAGCCGCCAAAATTATTATGAACACTTGAAATACGATACGCAAATATATCTGTATTTCTCTTGCTCCCAATAAAATATGGATACCATAATCGTGCATATTTTTTGATACAATTAATGACAAGCTCGATATCATTCCGATAATTGAAAATGTCAATATAATTACCGAAATAAACAACTGATACAACAATTGAGGTCTGAGCATATCAATATAGGATTCTACTGCGGTTTCAACCGGAACCAATGTATAAGAAAATACATCTTGCTCATCAAAGTACTTTTGTAAAGACGCTGTTTTGGCTTCATCATTTGAAAATAAAAACATTGAATTTAAGCCCATATCCAAGTCAGGAACCGAAGCGTTATTTTGTATAAAGCTGTCACTTAACGGGACAATGTACGAATTGTTTAAGGAGTACTCATGACCCAGCGTTGATAAATCTGGATATGAAGAATTATACTCAAGCACTCCGATAATTTTGCCTTTACAAGGCACAGAGTCTCCGCCGATTTCAAAATCATATGTATTATTTAATTTATAAATATCTTTTAAATTATAACCCACTATAATCGGAATCACATCATCAGGCGATGACTTAAAGTCATCTTTGTCAAATGATCTTCCTTCTGACATTTTAAAATTATTGACAGAAAAAAACTTTTCATTTGCAATTTTTTCTTCAACCAATATATCGCTGACATCGGTAAAGCCTGCCTGATATCCCCATACAAAGTATGCGTCCGACTTCTGCGCCTGATAAAACATTGATTTCATTCTGTCTAAGTAGTCTTCTTCATTCGCCATA
This sequence comes from uncultured Ruminococcus sp., assembly GCA_904393835.1. Taxonomy (GTDB): domain Bacteria; phylum Bacillota; class Clostridia; order Oscillospirales; family Acutalibacteraceae; genus Ruminococcoides. The sequence goes on along the minus strand of CAJFNC010000002.1, from coordinate 35,241 downwards.
ATTTCATCAACTTTATCGCTTGGAGTTGAATCCCATATTGTATAAGCAGAACTCATACTAAGAGCATTAAGTTTGTTTATACCGCCGACAATATCTGTAATCTGAGCAAATGTAAATCCCGACAAGATAAATATTACAATCAATTGCACACCAAAAACCAAATATGTTCTTAAATTCTTTTTTATATCTCTCAAAGAAAAAATCAGTAGTCTAATTTTTAACACCTCACTGCGCTTGAAATAGATTTTTTGGAGTAGAATACTATCATTACAGAAACCGTCAAAAGTGATATTAACAATACTGCAGCATATGATATAAGAATAGTTGTAAGTGAAAAATCAAATCCAACGAGAAATTCAAATTTACATAAACCGATAATATATGCTAATCCCACCGATGGTATAAAAGATACCGTTAAAAGCAGCCAATAATCTTTTATAAGCAAAAGATAAATATTTATATTGCTTGCTCCAACCATTCTTCTTATTGAGATTTCTTTTTTTCGGTTTTCTATCCAACAAGATGTAGTATTAAGTGAATTAATAATTACCAAAACTGCTACTAAAATTAATACAATTACAGTTGCTGCCTGCGCCGAAACAGCTTTTTGAATTTTTTCGGGCAAGGTGTTGTCAACAGAAGATTTCGTTATTTTTATCCCAAGCGGTTTGTCAATACGGTTTAATACTTTTTGCGTATCATTTGCCGCAAACTTATATGAACCCACAATTGAGCAGGTCTGTGAATCGGAATTTATTACTTCATTTGAATTTAAATTGTAATAAGCAATTGAATCTTCATTTATTCTGTTGTCGCTTTTTTTATAAATGCCGACTGTTTCAAATAAAATACCGTCGAAATTATAATATCTTTTATTATTAATTAAAAAAGTTTCGTTTTTTAATTCTTCACTGATTATGATGACGTTTTTCCCAGTAATAAAATCGTCCTCTGACAAAGAACGTCCTTCTGTTATATCGGGACTAAATGACATATTTTTTGCAAATACACCCGTTACTCCCGACAAAGAGCCTTTATGCAAAATAAAACTTTCGCTTTCCGCGGAACACAAGTCAATCAACTCAGATAATCCTGTTTTATTTTCATCAGCATTGGTAATGCTGAAAGATGCATAGTCTTTTGGAAGCTGATCTTCGGGTATGCCGACCATACGAAAAGATTCCACTATACTGGAAAAACATATAACAATAAAAACTGAAATTAAAATATTAATAATAATAATTTGTATTGATTTTGATAATAGATATTTTATAAAAATCACCTCTTCAAAGCTTTGCTTTTATCAAAGCAAGCAGCGCATTGCGCTGCAAATTCAGCGAGGATTGTATCCGTCGATGAATTTTTATAATGGGCGCCGCCTTTAGAAGCGGGGGATATTATCCTGTTTGTTATATATAATTCTATGTGCGTAGTAAAATATATTTATATATTATTTTTTAAAATGTATAAAATTTAGGACTGAAATTCGTTTTACCTGCAAATGGATTTAGTGATCCCGTAGCATTAACTGTTAATGAATAGAACTTACCTTTTTTATAACTATTTGCTGTTTTAGTATATTTTCTACCTCCGCAAACAGATTTTCCATTTCTTGTATAATCAATGCTTGCACGTTTTATATATTTACCAACAGATTTGCAATATTTTGAATCAGCTTTTTGAACCTTATGTGCAGAATAGAAACTTATGTATCCATCATAAAAGAAATTCTATGACACGCTGTTACTGTAATAAGGCGTTACTGATGTAGCCGAAGCACTCACCGCAGAACTAAAAATAAATAATGCTACCATTATGCCTACTATTATAGATTTTTTAATTTTCCCATGATTATGTTTCTTCCTTAATAATTATAACTACACACACAGAATTACAAGCAAAAATAGATCTAAAAGTGCAAATTTGTTACATTATACAACAACAAACAACTAAAGTCAAGCAAAATATTTTAGATATAAAAAACATTTTATATCTGTTATAAACATTTATTTATTTGCTGATTTTGACATTTAAGCTGATAACGCCGTTAAATAAGCTTTTTCTTTAAAAAATTCTATTTTGCCTTAATACAGATATATTTTACCAAATAAAAACAGGCGACGGTTTAAGTTGCCGTTGCCTGTCTGCTGACTTTTTATTTTAACGGGTTTCACACTGTTGACTAAAAATTCTTTGCAAAAAAGCAGCCGTAAACCTTTTGATTTACGATTGCCCTGTGCTTTACCAAGGTTTAATTGTTCCCGAAAGTTCGGTGACGCTCTTGATATTGTTTTTATCAAGAAATTCGTTTATGCCTTCGGTTATCTTAATCGGAGCATACGGGTCGGAGAAAAGCACCGTGCCGATTTGCAAAGCCTGAGCGCCCGCAATAAGCATTTCAACGGCGTCCTCCCAGCTTGAAATACCGCCCATACCGATAATCGGAATTTTTACGGCGTTTGAAGCCTGCCACACCATTCTGACCGCTACGGGGAAAACTGCGGGGCCGCTGAGTCCTCCCGTGTTGTTGCGGATAATAGGACGGCGAGTATTAATATCAATTCTCATACCCGTGAGCGTGTTTATCATTGACAGCGCATCGGCGCCGTTTGCCTCTGCCGACTTTGCAATTTCCGCAATATCGGCAACGTTGGGGCTGAGCTTTACAATAAGCGGTTTTTTGCAATGCTTTCTGACTGCCGCTGTAATTGCCCCCACGGACTCACAGCTTGTTCCGAACTGCACGCCGCCGCTTTTTACGTTGGGACAGGAAATGTTCATTTCAATCATATCTACATCGGTGTCGCTCAGTTTTTCCGCCATTGCGCAATACTCCTCTGTGGTGTTGCCGGCAATATTGGCGATTACAACTGTGTTCTGCTGTTTGAGCCACGGCAGATCTTCTTTTATAAAAACATCAACGCCGGGGTTCTGCAAGCCTACGGCATTGAGCATACCCGACGGAGTTTCCGCCACTCTGGGCGGCAAATTGCCGTCGCGCTTTTCGAGGGTTGTACCCTTACAGGAAATTCCGCCGAGCTTTTCAAGCGGATAAAATTCAGCGTATTCCCTGCCGAAGCCGAATGTGCCCGATGCGGCAATGAGCGGATTTGAAAATTCTACTCCCGCAATTTTTACCGATAAATCTGCCATCAGAATACTACCTCCTCTGCGTTGAATACGGGACCGTCTTTGCAAACGTGGAGTGTGAGCTCCCTGCCGTCCCTTTTTATCTTAACCGCGCAAACAAGACACGCTCCTATTCCGCACGCCATACGCTCTTCAAGAGATACCTGACACGGCTTGTTGTTTTCGGCGCAAAGAGCCGCAACCGCCTTGAGCATTGGGGTAGGTCCACAGGCGCAAACTTCGTCAAACTCGCCGAGCTTTTCCTTTAATACATCGGTTACAAAACCGTGTCTGCCTGCGCTGCCGTCGTCGGTAGTGAGCACAAGCTCAGCGCCGATGTTTTTAAAATCGTCCTGCAAAATAATGAGTGAACTTGTGCGAAAACCCGTAATTACAAGCGGATTTTCCGTTTGCTTAGCCGCATAAAGCATTGGCGGAACGCCGATTCCGCCGCCTATAAAGCAGTAGCGTTTGCCCTGCTCAATTTTAAATCCGTTGCCGAGCGGCGCAAGAATATCAACGCTGTCACCCTTTTTCATTTGTGACATAAGTCGCGTGCCCTCACCCTTTACCTGATACACCAGCCTTAAAACTCCGTCTTGTTTATCACAGATGGAAATAGGTCTGCGAAGAGTTTTTGAAGGCACATATACGTGCGCAAATTGACCGCATACTGCAAGCGGCGCAATAACGTCGTTTTTGACCCTCATATCAAAAATGCCGTCCGCAATACGGGTATTTTCCAAAATTTCAAACGGTTGTGCGTCATACCTCATTTTATCAATCCTTTTCTGTTTTTCGGAATAAGCCGATCTAATTAAATTATACAAATACCGTCACGAATAGTCAAGCTCAACGGCTATTACGCCGACTGAATCAAGCTGATAAACACCGCATAGCGGATTTGCAGATTTACTGCTTTGGCTTTTGTGGTTGGCGTCTGAAACCCAAGTATAAAGGTAATTTTGCGTGATGTCATTTACCGTGCCGGAATAGTCGTCTGAATCAATTAAAAACCAACAGTAGCTGTCGACGTTTGTGATTGCGTCGGCAAGCGACTGAACTATTTCGTCTTCATTGTACGGCGTACCGATTGAACAGCACGTTTGTCTGAAATAATTATGTTCGGTGCTTGTGCAGCTCGGCACATAGATATTGTAAATTTGGTTTGATTCGTCAAACTGACTGTCGCTTATTTCGGAATAAAATTCACTGATTGTGTGATCTTTTTTTATCTCTTCTTCCGTCAAATTAAAGTAACAGTTTTTGGCATACATATGCTCGTCGTCAACATCATTCCACGTGACGTCCATATGATACCACTGCCCGCCGATGCGAACACAGTTCCACTGATGAAGTACATCTTTTGATTCGCCGAAAACGTTGACGCACTCAATTCCAAGCTTGTTGCAAAGCAGCTGAAAAGCCCTTGAGTAGCCTTCGCACAAAGCTTTACCGTCAATCAAAGCGCCGTACGCCGTACTTTCGTTTCCCGATGATGAAGTCAAGTCGCCGTTACTGCCGTACGAGTCATAATCATATTCGCAGTTTTCGCAGAGGTAATCATTTATATATTCCTCCAACTCAAACTCACCGGCGTTTTGCGGAGCGGAGGAAACAATGTTTTCCGCCTTTTGTTCAAGCGTTTCTTTTGCCTGTTCAAGCTCTGTATTTGACATTATATAGTACAGACTCAGGCTTGTCATGCCGTCCGTTAAAATATAGTCATACTTGTTGTCAAGCCAGAATACCTCGGGGTGGTCGTTTTCATAAGCGAAAATCGCCTCGGAACATTCCTTATCGCTCGCCTCAAATCCCAGAGAAAATTCGGACGGTTCAAGGCTTTGCGCCGCCTGAGCAATTTTTGAGTAAATTGACTTTACATTTTCGCTTGAAAGATTTTCGTAGCAGTAGCTCGTGTCAATTTCTCCGTCAGGATTTTCCGCAGGAGCAGTTTGCGCCTGAGAGGTCGTGGTTTCTGCCTGAGTAACTTCGGATTGGTCGGTTTTGTTATTAAAAAAATTACAACCGCTTAAAAATATCGAAGCAGACGCCGTGCATACGCAGAGGGTACAGGATAATATATTTTTAATTTTCACATAAATCATTCCTAAATTTTATGATAATTTCATTTTACTTGATTTTTTTGCTTCCGTCAATTGCAATTAGTCAGATTTTGTGTTATATTATAATCTGCGTGCAAAACGTAAGGTCTGTTCGCAAAATCCAGACCCTAAAAAAATACTACGGAGGAATTTAATATGAAAAACAAGTCAACTATCTACATTGTTCAGGCGGCTGTAATTGCAGCTCTGTATGCAGTGCTCACAATTTTACAAAACACACTTTTACCGGGCTCCGCATCAATGGCAGTTCAATTTCGTGTGTCGGAAATTTTGACGATACTCGCCGTATTTACACCCGCCGCAATTCCTGGACTTACTGTCGGCTGCATAATTGCCAACATAAGTTCTCTTTCGACCCTTGGCCCTTACGATATGATTTTCGGTTCTCTGGCAAGTCTTATAGCCGCGCTCCTTATGTACCTTTTCAGAAACGTAAGGTGGTTTACTCTTCCAGTGCTTTCCGCACTTATGCCCGCTTTGATTAACGGCATTATCGTGGGCTTTGAGATTGAGTTTTTCTTTGTCGAGGGCGGTTTCCACTTTGCGGACTTCCTCTTGCAGGGCGGTCTTGTCGCTTTGGGTGAGCTTGGCGTTTTAATCGTTCTGGGACTTCCGTTTGCAAAAATCATTGAAAAACAGCGTCTTGATAAAAAGCTTTTGTCAGCGCAACAGTAATTATTCGAGGATTTTGCAAATTGACTTTTTATTTTATACTTAAAAATTAAGGTCTGATGAAATTCATCAGACCTTTTTTTGTATATCGTGTTTTGGGTCAACGTAAACTGTACGGTTGTTTACATAGATAATCATGCCCGGCTTTGCCCCGGCAGGTTTACTTACATATCTTACAAGCGTGTAGTCAACCGGCACTTTGCCGCTGTTGCGTGCCTTGCTGTTGTATGCCGCCAACGACGCCGCCTCAACAATTGCCGTGTCGCTTATTTCACGTCCGTCGGCAACGATAATAACGTGTGAACCGTGTATATCCTTGGTGTGCAGCCACATATCGTTTTTAGAAGCATACTTCAAGGTGAGATAATCATTCTGACGGTTGTTTCTGCCCACCAGAATTTTAAAACCGTCGCTCGACCTAAACTCAAGCGGAGGAAGCGCCTGTTCCTTTCGTCTTTTACTTTTTGTCGAGTGCAAATAGCCCTGCTCTGTAAGCTCCTCTCTGATTTGAGAAAGCTCCTTTTCGGTTTCGGCACGTTCAATCGTATCGAGCACAGACTCAATATATTCAAGCTCCGCCGTTCCCTTTTGTATCTGGTTGGTAAGCTCCTTTTCGGCGTTTTTCGCCTTGGCGTAGTCCTTGTAATACTTCTGTGCATTTGCAGCGGGAGATATTGCGGGATTGAGTTTTATCCTGATTACCGCGTTGTTTTCGTCGTAAAAATTTTCCACATCCGCAAAAGCCGCGCCCTTTGGGATTCTGTACAAATTCGCCTGCAAAAGGTCTCCGCACATACGCAGGTGCTCTCTGTCCTCACAGGCGGCAAGTTCTGCCTGCTGTTTGGAAATTTTTCTTGCAGTGCGTTCACGCAGGTTGCCCATAAGCTTTGTAAGTCCCTGGGTTTTTACCCTCATTCGGTCTCTTCTGTCACGTTCGCCGTAAAAAATTTCAAGCGCCCGGGAAAATCCATCCGCCTTTACCGCTTTTAACAACCCCGAATACTGGAGTATATCCATAAAGGTAATATCCATCGGCTTTTTGTCTTCACGGTAAATAATATGCGGTTCACCCGAGCAGTCCTGAGCGGTTTTTTTGAGCTGTTCAAGCTCGTACACCAGTTTATCATATAAAGCGCCCTCAAGGTGATTTACGGCCCCCTGAAGCACCCTGTACTCAATCTCACGGCAGACAATCGGCGACACGCCCTGTATCACCCTGAGTAACGCCTTATTGAGCGGCATTTCGCTGTCGAGTGAGGTCACGCGCCGAGCAATCTGCAACGGCTCACATTCAAGAATATTCAGCTTATCCTGCGGCTCGGGAAGCTCATATTTTATGTTTGGCAGCACCAGACGTTTGCTGCTCATTGTAAGGTCAACACGCTTCAGCGAATCAATTATCACGCCGTTTGAATCAACTATAATTACGTTGCTGTACATACCCATAATTTCGCACACTACGGTTATCACAACCACGTCTCCGAGTTCGTTGACACATTCAAAGTCAAAAAATAAGATTCTGTCGCAGTCCTGCTGGCGCACCGCAATCAGTTTTCCGCCGCCTATACGTTTTCTGAGCAGCATACAGAACATCGGCGGCTGCGCCGGATTTTCCGGAGCTACGGCACAAAAATTTATTCTGGGCGAATTTGCCCTTGCCGACAAAAGCAGCTTTTTGTTACCGTCAAATGTTCGCAGCGCAAAAATCAGCTCGTCACGGTTTGGCTGGTAAATCTGCGACACCCTTGCGCCGAGCGCCTGCTTTACTATTTCGTTTTTTATATGTCTTAAAAAAATTCCGTCAAGTGCCATAACTTACCTCAGTTTCATTACTTGTGGTATTTTCCGTTGCTCAAAATTTCAAAAGCACGGTAAATCTGCTCGCTGAGGATAACCCTTGCAAGCTGGTGCGGAAACGTCATTCGGCTCATCGAAAGATTTAAATCCGCACGCTTTTTCACCTCGTCGTACAATCCGTAGCTTCCGCCGATTATAAAATCCACGGTGCTTTTCCCGTTTAGCGAGGCTCTGTCAATAACCGCCGAAAGTTCTTTGCTTGAAAGCAGCTTTCCCTCTATGCACATTGCGATTACGTAATCACCTGTGCCGATTTTCTGCAAAATTCTTTTGCCCTCGGCACAAATTACCTCGTCAATCTGTGAAGGGTTTGGGTTGTTTCCGCGGATTTTTTCCTCCGCAAGCTCAACTACCGAAAACTTACAGAAAGCCGACAACCGCTTTGCATACTCGCTCACGGCGTCGGCGTAAAATTTATCTTTAATTTTCCCGATACAAATTATGTTTATCTTAATCATATAAAAATTAAAAAATAACGGACTGCGTTGTAATTTCACTCGGCGCAATGTCCAAAGTAAAATCGCTCTTGTACTTCATTCCCGCATTTTCAAGAGTGTTCACCGCCGTTGCAAGCGCAATTTGCGGAGTGTTGTTCTGCTCGCTTAGGTGTCCCAGCATAAGCCGAAAGGTTCCTCCCTGCACCAGCTGCGCAAGCTCGTTTGCGCAAGCGGCATTAGACAAATGGCCTTTGTTTGAAAGTATCCTTTGCTTTAAATAGAACGGGTAAATTCCCGTTTTGAGCATTTGTATATCGTGGTTTGATTCAAGCACTGCAAAGTCGCTTTTGAGAGCTGCCTGACGTACCGACGGCGTCATAATTCCCATATCGGTAGCCACAAGCGCCGACTTGCCGTCGCCCGCAACAACGCGGTAACAGCAGCTTTCGGCTGCGTCGTGTGGGGTGTCAATGCGTTCAATCAGCATATTTCCGAGCGCCACACTGTCTTTGATTTCAAACGTGTTGGTACCGGGATACAGTCGGTTTGCTTTTTCAAGTTCACAGAGCGTGCCCGCGCTTGCGTAAACGTCAAATCGGTATTTTTTTGAAAGAACTTTTAGTGCGCTGCAATGGTCGGAATGCTCGTGAGTTATAAAAACAGCCTTGATGCTGCTCATACTCAGGCCGTGCGCCTCCATTGCAAGCTCAATTTGCTTGCAGTTTTTGCCTGCGTCAATCAAAACGCCCTCGTTAGAGGTGCCTATATAGTAACTGTTTCCTTTGCTCCCGCTGAACAATGCAGCCGCTTTTGCCAAAAAAATCACCCTTTTTAAAAGCTTTGCTTTTATCAAAGCAAACAGCGCAATGCGCTGTAAATTCAGTGAGGGGGCTGTATCCCGCCGCTGAATTTTGATACCGCCTTTAAAGGCGGAGGACATTATCCTGTTTGTTAGATATTCAAACATATCATATCATACTTTTTCACCTTTTACAACTCAAATGCCGAAAAAGCACAAAAAAGCCGCTTTCTTACGAAAACGGCTGATGTTATTGTTGAAGTTATGCCCCCAGCGACTCTTCATTATCGCCGTTGTAGTAAACCTTTTTAATATCCGCACCTATCGCTCTGAATTTTTCAACAACGTCCTCGTAACCTCTTTCGATGTACTGGATACTTGAAATTTCAGTTACGCCGTTGACCTGAAGAGCTGCGATAATCATTGCCGCACCTGCTCTGAGGTCGGTAGCCTTTACGGGAGCCGCATTAAGCGGAGCCCCGCCTTCGATAATTGCCAAACGACCCTCAACTGAAATCTGAGCGCCCATCTTGATAAGCTCGCTTACATACTGGTAACGGTTATCCCAAACGTTTTCGTTGATTATGCTTGTTCCCGGAACGCTCAAAAGCATCGCTGCAAACTGCGGCTGACAGTCTGTGGGAAAACCCGGATGAGGCATTGTCTTAATGTTGCAGCGTTTGAGTGTAACGTTTGTGGCATCAACCTTTATTGCCTCGTCGTATTCCGTAATCTTAACGCCCATTTCCCTGAGCTTGGCTGTAATTGACTCAAGGTGCTTTGGCGTAATATTTTTAACGGTAATGCAGCCTCTTGTGGCTACTGCCGCGCACATATATGTGCCTGCCTCGATCTGGTCGGGGATAATGGAATATGTTACGCCGTGCAAATATCCTACGCCTCTGATTTTAATAACATCGGTACCTGCACCTCTTATGTCCGCTCCCATTGAGTTGAGGAAGTTTGCAAGATCAACAATATGCGGCTCTTTGGCTGCATTTTCGATAATTGTCAAACCCTCGGCCTTACAGGCTGCAAGCATAATATTCATTGTGGCTCCTACCGAAACAACGTCAAGGTAGATGTGCGTGCCTACGAGGCGGTTGCCGGGGCACTTCGCCTCAATGATCGCGCCGTCAACAAGACGCGTTTCCGCGCCCAAAGCCTCAAAACCCTTTAGGTGCTGGTCAATGGGACGAACGCCGAAATTACATCCGCCGGGCATGGCGACCTTGGCTTCTCCGTATTTGCCGAGCAATGCGCCGAGAAGATAGTATGAAGCGCGCATACCTCTTACGAGGTCGGTAACCGCGCTGCGAGTTCTGATTTGTGACGGGTCTATATATAATGATGATTTATTTATTCTTCTTACGTTTGCGCCCATCTGCTGAAGAATTCTGCTGATGAGGGTAACGTCGCTTATATTCGGTATATTTTCAATCTGACACGGTTCATCGCATAGAATAACTGCAGGGATAATTGCAACAGCCGCGTTTTTTGCACCGCTGATGTTAACCTCGCCGAACAACGGCTTACCGCCTGTAACTACAAATTTTTCCAATTGTTTACACTCCAATACGGTATTTGTTTTATCTTGCAATAACGAATAAGTGTAGATATATAAAACAAAATACAAGATGTGCTGATTAAACGCCTGTTAAGGGGCTTAAAACACAAAATATATTACATTTTTATTAAAACACACTATCTATTGTGGTTACGTATATGTAACGTAACACATTATCTAACCAAAATGATACTACAAAATTGTAGTAAAGTCAACGCAATATTAAAATTGTAACCTATTTTTGGATATGTTGTACTTTTTTTGTAATACACTTGTTACTTTTATTCTTATTATTTACAATACAAATAACAGATTGTTATAAACGCTAATAAAGAAATAAAATTTCGTCTTATTTCGCATAAAGAAATAACAGTTTGAAATATATTTGCATTTAAGAATAATGATTTTACTGATTCTGACGCGGATTTTCATATTTTTTATGCTTTTCCGCTTTGTACAAATATTATATTCCGCGTCAAAAAATTTATAGCTTGCAATTTTTTCTTTGCCGCCTATTGACCGCGCTTTGTTTTTTGATTTAATTTTAGATTTAATTAATTATTTTATTAATCAAATATATATTACTGATTTGTCGTATTTCTTGAAAAATCACAGTGGATATGATATACTGGATTTGTATTACATTTTATCTTGGAGAGTGAACAGAATGTCTGAAAAAACAGTTCGCACAAGATATGCTCCCAGTCCTACCGGATTTATGCACGTAGGTAATCTGAGAACCGCTCTTTATGAGTATCTTGTGGCAAAATCACAGAACGGAAAATTTATTTTGAGAATTGAGGATACTGACCGCGAACGTATGGTTGACGGTGCGGTTGACTTTATTTATAAAACGCTTGAGCTTGCGGGATTAAAGCACGACGAAGGTCCCGATGTAGGCGGCGAATACGGTCCGTATGTACAATCCGAAAGAAAGGGAATGTATCTACCCTATGCGGAACAGCTTATAAAAGAGGGCAAGGCTTACCGCTGCTTCTGCTCAAAGGAAAGGCTCGAAAAAATTCAAAACGACAACATCGGCGGCGGTTATGACCGTCATTGCCGAGACCTTCCTCAGGAGGAAATCGACCGACTTTTGGCCGAGGGTGTTCCGTATGTTATACGCCAGAAAATGCCGATTGAGGGAAGCACAACATTTGTTGACGCTGTTTTCGGCGAAATTACAGTTGACAATTCAGAACTTCAGGATCAGATTTTGATTAAAACCGATGGTTACCCAACCTATAACTTTGCAAATGTAATCGACGACCATACAATGGCAATCACGCACGTTGTAAGAGGCAGCGAGTACCTGAGCTCTACACCGAAATATAATCTGCTTTACGAAGCGTTCGGCTGGGAAATTCCCACCTATATTCACCTGCCTCTGATTATGGGCAAGGACGAAGACGGCAATATCTCAAAGCTTTCCAAGCGCCACGGCGCAACCGGCTTTTACGATTTGATTGAGGACGGCTATCTTCCGCAGGCAATCATCAATTACATTGCGCTTTTAGGCTGGTGTCCCAAAGATAACCGGGAAATTTTCACTCTTTCCGAGCTTGAAAAGGAATTTGACGTAAGCGGTATCAGCAAGTCGCCGTCGGTTTTTGACTATGACAAGCTTTCATGGTTTAACGGTGAATATATCAAGGCTATGACGCCCGAGGAATTTACAAAAGCGGCAATGCCGTACTACAAAAAAGTCTTCGGCGACAAACAAATGCCGTATGAAAAATTCGCGGAGATTCTTCAAAAAAGAACTACTCAGCTCACACAAATTCCCGAAATGCTCGACTTTTTTGCCGAACTTCCTCAATATACAAAGGAACTTTTTATAAACAAGAAGAGCAAAACTACGCTTGAAAATTCACCCGTGGTTTTAAAAGAGGCTTATGAACGTTTAAAGTCTCTCGACAGCTGGACAGCAGACACAATTCATGACTGTCTTATTGATATGGCAAAGGAAAAAGAGCTCAAGAACGGCACGGTTATGTGGCCCGTAAGAATTGCCGCGGCAGGCAAAACTGTTACTCCCGGCGGCGCTGTTGAAATTCTCGATATTTTGGGCAGAGATGAATCCCTGGCACGTCTTGAAAAGGGACTTGAAATTTTGTCTGAATGAGCGATTGAAAGGACTGAGAGTATGTCGGAAGATATTAAGAATATTGTAAATGAAGAGGTTATTCAGGGCAACTTCATTCACGAATTTATAAAAGAAGATATTGCACCGGGCGGTCAGTTTGAGGGTAAAACCGTTCACACACGGTTTCCTCCCGAACCTAACGGATACCTGCACATCGGTCACGCAAAGGCAATCTGCATTAACTTCGGCACAGCCGAAAAATTCAGCGGTATGTGCAATCTGCGTATGGACGACACCAACCCCACCAAAGAAGACGTTGAGTACGTTGACGCTATCAAAGAGGATATTAAGTGGCTCGGCTTTGATTGGGGCGACAGATTTTACTACGCCTCGCAGTACTTTGACCAAATGTACGAATACGCCGTGGAGCTTATCAAAAAAGGACTTGCCTACGTGTGCGAGCTTAACGCGGAACAGGTAAAAGAATACCGAGGCGACACCCAAACCCCCGCAAAAAGCCCTTACCGTGACAGACCGATTGAGGAAAGTCTTGATTTATTTGAACGTATGAAAAACGGCGAATTTGAGGACGGCAAAATGACGCTTCGCGCCAAGATTGACCTTGCTTCGGGCAATTTTAATATGCGCGACCCCGTAATTTACAGAATCAACCATCTCAAACACCACCGCACGGGCGACAAGTGGTGCATATATCCGATGTATGACTTTGCTCACCCGATTGAGGACGCAATAGAAGGAATTACCCACAGCCTTTGCTCGCTCGAGTTTGAGGCTCACCGTCCGCTTTACGACTGGGTTATAAACAACACCTCCGTCCCCTGCAAGCCACGTCAGATTGAATTTGCGCGTCTCGGAATAAACAACACGGTTATGTCAAAAAGAAAGCTGCGTGAGCTTGTTGAGAAAAACCACGTTGCAGGCTGGGACGACCCCAGAATGCCCACGCTCTGCGGACTTCGCCGCCGTGGTTATACTCCCGAGTCAATCCGCTCATTCATTGACCAAATCGGAGTTTCTAAGGTAAATTCAATCGTTGAATACAGCTTTCTTGAGCACTGCCTGCGCGACGACCTCAACGAAAAGGCACAGCGTGTAATGTGCGTGCTCAATCCGATTAAACTGGTTATAACCAATTACCCCGAGGGACAGAGCGAGGAATTTGAAGTTGAAAACAATCCCAACCGCCCCGAGGACGGCACACGCACGGTTACTTTTTCAAGAGAATGTTATATTGAGTCCGACGACTTTATGGAAGAACCGATTAAAAAATACCAGCGTCTTTACCCCGGCAACGAGGTCAGGCTCAAATCGGCATACATTGTAAAATGCACGGGCTGCAAAAAGGACGAAAACGGCAACGTCGTTGAGGTTTACGCGGAGTACGACCCCGAAACACGAGGCGGCAACACTCCCGACGGCAGAAAGGTAAGAGGCACAATCCACTGGGTTGACGCAAACAACTGCTGCGATTGCGAAGTAAGGCTTTACGACAATCTGTTTACCGTTCCCGACCCTGATGTCGGCGACCGCAATTTCCTTGATTTTCTCAACCCCGATTCCTTAAAGATTCTTACAAACTGCAAAGCTGAGAAAAATCTTGAAAACGCAACGGCTCCCAAGAGTTTTCAGTTTATGCGTTTGGGATATTTCTGCGTTGACAACAAGGACAGCTCTTCCGAGCACCTTGTATTTAACCGCAGCGTAAGCCTTAAAGACGGTTTTAAAAAGAAGTAATTTTAAAAATAACAAGCAAAAACGGATTCAAAGTAATAACTTTGAGTCCGTTTTTATAACAAACAGGATAATGTCCCCGCCTCTAAAGGCGGCGTTCATTATCAAAATTCAGCGGATGAATATAATCCCCTACTGAATTTGCAGCGCATTGCGTTGCTTGCTTTGATAAAAGTAAAGCTTTGAAAATAATAACTATGGAGCAGGATATGAAAAATGTTTTGGTTACAGGCGGCGCAGGCGGAATAGGCACTGCAATATGCGTTGCTTTTGCCCAGGCGGGCTGCAATGTAATTGTGCATTGCAACAATAACAAAGACGGTGCAAAAAATTTGGCTAAAATTCTCGGCGACAGCTACAACATAACAACCCTTGCGGTTGCGGCGGATATTTCAAACAGAAATGCCGTAAACGGAATGTACGACATCATTGATATGACTATGGGTTCGGTTGACATCCTCGTAAATAACGCAGGCATTGCCGAGCAAAAGCTGTTTACCGACATAACGCAGAACGAATGGGAAAGTATGATCGGCACAAACCTGACGGGCGTTTTTAACTGCACCCAGGAAGCTTTGAAGCGTTATATGCTGAAAAAACACGAGGGTGTGATTTTAAACATCAGCTCAATGTGGGGGCAGGTAGGAGCTTCGTGCGAGGTGCATTACAGCGCATCAAAAGCAGGAGTAATCGGGCTTACAAAGGCGCTTGCAAAAGAAGTCGGCTTATCGGGCGTGCGCGTAAACTGCATATGTCCCGGCGTTGTTATGACTGATATGATGAAGAGCTTTGACGACGACACAATTAACGAGCTTAAAGAAGAATCTCCGCTCAACACTCTCGGCACTCCCAAAGACATTGCCAACGCCGCTCTGTTTTTGTGCAGCGATAAGGCAAAGTTTATAACGGGTCAAATTCTCGGCGTAAACGGCGGCTTTGTAATTTGACGTTTTTTGTAAACCGAAAGGGTCAGCGAAAATTCGCTGACCCTTTTGTTTTGAACAAAATACGATTAAGTTTTATTAAGCCCACTTGAGTGTGTCGTTATAAAGATTGATGTAGTCCTGTGCCGAGCGATCCCAGCTGTTGTCGCTCATCATTGCACGCCACATAAGCTGATGCCAACCCTTATCGTCACGAATGCCCCAAAGCGCACGTCTTACTGCAAGCACCATATCCGCAGTATCGTAGTTCTTAAAAGTAAAGCCGTTGCCGTAGTTGTCGGCGCTGTCGAACACTGAGTCTTTAAGTCCGCCGACCTCACGCACTACGGGAATTGTGCCGTAACGCAAAGCAATCATCTGAGCGAGACCGCAAGGCTCCTGAGCGGACGGCATAAGGAATATGTCTGCGCCCGAGTAAATCTTGCGCGCAAGTTCGGGAACAAAGCCGTGGCAGAAGCAAAGTCTGCCCGGGTATTTAGCCTGCATATAGTTAAAGTAGTCCTCATACTCCTTATCACCCGAACCGAGAATTACAAACTGCATATTTTCCGTGTTCATAAGCTCTTCAAGTCCCATTCTTACCAGATCAAGACCCTTATGCGCAACAAGACGTGTTACCATGCCGACAATCGGCACATCCCATCTTTGTTCAAGGCACAAGCGCTCCTGAAGTGCGCGCTTACATTCGCCCTTGCCGCTCATATCGTCCTTTGAATAGTTGCGATAAATCTGGTAGTCGGTTTCGGGGTTATAGCTTACGGTATCAATACCGTTTTTAATGCCGCAAAGCTTGTAGTGACGGAGATTAAGCTCATCGTGCAGGCCCCAGCTGAACCACGGGTCTTTAATTTCTGCCGCATAGCTCGGAGATACGGTGTTAACTCTCGTTGAAGTCTCGATTGCGCCTTTCATCATATTGAGCTTACCGTTCATTTCGAGAATTTTTGTCTCGGATGCAGGAATACCCACACACTCTGTGTTTACTTCCCAGCCGTACTCTCCCTGATACTGAATGTTGTGTATCGTAAACAGGCTCTTGATGTTGTAGTACCAAGGTCTGTGTGAATAGAACAGATAGTAGTACACGGGCACCAGCGCTGTCTGCCAGTCGTTACAGTGGATTATATCGGGATGGAAGTCAATGTACGGCAGCATTTCTAGAATAGCTCTTGAGAAAAATGAAAATCTCTCGGCATCGTCATAGTGTCCGTAGAGTGTTCCTCTTTTAAAGTAATACTCGTTGTCAATAAAGTAGTAGGTGCAATCGTTCCATCTTGCCCAGAACAAACCGCAGTACTGATGACGCCATGCAACGGGAACGGTAAAATTAGTAATAAAGTTGAGCGAGTTTCTCAACTCCTGCGGAATTGTTCCGTAAAGCGGAATTACAATTCTGCAATCCTGACCCTTTCTGCAAAGTGTGTGAGGCAGGCTGCCTGCAACATCGGCAAGTCCGCCGCTGCCGCAATAAGGGTTGGCCTCTGAAGCACAATATAAAATTCTCATAATTATCTCCTCCTATAACTTTTAAACTACAGATTTTTTTGCAATGTAAATCGGGTACGAGTCAAAGCCCATAAGCGAGCGACCGTCCTTGATTGTTACATCCTTATCAATAATAACATAATTTAAGTTTGTGTTTTGTCCTATTTTTGTGTCCTGCATTACAATGCAGTTGCTGATTTTTGCGCCCTTGCCGATATAAACGCCTTTTGAAAGAACGCAGTTTTCAACTTCGCCGTCAATTACGCAACCCTGAGCAACGATTGAATTTTTAACCTTGCTCGAAAGCCCGTATCTCGACGGAGCGTCATCTCTCACCTTGGTGTAAATCGGGCGTTTGGGATTAAACAACTCGTCTCTTACTTCCTTTTTCATAAGATCCATATTGAACTCAAAGTAGTCGTTGATTGAGCTGATTGCTGCGCAGTAACCCTTGTTTTCGTAAGCATACACTCTGTACTTACCTACCGCGTTTTGTATAATGCGTTTTACATCAAGCTGATTTATGCTAAGGCTGTTTCTGATTTCCTCAAGCAAGAGATTTTTTTTGATCAACAGGGAGCCGTAAACCTGGTTTACTTTTTCCTTACACACTTCAGGACGGATAAACACCTGGTTTACCTTGCCGTTTTCATCTACGTCTATTGTAACGGGTCTGTCGTAACCCGAGGGAACAACCGCATTTTTATAAATTAAAGTAACATCGGAGTTGTTTTTCGAGTGAAAATCAAACAAACCGTTGTAATCAAAGTTTGTCACGATATTACCCGGAGAAATAAGCACATAATCTTCTCTTGCGTGTTCAATGTAGCCGTGCATATTATAGATTGCCTCAACATAATTGCTGAAAATTTTGCCTCCGTATGGCGGCAAAACGCTTAGGTTGCTTCTTCTTTTTGAAAGGTCATAAGCGCTTCCCGAACCCACATGATCCATAAGTGAGAGAAAGTTG
Source organism: uncultured Ruminococcus sp. (assembly GCA_904393835.1). Lineage (GTDB taxonomy): Bacteria > Bacillota > Clostridia > Oscillospirales > Acutalibacteraceae > Ruminococcoides. Next base: position 17,417 of record CAJFNC010000002.1, on the reverse strand, counting down.
CTTTTAGCAACGATTCCTATATTATTAACGCCCGAGTTTGACATATTTGAAAGCACAAAGTCAATTAATCTGTATTTTCCGCCTATGGGAATACTTGCCGTTGTACGTGACGCGGCAAGCTCAGGCATTTTGTCCTCGAGAGTACCCGCAAAAATAAAACCAAGAACTTCATTACTTCTCATTGCCCGTTACCTCCGTATCACTGTCAATCATTTCCTTAGCTTTAATAACTACGCCGTCGGCAATTTTTGTATCTGATCCGATTACGGTAATCCCCCATTTTTCGCTGTTTTCGGCTTTTTCGGGATTTTCGCCGATCTTTGCGTTTTTGCCGATTACCGTATTTTCCGCAATGATTGCATACTCAACCTCTGCCCCGTCCTCAATAACGACACCCGGCATAATAATTGATGAGTTTATCTTTGCGTTTTTGCCGACCGTTACGCCCGCGAACAAAATTGAAAATTCAATATCGCCGTAAACGTTGCAGCCGTCTGCTACAAGTGAATTTTGAATGTTCGCGTCACAAGAAATATAGTGAGGCGGCATCATCGGATTGCGTGAATATATATCCTTTAAATCAATAGTTGAATTGGGATCAAGCAAATCCATATTTGCCTCCCACAAGCTGTCAATTGTTCCCACGTCTTTCCAATAACCCTCAAACGGATATGCAAACATTCTTTCTCCTGCGTTTAACATTGCAGGTAAAACGTCCTTGCCGAAGTCGTGGCTTGAATTATTTTTTGCCTCATCTTCAATCAAATATTTTTTCAGCTCTTTCCAACTGAAAATATAGATACCCATAGAAGCTTTAGTGCTTTTTGGGTGTTTGGGCTTTTCATCAAACTCATAAATTGAGCCGTCGTCGTGAGTGTTAAGAATACCGAATCTTGACGCATCTTCAAGCGGAACATCAATAACCGCAATTGTGCAGGCTGCGTTTTTTTCCTTGTGATACTCCAGCATCTTGTTGTAATCCATTTTATAAATATGGTCGCCTGACAAAACAACAATATATTCGGGATCATATCTTTCAATGTAGTTGATATTCTGATAAATTGCATTTGCCGTACCCGAGTACCAGTCGGCGCCGTTGATAGCCTGATAAGGGCTGAGACAGTTTACACCGGCGTGCATTCCGTCAAGATCCCACGGTTGACCGTTTCCTATGTATTCGTTGAGCACAAGCGGCTGATACTGAGTAAGAATACCCACTGCTTCAATGCCCGAATTTACGCAGTTTGACAGCGGAAAATCAATAATGCGGTATTTACCGCCGAACGGAACGGCGGGCTTTGCAAGCTTTTTGGTCAGCACCCCCAAGCGTGAACCCTGACCGCCCGCAAGCAGCATTGCCACTACTTCCTTTTTTGGAAACATTTAAAGTACCTCCGATTATATATTAGTATGTATATTGTTTTACTCGGAAAACCGAGAATATAGTGAATTTCTTTTTTGTTTTTCTTTATTGTACCCTTGCGTTTTTCACATTTCAAAAATTCCGAATTATTCAAAGCTTTGCTTTTATCAAAAGTCGTTTATTCGGACACTTCATTGCTTGTATCTTCAACCGCGTTTTCCGCCGAAAAATCCTCTTCGGGCACATAGTCTGCCACACATTTTAAGTAAATTACGCTCATTGCGGGCAATGTAAGCGAAACACCCTGATTAAAGCCGTGGATTTTCATATGCTCGGGCTTTAAACCTTTACCGTTGCAGTCGCCGTTTCCGCCGAACTCCTCGGAATCGGAATTGAACACCTCGTCGTATACACCGTATTTCGGCACACCGATAATGTAGTTTTCCTGCTTTGTCGGCTGGAAATTGCATACGGCAATAATTTCGTTTCCGTCACTGTCACAGCGTTTAAACGCAATTACGCTGTTTGCGTAGTCGTCGTGATGAATCCAGTCAAAGCCTTTCCACGTGTTGTCAAGCTCATACAGAGGTCTGTTTTCAAGATAAAATTTGTTGAGCGATTTAAAAAAGTTTTGCAGTTTGCTGTGCTTTTCATAATTGAGCAAATCAAATTGTATTCCGCTTGAACTGTCCCACTCGTCAAACTGACCTATCTCGGTGCCCATAAATATGAGTTTTTTGCCGGGGTGAGCATACATATATGTAATAAACGCTCTTACACCTGCAAATTTCCGGTCATAGTCGCCGGGCATTTTATTGATAAGCGACAATTTTCCGTGCGTCACCACGTCGTGCGAAACAGGAAGCAGAAAATGCTCTGAAAAAGCATAGAAAAAGCTGTATGTGAGATTGTCGTGATTAAACGGACGCCATACCGGTTGAAGCGACATATAATGAAGCATATCGTTCATCCAGCCTGTATTCCACTTGTAGTCAAAACCGAGCCCTCCCTCTTCTACGGGGTAAGTAAGCTTAGGCCAAGAGGTGTTTTCCTCTGCAAACATCATAACGTCCGGGTGAAACATATGAACGGCGGTGTTGAGGCGCTTTACAAAGTCAATTGCCTCGAGATTTTCTTTGCCGCCGAATTTATTGGGCGCCCATTCGTCGTCCTCTTTTTCATAATCAAGATACAGCATTGAGGAGAGCGAACCGACGCGCAAACCGTCAATGTGGTATTTGTCAAGCCAAAACATTGCCGACGAAACGAGAAAACTGATTACCTCATATTTTGAATAGTCAAACAAGCAAGTATTCCACGATTTTCTTTCTCCGAGCTTAGGATCGGAGCTTTCGTAAAGGCAGGTGCCGTCAAACTTTACAAGACCATGGGGATCTTTTGGAAAATTTGACGGAACCCAGTCAAGAATTACACCGATGTTTTCCCGGTGCAGACGATCGATAAGGTACATCAAATCGCAGGGCTTTCCGTAGCGAGAAGTTGCCGCAAAATAGCCTGTTGTCTGATAGCCCCAGCTTTCGTCGTAGGGATATTCCGTAATCGGCATAAGCTGAACATGAGTGTAGTGCATTTCCTTTATGTACGGCACAAGCTCCTCGGCAATCTTGCGGTAATTAAACCAGTTGCCGTCGGGATATTTACGCCACGAGCCTATGTGCAGTTCATATATATTCATTGCATCATTAAGCTTGTCAAAATTGCCGCGGCGCTCAAACCACTTTTCGTCGCCCCACTGATATTCGCTTATATCATAAACCATAGAGGCAGTATCAGGGCGTGTTTGCGCATGAAAAGCAAAGGGATCAGCCTTTAAAATTTTTTCAAACCACGGAGTTTCTATACAATATTTATATAACGCAAACGGCTTTAGGTCTTTGATAAAAAGCTCCCATATGCCTGCGTCAGTTTTATACATATAGTCAGAAGTCTTGTTCCAATCATTAAAGTCACCGACAACCGAAACGCTCAGTGCGTTGGGTGCCCATACTCTGAATACAACGCCGTCACTTCCGTCACGGTTTACGAGGTGAGCTCCGAAAAAGTCATACGCACGAATTGAATCGCCCTGAAAAAATAAGTCTGCATCAGTGCGAACCTCGTCATAGCGGTAATTCATATTTTCAACTCCTTCAATACAAAATTAAAGCTATCGCCAATAAATAATATTGTACACTTATATAATACCAAAAAAATATGTTGATTTCAAGCAAATTCAAAAAATAATAAAGTAATTTTTCGTGTATTTTTTATAAAGCACTGCTTAATAATACATTTTTATCAACAATTTTACATATATTTTAAAAATTTTTTAATAATATACAAATTTTTATATATAGCTGTTACAATTTTACAAAACTCAAAAATTCATTCTGATGAAAAAAGTATTTTTATATTGGAAAATGCACAAAAAAGCGGCAATGCAAAAGCTGTGCCTTTGCATTGCCGTATGAATAATTTTGGATGAATTTGATTGAATAATCAATCAATTCCGATTAAATACAAACATTACCATGTGCCGTATTGATAATGTCCCATACCATCGGTCGATGATGTTACATAATAACGCAGTTCCGAACCGTCGAACGGAATGTTAACCGTCTGACTTGATCCGTTGTTAAAGATAATATACTCTGCACTGCTCGGAACTTCAACGGTATAAAGAGCCTCGCCGTAGTCGTTTGTTCCGGTATATGTCATTGCAGTACCCGGCCATGCTTCTCCGTAACCCTCAGCGTCTGACCAATAGTAGCAATAAATTGTATTGCCCCAGCGCAGTGAATTAGTTAAGGTTATGGTGTAGGTATCAGGCTCAGGCGCTTGTGTCGTGGGCTGTGTTGCGGGTTCGGTTGTCGGCTGAGTAGTCGGCTGTGTTGTGGGTTCTGTTGTAGGCGCTGTTGTAGGCGCTGTTGTCGGCTCAGTCGGAACAACTTCGGTGTAATCATAATATGTTCCTACATACTCTGCATCATAATCTGCAAGATATCTTTGTATCTGAGTTGCATCTTTAATATTGATTATTTTGTTTTTGTCAGTATCGGCTGCAATCTGAGTTTTTTCGTCAAATGAACCGATACCTACAATAGCTTTTTGAATAAGAGTAGCATCGCCTACTGCAATTTTGCCGTTAAAGTCTGTATCACCGATAAGAATTTTTTCACCGATCGGCTCGGTTCCTTTTGTTGTTTCCTGGGTCGGAGTTGTTACAATGCCACCCGAAGTGTAAAGATAAACAACATTTGTGATACCTGACGCATAGTTGCCGCTTGCGTTAGCGGGAACAATAACGTCGCCCTCTGTCTGAAGTGCAGTTGTAGTGTATGAAGCAGAGCTTGTAGTCTTGCTCTGTGTATCAACTACGTCTGCCGCAAGTTTTTGACCTGTTGCAATGTCAATATGACTTGTGATTACCTTACTGCTGAATGTGAGCTGTTTGTTTTGAATCCAAGCCTCACCCGATACTGCGTAGCCTGTTTCACCCTGACCAGGCTCCTGAGCTGTTCCTGATACCGGGTGTAACATTACATATGCGCTCGCCGCGGGAACTGTACATACAAACCAGCCGTTGCCTTCGTTTGTCATAATTGTTGCATTATCCCAGTTGCCGTTGGGCTCGTCGCCTGCCGATGTGTACGCATAACAGCGAATACTGCTCCAGTTGTTGGAGTTGTAGTAATGTACTACCGAGGAAGTGTTGTCAAGATCCTTGTAAACAAATGTGATTGTCTTGTCGCTGCCGTCAAATGTACCGTAACTCTGTGCGGGATATTTATCAGTGTCAAGCTGATATCCCTGAATTGCCGCATACGGGATTTCGTAGCTGTCGCCTGTTCTGAGGTGGTATGATGTTGCGTCCTTAAGCTCCGTACCCTCTGAATCAACATATTTTACCGTGAGGTAACCCGACTCAATTCCTGTTGCGCTGTAAACAAATGTAACTTCATAATTTTGACCGCCCTCAACTGTACCTGAAACGGTACCGATTGTATCGACGAGGTTGTAGTCATATAGAATTGTGCTGTCGGGGATTGCTCTGTAAGTTGAGCCTGCCTCGTACTTTGCGGTTGACGTCTTAAGAACTTTGCCGCTTTCGTCTGTGTGATTAATTGTAAGTGTTCCGTACTGAGGTTCAGCATTTTGGAGTCTGTCAAATGTTGATGACTCAACGAGCACGGCAGTGCTTCTCGCGCCGATTGTGTAGCTGCTGCCCGATACCGTGCCAAGGCTCTTTAAGCCTGCTGTTTTGCCGTCGGCAACTATTGTCCAGCCGCTGCCTGCAAGGTTAATTGTATATCCCTGAGTGCCGCTGTTTACAAGCACGCAAACCTTACCCCATTCATCAGACTTGTTGTTTGTATAAGTGTAAGCTACTACATAGCCGTAGTTTGACTGGAATGACGGTGTGCTGAAAGCGGAACTCGTCATAGGAGAATAATTATCTCTGATCTGAAGAAGTCCCTTGTAGTATGCTGCAACGTCAGCATATGTCTGTACTCTTGTCCAGTCGATGGCATTTATGCTGTCGCTTGATTGATAGCTGTTGTGGTCGCCTTGTTTTGTACGGCAGAACTCTGTGCCGGCAGTCATAAACGGAATACCCTGAGATGTCATTACAAGTGTCATTGCTTCTTTGAGCTGACCCTTATATGAATCTGAGGTTGAATCCCAGCTTGACGATCCGTTGCTCTTTACGATTTTATCCCACAAAATCAGGTTGTCGTGAGCGTCGGCATATGCAATTGTCTGTGACGGAGCCTTTGCGCCAAAGCCTTTGCCCTGTACGCCGTTTACAACTGTATATGTCTTTGATGTGTCGCCCTGAACATAACCCTTTGAAGCGTCGTTTGTGCCGCCTTTGATTGCGTCACGGTAAGAGTCGCAGAACATACCTACTCTTGCGTCAAGAGCTGACGCCTTTGACTGTGAACAGCCGTCGGAAATTGCAACTGTACCGCCTGTCCAAGGCTCGCCGTACATAAGAATTTTTTGACCCGAACCGTCTGCATACAGGTTATCGAGCTCACTTCTTATGGTGTTCATTGTGGTGATGTCGTGAATACCCATAAGGTCAAAGCGAAAACCGTCGATGTGATATTCATCTGCCCAATACTTAACTGAATCTATCATATATTTTCTGTACATCAGCTTATCGGAAGCAGTCTCATTGCCGCAGCCCGAACCGTTTGAATATACAGAAGCGGAATTCATTCTGTAATAGTAACCGGGCACTGTTTTTGAGAAGCACGAGCCCTCTGTAGTGTAGGTGTGGTTGTAAACAACGTCCATTACAACCGAAATACCTCTGTCGTGAAGCGCCTGAATCATCTGCTTAAACTCGGTGATTCTTGTGTTGCCGTCGTATGGATTGGAAGAATATGAGCCCTCGGGAACATTGTAGTTCTGCGGGTCATAACCCCAGTTCCTGTTTGAAGACGAACCGCCGGCTGTTTCATCAACCGACTGGAAGTCGTAAACCGGCATAAGCTGAACGCAGTTGATACCTTGCTCTACAAGATAATCAATGCCCGTTGAAACGGCGTCTTCATCTGTGCTTGAATTGAGCTTTGTGCCGCCCTCTGCAAACGCAAGGTATTTGCCCTGATTTTCCTTGCTTACGCCCGATGTATCGGATGCCGAGAAGTCGCGCACATGAACCTCCCAAACTACTGCCTGTGAGGCGCTGTCAAAAAGAACGTGCTCGTCGCTGTCCCATCCCTCAGGGTCGGTTGAATCGAGGTCAACAACCATTGAACGGTTACCGTTAACACCGGTTGCCTTTGAATACACGTCCTGAGTTTCGTTTGTACTGCCGTTGACATCTACTATATATGTATAATAAACGTCCTTGTAGTCACCGTTAAGCGTAATTGACCAAATACCGGTTGTGCTGTCTTTTGTGAGGTCATATGTACCGATTACGCCTGCCCCGGATTCGCTGTCTGAACCCGTCTTGTATAACTTAAGTTTAACCGATGTCGCTTCGGGCGACCAGGTTTTCCACGTTGTTGAATCTTTACTGTAAACCGAACCTAAACCGCTTTCATTATAAGCACTGTTTGCGTACGATTCAAGGTAATCAGCGTTGTAGTAATTGCCTGCCGCAGTCGAACTCGGAGCCGACGCAGCCTGAGCTGCAAACGAAGCCATACCTGAAAGCATAGCAGCCGTAAGCAGCAATGACAATACTTTTTTGAATTTCAATTTGATCACTCCCAAATAATATAATATTTCACAGTCTTAAACTATGTTAATTTCATTTTAACAAACTGTAATTAATCATAATTCTTAAAAAGAACTATGATTAATTCACAATAACAAATTTTACACCGTTTTTTTGATAATAATACACAAATTAATCAATTTATTACAATTATTATAATTGTAATTGCCTAATTTCGACTTAAGCAATAATTCAAGTAGCCAAGTCTTGTTTTTATGCAGCGTCAAAAGTACAAATTTAATATCACACTTTACAACATTATGAAAAGAAAGGTTAAAATTTGTCAAATAATAAGGTGATCAATTAAATATATTAACCAAATTCGCCGAAGTGATTTTAATGTTATTTTTAGCATTATAACAAAAATATTGCTATACGCTATATAATAGTTATTTTTTATTGACTTATTGATATAATAATGTTATATTATTAGTGCTTATTAGTCACTATAACCTGAGGCTCCATGACAATATATAAATTGAACTGCATTGTCAAATGTTCTCATTTAGAATACGGTATTGACGTATTACACAACGGGGAACTGATAAAGTCAATTTGCAGTATTACGGACAATAAAGATGACATGGTAGAGCTTAAAAATATTTGCAACGAAGCAAAGCTTGAATTATGCCACCTCGAAAATATAATTGAAGATTATCTCACTGATTTTTGTACATAAACAAAAACTATACTAATGCGGTTTAGTGTGGTATAATTCTATCGGTGATTATTTATGATATGCAATTTATGTCCCAGAAAATGCTCTGCAGCACGAACCGAACATCACGGAAACGGATTTTGCTCACTGGGTACACTGCCTATTATTGCAAGGGTAGCTCCTCACTTTGGTGAAGAGCCGTGCATTAGCGGCAGCAGAGGAAGCGGCGCAGTGTTTTTTTCGGGCTGCACTATGAGGTGCGTTTACTGCCAAAACTACGATATTTCCGCAAAGCATAAGGGTGTTACCGTAACACCGTTTCAGCTTGCTCAATGCTATAAGGCGCTTGAACAGCAGGGCGTGCACAACATTAACCTTGTTACGGCAGACCAGTTTTTGCCTGCGGTAATAGAGAGCCTTAATATTTACAAGCCAAAAATACCCATTGTTTATAATTGCAGCGGCTACACTTCTCCGAAAACTCTGTCAATGCTTGACGGGCTTGTTGACGTTTATCTGCCCGACTTCAAATATTCAAGCGACGAACTCGCCGTAAAATATTCATCAGCTCCCAACTACGTTGACACTGCAAGCGCGGCAATAAAGGAAATGATTTTCCAGGTGGGCACTCCGCAGTTTGACGATGACGGAATTATTAAAAAGGGCGTAATCGTGCGCCACTTGATTTTGCCGTCTCACACTAAAAACAGCATTGAAACGCTTGAACTGATAAAACGAATGTACAATAAACAAGTGCTTGTAAGCCTTATGTGCCAGTATGTGCCTATGGGCAAAGCCAAGGATATGCCGAAGCTCAACCGCAGAATTACACGACGGGAATACGAAAAGGTAAAGCTGGAGCTGTTTCGGCTGGGACTTGACGGATTTACTCAGGATTTATCCTCTGCCGATGAAAAGTACATACCCGACTGGGATTTTGATATTGACGACATAAACAAAATCAATATGAACTGAACCTATTTATAAAGCAGGCAACAAATTTGTCTGCTTTTCTTGCTTTTTCAGCTTTTTAATTGACAAATACGGCTTAAAATGAGATAATAAAAAGGTATAAGCAAAACCGACGGCAAAGTCGGTAATATTATAGGAGGAAAATCTATGGCTAAGGAAATGGCAAAGTCATACAATCCGTCTGACTTTGAAGATAAAATCTATGACTTTTGGATGAAAAACGATTATTTTCACGCCGAAGTGGATAAAGATAAAAAACCGTACACTATTGTTATGCCGCCGCCAAACATCACGGGCAAGCTTCATATGGGACACGCCCTTGACGAAACCTTGCAGGATATACTGATTCGCTGGAGAAGAATGCAGGGTTACAGCGCTCTTTGGCTTCCCGGCACTGACCACGCTTCAATTGCGACAGAGGCTAAAATTGTTGAAGCTATGCGCGAAGAGGGCCTCACAAAAGAGGATATAGGCAGAGAAAAATTCCTTGAGCGCGCATGGGACTGGAAACGCGAATACGGCGGAAGAATTACAAGTCAGCTCAAAAAGCTCGGCTCAAGCTGCGACTGGGACCGCGAACGCTTTACAATGGACGAGGGATGTTCCAAAGCCGTTAAGGAAGTTTTTGTAAAGCTGTACGAAAAAGGTCTTATTTACAGAGGCGAAAGAATCATCAACTGGTGTCCGCACTGCCACACCTCTATTTCCGATGCCGAGGTTGATTTTGCGGAGCAGGACGGTTCATTCTGGCATCTGCGTTATCCGCTGACTGACGGAAGCGGTTATGTGGAGCTCGCAACAACACGTCCCGAAACGCTTTTGGGCGATACTGCCGTTGCAGTTCACCCCGACGATGAACGCTACAAGGATATTATCGGCAAAACCGTTACTCTTCCGCTTGTAGGCAGAGAAATTCCCGTTGTTGCCGACACATATGTTGAAATGGATTTTGGTACAGGCGTTGTAAAAATCACACCTGCACATGACCCCAATGACTTTGAAGTGGGTTTGAGACACAACCTTGAAGTTATTAATGTTATGGACGATTCAGCCCATATGAACGAAAACGCCGGCAAGTATCAGGGTATGGACAGATACGAGTGCCGCAAGGCGATTGTAAACGACCTCAAAGAGGGCGGTTTTCTTGTTGAAATTGAGCCGATTAAGCACAACGTAGGCACCTGCTACCGCTGCAAAACTACTGTTGAACCGAGAGTTTCAAAACAGTGGTTTGTAAAGATGAAACCGCTTGCAGAGCCGGCAATCAAATGCGTTAAAGACGGCAGGACAAAATTCATTCCCGAAAGATTTGAAAAGGTTTATTTCCACTGGATGGAAAACATAAAGGACTGGTGTATTTCACGTCAGCTCTGGTGGGGTCACAGAATCCCCGCCTGGTACTGCGACGACTGCGGCGAAATTATAGTTGCAAAAGAAGCACCGACAGTTTGCCCCAAGTGCGGTAAAAATCATCTTCACCAGGACGAGGACACTCTTGACACCTGGTTCAGCTCGGCTTTGTGGCCGTTCTCAACACTCGGCTGGCCCGAAAAAACTCCCGAGCTTGAGTACTTTTATCCCACCGACACGCTCGTAACAGGCTATGACATCATCTTCTTCTGGGTAGCAAGAATGATTTTCTCTGCAATTGAGCAAACCGATATGCAGCCGTTTGACACAGTATTCATTCACGGTATTGTACGCGACGAAAACGGCATTAAAATGTCAAAATCACTCGGCAATGGCATTGATCCGCTTGAAGTTATTGACAAATACGGCGCCGACGCTCTCAGATTTTTCCTTGCAACGGGCAACTCACCGGGCAACGATATGAGATATTCCGAAAAGCGTGTTGCCGCTAGCGCAAACTTCGCAAACAAGCTTTGGAACGCCGCGCGTTACGTTCATATGAATATTGACGATTATAACGTTAAAAATGAACTGCCCAAAACCCTCACAACAGAGGACAAATGGATTGTTTCTACTTTGAACACCGTTGCCAAAGAGGTTAACGAAAACCTTGAAAAATTTGAGCTCGGCATTGCCATTCAGAAAGTTTATGAGTTTACATGGGACTGCTACTGCGACTGGTACATTGAGCTTGTAAAGACAAGACTTTCAAGCGACGGTGAGGACGCTCAAAATGCAAGGCAGGTACTTCTGTATGTACTTGACCGCATTTTAAGACTTTTGCACCCGTTTATGCCTTTTATCACTGAGGAAATCTGGCAGACAATTCCTCACGAGGGTGAAACGATAATGTATGCGCAGTATCCGGCATTTGACGAAAAACTTGACTATCCAAAAGCTGTTCTTGAAATGAACAGAGTTATGGACGCAATCAGAGCCATCAGAAACCGCCGTGCCGAAATGAACGTTCCGCCATCAAGAAAAGCAAAAGTTTATATTGCTACAAAGTTCCCTCAGACATTTACAGACGGCGCCCACTTTATTGAAAAGCTCGCGTCTGCAAGTGAGGTTGAAGTAGGCGAAAGCTTTGAAATTGACGGCGCAGTTACAATTGTAACCGCTGACGCCAAGATTTACATTCCGATGGACGAGCTTGTTGATAAACAGGCAGAGCTTGCAAGACTTAACAAAGAGCTTGAGCAGGTTAAAAAACGCCTTGCCCAGAGCGAGGGCAAGCTCAATAATCAGGGCTTTGTTTCAAAAGCTCCCAAGGCCGTAATTGAAAAGGTTGAGGGTCAGGCTGCAAAGGAAAGAGAGCAGATTGCTCTCATTACCGCAGCGATTGACGCTTTGAAATAATTTCACAAAATTTGAGCCGCACAAATGTGCGGCTCTTACATTTTTTGTCAGCTTTAATTTTCGGCAAAATTTTTTGCCATGCAAAACGGCTGTATCACATTATGATACAGCCGTTTTGAGGTATTTTTATCGGGCTCTGAAATAATCGATTTTATTCCAATGATATTTTTGAGCCTTTATTGAAAGAGCAGGTTAACCCTTGACTGCGCCCGAAATTACACCTTCAATGATGTACTTCTGGCAAGCAAAGTAGAAAATAACAATGGGAACAATACTCAAAACAATTAACGACATAATTGCGCTCGTATCGGTATGACCGTAGCTGCCGTTGAGATACTGAATATGAATAGGAATTGTCTTGTAATCCATATCGAGGATAAGATACGGAAGAAGATAGTCGTTCCAAATCCACATTGTCTGGAGAATTGCAACCGAAATGAAAGTAGGTTTCATAATCGGAAGTACAATGCCGAAAAACGTTCTCAAAGGGCCTGCGCCGTCAACATAGGCTGCCTCTTCGATTTCTATCGGAATGGACTTTACAAATCCCGAGAACATAAACACCGACAATCCCGCTCCGAACCCGAGATAGACTATCAAAATACCCCACGGAGTTGTAAGGTGAAGTGTGTCGGCTGTTTTTGAAAGAGTGAACATTACCATCTGGAAAGGTACTACCATTGAAAAAATACAGAAATAGTAGATAATTTTACAAATGACAGTGTTTGAACGCTGCAAATACCACGCGCACATTGAGGTGCAAATGAGAATCAGCAAAACGCCGCCGATGGTAATGAAAAAGCTCCACATAATTGATTTCCAAAAAGGATAGTTGCCGTGGAACATACCTGTTATGTAGTTCTGAAAGCCCTGGAAAGTATCAGCAGTAGGAAATTCAAAAAAGCCTTTACTGATTGCCGCATTGCTTTTGAATGAGTTCATAATTACAAAGAATACGGGGGCAACATAGAAAATTGAAACTATCGTAAATAAAACACTCAGAATTTTCATACCCAAAGTCTGTTTTTTCTTTACAGGCTTTTCCTTGGGTTTTGCCATTACCTTTGCCATTACTGCTGTACCTCCTTTCTCCTTGTGAAGTAAAGCTGTACAAGAGCAATAACTACAACTATTACAAAGAATATTACACCCTCTGCCTGACCTACTCCGCGTGAATTTTGGTTGGCATAGAAGGTTTTGTAAATGTTGAGTGCCAGCATCTCTGTCTGATAAACCGTTGTACCCGAAGTTGCCGAAACAACACCCGGAGCACCGTTTGTAAGCGCCAGGTTCTGGTCAAACAGTTTGAACGAGTTTGTAAGTGTAAGGAATGTACAAATTGTAATTGACGGCATCATCATAGGCATTGTAACATTGGTCAAAAGCTGTTTTTTGTTTGCGCCGTCAATTCTTGCCGCCTCATAAAGGTCTTTCGGAACGCTCTGGAAACCGGCAATGTAGATAATCATCATATAACCTGCCTGTTGCCAGCACATAAGGATAATAAGTCCCCAAAAACCAAATCTTGAGTCAAGCGCAAGGTTTGTACCGTAATATTGAAGTATGCCGTTAAAAATATACTGCCAAATGTAACCGAGAATAATACCGCCTACGAGGTTTGGAACAAAAAACACTGTTCTGAAAATGTTTGAACCTCTTATGCCGAGCGTCAGCGCATATGCAACAAAAAACGCAATGACGTTAATCAGCACTACCGAAACGATTACAAACATTACGGTAAACCAGAATGAATGTAAAAAGCCCTCATTCTGAAAAGCTTTAATATAGTTGTCAACCCCAATAAATACTGCGTCGCTTGTTGTTCTGAATTCACAGAACGAAAGGTAAACGCCGTTAAAAAACGGATAGATAAATCCAATAATGAAAGCAGCAAATGTGGGAAGAACAAATATTAGAGAATAAATTTTTCGTTTGCCTTTTCTAAACATAATATTGCCTTTCCGTTCATTCTAAAAGGGGGACGACATACCGCCCCCCTACTCCGAACAAGTTAAATCAAAAACTAATTTTCGATTTTAAATTAACTGTTGTTAGCTGCGTACTCTGTTTTCCAGCCCTGAACAAATGCCGTAACAACAGCATCCCAATCGCCTGTACCTGCTGCATACTGTGTAAGAGCTGTACCAACGCCGTTCTTCCAGTTTTCGCTGGGCATTGTTGTGAAGTTCCAGCTTACGGGAGTTTTGCCTTCAGCTGTGAGTTCGTTATCAATCTTTACGAATACGTTTGTAGCTTCTTTAGCATCTTTGAAAGGAATTACAAATCCCATATCGTCTGCAAGAGCTGTTGTTCCCTTATCGCTTGTTACACACCAATTGATAAACTCAAGTGTAGCAGCCTGGTCATCAGCGCTTGCATTCTTGTTTACGCACCAATAGTTCTCTGAACCTGTGCAAAGACCCTGGTTAGCTTCGTCGCCAACACCGATGTAAATCGGCATCATACCGAGCTGGTCATCAGTCATACCTGCTTTTGTAAGAATTGAATATTCCCAGCTGCCGTTCTGGAAGAATACTGCTTCACCTGTTGTAAATTCTGTTTCAGCGTCTGTACCCTTCTTGCTTGCGAGGTCTGCGGGGTCGCAGGTTGAGTTGTTGATGTAGAGATCCCAAATGTTCTTGTAGTTATCAAGATATTTGCCCTCTATAGCGTCTGTTGAAGTGATATTTCTGTCCTTGTACTCAAAATAGATAGGAAGGTTGGCAAGGTGTGTTTTGAATCTCCAGTCTGAAGATGAATCCATACCTGCCGAGGTGAATGCACCCTTAACGCCGAGAGCATCCTTATTCTTCTGAATTTCTTCGGCAACAGTCTTTAACTTATCAAAGCTGTTAATGTCGTCAATCGACTTAACTGTTGCAAAATCGGAATCGCAATACTTCTGAAGGAGCGTCTTGTTGTAGATAAGTCCATATGTTTCGATAACATATGCAATACCGTAAACCTTGCCGTCCTCTTCAAGAGCATAGTCCGTAGAAGTAAGCTGCTTGTAGATGTCGGAGCCACTGAGATCCGCGCAGTAGTCTTTCCAGTTGGCAAGACCTACCGGACCGTTAACCTGGAAAAGTGTAGGAGCGTCATCCTTATCCATTTCAGCTGTAAGTGTTGATTCGTATGTACCTTCAGCTGCTGTCTTTACAGTAACTTCAATACCTGTTTCTTCTGTATAAGCCTTAGCAAGATCCTGCCACGCCTGATCCTGCTCTGGTTTGAAGTTGAGGTAATAAACCTTGCCGTTTTTTGCATTTCCCGAAGCTGAACCTTCTGAACTGCCCGATGAACTTGTACCGCCGCAGCCGGCAAAGCAGGTAGCTGTCATAACGCCTGCAACTGCGAGAGCGGCTACTCTTTTAAATGTTGACTTTTTCATGAGTTTACTCTCCTTAAAATTATAAAATTTATCCTCAAAAACGGGATATTGCCTAACAGAACAATATACTATGCTCCGTTCGTCTTCATCATATTAACACAATATTTATTAAAATACAATAGTTTTTTTGAATTTTTTTTAAATTCATTATATATTTTTTATCGTCAATAAAAATAAAATTACATTTTTATATAAAAATATTCGGCATTATCGCTGAGTTTTTAAGCTATTTATATGTCGAATAACCTATTATATTTTGTATTTATTACATTATTGTAACCTCGTGTTTATGGTAAAACTATTGAAATTAAAGTGCGTTTTGTGTTAATATTATAGCAAATTTGTTTTAAGAAGGTTATTATGAAACGTTTTAATGATTCATCACTTGCACGATTTTTTACACGTTTTCCAAAGCTTTTACTTGCAGGTTTGCTGTTTTCTGTCCCGTTTGCAGCATTTTCGGGACTGTTTATATTAATAAGCTATCTGTCGGGATTTAACAATGTAATACTGTGGAGTTTGGGAGTTATCCCGTCAATGCCGTTTTACTCTGGACTTGTAATGGTAATACGCAAATACTCGGTGGAAAAGCAGGACGTCAATGTATTTTCCGTCTTTGTACAGGCATTTAAAGATAATTTTAAAAAATCTTTGTTCAACGGCGTAATTGCATATCTGGTAGTTGCATGTTCATTTTTTGCAATTCTCTACTACGGTACTCTTGCTCAAAGCGATATGGTGTTCGGCTATGTATTTACCATATATATAGTATTTTCAATAGCTCTGATTATTATGATGTTTTACGTTCCGCTGCTCACGGTTACATACGAGCTGCGTTTGCGCGATATTTATAAAAATTCGCTGCTTTTAATTGTCGGTAAAATTCTGCGCAACCTTGCAGCGCTTGTTTTGCTTGCAATTGTTTCGGCAGCAGTATTTCTCGGATTGATTTATTCATCCGGCATAATGTTCGGCATAGTGGTTGCAGTTTCGGTCATTCTGTATCCAATGATTGCAACCTATATCATTGTATCGGTTATCGCAAAGGGCGTACAGGAGTCTGTCGGATACTTTACGGGAGAAAACGTTGAGTACGTTGAAACCGAAGAGGATTTAAAACGAGAAAAAGAGGCAATCCAAAACGCAGACAGCGACGACGACTATATATTTGTAAACGGCAGAATGATTAAAAACCCTGCTAAAGCAATCGCCGAAGACAAAGATTAAAGCAGGTAAAATAAATGTATCACCAAAAAACGTACAAACAAAAATTGTTTGTACGTTTTTCTTTTTACAATTTAATTATACGATAAGGCTTTCAAAAGGAACGTCAAGAATTTCTTTTATGAGTTTTATCTCATCAATATAAATATGCCTCTGCCCCACCTCAATTTTAGCTAATGCGCTCCTTGTAATATCGCAGCCGAGCAATTGAAGTTTAGCTGACAATTGCTCCTGAGTCATCTTTTTACTTTCTCTGAGTTTTCTGATATTATTACCTACCACTTTTTCGTAATCGGCATTCATTTTTCAATACTCCTTTGTTCTTAAACAAGTGCAAAAATTTCTTGACATTATTTTATCCAAGTGGTAATATAAAATTGCACCTATATAGGTGCAATAAACTTAGGAGGAAAGAATATGAATGTAAAAAGGCAAGGATTATCCTTATTAATTGCGGCAATGCTGCTCAGCCTGATTTGCTGTTTTAGCTTTACGGCAAACGCAGCCGAAGTCAGCGGCACACAAGACGGCACATACAACCCTAATAAATGTCAGGCTATTGATAAGTATGTAATTAACTGAATTTTTGAATTGTACAAAATTAATCTAAGTTAAGAAAAACAGTATTACAAATTTACTTATTAAATAGCACCATACCCACTATTCTATATTCGATAACTTGATGTTAACAATTTATTAATTAAAAGGAGTCCTGCAAATAAAAGTCAAGTCGTAAAATGAAAAAAGTTAAAAAATTTTTTGGCAGCAGAAAAAGGGTATAACAAAGCAAGCCGGACTTTAA
>CAJFNC010000001.1 GCA_904393835.1 uncultured Ruminococcus sp. | reverse complement strand
TATCCATGTCTGCGCTCCAGTATTCCCAGGTCTGCCTGTTCCAGATATAGATTCTGTGGTCAAAGGCAATCTTTCCCTTCCAGCCGTTTTCCTTCAGCCACATAAGGCCGGAAGGGGAAGGGGTCTGCGCCCCCTCAAAAAGTCCGGTATCAAGAAGCGCTTTCACCCGCTTCATCTGTTTTCTGGTTTCCGCACGGAGAATGACCGGAAGGGACAGGAAAATTTCTGAAGAAATCCCCTCCGCCTTCGCCGCTTTCAGCCCGTCTTCCATTTCACCATTCATGGCCGCGTAAGACACATAGATTCTGGAAACTCCCGCATTCAGACAGGCCAGGAACTGGGGAAGCGTGGTCACAGAAGCCGACAGACTGCAGGGTGCAGGCCGCTTTTCCGACAGCTCAGGCTGCGTCAGGGAGGGCGCGTCTTTCTCTGTCTCCGCATCCGTTCCGCTCTGACGGCGGCAGTCTGCAATCCTTCCGGCGCGCAGTTTTTCCAGTGCGCTTCTTCTCAGCTCATTAATAGCTTTTACCGGAAGAAACACTTCTCCCTCCATGCGGACGGTGATTTTTTCCGCCCGAAAACCGCTTCCGCCCGTTTTCGCGAGCTGCCGTCTTACTTCCTCTTCTCCAAGCGGACGCTTCTGCGCCCGCTGTACCGTCTCTCCTTCCAGGCAGACCATTTCCTTCCCTGCCATGGCCGTCAGGCGGAACGGTTTTCCCGCCTCCAGCTCCGCCGTCAGGGAAACCGGAAGCTCCATCGTCCGCTCCAGAATCCGGCTGCGGATCTCCGTAAGCTCCCCCTCCTCACAGCCCGCATAGCCAGGCTGATCCAGCGTGATCATGTCCCGGCCGTTGTGCTTCTTTAAGTATCCGTTTCCCACATTAGCAGATAAAATGTTTGACAAAAATAAAGACGGTAAGCTTGACACCTTTGAAACCGCGTTCAGGGATATGTATCTTGATGAAATGAGCCGAAAAGCAGATGAATATTCCAAGAATGCAGGAACAAGCAGTCGGCACAAACCAAATAATAACGTCAAATTTACGTCGGAGTCCGATAACAATAAACCACCCGAAAGCGGTAAGTCTGTTGAGAAGCTAAACCAAACATTATGGCTTATTAATACAGTATTAATAGGCGGAATAGCAGTTGCTGTATTTTTTGACATACCCGAAATTACCAAAGTATTGATTTTGGCGGCAGCTTTTGCTTTAAGTTTGTGTATTTTATTTTGGAGATCCTGATTGCTGTCACCGTATTTTGCCGGCCTGCGCAAATGGGGCTACTTAATTACAATCTTACACTTCTTAAAAATTAAGTATCCCAATGATATTCCTATGCAGTATAATATGATGTCAAATGTATCAAAAAAGCCTCTTATCAAAAGAACCTGGATTAATTCTATTGCCACTGATAATATCAATGAAAAAATTAAAGTTTGATAGTATTTTAATTTGCGAACAAAATAACCTATCGGAATGAAAACTATCATATTCAAAATGCTTTGCAAAGCCATTTGAGAATCGGAAAATGTATCAATCAGTCCGGTTAAAGGATTGAGAATAAATATTCTTTCAAAAACAGAGCTTCTTAAAAACAATGCTGAAAGCAAAACACAAAAATACGCAACAGAAATGATAATAAATAAATATTTGTTAATTGTTTTATTGATAATTAAATTAATAATGACCATTACACCGACAATACACCCTATGAGGCAAGCAATACTGATAGGTATATATATAATCCCGGAAGTAGAAATAAAAAGCGAAATAATATCCATAAAAATAAAATAATAAATCAAGTAGCCTATAATTACCGATAAAACAACTTGTATCGTATTTTTCACTACTTTTTTCCATAATTCTGTCTGGTTTTTCATAAATGCTCCTACTTTCTTTTTACAGTTCGTTATTTCATTAATCAGAGCAGTAAGTCTGAAAAGATTTGCTGCTTTTTCTATATATAATAAGATTAAATTTGCGATGATCTTTACATGATTATATACGAGTCAAAGTATTTCTCCTGAAAATATATCTGTTTTTCGATTTCCTGCTTAGTAAATTTCATATTATCGGGTGCGACCACCCACTTGTCCTCTATATCGTCATTTCTTTTTACAATCGCAATAACTTTTCCCGTAAATTCCTTTACAGGCTTTGAAACGCCGAGGATATACGCATCCTGCCACTCGCCGTCGGGCGACATAACCCCCTCTACATATCCGTAGTTAATCGAATAGTATATATCCCTATGCTTAGGATGATAAGTACCCATTGCCCTGTCAACCGTTACCGTTACTGTTTTTCCAATCATAATTATTTCTCTTTCTGTTATTTAAATTAAAAAGCCGAGCCTCATAAACGTCGCATTTGCCGAGGCTCGGCTTTAATTTTAACCTGTTTTCTTTATTAAGCGTTTACGCTTAAATTCCGCTTTATATAAGAACTAATCGGACCGCTCATAATTTCTTCAATCTGTGCAGGCTCGTCGGGGAGCAATATCAATAGCTGACGTCCCTTTTTAATCAAATACCCGTCGTCACCCGAACTGTTTTTCAGCTTTTTGACTTCATCAACATCAAAATCAATCGCACGGGAAAGAATACTTGCAATGTTTCTGCCGTCGGTAAAACCCAGACCGCCGATAACAAAAACAATATTGAGACGCTCAAAATCCTCGCCCAGCTTTTTACCCAGAGCTTTGCAGTCGGAGGCAAACGAAACGCTTTTTGTAATAAGCATATGTTCGGACAGACGCTTTTTCAACGCCCTCTCACAAAAAGAAGTTTTTCGCGCCGTATAAAACAAAATCCCACATTCCATTACCTTACCCCCTTATTAGGTTTGTCGATACTGTTCCTTTAAAACGGGTTCAAAGTCCGGCGCAATCGTCATATTCTGCGTTACATTTGAAAAATCAAGCTGCCAGCCCTTGAATACATAGTCATAATACTCATCGCTCGGCTTAACCGGATTTTCGGGAGCCTTGGCGGCCTTGCCGTACTCAACCTTCTGCGTGCTCAGCGTACTTCCGTCATAATTTATGAACTTAACGGTCAGATAAACCTTTGCCTGAGTGGTAGGCTGAGCCTTGGTTGTCGCCTGAGTATTATTATTTGACTGACCGGAACTGTTATTACTCTTGCTCTTGGAAGTTGAAGAAGCCGTAGAAGATGTGCTTGTTTCTTTAATTTCCTGATCCTTAAAGTCGTAATCACCGGTGTACCAGTCGATTTGACCCGCATCATAAGCGGTACAGAAATCTTTAACCTCCGGACGTGTTCCGCCGTATCTTGTATAGTAAACCTGAGGCCATACGGCATTTTTGTTGAGCGTTGCCTGAGAAACATTTACCTTACTCGACTCACCGTCTCTTACCTTTCGCGCCACTACAACGGTTCTGAACTCTGTAAATTCATATGAACAGGTAGAAAGCGTCAAAAGCTGGTCGTCTTCGTTTACGTCAACAGGGCAATTAATCAGCGAGCGGATACGGACATTATAAACATAGTTCATAAAATCCTTTTCATTCTGAAAATCGCCTACCATATAGTTGAAAAATTCACCCTGACTTGAAAGTGTGTTCGTCTTGAATACAGAGATAATTTTATAATCGGCATTTCCTTCCGGAGTATCAAATTCTATTGTCGGCGACTCTTTGTAAAAGTCGAGGTTACCCGAGGTACTGCCGTACTTCATAAGGTTGCCGAACATTGAACCGTCGTTCATATGGTGACCGTGCAGTACAACATTTTTACTGTCAGTTCCCTTTTCGCAGCGATAGTCAACAAATATGCTGCCGTAAGTATCAAAATTGCCCCTGTAATTGTGTTTAAGGTAATACTGACTTGTTCTGTCGTCAGACTTGTGCCACAAAACGGGATAGTCGATTACAGTGTTGTCAATCTGAATCCAGCCGACAATTTCATCATTAATCTCCTTTAGGTTTTTCCAGTTAATCATATCATCGGAGCCTTTGTTCTCCTTGCCCGTATCCACGCTTTCGACGCCGTGGGCAATTTTTTGAATTTCACCGTTGAGTTGAGTATTTTTTACACTGAGAAATACCATATTGTAAAGCAGCAGTGACAACGCGGTCACAAAAACCAAGAACGAAGCAATTACGGCGCATTTTCTGCCTATTTCCTTACCCGAATCGCCTCTGATCGGAATAAATCTGTTGACAAAGCCTGTCTTTTCGGGCACATATTCAAGTCTGCCGAATCCGTCGGGATAGTCCTGAGCTGAGTTGTTAAACACCTCTTCGGTTCTGACCGCCGCAAGTGATATTACGTCGTTTACATTTTCTCCGGTAAGCTCCGCTTTGGGAATTACGGCAATTCTGACGCCCTTATACATAAAGCAGTAGCCTTTGTATCCGTTTCCGAAATCGCCCATGCTGAACACCTTTGATTTTTTGCGACAGAGTATAAACTTCTTTTCAAGCTCCTTAAGTTCTTCTTTCGACGCGCCGTTTTTCTTTGCCGTTCTTAAAGCCTTGTTTCTCTTTTTCCAGTAATCTTTGGGAGCAGGCTTGTTTTCCGCGCGTTCGGCGGCCGCAACCGTGTCCAAAAGGTATTTTTTAAAAGAGGAATTGTTCTTGCTCGACAAAGCGTTGGCAACAATTACAATATCGGGTTTTTCTTGGGCGGAAACAAGCGTTTCAACCGCGTTTTTTATTTTAATCGGCTTGAGCTCGGCTTTTTTAATATCAGTAAGCGAATATCCATACCTTAAAAGCCGCTCTCTGAGTTCGTCGGTTTTTTCGTCAAATTTGTCTGCAACGGAATTTTTCGTAACCGATAAAATTTCTATATACACTCCGGTATCTTCCTTTCAGATTAATCCTCTGCGTTAATAAAAGTTTTCTTCAAATTCTGCAAAGCCTCTTCCACAAGCGGTTCAAATCCCGCCTTTTCCTGAGCCTCTTTCACATATTTAAGTACAGGTCTCGTTCTGGGGTGTTTTGGAGTAAACACAGTGCAGCAGTCCTCGTACGGCTCAATTGAGGTTTCGTATGTGTCTATCTTATAGGAAATATCAATAATTTCCTGCTTATCCATTCCTATCAGCGGTCTGAATACGGGCATATTTGCCGCCTCGTCTGTACAGGCAATCGCGCCGATTGTCTGGCTTGCCACCTGCCCGAGGCTTTCGCCCGTAATAAGCGCCGCGCATCCGTTGTCAAGCGCGATTTTTTCAGACATTTCCATCATAAGACGGCGCATTATAATTGTAAAAAGTTCTTCGGGACATTCATCCTTGATTTTTTCCTGGATTTTCGTAAACGGCACCGTGTACATTGTCATAGGTCCCGAATAGCGGCTGACTTTTCGCAAAAGTCGAACTACCTTTTCTTCGGCACGCCTGCTTGTGTACGGCGGGCTTGCAAAGTGCACCGCCGTGAGTCGGATACCTCTTTTTGCCATCATATATGCGGCAACGGGCGAATCTATTCCGCCGCTTATAAGTATTACCGCATTGCCGCCCGTACCGACGGGAATGCCGCCTGCGCCCTTGAGCGGATTTGAATGAATATATGCGCCGAAGTCCCTTATCTCAACGTTTACAACAATGTCGGGATTATGCACGTCAACCGTAAGGTGCGGATAAACCTCAAGTATTTTTCCGCCGAGTTCGCGGCATATTTCGGGCGACTTGTACGGAAATTTTTTGTCGCTGCGCTTTGCCTCTACCTTAAATGTCTTCGCCTGTTCAAGCTCGTCCTTTAAGTATTTAGGGGCGGTGTCAAGCACCGATTCAAGCGTTTTTTCTTCACAAACCGCTGCTCTTGAAAAAGCAACAATGCCGAAAATTCTTGAAATTCTGTCGCACGCTTCGTCAAGATCAACCTCGTCACTGAGAGACCTTACATATATTGTTGACTGAGCAGAGGTAATTTCAAACTTACCGACACTAGCCAAAACATTTTTTAAATTCTTTTTAAGTATATCTTCAAATGTGCGGCGGTTAAGTCCCTTTAAAACTATTTCGCCGTCTTTCAAAAGTATAATTTCTTTCATACATAATCCTTATCTGTAAATCAGTTGTGCGCAAGCGTTGCAAGTCCCCTGCCGATACCGTCGCACAAAGCGTCTATATCTTCTTCGGTGTTGAATTTTGAAAAGCTGATGCGTAGGGCGCTGTCCGCGCGCTCGTTTGAAAGCCCCATCGCCTTAAGCACGTGGCTTGGTTTTCCCTTTGCGCAAGCGCTGCCCGACGACACAAAAACGTCAAGATCTTCCAAAAAGTGCAGCATTGTTTCGCTTCTCACCCTGCCTGCGGAAATATTCAGCACATAAGGCAGAGCGTCCGAGGGTGAATTGATTACAACGCCGTCAAGCTGCGAAAGCTTTTGCTTTGCATATGTATTGAGCTTCTCAATCTTTTTTAAATTATTGTCAATGTCAAATTCGGAGCAGGCAACGCCAAATGCTGCAATAAGCTCAACGGCTTCTGTGCCGGGGCGGATACGTTTTTCCTGTTCGCCGCCGAACTGACGGGGCAGTATCCTTACGCCCTTTTTAATGTAAATACAGCCGCAGCCCTTTGGGGCGTGCACCTTGTGACCGCTGGCCGTCAAGAGATCTGCTCCGAGCTTTTTAACATTCAGATGAATTTTTCCGAAAGCCTGAACAGCGTCTGTGTGGCAGATAACGTCGGGAAATTTCTTTTTAACAGCGGTAAAAATATCTCCAGCGGGCATAATCGCACCAGTTTCGTTATTAACGCTCATCACCGACACAATTGAGGTGTTGTCATCGACCTCGTTCATTACATTCTCCACGGTAACAACTCCGCTGCTGTCAGGCTGAACAAAAGTCACGTTAAAACCGTCTGATTTAAGCTTTTCAGCCGCTTCAATTATGCTGCTGTGCTCAATTGCCGACACCACAACCTTTGTTTTAGTGCGGCGTTTTGCATAAGCGGCACCGAAAATCGCCAAATTGTTCGCTTCGGTTCCGCCACTCGTAAAAAGAATTTCATCGGTGTTTGCCCCAAGCTCTTTTGCAATAATTTTGCGTGCGTTTTCAAGCTCTTTTTCAGCGTACATTCCTTTTATATGAAGTGACGAGGGATTTCCGTAACACTCAGTCATCATTTCAAGCGCCTTTTGAGCGGCTTTTTGTGACACTTTGGTAGTTGCGCTGTTGTCAAGATAATGTTCCAATAAAATCCCTCTTCCATATAATTATACATTTTACATTATACATCATCGGCATAAAAAAATAAAGGCTTATTTAAAATTTTCATAAAACCGTCAAAAATGAGGGATTATCGGTAATTATCGCTTTATTATTTACTTGTTAAAAAGAACAAAGATTGCATTATTTTTAAGCCTTGATAAAAAAGAAAACGGATACAGCATAGTAAAAGATTTTATGTCTAGATACCCATATATTAAACAGGAAATATGCAACAAGCGCTATTCAACTTATGTGGGTGAACTTATTAATAAGTATTTTACATTTAAAACGAATACTAATTCTGACGGCACAAAAAGTACCGTAATAGATTCAAATGAATGTCCTGTATGGGCTTTTATGGAAATTATAGGTTTTGGAGATTATATAAGATTTTATGATTTTTATTATTCTACACACACTGATATTCCTATACCAGAAGGTCCTCTAAACTTAGTTAAAAGCTTGAGAAATGCTTGTGCTCATAACAACTGCCTCATACACAATTTACGTAGCGGACAATCATATCCTCCAAAATCAATAAGCACTTTTGTATCGCAAATAGGAAATATTTCAAAAGATGTCAGAAATAAAAAATTAAAATCAAGACCTATACTTGAAATGACAGCTTTACTGTTTGTATATAGTGAAGTAGTAGTTGATACAGTAAAAAAAGCCAGGTTAGCTGAATTGACGAATTGTTATGTAACAGAATGCTTAGAAATAAAGACTACTTTTTAAATCAGCAAATCATTCATTCAACTTACGATTTTTTTCGTAAAATTGTTGACTTTTTACGTTAAATTACATATAATAATAATGAAATCAAAAAACACTTTGTTTTTGTATGGGGGGCGTTGCGACGTCTCCCTAGTTTTTTGCTGTCGTAATTAGTTTGTGACAGCTTTATTAGCATTATTTTTTCAATCGAATTCAATTACTTCTTTTTCTTATTAAATAATAAAACCGTCAAAAAGGCAAATAATATTTTACAAACAATAAGTGACAAAGAGGTTTTATTATGATTTCAAAACAGGAATACCAAAAAATTGTCAAAAAAAATTCGCCGAAAAGCCCCTGCTTTAAAAACTGCGTCAAGGCCTTTTTGATTGGCGGAGCAATTTGCACAATAGGTCAGGTCTTATACAATTTATACACGCTTTTAAAGCTTGATGAACAGCAGGCAAAAACTCTCGTTTCGGTCACGCTGATTTTTATCGGAATACTGCTCACCGCTCTGGGCGTGTATGACAAAATCGCGCGCCATGCGGGAGCAGGTACGCTTGTTCCGATAACAGGCTTTGCAAACTCCGTTTCTTCACCCGCGATTGAATTCAAAAGTGAGGGCTATGTTACGGGGCTCGGCGCAAAGATGTTCATCATCGCAGGCCCTGTCATTGTTTACGGCGTGAGCGCTTCGGTAATATACGGCGTGGTGCTGTGGATACTCCATATGTTTGGGATAACTCTCTTCTGATAAAAAATTTTCAAAGCTGATAAATACTTTCCAAAAAATGAGCCGATAAACTGTGAGGTATATCACAAGTTTATCGGCTCTGCATTTGCCTGTCTTTATATCTTGTTTAGTTTGCATATATAAATAAGACCGTATTATAAATTCTGCTTTAAACATATTTTTAGCTTTAATTTTCCGATTCCGTTAACAGCTTTACTCCCAGCACGGTAGCAGGGATTCGATAATTCGGCGCAAGGTTTGAAAGCACCGCAACCGCAGTTCCTGTTTCGAGGTTAAAGCCGAGATAGCTATTATAATCCCCCGTACCTCCATTATGCCATATAATATCATTTTGGTTATCAATAATCCAAGACATTCCTATCTCATCCAAATTGATACCCATAGCCTTATAATCTTCCGTAGTCGCATTTATTGTTTTAAGGCTCTTGTGACATTCGGAAAAATACGGATTGTTGTCGAGCTGCATTTGTGCGTAAAGAAGCATATCCGATATATTTGACGTGACAGCTCCTGCCGACAAATATGGATTGTTTGAATCCCAATCCCAGTAATTACCGAGGTCGCCGCTTTTATCGGAAATTTTTGTGTTATTAAGTCCCAACTCATTTTTTGTAAAACTGTTCACCAAAGACGTATAATCTGTATTGTACACTGCTTCAAGAACAAGTCCCAAGACTGCATATCCGAAATTAGAATATGTAAAACCGTAGCTTTCCTTATCCATATTCAAGCTACCGGCTTTGTTAAGCACCATTTCTTTTGTAATACCGTAAAAATCATTTCTTCCTTTGAAAAAGTTAGAAATCATAGGACTTTCAAAATAATATCCCTTATATCCCGAAGTATGTGTCAATAACTCCTTGATTGTCGGATATTCGTTGCCGTCAGGCAGCGACAAATAGTTATCTATCGTGCCGTCAATGCTAATTTTTCCTTCATTGATTGCCTTATTTATCAAAGCGGCCGTAAAAGTTTTTGTAAGAGAGCCTATTTCGTATGTGTGTAAATCTGCATTAAGTTCCTTGCCGTTTTCACCGTACACCTTATAAGAGGTTTGTCCGTTTTTGATAATACCGACAGTTATAACTGCGTCGGGATTATCACTTGTTGTGTATTCAAGAGCTTCGGCAAAGGTCAACTCAGGCACTTTACTCATTTGGTGTTTGCCGTAAAGAACAAAACCGCCGGCTGCCAACGCAGCGCAAAGAACAATGGATACAATTATTACAATCAATTTTTTCACTCTCTTTTTTACCCTTGCCAATATAAATTCTCCTTATCCGTATATCAGGGAGTATGTTAGTTAATATAGCTCATTGCAGAATTTTCTTGTTTAACATCAACAGGTCTTTCAGCTTAGCGGAAAAAGTTTGAGCACCTTGATTGCACCGTTTTGCAAATCAACAATTCCGAGTCCCAAAAACTCTCCGTCACGGCTTTTCACACGATAGCGCTTTCCGTCAACAAGTTCTCTGTTTTTAAGCGCCGTGCGCCCTATATCCAAAGCGCCGCCGTTTTTAAAGCGCTTTGCCTGCGCCTCGGAAACAAGTATCTGTTCATAATTCATAAACAGCCTTTCCGTTGAAATGAGTCTGCTTTCAAGAGTGCCGTTTTCCGCAAGCTCTTTTGCCTTTTCAAGAGTAATACATTCGTCAATTGAAAATCCGCACGCTTTTGTACGCCTCAGACCGCTCATCACCGCTCCGCAGCCCAACGCTTTGCCTATGTCGTCAATAATTGTGCGTATATATGTACCCTTTGAACACGACACTTCAATCTGACCGCTCTGATTTTCCGCGTCAAAATCAAGCAGTGTTGCGTTGTAAACCGTAACCTTTCGTCCCTCACGCTCCACATCAATACCTTTTCTGGCGAGATCATAGAGCCTTTGACCGTTTATTTGTACTGCCGAAAACATCGGCGGAATCTGTTCAATCTCTCCGACAAAATTTTCCAGAGTATTTTCAAACTTCTCTCTTACTATATGAGGTTTTTCGTTTTCGGTCACATTACCCCAAATATCGAGGGTATCGGAGGTCATTCCGAGTTTAAAATCGGCAATATATGTTTTGTCGTGATTTTCAATCAAATCCTGAGCCTTGGTGGCGCACCCCAAAAGCACCGGCAAAACGCCCGTTGCATTCGGGTCAAGCGTGCCTGTATGTCCTGCCTTTTTCTGCTTGCAAAGTTTTCGCATTACGGCAATCACGTCAAAGGAGGTAAACTCCTTTGGCTTGTCAATAAGTATTACGCCGTTCATAATGTTTCTTCCGCCGCTTTTATAAGTTTATTTCTGACATCGTCGAGTTTACCCTCAATGGAACAGCCGGCAGCGGCGGGGTGACCGCCGCCTCCGAATTTTGCACAAAAATCGGAGGCGTTTATATTTCCGTTTGTTCTGACTGAAATTTTAAAGAATCCGCCCTCTTTTTCACGCATTGTAATACCGATAAGCACGCCCTCAATCTGACGGGGAATTGAGGCAAGCCCTTCCATTTCATCATCGCCGATATTGAGCTTCTTCATCATATCAAGCGTAGTATAAATAATGGCGCATTTGCCGTCGGCACAGTACATAATCGTGTCATAAACCGCGCGCTCAAGCTCAATTTTTTCCTTTGACTTTGTTTCAAACATCGCTTTGTTAATTGCGGCGGTGTCGCAGCCGAGCTCCATAAGGCTTGCCGCGATCCTCAGAGTGTCGGCATTTGTATTGCTGTATCTGAAACAACCCGTATCTGTTGAAATACCCGTGTAGAGACAATCCGCAATTTCCTTTGTAATTCTGACATTCATACGGTTTAACAGCTTATAAACTATTTCGCAGGTTGCCGACGCATATCTGTCAACAAATTTTTCCTTTGCCGTCAGGGTATTTGAACCGTGGTGATCAATGCACAAATCAATTTTCCCCAAATAAGCGTCCGTGTTCGATCCTAGCAAACCGTCAGCCGCAACATCGGCGCTTATAATTGTATCGGGCTCAAACACCTGATGCTTTACACCGTTTAAAAGGTACAAAAACTTTGACGGAACATTTGTTGTAATCACCCTTGCATTTTTGCCCTTTTGCTGGAGCGCCATACAAAGCGCAAATCCCGAGCCGAGCGTGTCGCCGTCGGGATAAGCATGGGTCAGAATTTCATAGTTGTCATGTGCCTCAAGAAAGCGGGCAACCTCATACAGATTCATCATTGTTTTCCTCATCTTCCGTAATATCAAGATTGTTCAAAATTTTGCTTATATGCGCACTGTACTCTATGCTGTCGGTCGCCTTGAAGATAAGTTCGGGAACGTGGCGCAACCTTAATCTGTGACCGAGCTCACGTCTTATGAAGCCCGACGCAGATTTAAGTCCCTTTACCGTCTCTTTTGCCCTGTCAAGTCCCTCAATAGCACTGATTTGAACGGTACAGTACGAAAGATCGTTTGTCACCTCAACCCTGATAATAGATATAAAAGCCTGACTCACCCTGGGGTCTTTGAGTTCCCTAAAGATTGCGGTAAGCTCTCTTTTTATATCCTCGGTAGTTCTTTCAATTCTGTGACTTGCCATTTCTTTCACCTCTTTTAATCAAGCAAGCCGCGCAAAGGCACGGCCGCTCAAACTAAAATTAATCGCGGTATTCTTCAATTGTATAAGCCTCGAACATATCGCCCTCTTTTATGTCGTTGAACTTTTCAAGGCCAATACCGCATTCATAACCCTCGTTAACTTCTTTAACCGCGTCTTTAAAACGCTGGAGTGACGCAATTGAGTCTTCCGCAATAACAATACCGTCGCGGATAACTCTTACACCGCAGCCTCTCTGAATTTTGCCGCTCTTTACATATGAACCCGCAATTACGCCGACAGACTTGATTCTGATAACGTTTCTGCACTCTGCCATACCCAAAACAACTTCTCTTGTCTTGGGAGCAAGCATACCCTTAATAGCAGCTTCAATTTCGTTAATGCAATCGTAAATTACGCTGTAAAGTCGCATATCAACACCCGAACGCTCTGCGTTTTCCGCTGCAACTGCGTCGGGACGAACGTTAAAGCCTACAATAATTGCGTTTGAAGCCTCGGCAAGCATAACGTCGGATTCGTTGATTGCACCGACTGCTCCGTGAATTACGTTTACTCTTACTTCGTCATTTGAAAGCTTTTCAAGCGACTGAGTAACTGCCTCAACCGAACCCTGCACATCTGCTTTAACAATAATCTGGAGTTCCTTTACTTCACCCTGCTTCATCTGGTCAAAGAGGTTGTCAAGAGTAACCTTTGTACGCGCATTGAATATTTCTTCCTTCTTGTCGTTCTTTCTCTGCTCAGCCAAAGTCCTTGCAAGTCTTTCATCCTTAACGGCATTAAAAATGTCGCCGCCTGTCGGAACCTCATCAAGACCCGTAATTTCAACAGGAACAGACGGACCTGCGTCTCTAACTCTTTCGCCTTTATCGTTTGTCATAACTCTTACACGGCCTACGCAGGTACCCGCAATGATAATATCGCCCTTATGCAGCGTACCGTTTTGAACAAGCACGGTAGCAACCGGGCCTCTGCCCTTGTCAAGTCTTGCCTCGATTACCGTACCCTTTGCCGCGCGGTCGGGGTTAGCCTTGAGTTCTTTCATTTCGGCAACGAGCGTTACCATCTCAAGCAGGTCGTCAAGACCTTTTTTTGTCTTTGCCGAAACGGGAATACACGGTGTGTCACCGCCCCATTCTTCGGGAATGAGCCCATACTCGGTAAGCTGCTGTTTAACAGCCTCGGGATTTGCACCCTCTTTATCCATCTTGTTGATTGCAACAATTACAGATACTCCCGCAGCCTTTGCATGGTGAATAGCCTCAACTGTCTGCGGCATAATACCGTCGTCGGCAGCGACTACAAGTATTGCAATATCGGTAACCTGAGCGCCTCTTGCACGCATTGTTGTAAACGCCTCGTGACCGGGTGTGTCAAGGAAAGTAATCGGCTTGCCGTTTACCTCTACTCTGTAAGCGCCTATATGCTGAGTAATGCCGCCTGCTTCGCCTGCCGTTACGTTTGAATGACGGATAGCGTCGAGAATAGATGTTTTACCGTGGTCAACGTGACCCATAACAACAACTACCGGAGCTCTTTCAACAAGATTTGCATCGTCGTCCTCACTGTCGTCGATAATTCTCTCCTCGATTGTAACAACAACCTCTTTTTCAACCTTTGCGTGGAATTCCATTGCAATGAGTGACGCAGTATCAAAGTCGATAGTGTCTGTTGCGGTAATCATTGTACCCATAAGGAATGCCTTTTTAACAACCTCGGCAACAGTTGCCTTGAGCCTTGTAGCAAGTTCCGAAACGACAATTTCATCGGGGATCTGCACCGTAATCGGCTTTTGCTTGCGTTCAAGCGCAATACGCTTCAGGCGCTCTGCCTCTGTTTCTCTCTTTTGGCGTCTGCCTTTCTGACGCTGAGAACGGTTTGTAAACTTCTGTTTTTTAACAGTGTTATCCGTGCTTCTCATCTTTGAGCTTTCGCTTGCAAGGTCGTCATACTTTGAGTTATAGCGTTCAACGTCAACGTTGGTAGCTCTGGTGTCGATAACTCTTCTCTTGCGTGACGGTGTATCGTCTTCGCTCTTGATTTCAACAGCATTATCGGGCTTTTTGTCCTGCTTGGTTTTTACATTATTATTTGCCTTTTGGGGTTTTTTATCTGTTTTGCTGTCTTTCTTTTTGTTTTCTTTTTTGTCGGCAGGCTTTTTGTCATCCTTCTTAACTTCTTTTTTAGCCTCCCGCACTAAGTTTTCTTCGATTTTTTTATTGCGCGCGGCGAAGTATTTATCAAAATTATTTACGCTGTTTTCCTTTGTGATTACGTCAAAAATCACGTCAAGCTCATGTTCCTCGAGAGTAGCCATAGTCTTTTTGGTTACGCCGCAGTGTTCCTGGAGGATTTCGCTGATTTTTTTATTGCTTACCCCCAAATCGTTAGCAATGTCTTTAACCTTGTACTTTATCATATAATTCTCCTCTCTTCGTCTGTTCGTTGTCCGCAAGCACCGCAAGCTTTTTTGCGAATCCGTCGTCCTCAATTGAAGCCGCGCCGCAAAGCCTGCCGACCGCAAAGCTGATTTCATCTTTTGATCTGTTTAAAGTAACTGTCATTATGTCATTTTTTCGCGCGCATTCAAGCACGCCTTTTTTGCTGTTTTGAGAAAAGTCAGACGCAAAAACAATAAGCCTTGATTTTTTCTTTGTGATTGACTCAACGCACGGGTCAGCGCCTATTACAAGTTTGCCGGCTCTTCTGCAAAGCCCGAGCAACGATAAAATTCTGTCATTCATACGTATTCTCCGTTCGGTTACGTTTCGTAACTTTCAAGTTCTTTTTTCAGTTTATCATAAACCTCTTCGGGAATTTTGCAGCTGAGTGAACGTTCAAATCTCCTTGCTTTGCGCGCCTTTTCAAAGCATTCTGTGTTTTTGCATACGTAAGCGCCCCTGCCTGACTTTTTGCCGGTAAGGTCAAGCGATATTTCACCGCCTGCAACAACGTTTCCGTCGTCGTCCTTAACGTCGGGAGCCTTTACAATTCGGATTAGCTCACGTTTCGGTTTCATTTCGCCGCAGCCTGTGCATTTTCTCAGCGGTACTTTTTTCTGTTTCATAAGCTGTCCTCAAAACTCAATGAATTATTCCTCTGATTCTTCCTGAACCTCTATATTTTCGGAAGTCTTTTCCTCTGTCTCTTCCTCGGTATTTTCAAAAATTGTTTCCTGCGGCTCATCTAAAATTAAGTCATCATCCTCGTCATCGTCTTCGCCGTAAAAACCGCTCTCGGGACGAATATCAATTCTCCAGCCCGTAAGTCTTGCGGCAAGTCTTGCATTCTGACCCTTATTGCCGATAGCAAGTGAAAGCTGACCGTCGGGAACAGTTGCCTTGCAGCTCTTGGTTTCTTCATCCGTAATTTCAACCTTTGTAACTGTTGCAGGCGACAAAGCAGCCGAAATATATTTTACGGGGTCATCGCTATACTCAATAATATCAATCTTTTCGCCTCCGAGCTCGTCAACGATGCTGTTAACCCTTTGTCCCTTTGGACCGATACAAGCGCCGATTGCGTCAACGTCGGGGTTATTGCTTGATACGGCAATCTTTGTACGTGAACCCGCCTCGCGTGAAACCGACTTGATTTCAACAATGCCGTCGAAAATTTCGGGAACTTCCTGCTCAAACAAACGCTTTACAAAACCGGGGTGAGTTCTCGAAATAATGGCGTGAGGACCTCTTTCGCTTTCCTTCACGTCTGCGATATAAACCTTTACATGGTCGCCGTCCTTAATATTTTCACAACCGAGCTGTTCGCTCTTTGGAAGCGTTGCCGTGCTTTTACCGATTTTAATTGTAGCCGCACCGCTCTTGGGGTCAATTCTCTCAATCTCGGCTGTAACAATTTCGCCGAGCTTGCTCTGAAATTCAATAAGCGACTGACCTTTTTCGCCTGCTCTGATACCCTGACGGATTACGTTTCTTGCAGAGGCAACCGCAATTCTGCCGAGGTGTTTGGGGTCAAGCGGTATTTCGGCTTTCATACCGATTGAGTAAATTTTTCTCTTGTTGATTTTCTCGGCATCTTCCCTTGTGATTTCAAAGTTGGGATCGTAAACCTCTTCAACAACATCTTTTACAAGTTTTACATCAAAAACGTTTCTGTCGGGATTAATATTAAACACTACGTTGTCGTTGCCGCCATAGTAATTTTTGCAGGCGATTACGATTGCCTTTTTAATCTGGTCAATCATATAATCCATAGGTATATCTTTTTCCTCTTCAAACATTCTCAACGCGTCAAATAATTCTTTGTTATTCATTTTCCAAATCATCCTTTACTGTGTGGTATTTATAATTGTTTTTATATTGATTAATCAAAGTCGTCAATCTTTATCCAAGCGGCGTCTTTCTTGTTGATTGTAACCGTATTTTCTCCGCTGTGGTCGGTGATTGTAACTTTACCGTTGTCATAGCCTGTTAAAACGCCCTTAAACTCCTTGCCGATACCCTCAATCGGTCGGCGCATTTTTACCATTATGTCGGCGTTCAAAAATTGATTAAAATGCTCGTCATTAATAAGCTCGCGTTCAATGCCGGGAGAGCAAACCTCAAGGCAGTATGCTCCCTCAATCGGGTCAAGCTCGTCAAGCGGAGTGTTAATGGCTCTTGAAACGTTTTCGCAGTCATTTATATCTACGCCGTCAGGCTTGTCGATATAAATTCTCAAAAACCAATCTGCACCCTCTTTAACATATCTGACGTCCCATAGCGAAAGTCCTAATTCCTTAACGATAGGCTCGCAAAGCTCTCTTACTTTTGCAACGGTAACGCCGCCCTTGCTTTTAGCCATAAAAACCTCCAAAAAGTATAGTTGTAATAAAATCCGTACAAATAAAAGGAGCGGGTCTGTTGCCCACTCCTTTACTTTCAGTATACTTACAAAAGTTATTGTATCACTATTTTTTTGATAAATCAAGTACTTTGCACAACTTTTTTCAGAATTTAAGCCATTTTTGAACTCAAAACAAACCTATAGAGTACTGTTCGGAAATAAATTTTTAAAAAAATTTAAAAAAACGTTAAAAAACATTTGAAATTATTAAAGATGTGTGTTATTATATGTATTGTTCGCTGTCGACAGCAAAAATGCTGATATAGCTCAGTAGGCAGAGTGCGTCCTTGGTAAGGACGAGGTCACGGGTTCGAATCCCGTTATCAGCTCCAGCTTAAAAACCGCTGCTTAGGCAGCGGTTCTTTATTATAACGGGATTCGAAAGGGCGTTTAGAAAACGTCACGGTGTGACGTTTTTAGCCCGTCGCGTTATTCCAAACGTTATTACCCTCACACACCGCAACAGACGAGATGTATTTTTATCATTTGTCATACTCAGTTATCAGCTCCAACGTAAAAACCGCTGCTTTGGCAGCGGCTTTTTTATTATAACGGGATTCGAAAGGGCGTTTAGAAAACGTCACTGTGTGACGTTTTTAGCCCGTCGCGTTATTCCAAACGTTATTACCCTCACACACTGCAACAGACGAGATGTATTTTTATCATTTGTCATACTCAGTTATCAGCTCCAGCTTAAAAACCGCATTGGAAAGCCATTTTAGAGCATTTCCGCTGCGGGTTTTGTTTTTTTGTAAAAGAATTAAAGGGTGATTTGATGTTTATTGCTTCTAAAATTTCAAAAATTAAAGGCTATGCGCTTCTTTTTTCACGGAGTGCATAGCCTGTTTTATGCACTTGTCAGTGAACTTTATTGTATACGGTTCATACTGTGCAAAAAATATCGAAATTCAGACAGCAATTCAATAATTATTATATTGATTTTTCAGCAAATTATTGGTATAATTTTATCATTAAAAAAAGGGGGGGAGTTTTAAGTTGAAAAGTAAATCATTGAAATTTTTGACTGTACTTTTGTCGGCTGTTTTAACGCTTCAGCTTTCGGTTGCGGCATTCAGCGCAGCTTCGGGAACACAGACAACCGACGAGGTAGTAATATTCCACACCAACGATATGCACGGCTCGGTTGCATACAGCGAAGGCAGCTGCATAGGGCTTGACCGTGTTGCCGCATTAAAGGATCAAACCGAAAATTCAATCCTTGTAGATGCGGGCGACGCAACACAGGGCGCACCGTTTGCTTCGCTTACAAAAGGAGCAGATGTTATTGATGTTATGAACGAAGCAGGCTATGATTTGATGGCGGCAGGCAATCACGAATTTGATTACGGCACAGACCAGCTTTTAAGGAACGCCGAAGCCGCTGATTTTCCCATACTTGCAGCAAATGTATACAAGGACGGTGAGCCTCTTCTTGACTGCCACACAGTTATTGAGGTTGCCGACAAATCCATAGGCTTTTTCGGTATTACCACAGCTGAAACCGCAACGGCTACCAACCCCGAAGGAATTAAGGGCGTTGAGTTCAGAGATGAAGTTGAAACGGCAAAGCACGAAATTGATGAGCTTTCACAGCTTGGAGTAGATGCAATTATTGCTGTTACGCATATCGGAGAGTACACCAATGTTCCGTGCGACAGCACAAAGCTCGCAGAAGAGATTTCTCAGGAATGTCCCGACAAGCTCACTGCGATTATTGACGGTCACAGCCATACTTTGGAGGACAAAGTTGTTGACGACATACTTATAATGCAAACGGGTACTGCTCTGAGCAACGTAGGCAAACTTACACTCAGCTTTGATGACAACGGCGACGTCAGCGCAGCAGGAACGCTTATAAGCTGCGACGAAGCCGAGAGCATTACACCGAAACAATCCGTTACCGATAAAATCAATGCTGTAAACGAAAATCAAAAGGACATACTTTCACAGGAGGTATGCAAACTTGACAACTCTTTGTGGGGCGGCACAATTGACGGAATTGCCGACCCGAGACTTGTTGAAACAAACCTCGGTGACTTTGCGGCAGACGCATACAAGGACGCAGCAGAAAGATTTATCGCCAATGCACAGGGTATGGACAAATACGACAAGGTTCCCGTTGTTGCCGTTGAAAACGGCGGAGGCATTCGCAGCACGATTCACAACGGTACTGTTACCAAAGGCGACCTTGTAAACACATTCCCGTTCTCTAACACGCTGATTATGAAAGAGATAACACCGAAAACTCTCTTTGAAATGCTTGAGGTGTCGGTAGGCTCAATTACAGATCAGGATAAAGAAACCGGCTTACTGACAGGACAGCCCGAGGGCGGATTCCTTCAGATGAGCGGCATAATGTTCTCATATAACCCGTCAGCCGAAGCAGGCAGCAAGGTTACGGAAGTTATGCTTGAAGGAAGCTCTACCCCGCTTGACAGAAACGATGACACTACACCGCTTGTGCTCGTTGCAAACAACTTTATTATGAACGGCGGAAGCGGATACAGTATGCTGGCTTCAATTGAACAGCTCGGCGAAATAGGCGGTGAGCTTGAAACTGTTGAAGCTTACGCAATTGCTCAGGCAAATGCTTCAAACAACACTCTTTCCAGCGACAATATCAAGGGCAGAATCAATATTGACGGCGAATACGTTAAAAAGGATTATACCGCAAAAATACTCGTTTTAAACGATGACGAAACTCCTGCTGTCGGCGCAGAGGTCAGCTATTATGTTGACGGCGTTTATACAGGCACAGGTGTAACCGACTCTGACGGATACCTCAGCATAACAGTTGCTGACGAACCTCACGGAGTAAGCCTTGCGGCAGACCAGCAGCAGATATACATAAACAACTACACAGGCGCAGGCACTCAGGAAAATGAATACCGCGGCCTGCCGTCGCTCAGCTACAGAGAGCCTACGGCTGTACCGTCAACAGACCCCACAGGCGATACCGAACCTACCGAAGAAACTCAGCCAAGTACCTCTGCAGATGTTCCCGTTGCCACAGATGACGAGCCCGCAACCGAGCCATCATCTACGGTTACAAATTCCGCTACTCCGGACAGCCCCTCAAATAACGGCGGAAGCTCGGTACAAACAGGCGATTTCAAATACCTGGTTGTTTACGGAACGCTTGCAATACTTGCACTTGCGGCAGTTTACGTTAAGGCTCAAAGAAAATCCGAGTAATTCTAATAAAACGGCGTGACCATTAAACGGTTACGCCGTAATTTTTTAATACAGATTTTCTGTTACAGGTATAATTCTGAGCTTTTCAAATACGCATTTACAAAAACGAAAATTTGAACGTTGTACTTCTAAAAGTTTATTGGTATAATAAAATATATTAGAACAACGTTTTTCTCGTCTGTATAAAACAGCATATAACTAAAACATTTTAATTTTGGGGGATTGTATGAATTTATTTATTACGCTCGCTTTTTTATTTTTTATCGGTTCAGTCTCGGGCTGGATAATTGAGCTTTTGTTCAGACGGTTCATTTCATCTTCCAACCCCGAGCGAAAATGGATAAATCCCGGATTTTGTACGGGGCCGTATCTTCCGATATACGGGTTCGGGCTTTGCCTTATGTATCTGATAGCTTCGCTTGAAAATTTTCAGCTTATCAAGTATCCGTTTTGGAACAAACTTGTGCTTTTTGCCATAATGGCATTATGTATGACGGTTATTGAATACATAGCCGGTATTATATGCCTAAAGGTTGCCAAAGTACGTCTTTGGGACTACACAAACGAATGGGGAAATATTCAGGGAATCATATGCCCTAAGTTCTCTTTAATTTGGGCGGTGCTTGGCGCTGTTTACTATTATCTGATACACCCTCGGATTCTCAGTGCGCTTGACTGGCTGTCTCAAAACCTTGCCTTTTCATTTGTGGTCGGTCTGTTTTTCGGAGTATTTATAATAGACGTGGTAAATTCGACACAGTTAGTTGTAAAACTGAAAAAATACGCGGAGGAAAATGAAGTTATCGTTCGCTATGAAACAATCAAGGCAGATATTCGCAGATGGTGCGACGAAAAAAAGCAGAAATATCACTTTTTCTCGCCGTTTCACACGTATATTCCTTTGTCAGAGCAGCTTAAAGATTTAAAAGAAGCCTTTGAAGAAATAAAAAAGAAGAAATAATATGTACGAATAATAACACAAGAGAGGCTTTGGCTCTTTGTGTTCCGACTTATGAATAAATTAACGGTGATGAGGTAACAAATAAAAATCTTGCAAGCTCAGCACCGTTAATTTATTCTGCAAAAAACGGAACAATCTTTTTTCCGTCCTGATAGCCCTTTTCATAAAAGCGCTTCATTATTTCGGGATTGCGCGTCAGGGTATCCATACCGCAGGTATCATCCGGCGCAACTATCAACAGTTTCCCCTGCTTTTCACAGCGTTTTGCAAGATCAATTCCCGCATTGTAATTATCGGCACGCTTCTCAAGCTGAGATGCGGCAAGTGGATATTTTTTGCGAATCATTGCCGCAAGCTTTCGATCTCTGCCGGAAGTGCGGTGAAAATCCCTTGGCTTTGTAAGAATCAGAACAACCTTATCGCATTCCATGGAAAACGCCTTTTCAATCGGAACCGGGTCGCTCAGCGCTCCGTCGTAATACGGCACACCGTTCACAACATAAGGTCGACACACAAACGGGATTGAACAGGAAGCCTTTATCACATCATAATTATTCTGTGACATATCTCCCTTATCAAAATATTTTACCTTTCCCGTTTCGGCATTGGTAGCCACAACAATAAATTCCGTGGGATTAGCTGCCATAGCCTTGTAGTCAAGCGGATTTTCGCTGTCGTCATTGCTCAGCGTTCCGTAAACATAGTCCATATCAATATAACTTTTTTTGAACAGAAAATTACGCAAACTCATATATTCTTTACGGGCGGAATATTCCGTATAAAACTTATAGTTACGTCCCTTTTGTCCGGCTATATATGAAGCAATGTTTGCACTGCCGGCAGACACTCCGACGCCGGCGTCAAAATGAATTTTCTCTTCCAGGCAGCGGTCTAAAACGCCCGAGGCGTAAATTCCCCTCAAACCTCCGCCTACGTCAACAACAGCAATTTTCAAACCACTTCCGTCCTTTCTCCTGAAATATTACGCATATAAATTAACTTAATATATTTTAATTTTTGTTATGCACCATAGAGAAACGGTACAGCCTAAGTCAGCTGTACCGTTAAAATTTTAATTAATTTTATCAGATAGCTCTTACTCTTACAACGCCGTCAACTGACGCGATTTTTTCCACATCGGCTGTATTTGCACCGGCTACGTCAATAATTGTGTAAGCGTAGTCGCCGCGGCTCTTGCTGAGCATATTTTCAACATTGCCGCTGATTTCCGAAAGAACCTTCTTAAGAAGCTCCGGAACGTTCTTGTGCATTACACAGAAGCGTGTGTCTTCCGCATTGGTTCTTGCAAGTGAAATTGCGGGATAGTTAACCGAGTTAATAATATTACCGTTTTCAAGGTACTCTTTAACCTGGTCGCAAGCCATAACCGCACAGTTCTCCTCACTTTCGGGAGTTGAAGCGCCGAGGTGAGGTATGCAGATTACGTTTTCTTCACCGAGAATATCGTCAGTGCCAAAGTCGGTAACGTACTTTTCTACCTTGCCGCTCTTGATACCCTCCAACACAGCCGTAGAATTTACAAGACCGTCACGGCTGAAGTTCATAATGCGAACGCCGTCTTTCATCTTTGCAATCATATCTGCGTTAACAAGATCCCTTGTATCGTCGGTAAGCGGAACGTGAATTGTGAGGTAATCGCAGTTTGTCATAACCTCTTCGTTATTCTTCATAAGCTTAACGGCGGGGTCAAGTCTTAAAGCGTTTGAAACCGACATAAACGGGTCGTAACCGATAACATTCATTCCGAGTGCAACGGCGCAGTTCGCAACAAGAATACCTATTGCACCCAGTCCGATTACTCCGAGAGTTTTTCCCTTAATTTCGGGACCTACAAACTGACTTTTGCCCTTTTCTACCATTTTGCCGACCTGCTCGCCGTTGCCTTTAAGAGTCTTAATCCAGTCGATACCCTCGGTAATCTTACGTGACGAGAGCAAAAGACCTGCCAAAACAAGCTCTTTAACAGCGTTTGCATTTGCGCCGGGAGTATTGAAAACTACAATTCCCTGCTCTGTGCATCTGTCCTTTGGAATGTTGTTTGTGCCTGCACCTGCTCTTGCAATGGCAAGCAGGTTTTCGCCAAACTCCATATCATGCATAGCGGCGCTTCTTACAAGAACAGCGTCGGGATTGGCAACGTCGTCGCCGCAGGTGTAATTTTCACCCAGACGGCTTGTGCCGACTTTTGAAATTTTATTTAAAGTAAGAATGTTGAACATAATAAACCAACCTTTTTTAATAAAAATCGAAAATTACTTGTTTTCAGCCTCAAATTTCTTCATAAACTCAACAAGCTTTTCAACGCCTTCATATGGCATTGCGTTGTAGATTGAAGCTCTCATACCGCCAACCGTGCGGTGACCCTTAATATTTACAAGGCCTGCTTTTGTAGCCTCTTCAACAAATTTAGCGTCCATATCCTTGTCGCCTGTTACAAACGGAACGTTCATAAGCGAACGGTCCTCGGCAACAACCGTGCCCTTGAAAAGCTCTGAGCTGTCGAGAAAATCATAAAGAAGCTTAGCCTTTTTCTCGTTGAGCTCTTTCATCTTGTCAAGACCGCCTACTTCGTTCTTAATCCATTCCAAAACAAGCTTAGCTATGTAAATCTGATAGCAGGGCGGAGTATTGTAAAGAGAATCCTTGTCAGCGTGTGTAGCGTAGTT
Source organism: uncultured Ruminococcus sp. (assembly GCA_904393835.1). Taxonomy (GTDB): domain Bacteria; phylum Bacillota; class Clostridia; order Oscillospirales; family Acutalibacteraceae; genus Ruminococcoides. Next base: position 170,002 of record CAJFNC010000001.1, on the reverse strand, counting down.
TAGCATTGTTGGTGTGAAGTCCATTGCATTGCCGATTAAGTCCTCGCGAACAATAGCAATTGTAAGACCTGCGCCTGCCATATTCTTTTGAGCGCCTGCAAACAAAAGGCCGAATTTTGAAACATCAATCGGCTCTGAAAGAATACACGAAGAAATATCTGCAACAAGAGGAATGTCGCCTGTGTCGGGAAGCTCGTGATAAACCGTACCGTAGATTGTGTTATTCATACAAATATAAACATAGTCTGCGTCCTCACGGAACATTGACCTGTCAGTCTTGGGGATATATGTATAAGTCTTGTCTTCTGAGGATGCAACAACCTTAACGTCACCGTAACGCTTAGCCTCCTGATAAGCCTTTTTAGCCCACTGACCCGTGATAATGTAGTCAGCCTTGTTATTCTTATTCATAAGGTTTAACGCAACCATCGCAAACTGAGTTGAGCCGCCGCCCTGGAGGAAAAGCACCTTGTAGTTGTCGGGTATATTCATAATTTCACGAAGCAAAGCTTCCGCACTTTTGATAATATTATCAAAAACTTTGCTGCGGTGAGACATTTCCATTACGCTCTGACCGCTTCCCTCATAATCAAGCATTTCTGCCGCTGCTTTTTTAAGTACAGACTCCGGCAACATTGACGGACCTGCAGAAAAGTTATAAACTCTAGCCATTTTCTAAAATCTCCCTTGATTTAAAATAATTTTTACTAAGTAAATCGCATAAAATAATGTGAAATTACCAAAAGATTAACAAATAAATTATACGCTTTTAGCGTGACAAAGTCAATAACAATAGACTATAAATTAAAGAAAGTAAAAATTTAATCCGGGCTTTTAAGCCCCTAAACTTTATCAACCTATTTTCCCGATTGCGCCGACAAGCTCATCTCTCATTCTTACGGCCTCGTTTCTTGCAGCAATTGCAAAGTCATCTTCCGCAAGGTTCTGATTCTTCCACGCGCACATAATGCCGCGGCTTGAATTGATTATTGCGCCCAGTCCTCTTTGGTCAAAAGCATTCTTAACATCCTCAGCGCCGCCGCCCTGAGCGCCGTAACCGGGAACAAGGAAAAATGTATGAGGAAGTTTTTCTCTCAGCTCTTTGAGCTGTTCGGGATATGTTGCGCCTACAACCGCTCCGACTGCCGAATATCCGTATTCGCCGACAAGCTCTTTGCCCCAGTCCTCGCACATTTTGCCCATATGCTCATACACGCTTTCATTTGTTTTGAGTTTCATATCCTGAAGTTCGCCCGAGCTTGGGTTAGATGTTTTTACAAGTACAAAAATGCCCTTATCCTTTTCCTTACAGATATTTAAAAGCGGCTTTATTCCGTCTGTACCCAGGTAGCCGTTCACCGTGAGAGCGTCCGCGCCGAAAGCTTCAATACTCTCTCCGTTGACGGCGGTTTCTCCGAGGTGAGCGGCAGCGTATGCCTCCATTGTAGTGCCGATGTCGTTGCGCTTACCGTCCGTAATAATAAACATACCCTTTGACTTTGCGTAAGAGATAGTATCGCAAAGCACCTTTACGCCCTGCCAGCCGTACATTTCATAATAAGCCGCCTGGGGCTTTACTGCGGGAACTATGTCGCAAAGCGAGTCGATTAACGCCTTGTTAAACTCAAACAAAGCCGCAGCCGCTCCGTCGAGGGTGTTGCCGTATTTTGCAAAGCATTTTTCCTTTATTGAAGCGGGAACATAGTCCAGCTTCGGATCAAGACCCGCAACCGTGGGATTCTGCATTTTTATAATATTTTCAATAAGTCTGTCAAAAGCCATATTTTTCTCCTCTTATTTATATGAGTTGTAATTGAATTAAAGACCTGTTTTATCAGCTGTTGATAATATCATAAAGCTCATTGCTGAATTTGGAATAGTCTGTTCTGCCCTCTTTTTCAAACGAGATTGCAGGACGGGGATGAGTGTTGTACTGACCCGTAAGCATATAAGGAATATCATAACCCCACTTTATGCCCTGTTCTCTGAACTTGTGCGTGTGTTCCTCAATAATCTTGATGATGGGACCTACTTTGTACTTCGGGTTTTTGAGGAATCCGAGCAAGAGCTCAAGCGCACAGTTGCCCGCACCTCTGCCCATACCGTCAACGGTAGCGTCAAGGTAGCTTACGCCCTGAGTCATAGCTTCAATTGTATTTGCAAACGCAAGCTGCTGGTTGTTGTGAGCGTGAATACCGACGCTCTTGTTATATTTGTCAGCCTTTTCGCAGTAAATTTCAGCGAGCTTTCTTGCCTGCTCGGGGTAAAGCGAACCGTAGCTGTCAACAATATAAAAAGCGTTAACCGGACTTTTGCCGAGAATATCAAGAGCTGTTAAAATATCCTCTGTCTTAGCCTTTGAAACAGCCATAATATTGATTGTTGTTTCGTAACCTTTCTTAGCGCAGTTCTCAATCATTTCGACTGCCGCGGGAATGGTGTTGATATAGGTCGCAATTCTTATCAGGTCAATCGGGCTTTCCTTTTTGGGAATAATATCCTTTTCAAAATCGGTCCTGCCCACGTCAGCCATAACCGCGATTTTAAGGTCGGTTTTATTTTCACCTACAACTTTTCTGATATCGGCATCGTTGCAGAATTTCCACTTGCCGAAATCCTCTTCCTTAAAAATTTCCTTTGAAGCCTTGTAGCCAAACTCCATATAGTCAACGCCTGCTTTAACGTTTGCGTCGTACAAATCCTTAATAAATTCATCGTCGAATCTGAAATCATTGCAAAGGCCACCGTCTCTTATGGTAGCGTCAACTACTCTGATGTCCTGTCTTACCGAGAGCAAATCTCCTTTTTGTGCCATTTTAATTTCTCCTTTTCCGTTATGGTTTTTTTATATTTATTTTTAACTGTTATTGTTCGTCAAAAACTACCTTGCCGCCGAGTATTGTCTTTTTGACTTTACCAAAAAGGCGTCTGCCCTTAAACGGTGTGTTTTTGCTTTTGCCGTGGAGCTTTTGGACGTCCACAGTCCACTCCTCATCGGGGTCAACCAAAGCAATATCGGCGTTTGCACCCAAAGAGAGAGTGCCCGCCTCGATTCCGAGAATTTTCGCCGGGTTAACACTCATTTTTTCAACAAGCTTTTCAAAGCTCATCAAACCGCTTTTAACAAGGCAGGTAATCCCCACCGCAAGCGAGGTTTCCATTCCTATAGAACCGTTGGGAGCCTTTTCAAAATCAGCCTTTTCCTCGGGAGTGTGCGGAGCGTGGTCGGTCGCTATTGCGTCGAGCGTGCCGTCAAGCAATCCGTTGATAATTTCGTCAACGTCCGCGATTGTTCTAAGCGGCGGATTCATTCTGAAATCTGCGTCCCTTGAAAGCAGAGCGCGGTCGGTAAGTGAAAAATAGTGCGGAGCCGTTTCGGCTGTCACCTTTACTCCCCTGTTCTTTGCGTCTCTGATAAGCTCAACGCTTGTCTTTGTGCTGACGTGGCAAATGTGAATCGGCACATTTTCAGCCGCGGCAAGGGCAATTTCCCTTGCCGTTCCGCAGTCCTCGGCGGAAGCGGGAATACCCTTTACGCCGAGCTGTTTTGAAATTTCACCCTCGTTGATTTTTCCGCCTTCGGCAAGGTACAAATCCTCGCAGTGCGCAACTACCGTCATTCCGATTTCCGGAGCCTTTTTCATTGCGTCGCTCAAAAGCCTTGTATTTTCAACAGGACGTCCGTCATCGGAAAGCGCAATCGCGCCTGCCGCTTTGAGCTCCCCTAAATCAGTCGGCTCTTGGCTTTTAAGTCCCTTTGTAATGCTTGCCGCAACGTAAACACGGGCGTCCGCGTTTTTTGCCTTATCAAGAATATACTTTACCGTTTTTGCATTATCCGTTACGGGATTTGTATTCGGCATAGCCAAAACGCTTGTAACTCCTCCGGCTGCGGCCGCCTTACAGCCGGAAATAATATCTTCCTTATCGGTAAATCCGGGATCTCTGAGATGGACATGCATATCAACAAGTCCGGGAATCGCATACAAACCCTCGGCGTTTATTACCTCTGCCTCTCCGTTTAAATCTTCGCCTACTTCTGCAATTTTTCCGTCCTTTATCAAAATATCGTACTTGCCGTTAAGTTTATCGGCAGGCGATACGACAAAGGCGTTTTTTATAAGTAAATCGTTCATAAATCCTCCGTAAAATTATCTGCGCGGACGGTTGGAACCGTTATGCGGACGTCTTTGAACAGGTCTTTTTTGCGCCGGGCGCTTCTGTGCGGGACGTCTGTCGTTTCTGCTGTGAACTCTTACAAGACCGCCGTTTTGCATACTGTTTTGCTGCTGTCTTGCACGTTCCGCCCTTCTTTTTGCTCTTTCCCGTCTTTCCAGCTCTGCCTGTCTGCGTTTTTTTACTTCACTCTTACGCTTAATCATTTTGTACACATTTGTACAGAAATATCCGCAGTGTACAAAGAAAGATTTTACGCCGCCTGCAAACTTTTTAATTATCATTACAAACACAACGCCAAACGGCTCTGACTTTACGTTGGGATGTTCAACCTTGCTGGCTTTTTCTTCAACCTCTTTTATTACGTCAAAGTCCTCGGCGTCCATTACTTCTTTGCTTCTTATTACCCCAACAGTCTTTTTGGGAGCTTCTTCAAAGAAGTCGTCGCTGTCCTCGAACCTGTTTTTCTTTGCCTCCTGACGAATCAGCTCTTCATCTGTTTCAATTTCATCTTCGCCCTCATCAATGTCCTCAAGAATATATCCTTCGACGTCGTCAGACTGTTCATTGGCTTTATTATCATTAATATCGTCGTCTGAATTTTCCTCTGAAACCATTTCGTCCGTCTCCGCCGATTCTTCCTGAGAAATCTCGGCCTGACGACGTTTGTCCTCTTCAAGGCTTTTGCGGTAACCGAGAATTTCATCTATTTCATCTTCGGAAATAACCCTGTCGAGATCGGGCAGTTTGTAATCCTGTACATAGTTGTCGGAATCAAAATTTGTCGCCCGAGAGCTTATGTCTACGTTGTCGTCATCCTCAAAAATGTAATCACTGTTGTCGTTGCTTTCGGTTGAACCGTAGGTTTCTTCGTCATACGACGCTGATATTTCGTAATCGACTGTATCCGATTCGTCGTCTCTGCCTGTATTGTACTTACCTGCAAGCTCCTCAAGGATTCTGTCGTTAGCCCTTTTCAGCTTATTCTGCTTTCTCTTGTTATTGCCTTTTTTAAGCATAATAATTAACAAAACAATTATTATAAGCGCAAGCACGGCTGCGCCGATAATAATAGGCAAAGTCATACTGTTTTCTGATCCGGTCTTATTAAAGTTGACCGATGAAACGATGTTTTGGAAAGTATTATAATCGTCTGCCGTAACGTTGCCGGAATTTCTTTGCAGCGTAACGTTAATGCTCATACCGTCATAAACGGTATTTGCCTGATAAGCATTGATAGTGCCGGTGTCGCTTGCTACCTTTGTGTCAAAATAGAGCCACACTATTTTTTTGCCGGTGTCCGGAGTGCACGCCGTGTATTCGCTTTGAAGCAAAAAGTTGTTTGTAACTTCCGACAATTTTTCACTGCTGAGCAGATTATAATTGGAAATGTCACGACTGTCTGAATTTTTTGTCATGGTAACGGTTATTGTAGTTTGTGAATCGCTGTCCATCCCCTGAAGGTAAATATCACCCGATTTAAAGTTATTCATTGTATTTTCATAATCGAGGCCGAACACCGAAAAATACCTGTCGGTATTTTTACTGTCTCTTGTAATTGCCGTCATATCATCGGGCAGATTAATTGTCATTTCATCGAGCTCATTTATCTGATAGCTGTTGGTATCTGCGGCGAAAACGACAAAGCATGATGATACAATCATAATCACGCTGCAAAGCATTGCCGCCAACGCCTTAAAATTTTTAGCCGCCATATAATCCTCCACATTGCATTTTCATTCCTGCAAATTCTTACACATATTTACATACATCAACTATTATACATAATTTTGTATTAAATTACAAGCAAAACAGCGATTTTTGCACATTGTCAAAATATTTTTGTTTTTGATGATTAAGCTGTGTTTTATTGTATATAAATTATTTATAATTGTTGTAAAAATTAAATGTGTATATTTACTTTTTATATCTCAAAAATTTTTTGTGAAAATTATAGTATTTTGTAAAAATATATGATATAATTTAGAAGTTGTTGAATTACACTAAAATTTCAACGAGAGGAGAATTAAGCATTGAACAAAGAGGTAAAAAACAAGCTTGACGAAATTCTGCTTTCTCACAATAACGACCCTACCCTCGTTATTGCCATAATGCAGGATATACAAAAAGAATATCACTATCTGCCGCAAGACTGTCTTACATATATTTCCAAGGCGCTTAATCTGCCCGAGGCTAAAATATACGGCGTGGCAACCTTTTACGAAAACTTTTCTCTTGACGCAAAGGGAAAATACATAATAAAAGTGTGCGACGGCACGGCATGTCACGTCAGAAAAAGCGTACCGGTGCTTGAAGAATTCAGAAAAATTCTGAATGTTTCCGAAGAAAAGCCCACCACCGACGATATGCTTTTTACGGTCGAAACCGTTTCGTGTCTAGGCGCGTGCGGACTTGCTCCCGCCTGTACTGTGAACGATGAAGTTCACCCGGCTATGACTCCCGAAAAGGCGGCAGAGCTTATTAAAGAGTTGAAGGAGGAAGCCCGCAAATGATGAAGATAAGAACAAGAGAAGAGCTTAATCAGAAGCAAAGGGAATATTCGCGCTCTTTGAAAAGCCAGAAAAAACAAATTCTCGTCTGCGGCGGCACCGGCTGCGTGGCAGGCGGTTCGCTGAAAATTTACGCTAAACTTCTTGAGCTTATGACGCAGCAAGGTATAAACTGCGTTGTAAAACTTGAAAAAGAGCCCGAACACGACTCAGTCGGACTCAAAAAGAGCGGCTGTCACGGCTTTTGTGAAAAAGGCCCGCTTATGAGAATTGAGCCCATGGGTATTCTTTACACAAAAGTAAAGGAAGACGACTGCGAAGAGATTATCGAAAAAACAATTGTAAACGACGAGATTATCGATCGCCTTGTATATCACGACAGCAACGGCGTTGCTTATAACAAGCAGGAGGATATTCCGTTTTATAAAAATCAGACAAGAATCGCGCTTGAGCACTGCGGAAGAATCAACGCGGAATCAATTGCCGAATACATAGCTGAGGGCGGATACCAAGCAGTCGCAAAGGCGCTGTTTGATATGACGCCCGAAGAAATCATTGAACAAATCACCGATTCATCTCTGCGCGGCAGAGGCGGCGGCGGTTTCCCCACAGGCAGAAAGTGGGCGTCTGTTTTAAAACAGACCGACCCGGTAAAATATGTTGTGTGCAACGGCGACGAGGGCGATCCCGGTGCGTTTATGGATCGTTCAATGATGGAGGGAGACCCGCACAAAGTTATCGAAGGAATGATAATTGCAGGCGTTGCAACGGGCGCTCACCAAGGCTACATCTACGTGCGCGCCGAATATCCGCTTGCCGTTGAAAGACTTAAAATTGCAATCGAAAAAGCCGAGGCAAGAGGCTTGCTGGGCAAGAACATCCTAAACTCGGGCTTTGACTTTGACATAAAAATCAGTCAGGGCGCAGGCGCGTTTGTATGCGGCGAAGGCTCTGCCCTCACCTCTTCAATTGAGGGCAACCGCGGTATGCCCAGGGTAAAACCGCCAAGAACGGTAGAACACGGTCTTTTTGACAAACCGACTGTACTCAACAACGTTGAAACTTTCTGCAACGTTCCCCCGATTATCAACAAGGGCGCCGATTGGTACAAACAGTACGGACCCGAAAATAACCACGGAACCAAGGCATTTGCGCTTACGGGAAATGTTGTCAACACGGGACTTATTGAAGTTCCCATGGGTACCAAGCTCAGGGAAGTTATTTTTGACATCGGCGGCGGCGTAAAGGACGGCGAGTTCAAGGGCGTTCAGATCGGCGGACCCAGCGGCGGATGTTTGTGCATAAGCGCAACCGAAAATCACCTTGACCTAAATATGGACTTTGACAGCCTCAAAAAAGTGGGTGCAATGATAGGCTCCGGCGGACTTGTTGTAATGAACGACCACAACTGTATGGTCGAGGTTGCCAGATTCTTTATGCAGTTTACTCAGAACGAAAGCTGCGGCAAATGCGTTCCGTGCCGTGAGGGCACAAAGCGTATGCTTGAACTTTTGACAGATATTACAGAGGGCAGAGGCACGCTTGAGCATATCTCAATGCTTGAAGAGCTTGCCGATACAATTTCACATACCGCCCTTTGCGGGCTCGGCAAAACTGCCGCTTCCCCGGTTGTTTCCACCCTTAAATACTTCCGTGACGAATACATAGCTCACGTAGTTGATCACAAATGCCCCGCAGGTCAGTGCAAGGCGCTTGTAAACCTGATAATCGACCCCGAAAAATGCAAGGGCTGTACAAAATGCGCGCGTGTTTGCCCCGTAGGTGCAATTTCAGGAGAAGTTAAAAAGCCTCACACCATCGACCAATCAAAATGTATCAAGTGCGGCACCTGTATGGACGGCTGTAAATTCGGCGCTATTAAGTATGAATAAGGAGGAACAAAAATGGCTAAGCATATGATTATTGACGGAATCCGCGTTGAGTTTTCCGACGAAAGAAATATTCTTCAGGTAATCAGAAAGGCGGGCATCAACGTTCCTACCTTCTGTTACTACTCTGACCTTTCGATTTACGGCGCGTGCCGTATGTGTGTGGTGGAGGACGACAGGGGCAGAATTATGGCCGCCTGCTCAACTCTTCCCGCCGATAAAATGGTTATAAAAACAAACACTTCACGACTTCACGATTACAGAAAAATGATTCTTGAGCTTTTGCTCTCATCACATTGCCGTGACTGCACCACCTGCGAAAAAAGCGGAAAATGCAAACTGCAACAGCTTGCCGCAAGGTTCGGACTTACGAATGTTCGTTTCAAAGACACACGTCCGCATATGCCGATTGACAATTCATCTTACGCAATTGTTCGTGATCCCGGCAAATGTATTCTCTGCGGCGACTGCGTAAGAATGTGTAACGAGGTTCAGCACGTAGGCGCAATCGACTTTGCTTTCCGTGGCGCAAATGTTGTGGTAACGCCCGCTTTCGGCAAATCCATTGCTGAAACCGACTGCGTAAACTGCGGTCAGTGCGCGGCCGTATGTCCCACCGCCGCAATCACGATTAAAAGCGACCTCAAAAACGTTTGGAAAGCCCTCTACGACCAAAACACACGCACCGTGGTTCAGGTTGCTCCCGCCGTAAGAGTTGCCCTCGGTGAAGAGTTCGGACTCAATCCCGGCGAAAACACCATCGGCAAAATCTTTACCGCTTTGAGAATGATTGGTTTTGACAATGTTTTTGACACCTCGTTTGCAGCCGACCTTACAATTATTGAGGAATCGGCAGAGCTCGTTGAAAAAATCCGCAAAGGCGACACAGATATGCCGCTGTTCACCTCTTGCTGTCCCGGCTGGGTAAAATTTGTAGAAACAAAGCATCCCGACCTGATGAAATATGTATCTACCTGCAAGTCTCCGATGCAGATGTTCGGTGCAGTACTCAAAAACTACTACAAACCCGCCGATGAACAATCGGGTCAGAAAACCGTTTCAATCGCAGTTATGCCCTGCACAGCCAAAAAGTACGAGGCTGCGCGCGATGAATTTAAGAAAAACGGCGTACCGGATGTTGACTATGTAATCACCACCCAGGAGCTTGCGCGAATGATAACCGAACTCGGTATTCAATTTTCCGAAATTGAGCCGTCGGCTCCCGATATGCCTTTCAGCATAAGCTCGGGCGCAGGTATGATTTTCGGCGTTACGGGCGGCGTGGCGGAGGCTGCGCTCAGACGTGTTGCCGACAACACCACAAGCGCCCTGCGTGAGATTGAGTATTGCGGCGTACGCGGACTCGAAGGAGTAAAGGCAGCCTACATAACGCTCGGCGACACCGCTTTGAGAGTTGCGGTTGTATCGGGTCTCGGCAACTCCGACAAGCTGATTGAAAAAATCAAAAGCGGCGAAGAACATTTTGACTTTGTCGAGGTTATGGCATGTCCTATGGGCTGTATCGGCGGCGCAGGTCAGCCGTTCTCCTACATTCCGGAAAAGCAAGAGCGCGCAAAGGGACTTTATACCACCGACAAATCGGCTATGGTTAAGCGCTCAAATGAAAATCCCGTTGTTATTGACCTGTACGAAAACGGCGTTCTTAAAAACAAAGCACACGAGCTTTTGCACGTGCATTATCACACCTGTGACAACGCTTAAATAATAGTTAATGTAAATTTTGCCCCCTGAATTCAGGGGGCTTTTTGCATAAGAAAACCCGTTGCCTTAAAAACAACGGGTCAATTTTTTATTAAATTTATTATTCAACCGTAACCGATTTTGCAAGATTTCTCGGCTTATCGGGGTCATTTCCTCTGTTTACAGAGGTGTAGTATGCCAAAAGCTGAAGCGGAACTACCGCCGTAATCGGCATAAGCAGCTCCTCCGTATGCGGAAGCTCAATAACATAATCGGCAACGCCTTCCTTAAGCTCTCTTGCACAGGCATCGGTGCAAACAAGAATAACTTTTGCACCTCTCGACTTAACCTCAACAATGTTGCTTATCGTCTTGGGAATTATATCCGTCTGTGTAGCTACTGCAATTACCGGCATACAATCCTCAATAAGAGAAATTGTGCCGTGCTTGAGCTCGCCTGCCGCATAGCTCTCGGAATGAATGTATGAAACCTCCTTTAGCTTGAGCGAACCCTCCATTGAAAGAGCGTAGTCAAGGCGTCTGCCTATATAAAGCAGGCTGTCCGCGGTAAGAAGCTTTGTGGAAATATATTTGCATTTTTCTTCGCAGTTATCTATAACATACTTTATAGCTTCGGGCATCCTCATAAGCGCGGACACAAGTCGTTTGCACTCTGCCGCGCTTACCTTTTCCTTTGCAAGCGCAAGCTCAAAGGCGAACAGATATACAACCGCAAGCTGAGTGATGTACGCCTTTGTCGAGGCAACAGCAATTTCGGGCCCTGCAAGCGTGTAAATCAGCATATCCGCTTCACGTGCAATTGAGCTTCCCTTTGCATTTACAATTGCAAGCGTCGCAGCTCCCTTTTTCTTTGCGAGTCGCAGAGCTGCAAGGCTGTCGGCAGTTTCGCCCGACTGTGAAATGATAATTACCAAATCACCCTCGCCTACAATCGGATTTCTGTATCTAAACTCGGACGCAATATCAACATTTACAGGCACTCTTGCCAGATCTTCGATAACATATTTGCCAACCATACCTGCGTGCATTGCCGAACCGCAGGCAACGATAGTTATGTTTTTAAAGTCCTTGATTTTTTCAAGTGTAATTCCGCACTCTTCAAAGCAGGGCAAACCGTCCTTAATTCTGGGTATAATTGTAGTTTTTACCGCGTCAGGCTGCTCGTTGATTTCTTTAATCATAAAGTGCGGATATCCTCCCTTTTCAGCCGCTTCCATATCCCAATCGGCTGTTTTGAGCTCCTTTTCAATCGGGTCAAGGTGCTCATCAACAAACTGAACACCGTCGCCGGAGAGGGTGGCAATTTCGTCGTGGTCGAGCAAATAGTACTTTCTCGTGTACTGCAAAATTGCGGTTACGTCGGAAGCGATAAAACATTCGCCGTCAGCCACGCCGACAATGAGAGGACTTTCACGCCTCACGGCATAAATCCGGTCGGGGAAATCCTTAAACATAATGCCTAGCGCAAACGACCCCCTGAGCTCCGCCATAACGTCGTCAATAGTTTCAAGCGGATTTCCGTTGTATTTGTAGTCGAGCAACTGAGCCACAACCTCGGTATCGGTATCGCTGAGAAAAGTTCTGCCCTTTGAAATCAAAAACTCTTTAAGCTCAATGTAGTTTTCAATAATTCCGTTATGGACAATTGTAACTCTTGCGCCGCTGTGGGGGTGAGAGTTTACGTCTGACGGCTCGCCGTGAGTAGCCCATCTTGTGTGACCGATACCCACATGTCCGTCAGGCTTACCTTCGCGCTCAAGCTTTTCAACAAGGTCTTTGAGCTTACCCTTTGTTTTTACAGTCTTAATATTATTATCTTCGTCAAAAACCGCGATTCCTGCCGAATCGTAGCCCCTGTACTCAAGCTTAGTCAACGCGCTCACCAGCACGTCGCTGCAATCTCTTGCTCCGACATATCCAACTATACCGCACATAGCAATAACTCCTTTAAATTAATTCTATCTGATTAATTCACTCTGTTTTTTATTTTAAGGAATACTTTCTGCTGAAATTAAAATTCCTCAATTTATCTTTTACTCTTATGCAACTGAGAGCAAATTTATGACTCAGCCTTTTTCTTTTAAAATCCGATTAATTAAAAATGTATCAGTTTGTCTGATGATGAAAAGTGGGTACAAGCTGTGCCAAAAGTTCAACGGTTTTTTCGCTGTCGTTTCTTCCTGCGGCAATGTGCAGCTTCTGCAATTTGTCGAGCATATCTTCATCATCAATCTTAATCTGGTTTCCTATAAAAATCTTTTTATTTGCCGTTGATTTAAGCCCCTCTTCGTCCATCAAAAGCTCTTCAAACAGCTTTTCACCGGGTCTGAGTCCGGTAAAAACAATCGGAACGTCTTTATACGGCACCTTGCCGTACATTCTGATAAGGTTTTCAGCCAGCGTGGTAATTTTGACGGGTGCGCCCATATCAAGCACGAAAATTTCTCCGCCCTTTGCCATCGCGCCCGCTTCAAGCACAAGCGAAACAGCTTCCGGAATAGTCATAAAGTATCTGATAATATCGGGGTGTGTTACGGTAACAGGCTGACCGTGCTCAATCTGACGGCGGAACAGCGGAATAACAGAGCCGTTTGAGCCGAGAACATTACCGAAACGTGTTGTTACAAACTCTGTATGTTCGCTGTTCTGAGCCTTATACTGAATAATCATCTCGCAGGCTCTTTTTGTAGCTCCCATAACATTTGTCGGGTTAACCGCCTTATCGGTTGAAATCATTACAAATTTGTCAACACCATAAAATTCGGCAAGAGTTGCAACGTTGAATGTGCCGAAAATATTATTTTTAACAGCCTCTTCGGGCACGGTTTCCATAAGGGGAACGTGCTTGTGAGCCGCCGCATGAAAAACAAGCTGAGGACGATATTTCTTGAAAAGCGTTTCCATCTTGTCGTAATCACGAACTGACGAAATAATTGTTTCAAGATTCAGACTATTGCCGTATTCCAAAACAAGTTCCTGCTGGATATCATAGGCATTATTCTCATAAATGTCAACAATAATAATCTGTTTGGGATTGTACTTTGCAATCTGCCTTACAAGCTCACTGCCGATAGAACCGCCGCCGCCCGTAATCATGCAGATTTTGTCTTTTACCAAATCGGCAATGTCTTTTTTATTAAATTCAATCGGTTTTCTGCCGAGTAAATCCTCAATTTTTATTTCTTTAGCCTGATTTAAAAGCTTCGTTTTACTCTCATCGGTGTCAAGCAAAAGCTCGCTCAAATAAGGAATAACCTTTATTTTACATTCGGTTTTTGAACAATAGTCGAGAATTTTACGCTTTTCGTCCTCTTCACAGGACGGAAGTGCGACAATAATATTATCAATTGAATAATCCGCGCAAATTTGAGGAATTTCGGGGCAGGTACCCACAACTTCAACGTCGCCGAGTTTTTTATGCAATTTGGTTATGTCATCGTCAGCAAAGCAAACAGGCAACATACGCCTTGCGGGATTGTTTTCATCAAACTCCGCATTTTTAATCTCTGTCAAAATCATTTGACCTGCGCGACCCGCACCGACAATAAGCGTGCGTTCTCGCTTGTCAAGACTGCCCGCCTCAGTTAAATCCAGGAAAGATTTTTTAAATATAAATCTAAACAAAAGAACTCCTATGGCGGAAATTATAAAATAGCATAATGTAAACAGAAGCCCCTGTTGTATCTGTACAATCAACATTATAATGTAACTTGCGGCAAAACCGACGAGCATTGCGACGCCGCATGTGACATAATCCTTTTTATTAAAATAGCGCCACAATTTAGAATAGCTGCCGCTCAAAAATTGCAAAAACATACAAACAAGCACGGTTATAACAATTGAGTACAGCAGTCCTCTGCTGGCAAGAGTTCCCGGATAACCGAAAAGCGAAAGTATATAATTCGCAATCAAGCCGCTGATTACAATTATAAAAACATCCGCAAGCGCAAGCACCAGCTTGCGGTAATTAAATTTACTTATCCTGCCCATAAGCTATTCCCCTGATAAACTGAAGTTCAAACTAAAAAATAATAAAAATAATTATATTGCTATTATATTATATTAAAAATGCTCTGTCAAATCAGTTGTTAACATGAACACAAGCAATATTTACCGGTTCTTTAAATCGCCGTATATAATGATAAATAGGATTTTTAATCATATATATTATTTTTGCCTACAAATATTAATCAAACACAAAATCACCAAAAGCATGATTAACTTTGTCCTTACCCGAAAGCTTTATTTCATCAATGCCCTCAAGCGGCCACTCTATGCCGATTGCAGGGTCGTTCCACATAATTCCGCCCTCGTCGTTCGGGTGATAAAAATCCGTAACCTTGTAACAAAACTCCGCTTCATCGCTTAAAACCAAAAAACCGTGCGCAAAGCCTTCCGGTATATAGAACTGCTTCTTATTTTCGGCGGAAAGCTCTATTCCAAACCACTTGCCGAAAGTTTTGCTGTTTTTTCTCAGATCTACCGCAACATCAAAAACCGAACCTCGGATTACTCTTACAAGTTTACCCTGAGGGTATTTTTTCTGATAATGAAGTCCTCTGAGCACTCCCTTTGTACTCATACTCTGATTATCCTGCACAAAGACCATATCAAGTCCGTTATCTTTCATATCGTTCTGATTGTAAGTTTCCATAAAATAGCCTCTGCTGTCGCCGTGCACAGTCGGCTCTATGATACACAACCCCTCTATTTCACATCTTGTAACTTTAATCTGTCCCATAATACTGACCTCTTTCATTTTAAATGATTTTTATAAAATTCCGTTTCAAAAAATGATTCATCAATTTCCTTGTTTAATAATTCTCTATTTCTTTTGATATCTTCATCAGTAAGTTTTGAATAATCAAATTTTAATAATTTTTGAATAATATCATTATTAAATCTATATTTAACAACTTTATTGCCCACATAAACAGCATATGGCGGTACGTCTTTAGCAACCACGCTGTCGGCACCTATAACAGCACCTTGACCGATTGTTACTCCTGAAAGAATAATTGAATTTAATCCAATCCAAACATCATCACCTACAATAATTGGTCCTTTTGTCGGTGCGACATATGAATAATTTGTGTAGTAAGTGTCAAAAGGATATTAAGATAACGTTTTCATAGGATGGTTTCCACCTGTAAGAAATAAAACACCTTCCGCTATTGAACAAAAATTGCCAATATTAAGATGCTCCTGTTTATCACAAAACCACCTAATATTAATACATCCATATGTTCCTTTTCCTATATCAACCACATCCGGTATAATCTCACCTACTGAGGTAAAGTTATTTTTATTCTTTTCACGCCATTTATTTTGAAAAATTCTCAGTTTTTTCTTATATTCAATATGATTTTTAATTGTCGCTAAAATACTCATTTCTCCTCCTGATTACTCTCGGCCGCCAAACAGTAACATATTTAACACTTTTATTTTCTTAATCAGCATTATTAAAAACAGTGTAACGATAATCACGACTATAGTTTCAATTATTGCAATAAGGAAATTATAACCGCTTAAACCAAATGTAATTTGAGTTAACATGTAAACATCTATCAAATATGAAATAATGTATATGCCCATTGTATTATTTGTTTATAAGCTTTTTTATTATTTTTTTAATAAAGTGTAATGTAAAATACTGAGAAAATTTAAATGGTGCTTCGCCTGATAAATAATCTCCAAAGTATTGCAAGCTATCCAAATATGCTTCTCTTAAATAATCGGTATATTTTACAGACCAGTCTTCCATAAACCACTGATAACAATATGCTTTTTTGTACTGCTTCATATATTTTTTTAAGCACTTTTTCAGATATTGTTTGGAATAGAATTTATCATCAGGAGGTGTCATATTATTGTCTGTACAAAATCTCTCAAGCATGCCTCTGTAAGACATTATAAAAGGGCCGTATCCCAAATTTATCGGATAAATACCAATATTTGCATCAATATAAGTAACATTCAAATCTTTGATATGATTTACATCAACTTGAATTTCATTATTATATATATTTCTTTCAAGTATTATAAGCTCTTGACCGTCGTTCCCAAAAAGCATATTGTGCGGGAGTGAACCTGAAACAAAGGCACATATTTTTGCATTTCTTATATAGAAAATCATTTCTGACAATGAATATTTTTCAGGAGCAATAATTTTGTATCCGTTTTTTTCAAAAAAGTTGTCTATCATTTCAGTTCCAAATTCGGTTTCAGACACTTTATTAAGCTGACTGCGTGTAAAAAATATTTTTTCATATTTATTCAAGTCAAAATCAATCTTTATATTTTTTGCAATCGTATCAAATATATTTTTATATTCATCGGAGTAATATTCACGCCATTTATAACCTCTTTCCGGAATTATTACTTCATTAAAAGTTGTAGGCTTGTTGATAATTTCTATTTTATTATAAACGCCCAAAAGTTCAAAAAACTCTTTATAATTTCCATAAAGACCTCTTTGCTCATCTTCGCTTACAAAAAAGACATAGTTATCTATTGAGGAATCATTTTTTAAAAAGTACCACATACGTGATACGGCTTCAACTAAAAAATGTCCCCATTGATTTACAAGATAACCGCAATAAACTACTTTTTTATCTTCTTTTAAAGGAGATGTATATTCATAAGAATTTTGCACCCGATTATCAATTGCAGATATATCTATATATTTACCGTTTTCGTCAACAACTCCTCCTCTGCCAAACAGTAAATTATCACTTTCAAATTTTTTTAAGGGCAAAATGGTTGCATTTTTATATGAATAAGCTTTAATATCTGTTCTTTTAATAAAAGATTTTTCCGTCCAATTTTTTTAATGCCTTCGCTTTTTTGGGACGAAGATAAGAATAGTTAATCATATACATCACCTGAAAATTTCTTTCAAATATCTTTCCAAAGCGTCCTGCCAAGCGGGCAATCTCCTAAACCCGTTTTGAGTGAGTTTTTCTTTGCTCATTCTGCTGTTTGACGGGCGTTTTGCCTTTGCGGGATAAGCGCTGCTGTCAACGGGCCTTACCTCAATATTTTTGTACCGCTCATCGTATTTTGATGCCAATCTAAAAATTTCACAGGCAAAGTCATACCAGCTGCAAAAGCCTTCGTTCGTTGCATGATATCTGCCGTACTTATCTGTTTGGATCATATCTGCCAGCAATCTTGCAAGGTCAAATGTATAAGTAGGCGAACCGATCTGGTCATCGACTACCGTCAACTTATTATGATTTTTTCCGAGCTCAAGCATTGTTTTTACAAAGTTCTTGCCGTTGATTCCAAAGGCCCATGAAATGCGTACTATAAAATATTTTTCAATGGTATTTTCAATTGCAATCTCACCATCGCATTTCGTCTGTCCGTAAACATTGAGAGGATTTCTCTCATCATCAGGTTCCCACGGACGAGTACCCATGCCGTCAAAAACGTAATCGGTCGATATGTACATCAGCTTGCAATCATTTGCTTTGCACGCGTTCGCAATATTTTGCGTTCCGACCGCGTTTACAAGACGAACTTTTTCAATTTTATCTTCGTCCTCCGCCAAATCGACCGCGGTCCATGCCGCGCAATGAATAACCGCGTCCGGTTTTACTGTTGAAATAACCGAATCAACACTGTCTTTGTCGGTTATATCCATTTCGTCAATGTCAACGCCCACAACCTCATAACCGCGTTTTCCAAGCTCATTTTTTACGTCATATCCAAGTTGTCCGTTTACGCCTGTTACAAGTAATTTCAATGTTATCCCTCTTTAAAAATTTTTTAATCTGTCGCCGTACATTTTATCATAGTAATTTTTGTATTCACCCGATATTATACGTTCCCACCAATCTTTGTTGTCAAGATACCATTTTATGGTTTTCTGAATTCCGTCAACAAATTTTGTTTCGGGCAGCCAGCCCAGCTCTGAATGAATTTTCGCGGGATCAATCGCATAACGCATATCGTGACCCTTTCTGTCCGTTACGTGGACAATCAAATCCTCGCTTTTGCCGAGAGCCTTGCAGATAATCTTTACGATGTCGATATTTTTCATCTCGTTGTGACCGCCGATGTTGTAAACCTCACCAACCTTACCGTTTCTTATGATTAAATCAATCGCCTTACAATGATCTTCAACATAAAGCCAGTCGCGAACGTTAATTCCCTCTCCATATACCGGCAGCGGCTTTTCCTCCAAAGCGTTCGCAATCATAAGCGGAATAAGCTTTTCGGGAAACTGGTACGGACCATAGTTATTTGAACAGCGGCTGATAGTAGTGGGCAAGCCGTAGGTTCTGTGGTATGCGTTTACCAGCAGATCGGCTCCTGCTTTTGATGAGGAATACGGGCTTGAAGTTTTCAGCGGTGTTTCCTCTGTAAAGAAGAGGTCGGGTCTGTCAAGCGGCAAATCACCGTAAACCTCGTCGGTTGACACCTGATGATAACGCTTCACTCCGTATTCTTTTGAGGCGTCCATCAAAACCTGCGTGCCCAAAATATTTGTCTTCAAAAATACTTCGGGATTTTCTATTGAACGGTCAACATGGCTTTCAGCCGCAAAGTTAACCACTATATCAAACTTCTCCTCGGCAAAAAGGTCAAATATCGCCTTTCTGTCGCAAATGTCAGCCTTGACAAATCTGAAATTGTCGTGCGTCATAGCCTCTTTGAGCGTTTCAAGATTGCCCGCATATGTAAGCTTGTCCACACATACAATTCTGTCCTCGGGATGCTTTTGAAGCTCAAGATAAATAAAATTCGCACCGATAAATCCGGCTCCGCCTGTCACCAATATATTCATAGCTCTTCTCCTCAATTCATTTAGTAAAACAGTTTACCGTCCGCAACCGCTTTCAAATGTTTGCCGTAAGGACTTTTGCCGTAAAGCTCGGCGCTTTCAAGCAGCTTACTCTTGGAAATCCAGCCGTTTTTATATGCAATTTCTTCGGGAGCGGAAATTTTGATACCCTGCCGCTTTTCAATCGTCTTAACGAAGTCAGCAGCATCAACAAGGCTGTCCACCGTGCCTGTATCAAGCCACGCGTAACCTCTTCCCAAAAGCTGAACATCAAGCAGATTGTCGTTTAAATACATTTCATTGAGAGATGTAATTTCAAGCTCTCCCCTTGCAGAGGGTTTGACAGCTTTCGCATTTTTGCTTACACCTGACGGATAGAAGTAAAGTCCTGTAATTGCGTAGTTTGACTTTGGATTTTCGGGCTTTTCCTCTACGGAAATCACCTTGCCGTTTTTGTCAAACTCAACTATACCGAATCTTTGCGGGTCGTTTACATAATATCCGAAAACTGTGGCGCGTCCGTTATTCTCGGCATTTTTCACCGAATCTCTTAGCGCTCTGACAAATCCGTTTCCGTAAAATATATTATCCCCCAAAATCATCGCGCAGGCGTCATCGCCGATAAACTCTTCACCCAGAATAAACGCCTGAGCAAGTCCGTCAGGCGACGGCTGAACTTTATATGACAGATTTATACCGAACTGCTCACCGCTGCCGAGAAGTTTTTCAAATCTGGGCGTATCTTCGGGGGTAGATATGATAAGAATATCCTTAATTCCCGCAAGCATCAGCGTTGAAAGCGGATAATAAATCATAGGTTTGTCGTAAACAGGCAAAAGCTGTTTTGATGTAACTTTTGTAAGCGGATAAAGCCTTGTTCCGGCTCCTCCGGCAAGAATTATGCCTTTCATCTTGTCCTCCTTACATTTCTATTGTAGTTTTCACTTTATATTTTATAAAATAACGATTGAAAATATAAACGCTTGTACAAATTAATTATTCTTTTATAAATACAAAAAGATTTTTAAAATCAGTAAAAAATAATAATTATTAATCATTTATTAGCCGTTACTATTCTACTATTATCCATAATCTTTTTAATTTTTTTTACATCTCCATAAATACAAGGAGAATCATATGGGCGATCAGGAAAAGCGCCGTATTTTAACTGAACATCCAGATGATTTTTCATTATATATTCTTCTACCTTTGTTCCCAATGCAATAGGTACTCCTGAACATACATTAATAGTTCCGTTAACTTCATTTTGAATCGAAGCTGCAATTATTTGTTCACAAAGTTCATCAAGTGTAACAAAATCATATTTATTTTTCCCGGAATTCATTGGAAAATCATTTATCCCATTTAGTGAATTCCTATATAGCTTTCCGAATATGGAATTACTACGCAAATCATTTCCAATGATATAATAGGCTCTCAACCAATGAAAATATACGTTACTTTCATCTTTTATTATTTGCATTGCCTGTCGTAATGCATTTTTTGAAATTCCGTAAAATGACATCGGGTTACATGGGGTATCTTCGTTAATTTTTCCTTCATAATAACCTACTTCATGCATAGAACCCATAACTGAAATATATTTTATACCACTATCAATCGCATTTTTTAAAAAATGTATATGTTTAGGTAAATCCTGAATATGAGAAAAATCATTATGAACAAAACCATTTCTCCAAGCGAGATGGATAAGAACATCTGCAGATATTGAACCATTGCTTATAAAAAGATCAGAATCACTAAAAATATCAAAATTTATAAACCTTGCACGGCGATCAATATAATTACTACAAATATCAACAGCAATTACATCAAAACCTTTGTCCAAACACAGTTCCACAAGTCGACTTCCTATATACCCATTTGCCCCTGTAATTAATATTTTCATTTTACTTACCTACTTTTTTACGTATTATTCTCTCTGCAAAATCAGAAATTCGTATTATTCCTTTATTTATACGCAGAACTTTAAAAAGTCTGCTTCTAATAAATTCGAAACAACAACATAATAAAAACAACAATATTATTGTTACTATCGCAAACAAAAAGAACATTCCGTTATCTAAGCATAACTTATTTACATTGATATGTTCCCAAATAAAAGATTGAACAAAAGGTGATTCATGAATCAAATATACCGCAAACGTTAATGGTGAAATAAAACCGATAATTCTTATCATTACTTTATTATTTATTCTTAGATTTAAAAAGGCTAAAAATAAACAAACAGATGCACAATATACCAAAATATTGTTGTAATCTCTCACCATACTATTGTCCCAAACTACACCTTTACCACTAAATAAACAATGAACCCCGAAATTAATAACAGCAAAAACAACATAAAGTAAAAAATACTTTATCCACTCTCCGCTTGCCACATAATATTTTTTTATATATGCCGCAGTCATATATAATACAATAAACCATATTAACCCGTAACCACCTGATGACTCAATTGGATTTATAGGCTTTACTATATTATTTATAAAACAAAATATACAAACTAAAGTAAATAAAACTAATTTCATCTTACTTTTGCTCATATTGTTTATAGCACTATTAAGTAATGGCGATATAAATAATAAAAGTATATATGTAGTCACAAACCAGTAATTGTTAAAAACAAAAGGCATTATACTTTTTGCTAATGAACCCACACTGAATTGATTTATACCGATAATAATCATTACTGCAAAAGTTGCTATTGAATAGAAAAACATCTGTGTATATGTATTTATAATTCGGCTTAACTTAAATGATTTTTCGCACATAAAATACCCTGAAATTAATACATAACAATTAACAGCAACAACTGAAAAACATATCAATACCCATGATTCGGAGTTTACATATACATTTTCCGATTTATTATAGTTTCCTTTTATCAGAAAGTGCAAACTCAGAACCATTAACATTGATATAATTCTTAACAATTCTATACCGTATAGCCTATCTATTTTCTTTCCTTTTGTTTTCATTTTTTACCCCTGCTAACATTTAATTTTTACATAACTTTCATTTTTCAACAAATCTGATGTGATTGTGCTGTTATACCATCTGTCAGGAGCGACTACTATTTTATCCTTGTTACTGCTCAAATATTGTGCCCACCAACTAAATGTACTGTTTGAAATCACAAAATGTTTGCATAAATACATAAGTCTGAGTTTTTCCCAAACCGGATCATTTCCATTTTCGAAAATAACCGGATATTTGAAATTAACATTTTCTCTTAACCACTCAACATCATTTGAAAAAATAAAAAACTTAGCATCCGAAACTTTAGAGGCAATTATATCCATACCTTTTAAAAAATAATCTAATTTACACACATTATGCAGTGAACTTTTTAAAAAATCACCTCTTCTGACTGTTACACAAACCGAATTGGAGTTTTCGATCTGTTTATAAAGTTCGGTATTATGTTCCAGTCTATCATGCACAGGCTTAAATTCTTTTCTTATAATATTTTCTATACTGCTAAAATACTTTTCTGACTCATAGTATCCACTCAAAAAAACGTTTTTGTGAACTTTATTCATTGAAAAATCATAGTAGCCGTTTTCAAAAAACCAAAGTCCACTGTTTTTATTTTTTTTGAGAAAATCTGTTTCAAAAATATATCTATCATACAAAGAGCCGTTATACGGAAAATGTTTTTCATAATTTCTAAAAGCCAAACGCTGCCTTATATTCATATACTTTTCATATTTGCTTGAATCAATTGAAGAAAAATTTGTTACATTAAAATCTTTCAGAGAATTACAATAACCTATGCCGGGTTGTTTTTTATCCGAATCTATTACATGATGCCAATCAATCAGTATTTCTTGATTGAGTTTTTCCTTTAATGCTCTTGCAAAAGCATATTGAAACATTTGATTGCCAAGTCTGCCTTTTATTGTTAAATAAATCATTATTTCCTCAGTCCCATAATATTTATTATTTTGTTTTTAACACGTTCTAAAAGTGTTAGGGTATATACTTTTTCATCTTTTTTTATAAAAACTAAATTGTTATTTACCTTATCTTTAAAGCTATTTTTTTTATCGTTAAAGAAATTACTTCTGTTTTTATTATAATCAGCAGAACTTACAACTGCACAATTATACCAAATTGCTTTGCTCATTTTTACTGACTTGTATTTTAATTGTTTCTTAGCATAATTAAAAAGTTTTTTACCTTTTACCGAATTAACCATAACCAATGATGTACCTTTATTGTCAAATAATTCAGGATAAAAAGTGTCCACTCCCCAAAAATCTCCAAGTGTAATATCACTTTCTCTGTTTATTTTGGAAAAATTACAATTATAACAAGACGGTCGTGAATAAAGTCCGTTTATAAACCCTGAAATATATTCATTTTTGGAATATAATCCGGATAAACAGTCGCCGTTATCAAAGACAATATCCATTGTACTGTTTTTCCATCCGCTTTCTTTATCTCTGAAATTTAATTTACTTATTTTCTTCTTATCACCTACTCCTATAAATTTCTTATAGTCACTCCAGACTTTCGGCGATGGAACACTATGACAAACAATATCCTGCGTAAATAAATTATCATAGTCTTTTTTTAGAAAAGCATATAATCCGGAAATCTGACAAGGGGTTCCTGTAAAAAGGACAAGTCTGTTATCATCAAGAAATATTTTGACTTTCTTATAGCTTTCACCAATTACACTTTGAACATATTTTGAACCCATAAATTTTTCACAATCTGCAATTGTCTCTGCATAATTATGATACACATTAAATTCATCATCAAAAGCCGCGCCAAAAACGACTCCGTTATTTTTTATTATATATTCACATAGTATATAAAAGACTCCGCCCGATGTACTTTTTCGTCTTATTTCCTCATTTTTATTGTAACAACCATAAATAATACTTTGATTATTAGTTGATTTTTTAATAATTATCGGACAGGATTTGTTACACAAATTGCAATTAACACAAATATCTATGTTTGTGTTGGGATATAAAAAACCTTCCTTATCAGCCTGCATAACAATGCAATTTTCAGGACAAACATTCGCACACGAAGCACAACCGCAACAGTTTTCTTTATTTTCAATATGAATCATTATTATCACCAATCAACCTGTCAATTTCCTGATACATTCTCCGGCCATAAGCGATTTTGAACAATATTCCGGCATAACACTTTGAAGATGAGATTTTATTCTTTCTTCATTTTCCATTAACCACTTAAATTTAGTACTTAGAGTATCCTTACTTGACAAACTTTGAACCGGAATTACATAATTTTCATATGTTCCAAAAATATCTTTCGCAATTCCTCTTGACTTAGTCGAATAGCCTACAACAAGAGTAGGAACACAAGTGGAGTATGAAGCAATTGATACATGTGTTCTTGCCGTAATAATAAATCTGCATTTTGAAATATACCATTTGAGTTCAGAGCAATTGCAATCTTCAAGCATTATTACTCTTTTAGTATCTCTATACTTTTCATACAACTGCTTGAGCGGCTTTCTGTCATCATCAAAATCATAGACAACATGAGGAATAAAAACAACTTTCATATCAGTGTTTTTTATAATAAATTCAATAAGATTTTCATATGATTTTTCAGTTATGCCCTCGTTTTTTTCACAGCCGATAATCAACGGACTCACATTTATTCCAACCATATTTGTTTCAAACTTATCATTAACTTTTTCGGGTTTATTCACATCCAACTGGAACGCAGGATCTGGATAAAAATATGTATTTTTATTTATCTTTTTTAATGTATTAAAGCTGATACTTTCCCGTGCAATAATTAAATCAAAGAGTTCTAAATTTTTTAGGGCAGTTTCATCTATTGATTCGGAATCAACAGAACATCCCCATAATACAGTTTTCGCTTTTTTTCTTTTTATAGTTTTATCCAAATAATATAATCTATCAACACCTTTATAGCAGTACAAATCTCCTCCTATTGATAAACATATATCATTTCTCGATAAATTATCCAAAAAGACTTTTCTTTCCTGCTTAATAAATGGTTCATCTGTTTTAAAAGTTTTTGAAATAATTTTATTAAATAAGTTTTGAATTTTATTCGGAACTGATTTTTCGTCATATCTTATATTTATAACTTTATCAACCCCATAACATTTATCAAACTCAGGATTTCTTGACCAAAGTTCAATATTATTATCATTTATAATTTTCTTTGTTGATCGGACAATTGCTTCACAACCATGATTTAGACTGCCCCCATGATTATACAGTTTTATCATAATTTTTATTTCCTCCGAATTCTATTAAACACATTTTTTACGGGAGTTATTATTATATTTTTCTCATATTTATTCATTCCTGTAAACCATACAATTGGAATATAACATATCAGGTAAATTGCTATACCCATAAGTAACAATATCCAACTTTCAAGCTCAACATAATGACAAATTATAATTCCTGCTGTTATCATGATTACCGGAGCTAAACTCATCTTAATTATATTTTTCCAGAACATAGGTATATCGATTCCTGTTTTCTTCCAGTAATACCAGTTCATTATAAATCCCTGACCTATTATATATGAAGCAGCACTGCAGGCAGCGGCGCCTATTATCCCCCAGTAATTTACAGCAATGGCAGTTGTCAACACATTAACTATTGCAATTATCAAATAAACTATTGATCTGAATTTATGTTTATTTTGAGCCATTACGATAGACAGTCCGGTATTTTGAATCAACGGAACAACCACAGGCAATAATGTAAGCAGTGCAACGAAATACGCTTCGTTATATCCGTCTCCTACCCATAAATGTATAAATTGTCTGCCAAAAACAATAAAACCTGAAACCACCAAGGAAACAACCAAATACTGCAATCTGCCTACTTTTATGAAAAAATCAGTCAGTACCTTAGTATTTTCACTTGAGAATACCATATTAGTCACTTTAGGGGTCAAAATACTGCTTATTGTAGTAGAAATTGACGTTACAATAGTATTAAATGTCGCACCTACATTATAAACGGCGACTGCTACCGTGCCTATTACAGCACCAATAATGATTTTGTCGGTTGACCAGAACAGCATATCTACTACACTGCCTAAAAACACAAAGAAACAAAAACCGAAAATTTCACGCAATTCTCCGAAAGGCATACCTTTAAACTTAGGCTTTATATGTAGTGAACGATGGCAATAGATAACACTCGCTACAGACACTAAAATATTAAGAACAGTTGATGAAACAACCATTCCCACCGAAGCGAGCCCCATATACAACACGATAATATTAACGCATGGCATTGCAACAGTTGTAAAAATATTCAATATTTGCCTGAATACATACCTTTCGTAAATCATTATCATTGAAAGATATGTTGTAAACAAAAATGTAACCGCACTATTTATTGTGCATAAAATTATCAATATACGCATCGTCTGCAATTCACTTGCATTCAGCGTATTTGAATAAAATAAGTGTACATTAAAAGAAAGTATAATTCCCAATACAAAAACAATAACAGCTAATACAGTAAATAAAAATGTAAAAAGGCCGAACATTTGTCGCTCTTTTTCTTTGTCTCCCGAAACTTTGTATTTAGTAATATACCTTACAATTGCACTGCCCATACCAAAACTCAGCAGTGACAAATAACCGACTATTGTATTTGCAAGAGTATATAGACCGTATTCGCTTTGTCCCAACAAGCTCAGCATCATTGGGGTGTAAATTAACGGTATTACATTTCCTATTATTAAATTTATATAGGAAAGCACTACACCCGATTTTAATTGTGATTTGCTGTTATTCATAATTACAAGCCTTTCTTTAGTTCATACACTCTTTACTTTAAAATATCTTCAAAAAATATATAGTCTTATCAACGTTTTACTACTTTTGCCGGTACTCCGATTAAAGTAGCCCCTTCAGTTAAACACGATTTCACAACTACAGCATTTGCTCCGATTTTAACATTATCAGCTATAGTAATATCACCTATAACTACGGCTCCAAAACCTATATCAACATTATTTCCAATTTTTGGACACATCTCGGTTTTATTTTTACCAATACAATTATCACCATGCAGTATACAATTTTTACCTATTTTTGCATTAGGATTTACTATTATACTACCATGATGGGCCAAAGTAAGACCCTCTTCAAAGCAATTCGGTCCTATATAAAAACCAAGTTTATTTCCAAGATTGTGTTTCCTTCTTTCATAATATAAAGCCATAACGGCCTTAAATTTATTTCCTTTTTGAGTATTAATAAAATACTCTTGCTTACGCAGAAATCTCACGTATTTACAAATATAATACCCTGGGTCATGAACTTGGTGCATAAAAAACCGAGCTTTTTTATTTCGTTGTACATTGTTAAGATAAGCATTATCACTATGTATATATCGTTTTAAATCAACTTTACTTTCAATCATTCTATCACCTTTTGCTTAGAATAAGCATCCTTATATTATCAAATAAAACAACAGGTAAAAAACTGTTTATTTTATAAGAAATATTTAATATGGGATTTATTTTTCCGCTGAAGTTTTTCAATGCGTCCTTGAAATCTTTACTTTTTATAATTCTTTTGTTGTATTTTAATTTAGTTGTTAAGCTCCAGTTGTTTTTTTTTGAAAAAGTATTGAATAAGATTTTTTCATAACAAAAATATATATAGTTATTCAATTTTTTAATTTGATTATTATCTATCTGCCAATTATCTATATACTCTGATAGCCTATTATTAATTGTCATCTGTTTTGAATATAAGTCAGTCTTATACTTATTCAATAAAGAGTTTTCGTTAACAACAATATAATTATATAACGGAGAATTGATTATAACAATCTTACTGATATAATTACAATAATGAAAATTGAATACCATATCCTCGCCTAACGACATATCCTCGGGAAATTTAATTTCATTATCTTTTATTATATCACTTCTATACAACTTTCCCCATGGGGCACAAATCAAAACTTTTTCAACCAGTGTCATAATAACCTGATCTCTTTGCAGTATATCATATTTCTCATCTGAAAAAATATTTTTTTGTATTTTGTTGTTTTCTATTTTGTTGTATCCACAAATAATCAGTTCATCACCATATGACTTTGCAAGCTCCAGACACTTTTGCAAAAAATAAATATTTAAACTGTCATCGCTGTCAACAAAACAAATGTACTCACCTTTCGCGGTGCACATTCCCTCGTTTCTGGCACTCGACACACCGCCGTTTCCCTTGTGAATTACTTTTATTCTGCCGTCATTTTCCGCGTATTTGTCACAAATTTCACCGCTTTTATCTGGTGAACCGTCATCCACGAGAATGAGCTCAAAATCCCTGTATATCTGATTCAGAATACTGTCTATACAATTATGTAAATATTGCTCCGCTTTATATACAGGCACTATTACACTTACTTTCGGCATATTAAAATCCCACTCCGGTCATACTTCTGATTTTACAGCATAAGATAAAACATTTCTGCGCGAAACCAAACCAAAAATGATTTTTGTCCTGCAAACTGCTGATATCAATTTTTTTTAATTGATTATCTTTTACACATTTTTTTATTATCTCTATTGCTTTCTTCTTTTCAGAACCATCCATAAACTTCAAGGCTGACTGACACATAAAAATACAGGTTCCTAACAAATCTACCTTTGCCTGATTTGCAACAGACGGATAATTTTTATCAATATATTTCTGCCTTTGTACTTTTGCTTCGAGTGAGTCGAGCCGTTTTAAATTAAACGAAACACCCATTATACTATTCTTTCTTTGCAAATAAAAATACATTACATCGTATATTTTACAAATACTCCTTGCTCTGCCAAAAATCCGGTATGTCCAAAATTCATCTTCATTGAGTTTTCCTTTTTCAAAATAAATGCCTTTAATCAATTCCGATTTATAAAGTTTATTCCATACATACTGGTGAAATTCATTTTCTGCAATCAGCATACTTAAACCTTTTTCTGTATCAACAACCAATGGTTTTTTATCCGACAATTGCTCAACCGGATTTTCGTATTCGACAAATTTCAAAATATCACACTCCGCAATATCGCATTTTGACACAGAAAGGTTTCTGTAAAGAATATTTATAAAATTTTCACTTATAAAATCGTCACTGTCAATAAAGCTTATGTACTTGCCTTTCGCAATTTTCATCCCTGCATTTCTGGCATCGGACAAGCCGCCGTTTTCTTTGTGAATAACCTTTATCCTGCTGTCCTTTTTTTCATATTCATCGCAGATTTTCGGGCAGTTATCCGGTGAACCATCGTCAACAAGGATTATTTCAAGATTTTTATATGTTTGATTTATTATACTGTCAACACATTTGCTGAGGTATTTTTCAACATTGTATATCGGTACAATGACTGAAATCAAAGGTTTCATCTGTTTCACCTACTGTTCGGGATCAAGTTTTTTAACTCTGATTTTATCATAAAATTTGTAAAATAGTTTATAAAAGAGCGGCATATGAGACATCATATAAACATTTATTTTCTCGTTCTTTCCGACATATAAGTTATTGGCGTCAAATTCTCTTAGCCTATGTTTTAATTCATTTTTTTCTGCTTTACTTACGCTGTCGGAGTACAAATAAGCTCGGTAAAGTACCATTGCCGTATAGGCAAGTCTTTTTGATGCGTCCGATTCATAGATTTTTCCTTTGCTTTTCTGATAAATCAATTCAGACACATACATACACTGTTTATTTGCAATCACCGGGTCTGAGCTGTGCGTCGCGCTTTCGTCATTTGCATAGTAATCATAAAGCGCCCTATCTGAATACACCGATGTTTTTGCCTTATCAAACAGTTCATAATTTATCAAAATATCTTCGTTAAATTTTATTGTTTCGTCTAATCTGACGTCATCAAAAAGTTTTATTTTATAAAGTTTATTACATAATCCTCCGATAAACAATCTTCCCGATACCAGACATTTTAAAGCCTCATCGTGATTTTGCAAAATTTCTCTGCCAGTATCGCCTACAACTCTTCTGTTGCCGTATTTGTCAATATTGGCATAACTGCAATGCGCAATATCGACGCTGTACTTTTCAATCAAATTTATCAAATACTCATACATATCAGGCTCTATTGTATCATCGGAATCAACAAAAGTTATGTAGCTGCCCGTGGCAATGTCTATGCCTGTATTGCGAGCATGTGAAACGCCGCCGTTTTTAATATCAACTATCTTAATTCGACTGTCTTTGTTTGAAAGTCCTTTTAAAATATCAAGTGTGCCGTCGGTTGAACCGTCATTGACAATGACAATTTCTAAATTGCGGTATGTCTGATTTAAAATACTTTGTATGCAATTTTCAATCATATTTTCCGCATTATAAGCAGGAACTATTACAGATATTTTCGATTTATTCATAATATATACCTTTATTTAATTAGCGTTGCTTAATATAGCCTAATTCTCTCTATGTAAAAAACTTTTATTATATTCTTTACTGATAACAGCTTGACAACTTCCAAAGCTCAATATTGCCGCTTTCAAACGCCTTTTCAACCTGTCTGAGCATAAACGGCATTTTCACCTTGCCCGAAGGCCTGTATTCATCAACATATTCTTTCGCAAGTAAAAACATTGCTGTTATGATGTCGTCATCAAAACTTCTAATTGTCGGATAATAAAAGCAACTAAAATGGCGAAGCAAATCAATATAAAATGCCTTATTTTGTTGTAAATTTATCTCATTATAATGCTTTATTATTTCGGACATCAGACCATATATATCAATAGCCTTATAGCTTTTTGAATTGCCTTGCACATGCGAAAAGTTCTTTTCGTACCATTTATACTCATATACGATTTTCGGAATATATTCAAAAGTTTTGCACTGAGGGTAAATAAGCATCTGAATTATGGTATCCTCATACCAATAGCCCGGGAAAAATCTAACCTTATTCCAAAGCTCTCTCTTATAAACCTTTGCCCACGGCAATCCGGCATAATTCATAATTTCGTTTCCGTACTTATACCTCATAAGATTTTTTTGAGGATAAACGTTTGGAATCACCTCGTAAACCGTGCCGTTTTTCTCTTTGTCAAGATTATGAGCAGCCATAACAATATCACAATTGTCTTTTACCGCTCTTTCCATAAGAGTCTGAATAATATCACTGTGCACGGTATCGTCGCAATCGATAAACATAAGATACTTACCGCAGGCAGCGTTTATTCCAGCATTTCTTGCTGTGCCTATACCTCCGTTTTGCTGATATATTACTTTTACTTTAGGTTCGTTTTCGTACTTCTTTAAAATTTCTTTAGCGCCGTCAGTTGAGCCGTCATCGACAAAAATAACCTCGTATTTAAAATCGGTTTTTTGGTTTAAAATTGACTTA
Source organism: uncultured Ruminococcus sp. (assembly GCA_904393835.1). Lineage (GTDB taxonomy): Bacteria > Bacillota > Clostridia > Oscillospirales > Acutalibacteraceae > Ruminococcoides. The sequence goes on along the minus strand of CAJFNC010000001.1, from coordinate 138,519 downwards.
ATATTTTGTTCGAGAATTTCTGCATAGTTGTAAACTGGAATGACTACCGATAAATCAAGTTTATCATCAATCGGAGAATTTATATATTCGATTTTTTTATCGGGCTTTTGATATACACTGTCAATTAAATTGTGCGCCTGCTCAAATGTCATATTAACATTTTTCTTATGTAAACGCAACTTTTTAAAAAAATACAGGCAACAATACAAAAAATATGCGAGCTGAGCCAAAAAACAACATATAAATTCATTATGTATCATTTTATAAAATCTAAAGTAAAAAGCGTGTTTCATAATTTAACCCCTGAATCACAAGCTGTCAAACATTTTTTCAACAGCCTTAACCGTATTTTCTGTGCTGAAAAATTTTCCTCTTTCTTTTGCCTTTTCGGCATAGTGCTTAAGCATACCGTCTGTTTTTATCATCTTTTTAATTCCCTCAAAGAGAGCGTCCTCGTTGTTCTCGGTAACTATGCCATACTCGTTATTCTCTCCGAGCATTTCTTTCATACCTGAAACATTTACCGTTACTACAGGTACTCCTAGTATCAGAGCCTCTGTTGCGGCTGTGCTGAATCCTTCTGCCAAAGAAGCACATATAAACATATCGCATTTTGAAATATATTTATACGGATTTGTCTGATAGCCAAGTAAAGTTACAGAATCTTGTATTCCGTTATTCGCTGCATAAATTTTCACAAATTCCTCATCAGAGCCCACTCCTAAAAAGTAAATATGTGATTTAATATTACAGTCAATTAGTCTTTTTTGAATACTTACTATTCGGTCGCAACCCTTTCGTTTTGAAATTGTACCTACTACGCAAATATTAATTTCATCATCATTAAAATCAACATCTTTGATTTTTTCTTTAGCTTGCTCAATTATTTGATGTGTTTCATTTGTATTGTAGAGAACCTCTACAGAATTGCTAATCTTAAAAAGAGATAAAAAATCCTCTTTGACAAACTCAGATACACATATGGTTCTGTCAAACCTTTGATAACACTTTTGCGCTTCACCATAATTCTTAAATGCATAACTTGCATTCTTAGCATCGTGCTGCTCAATATGTATCCAGCTTACCAGCTTTGTGTTTTTATCATCGCACCCGCTCACAATTCGCGCCGCAGATCCCTCCAAGTAAGAAACAATAATATCATAGTGCTCTTTTATAAATTTTTTATACAGGCTCTTCGGTGAAAACAGCTTTAAAATCTGGCTGTTTCCCTTAAAAGTCTTTTTAAAGCAGTATTTATATTTAATATCCTTTTTCAGGAACTGTTCGTTTACACCGCCTGCAAAAAGTGTCTGCACCGTAATGTCAAACTTGCTTTTGTCCATATTATTGACAAGATTTACAAGCACTTTTTCAGCTCCGCCGACAGACAGATTAGGAATAAAAAACAAGATTTTTTTCATATTCGTCTATCTCTCCCCGAATTTACTTTTTATTTTTACTGATAATATATCGCGATAACATAAAACCTGCAGGCAGGCACGCAAGCGCCAAAACACTATGAGGACCTTTCCTTATAAAATGTTTTCTTTTTGCCAAAATACAGCTTGAACAATAGTGAATACTGTTTCTTATTTTAAATTTAAGAGGGGTGTCTGGAAAAGACAAATAAAGTAATCTTATCTCTGCAAAACTGTTAGGACTGTTGTAATATTGCCACAACATATTTGCTTCCATTCCGTCAGGTTGATAATCCACAAAACATAAATTTTCGTTCATCACCAAAAAATCATATTTCAGTGATATTAACAAATGCATATAATGCGGATTGAAGTTCTTTTCACCCTCGAAACTCTTCATTGGGGCAACCTGCTTGTACAGTTCGGTTCTGACAACGTTTTTTCTGTCTTTATTATCAATTTTATATTTACCTGTAAGCAGGTCAATAAGATTTACGGTTTTCTGTTCGGGCAATTTATCCCCTAATCGCTTTCCGTCAGGAGTATAATCAAGGCCCACTATTCCGGCTACATCGTCACTTCCGTATTTATCCCAAAAATTAAGTATTCTTTCTATTGCATCATCGGGCATATAATCGTCAGAATCAACGCATACACATAACTCTGTATCCATATTGGCAATGGCGGTGTTATAAGCGGTGTGAAGCCCACCGTTTTCTTTATATATATATCGTATTTCAAAGTCATTATCTTCATTTTGCCATTTTTGAACCAACGCTCTTGTATTATCCTTAGATCCGTCATCCACAATAAGCCATATAAAATCTTTACAAGTCTGTCTCTGCAACGCATGATACCCGTTGGGAAGACATTTTTCTCTGTTATAGGCAGGCGTAAAAACAGTTATTCTTATTTTATTTTCCATAACATATCAATCCTCAAACAATGCACTAAAATATTTAACACGCACCATATGTCAATGCTTTCGTCTAAATGATCGCTTTATTAAATAAAACAAACCAAATTCAAGAAAATCGTACGCAAAAAAAGTATACATCTTTAGCGCCTTTTTTCCAAAATGCTTTTCTATATAATCAAATCGTTTAGTTTGTCGCAAAAATTGTTTTAACCGTGTGGGACGATAAGGTTTTCTTATATATGATTGATTTCCTTCAGTCCAGGTAGCCGTCGCATGATGACGAGCAAATTTAAAATAATCGCTGCACGAAAGTATGCAGACATTATCTATAGTCTGTGTAGAACCGTCTCGTATAAATTTTTCACAACATTTTGTCAACGCGGAAGTGTTTCCGGCAGGACAAGGGGTTAAATCGACCTTACCATCTATTGTAAAATGCCTGTCGTTATAATAATCTAACATTGCTTTGATTATCTTATGGTGCTTAACAGCACCAAAGCCTAATCCTGTATTTATATTTCTTTCACTTTCAAAAGCAAAAAAAGCCTCATAATCTGTCAGACTGTACAATGTGCTTAACAACTCAACATCGGTATCCATATAAATTCCGCCATATTTATATATAACTAACAGCCGTGCTACATCAGATACAAATGCCCATTTTTTTGAATCGTAAGCCTCTTTCATATATGGAACTTCATTTATATCAAAATTGGTTTCATTCCACTCTTTGATTTCCCAATCAGGACAGAATTTTTTCCATGACTCTATACATTTATTTATAATATCAGGTTTTGGATTTCCGCCGAACCAACAATAATGTATGACTTTTGGAATCATACAGCTCACCCTTTCATTGCCGGAATTTTAACTCAATTTTAAATACAATTTCAGCAATGACAGCATTACATTGTACCCCAAAAATTTATTAAAAAGATATACCAACCTTGTCTTGCGATTTATATGGTATTTTAGCAGCCATGCATATTCTTTCATTTCTTCTTTCTCTTTTGAAATGTCTTCATTGTCCTCAACACAGCATACACAATTTAAAAAAGTAATATATTGATACGCACAGTAGTTCATATAATAATCATAATACGGCTCGCCCTTAATATTATAGGATAATTCCACAATTGTCTTAATATTATTCTTTAAATCAACAATGTGTTTCTTTCTCTTGTTGTGAGTAATTGATTGACTGTTTTGTCTGTAAATATAAACAGTGGATTCCATAACATCAAAAGAATCAGCATAAAGAAGCAAACGTGCGCTCCAATCTATATCTTCACTGAATATCCCTTCTTTGAATTTAAGGTCATTTTCATAATACAGCATTGATTTAACGCATTTATTACACGAGGACGACTGATACATATCATTTTCTATAAGACTTTTAATCTGTTCTTCTTTATTTTTTCCGAAAAATTTTTTTGAAAAATCAATATAATCAATTTTCAAACCCGTATCCTCAAAATACTGAGCGTAGCCAAAAATTATTACATCGGTATTTTTTTCAAATAAACAGTCGCTTACGAGATTATTTAAAAAACTATTGCTGTTCCAATAATCGTCGCTGTCTAAAAAAATAAAGTAATCGCCTGTCATTATCTCCATACCTGAATTTCTGGCAGATGATAATCCTCCGTTTTTTTTGTGAATAACTTTTATTCTGCTGTCTTTTTGTGTGTACTCATCACATAGCTTTGGCGAATTATCGGTTGAACCGTCATCTACAAGTATTACTTCAAAATTCTTGTACGTCTGGTTCAACACGCTGTCAACACACTCTGCAAGATACTTTTCCGTGTTATAAACCGGAATAATTATACTAAATTTGAAATTGCCCATAAAATACAACTCTCACTTAAATAACTCATAAATAATTTTTACATATTTATTTTGAATATTGCTAAGTTTAAACTTTTCTAATTTCTTAATATTATACTCCGCCATAGTTTTTCGCAGTTCGGCATTTTTTGCAAGTAAATCAATTCCCTTGGCAAAGCCTTCAAAATCATATTTATCATATGTAAAACCGCCCTTGCCGTCTTCAATAAGGTCAACATTTCCTCTGACATTTGAACATAACACAGGAAGTCCGTTTGCCATTGCCTCCATAAGGGCTACCGGCAGTCCCTCCTGCAAAGTAGGGAAAATAAAAATATCTGCTGCATTACACATCTGAGGTATATCCTTACCATATCCGAGTAAAAATACTTTATCACCGAGGTTATATTGTTTTATAAGTCCAAGCAAATATTCCTTGAGCTCTCCTTCACCGCGGACAAAATACTTTATATTACTGCCGATTATTCTTGACATCGCTTTTATTGCAACCGCCAGATTTTTGCGCTTAGTAAGTTCCGCCACAGAAAACAACATTATTTCATTATCTTTTAAACCGAGTTCAGCGCGTTTTTGCTTTCTTGTTTCCGCATTTTTACTGAATTTTGAAATATCAATTCCAATGCCGGGTAAATAATATGTGTTTTTAGCTTTAAATTTTCTTTTTGCCCTGTCAAAATCCTCCGTATTAATGGTAACTAATGCGTCAGTATATTTTGAGAGCCATTTTTCAATAGGGTAGAATATCAACCAATTAAGTTTAGGCGCGCCCTTATAAAAATGAAATCCATGGGCTGTATAAAGTACCTTTGTCCCTGCTTTTCTGTATTTCTTCGCCGCAAGCCTCGTTACCACTCCCATAACCGGTTCATTAGTCATAATAATATCATATTTCCTGTCGGCAAGTATCTTTTTCATCTGCTTATATCCGTTGATATTTGAAAGCTTAAAAGGAGAACGAGCAAGATCAACAACATCTACCCTAACAGGTAAATCACCAAGCATATGTTTCAATAAATCCACCTTGTTTGAAACATTGGAGCAAATAATATCAACTGAAAATCCGTGATTTATAAAATTTTCAATATGCGGCACCCAGAATTGCGACAAATGCAGTTCTGTTGCCGTGAGTAAAATCTTCTTACTCACCGCACACAACATCCTTTACCTTTTGTGTAATTCCGTCGGCGTTTATGCCAACCTGTTTTCTGAGATAGCTTTGCGAGCCGACCTCAATGCAGTAAAAATCATTTATGCCGATTCTGTGAAGTCTTGCCTTTGACGGGTTCTCCGCCATAACTTCAGATACCGCTCCGCCGAAACCTCCGACAGTGTTGTGCTCTTCAACAGTGAAAATATCGTCGTACTTCTCTGCGCACTTCATTATTGTTTCTTTGTCAATCGGCTTAACCGTCGGGAAGCTGTACTGCTCAACGGCAATTCCATATTCTTCAAGCATATCACACGCTTTTGAAGCTTCCTCAAGAATTGCGCCGGTCGAGAAAATCGCAGCCTTTTTAGGCAAATCCTTTGCGTCACGGATTTTGTAAGCCCTGCCGATTACAAATTCCTTTATTCCCGTATTAACAACCTTTTCGCCGCCTCTACCAAGCCTCAGATAGCAGGTGCCTTCGGTATTCGCAATGGTTCTGACTGCGCTTGCCGCTTCGGCGGGATCACCCGGGCAAATTACGGTTACACCCGGCAGAGCACGCATAACTGCGATATCCTCGGTCGCATGGTGGCTCATTCCTAAAGAACCGTAAACATAACCGCCGCCGACGCAGATAATATTAACATTTGCATTGTGATATGCGCAGTCGTTTCTGATCTGCTCAAGGCAGCGCAGCGTCGGGAAATTTCCGATTGAATATGTAAACATTTTCTTGCCTTCAAGCGCCATACCTGCGGCAACACCCGTCATATTCTGCTCGGCAATACCGGCGTTTATAAACTGGTCGGGCAATGTTTCCCAGAAGGGCTTTAATACACCGAAGCCGAGGTCGCCTGTAATAAGCTCTATATTTTTATCTTCTTTGCCGAGTTCAATCAACGTTCTGATTACTGTATCTCTCATCTATGCTCAACCTCCCTCTTGTAATAAGTGGGGTGATATGTTTCCGAAACCGTGTGGTCGCCTTTTTCGGGCTCAGCCTTTGTTTCGGGACAACCGTTTGGAGTATAAGGATCAACAACCTCCTCCGGTTTGCTCTTGTGAAGCTCGTTTACCGCACAGTTGTACTCCCAACCGTCGTGGGGAAATCTGTAATGCCACAATATATCCATTTCCATAAACGGAACACCCTTGCCCTTTACGGTGTGGGCAATAACTACCGTAGGCTTGTGTTCGGAATTTGAAGTGTCTTTCAAGGCAGCTCTCAACTCATCGTGATTGTGACCGTCAACCTCAATTACATTCCAGCCAAAGCCGCTCCAGCGCTTTGCCATATCAACCTCAAGCGTGTTGTTGCAGTAATCAAGGCTCTGCATATGGTTGTGGTCAACAATCGCAACGAGGTTGTCAAGCTTGTAGTGATTTGCAAATTCAGCCGCCTCCCAAACAGAGCCCTCATTGCACTCGCCGTCGCCCATAACGACAAACGAACGAAAATTCTTTTTATCCTGCTTGCCCGCAAGAGCTCTGCCCGCCGCGACCGGCAATCCGTGTCCGAGCGAACCCGTTGAAAAATCAATTCCCGGCAAATGGTGCGAAACATGACCCGAAAGGCGGCTGCCGTCGGCATAGTGAGTTTTTAGTTCTTCAACAGGGAAAAAACCGTTTTCAGCGATAGCCGCGTAAACCGAAGCGCCCGCGTGACCTTTACTCAGAATAAATCGGTCTCTGCCGTCCCAATCGGGATTTTTACTGTCAAATTTCAAAATATCGGTATAGAGAACACCCATAATATCCGCAACCGATAAAATCGCACCTATGTGGCTTCCGCCCGACAAATGCGTCATTTCAATTCCGTGGCGTCTTATAAGCCACGCAAGTTCTTTGCTTGTCATATTTTCTTTCCCCTTAATTCAAAATTTTCAAAGCTTTGCTTTTATCAAATCAAGCAGCGCGTTATCCTATTTACTATGTTATATTAGTGCCAAGCAAAAGATTTATAAACTTGGGATGACACTTAAACTTACCGTAAATATAAACAACTGTCAACGGAATAAAAAGTCCTGCCGCGAACATTGAAGGAAGCACTATGTACCAATGCAAACCTAGAATTCGGTTCAATAATATTTCCGCTGCCGCTTGACACGGCCACGACACAATATAAATTGAAAAAGTCTTGCCGTTCAGGTGTTTTAAAGGTTTAAAATCTATTTTCTCAAATTTAACCGATAAATAAAATACCGAATACAGCATAAGAAGAGCAATTGCCGCGGAAATTAAATTAGTTACGGCGTCTTTTTCAATATAAAAACGATTTTTAAAACAAACAAAAATAAATATGGCAACAACAGAAGTTATTACGGCAATCGGGAGTTTGAAAAATTGATTTCTTTTACTTACTATAAAATCACACAACAGTATTCCTATACAAAAATATATCAGCTGGCCGCATATATCTTTGACCGCGAACCAATCCGTCTGTATCGGAAATAACGCAAGTACAACCGCTCCTATTATTACAATAGCATATACCGCTTTATTTTTATAAGCAATAAGCAACAGATACGAAACAAAATATATAATGAGCAATGTAGGCAAAAACCAAAAATGTCCCCAAACATTTAATCTCGGATTAAAGAATGACTGAATAAAATAGTAAAAATTTAAACCTACCTCATCATTAACAAAGTTTGAAAGTAAAACCTTTGGAATAAAGCCTATCAATGTAAAAACAATATACGGAGTTAAAAATTTAATCATCTTGTTTTTTATAAATAAGCCATATGGCTTTTTATTTAAATTCGTTGTATATTTAAGCAAAAAACCGGCTATAAAGAAAAACAGTGGCATATGAAAACAATATATGAAAGTCCTTATATCATCAATAAACAAGGGTAAATCTGATGTGCCTGTCGGAGTAGAATGACCCAATACAACTAAAATTGCGCCTATAGAATATCCATAATTTATAAACTCCATTTTTTTACTCTGTTGCATATGTTCAAAATCCCCTTTAGCTTTAAAAGATGAATATATCTATATAGTCCCCGTAAGGTCGCTTACATAATTCATACCCCTGATGTTAAAATAAAAATAAATCAAAAGTAAAATAGTATATAAAATAATTAAAATTTTACGATCTGTTCCTTTAAAAGCCGTATGAAAAATATACGGTATCAAAAGTAAGTTATAAATGTCACAATATACAGGCAACCTTCCGATAAGTATTCCACTTGTAAACATACCTACTAAATAAAGACAAAATGCCGCCAATGACATATTTATACTCATCTTAAGCATAGGGAGTTTATCGTAATAAAGCTTTATCTCTTCTCTTTTCCAGAAAGCAATAATCGGAGGAATTGCATAAAATAATACTCTAAGCGGATTAACACCGTCGTCCTCCTCAAACTGATTTGTTGCGCCTGCATACGCCGTATTTCCGAGTGCACTGTCAACGCCGCTGAAAAACGGCTCTGAAAAGATGCATATTAATACTATTGCTGCTATAAACAGCGCTATTCTTCGACTCCACGGTTCAGCCCTGACTACAAAATAAACAGGTATCATCATAATAGCAGTCAAATGAACGGTGGATAAAAGCAAAACAACAATAATAAATTTAACTATCCTGCCTTCTTTAATCCAGTTACAGCAGGCAAAAAGGATTGATACGCAAATAAATTGGCGCATACCGTTTAACATCCATACAAATGTCTGCATTGCCATAAATAAAAACGAGCTGTAAAAGAAGTCAACGGAATACCGTCTTAATACAGACATTAAACACAATCCGCTCACTATGGCAATAAACATCAGCCACCAATGAAAATCTTGAGATATAAAACATTTAAAAAACAAATTAAATATATCAAACCCAGGTCGTTTACCGTCCCAGTCAATCTGGCTCCAACCGTAAGAAAAATCACTGGATATATTATTAAAAGTATTAATATATGCCGAAGTATCTGCTACATATGTTCTCATACCTATCCAAAATATGAAATATGCAAAAACTACGATTGCGTATGACATTGGAATTTTATACTGTATTCCCCGGTTTATATTATAATCTGTAAGCTTTACCGCCTCTTTATTATTTGCAGTATAAAAAAAGTAGATTATCGGCACCCACAGAATCATTGACCAATAAATTATCATTAAAGTTTCTCCAAAATAGGTTGTCCCGTCAAGTTATATTCTCAACATATTTTTTATGTTCCTCTACAATAGAATTTATCTCTTTAGGAAGTTTATTCGAATGAGTAAGTACTTTGTAAATCGTCCAGAAAATAATTCTTATATCTCCAAAAAAGGAATTATTATCTCGGTAATAAAGCTGAAGTTTAAGTTTTAGAGGACGGATATATTTTAGATACGCCTCATCCGGGTCAACAGCCTTTGTAAAGGTTTCAAATTGCGCAATATTTACCATACTTGCATAATCTGTAATACCCGGCTTTAAATCTAAAATTTTCTTTTCCTCATCACTATACATATCCACATAAATCTGAAGCTCAGGTCTTGGTCCTACAAAGCTCATATTTCCCAAAAAAACATTAATAAGTTGTGGAATTTCATCAAGCTTTGTCTTTCTCAGAAAATGTCCCGTCTTTGTAATGCGGTTATCATTATCGCCGACATTCCACTTTCCTTTACCCTCACAGTCCTTTAACATTGAGCGAAATTTAAAAATTCTGAAAACTTTTCCGTTCTTGCCCACTCTCGGGCCTCTGAAAAAAACTCCTCCCGGGCTGTCGAAAGTTATTACTATTGACATAATCAAAAAAACCGGCGACAATAAAATCAATCCAAAACCGCTGGCTAATATATCAAAAAGTCGTTTCATACCCTACCTCAATATCATTACATATTCGCACCGTCAACCGGCACAATTGCAGACGGCATAAACGAAGACTGCTCGCTTGCCATAAACAACACAACATTCGCAATTTCTTTCGGCGTTCCAAATCTGTTTATGCCCTGGTGATGCCTGAGAAAATCCTCACATCTTGCGGGATCTGTCCTGGTGTAGTTGTCCCAATAACTTCCCGGGAAAGCAACCGCTCCCGGCTGAACCGAACAAAGCACAACTCCGTCCGGAGCAAGCGCACGTCCTACAGTTGTTACATAAGCGTCAAGAAAAGCCTTTGCAGAAGCATAAAGAGGATTACCTCTCAGCATTTTTGCGGAAATTGATGAAATCTGAATAACGCGGCCCCATCCCTTTTTTTGCATCGGAGGAATAAGAACACTGTTCATATCAATAGAAGCTACTGCATTAAATTTAAGCGCATAGTTCCACTCTTCGGCTCCTCCAAGTGGATTTCTGCTGATAAGAGAACCGCCGACATTATGCACTACAATGTCAAATTCACCAAACTTATCAATCAAACTCTGTGCAAAAGCCTGGGTATCACACTTCATAATATCTTCAATTACATAATCAAATTTTGGGCATCCGAGAGCAAGAGCCTCATTTCGCACTTCTTCCATAAGTTCTTTGGTTCTGGCGACAGCGGTTATCTTAGCGCCCTCGGCCGCGAACGCGAGCGCTATACCTTTTCCTATACCTTTACTTGCTCCCACAATAAGCACATTTTTATTTCTGATTTTTAAATCCATAATGCTCCCCTTGCAAAATTATTTTCATTTAAATATATCCATAAATATTATACACCTTTTTCGATTTATTTCAACTGACTTCTTGGTATAACAACAAATATTACAATTATATATATTTTTACAATTAAACAGTAATTGTTAATGAGAATTGACAAGTATATATTTATACTATAAAATACAGATAATATCTAATGCCAAAATATAGAAAAAGGAGTTAACTTTCTTGAAATATAAAAAGCAATTTTTCATCATTATTGCAATTATTTTTTTAATTCCGATTCTTATAATCTGCAATGCCGTTTACTGCAGCGTTCACATTGATAAAACACACTACAGCATAAAAACCGATAAGATAAATACCGATTTACATTTTGTTTTTATTTCGGATTTACACAATAAAGAGTTTGGAAAAAATAATGAAAATCTCGTTGAAAAAATTAAACAGGAAAACCCCGACTTTATAGCCGTCGGCGGAGATATGGTAATCAGATATTTTGACGATGACAGCGTTATGAAAGAGCTTTTAACCGAGCTTTCCGAAATTGCCCCGACCTACTGCATACTCGGCAACCATGAACGTAACCTGCAAGATAAACTTGATTTTAAAGCAGACATAACCTCAACAGGCGCGGTATTGCTTGACAACGCTACGATAAGATTTAAAAAGGACGGCGAAACCGTTTTAATCGGCGGACTTACTGATTATCCGTACTATGAATATGACGCTCCCGATTACAACAACGACAACCGTTACTATTGGGATGAATTTAAAGAAGAGTCAAAGCAAAATTTTGCCATTTTGCTCCATCACCAACCCGAATATATAAAGGATATGGTAACCGATTCCGATGTTGATTTGGTTTTGTGCGGACACACCCATGGAGGATTGATCAGAATCCCGTTTGTCGGCGGATTATTTGCTCCGAATCAGGGCTTTTTTCCCACCTATGATAAGGGAGAATTTAAGTTTGGAGGTACAACAATGATTATATCGAGCGGCCTCGGAATTTCAAATCCGATACCAAGAATAAACGACTGTGCCGAAATTGCGGTCATTGATGTAAACTAAGTAACACAAGCAAAAAGCATGGTGCTTTTACATTTTGAAGTACCATGCTTTTTTATTATCCCAAGATCTTTTGGTAAAGCCAATGTTTTTATAATCATAAATTTGGCATAATTTTTTAATTATTTGCACCATTAATTGGTCACATAAAATATTTTAAAAACTTGCAAAACTTAAATTTTTTATACAGACAAAAAATCATTGCGCTTAACAGCATTGACAGAATTGCCACAATTAAATATTCTAAAGTTGAATTCAGTGTGTTTTCGCCAAAACACAAATGAATAATATTAATTATAAGTGGGTGAACACAGTATATTAACGAGCTTGTTTTTCTCAAAAAATAACCGTTATTTATATTACATTTTAATGATTTCAGAAATAAAAATGTAAACAAAGTTGCCGGTATTGTAAATACAATTATGTATGTATAACTACACTCACCTTTTGTAATTCCATACAAGTACATTGCTTCGCAGGAATACAATATCAAAAACAATACAGATAAAACACCGTAAACCCTTGATGGCAAATTGATTTTTTGAGCAATAATCGAAATACACAAAAGCGGTATTACTACAAATATCACCGTATTTAATATAGGGACTGATTCATAAAGCATTTGTATGTATTTATTGGTAGGCAATCCGATAAAAGAGTATGTATTTGATAACATACCAAAAATATAAATTAAAAAACTCAGCACAACAAAGTACTTTAACCTTATAAATCTTAACAAAAAATACATTATCGGTATTGCATATATCAAGCCTAGCAAAAACCACAAGTGATAATAGCCGGAATTTAATAAAAAGCTTATTCCAAAATCAATAAAAGCCATAAGCGACAACCATCCGGTGTTATACCATTCGGGAATCATCCATACTAAATAAATTAAAGACCAAACAACATATAAAATAAGTATTCGACTTACATATTTAAATAATCTTTGTTTATTTTCCTTTGATTTTTTTATTTTACCGTTTTCAAAATCTATCCCCTTAAAAAAATAATAACCTGTAATGACAAAAAACAAGCAAACTGCTATTCTTGCAAAAACATTTTCAAAATAATAATTAAAAGTAGCAGAATAATCTTCAAAAGGAGATGAATGTATTGATACAATAAGAAAAGAGCTAATAAATTTTACGATATCTATTGAGCTATCCTCTTTTTTACGCAAAGTCGAACTCACAAATCAACCCCCAAAAACTAATTTTGCGGTATCAACGCTTTCTTTGGCGTCCTTACAGTAGTAGTCCGCGCCGATTTTCATAGCGTAGTCTTTTGTAAGAACTGCGCCGCCCACAAACACAACGCACTTGCTTGTGCCGTCGGGATTTTGCAGCTCTTTTCTTTCTCTTATAAGTTTAATCGTATCCTCCATACTCTTGAGCGTTGTTGTCATAAGAGCCGAAAGTCCAATCATTTTTATGTTTTGCTCAACGGCAGTATCAACAATAAGCTGTGGGTCAACATCTCTTCCCAAGTCAACTACTGTATAGCCGTAATTGTCGAGAAGAACCTTTACGATATTCTTGCCTATATCGTGAATATCGCCTTTTACAGTTGCGAGAATAATTTTTCCCTTGCTCACGGGAGAACCGCTTGTCTTTGAAATATGCTCTTTTATTACCTCAAAGCATTCCTGAGCGGCGTTTGCGCTCTGAATAAGCTGAGGCAGAAATATTTTGTTTTTTTCAAAATCGTCGCCAACCTTGTCGAGCGCAGGAATTAGCATAGTGTTTACAATTTCCATTGCGTCAACGGTTTTAAGCAGTTTTCTGACCGCCTCGGCGCCCTCGGTTTTAAGTCCGCTGTAAACGGCAGTGAAAATGTCAACGTCTTTTCCGCCTGACATCTTAGGCGCTTCGGACTTTACGTCGTTGTACTTTTCGATAAATGCCGATGAGTTTTTGTCGATTCCGGCAAGCACTCTGTACGCCATAACTGCACCCGTTATCGAATCGACGTTCGGATTGATAATCGGCAAATCAAGTCCCTCTTCCAACGCCATAGTGAGAAAAGTCCTTGTAACAAGCTCTCTGTTAGGTAGTCCGAAAGAAATATTTGAAACGCCTAAGCAGGTTTTGCAACCAAGTTCGGTTTTTACCCTGTGCAAAGCCCCGAGAGTTTCACGGCAGGCGTCCTGCTCTGCCGAAACGGTAAGCGTAAGGCAGTCTATATAAACGTCCCTGCGGTCAATGCCGAGCGCTTCGGCTCTCTCTACAATGCGTTTCGCTATTTCAAATCTTCCGTCCGCTGACTTGGGAATACCGTTTTCATCGAGGGTAAGACCTACAACCGACGCACCGTATTTTTTTACAAGCGGCAAAACGGAACTGAGGCTTTTTTCCTCGCCGTTGACCGAGTTTACAATAGGCTTGCCGTTGTAGTATCTGAGTCCCGCCTCAAGCACGTCGGGCTTTGTGGAGTCAATCTGAAGCGGAGCGTCGCACACGCTCTGGATTGCCTTTAAAACGGAAACCATCATCTTCTTTTCGTCAATTTCGGGATGACCGACGTTGACGTCGAGAATTTCAGCTCCGCCGTCAACCTGGCTTAGAGCCTGGGTAAGTATATAGTCGATGTTGTTATCGACAAGCGCCTGCTTAAACAGCTTTTTGCCTGTCGGGTTAATTCTTTCGCCGATAATTCTGGGGCAGTTGATTTCCACCACGGTGCTGGAACTGCAAACGGTAGTATCAACGCTCTTTTGCTGCGGCGTGTATTTTTTGTCGGCAATCGACTTTTTAATCATTTCAATATATTCGGGAGTTGTTCCGCAGCAGCCGCCGATAATTTTTACACCGTATTTGAGCAAATCACACACGCATTGTGCAAACCTGTCGGGTAAAATATCGTACTCATTGCTGTTTGGATCGGGAAGCCCCGCATTTGCCTTGATTACAAGCGGCAAATCGGTGTATTTTGACATCTCACTTATAACGGGTTCAAGCTCGTCAGGGCCGAGCGAGCAGTTCACACCGATTGCGTCCACACCGAGTCCCGTCAGGGTAACTGCCGCTGCAGAGGGCAATACGCCCGTAAATGTTCTGCCGTTGCGCTCAAAAGTCATTGTTGCGATAATCGGTTTGTCACAATTTTCCTTTGCAGCAAGCACGGCAGCCTTTAGCTCATATAAATCGGTCATTGTCTCAAAAACAATAACGTCGGCGCCCTTGCCCGCAAGAATTTCCTGTTTAAAATATTCGTAAGCCTCGTCAAAGGTCATCGCGCCCGCAGGCTCAAGAAGCTGACCTATCGGACCGATGTCGAGCGCCACATAAGCATCGGTACCCTCGCACGCCTTTTTGGCAATTTTAACCGCCGATCCGATAATTTCCTCAACACTGTAACCGCTCTCCTTGAGCTTGTACGCATTTGCGCCGAATGTGTTTGCATACACAATGTCAGTGCCTGCCTCAACGTATGCCCTGTGAAATGATTCAATCAGCTCAGGGTGCGTTATATTTAAGGTTTCGGGCACGGACTTGTACTCTGCGCCGCTTTTCTGAATAAGTGTGCCCATAGCGCCGTCAAGCAGCACAAATTCTTTTTCGCTCAATAATTTTTTAAAATCCACAATGCGCTCCGTTTCTCCTGAATTTGCACCTGTCCCTCATATTGCATACAGCGCAGCCGCGCTTTTTGCGGTCAATCGGATTGTCCGACAGCCCCGCAATTGCCGTTACCGACTTGGACGGCATAAGTATGCTGTTGTCGTTGGTAGTAAGACCGATTTTTCTTGGTGCATCAAGTTTAGTTATAAAAAGTTTTTGCAGTTCAATAGGATAATCGCCGTAGCCTGGGCTGAATCTGAACGTCATATACTTACCCTTGTATTTTTCGGCAATCATAACGTCAACCTTGTTGCAGACCTGTTCTATCGCAACGCCGGCAAAGCTGTCGAGTACAACCGCCTTTGCCATATCGGAAATCTGGTTTATGCGTATCAGTTTATCTATTTCCGCGCCGAGTGTTGCACACATTATTATTGCCCTGTCACAACCGTCTAAATGCTCTACAATGTCCTTGCCGCGCATAAATTCCCCGTTTGGCAAATCAATTTCCGAATAGAGATACTTTGGACGTGCGTTTTTTAAAATTTCCGCCTCACACTCGTCCATAAGGCGATCCATTCGATAATTCAAAGAAATTCCCGCTCCGCCCAAATAGCGTACGGCTTCGTTTCGATTAAGTCTGTCAAGCGTTATCATAACAAGCTCACAACCGCCTCTGAAATTTTTTTAGCAACATACGGGTTGTTCATAGTGTAGAGGTGAATACCGTCAACGCCGTTTGCAAGCAAATCTACAATCTGCTCAATCGCGTAGGCAATTCCCGCGTCACGCAGAGCCTCGGGTCTGGTGTCGTACTTTTGCATAATCTTTACAAATTTTGACGGAAGGCTTGCGCCGCACATTGAAACCATTCGTTCAATCTGACTTTTATTTGTAACGGGCATAATCCCCGCCTCAATCGGCACGTTTACACCCGCAATTTTGGCTCTTTGCAAAAATCTGTAAAATACAGAATTGTCAAAAAAAAGCTGACTTATTAGGTGACTCGCGCCTGAGTCAATCTTCTTTTTAAGTTTCAGAATATCCTGCACCTCGTCCTCCGCTTCTTCGTGCACTTCGGGATAGCATGCGCCCGCAATATCAAAATCTCCCTTTGATTTTATATAAGCGCACAACTCGCTTGCATATTTAAAATCTTTAACCGGCTCAACGCCTTCGACATAGTCGCCCCTGAGAGCAAGGATATTTTCAATACCCTCACGCTTAAAATCATCAAGTACGCCGTCAACATCTGCCTTGGTGTTGTTTACGCAGGTGAGGTGAGCTACCGATTCTACTTTGAAATCATTCTTTATCTTCGAGGCAATTTCAAGAGTTCTGCCGTGATTGCCTTTTCCGCCCGCTCCGTAGGTCACGCTGACAAAATCGGGCTTTAAAGCGCAAATCTCCTCCATTTTTCCCAATACAGACTCAATCGGCGAATCTTTTTTGGGAGGAAATACCTCAAAAGAAAACACCGCTCTGCTGTTATTTTTAAAGATATTTGAAATTTTCATATAAGTTTCCACCTTAAAGCTGATTAATAATTAAAATATTTAAGTTATTATATCATATCCCACTAAAAAACTCAACTTAATCATTAAAACTAAAAAGTGTTGCGCGCGTTGACTTTGTATCAAGATTTAAAACACACAGCTCATATTGCCAAAAACCCCCGCATATAAATTAGCAAGACCGAAGGAGGGCTTTTTGTGAAAGGAATAGTGGAAGAACGCGCCGCAAAGCTCGGCGAATATATAATAGAAAGTAAGGCAACCGTAAGAATGGCGGCTAAAAAATTCGGCATAAGCAAAAGCACGGTACATAAAGACGTCAGCCAGCGGCTTAAAACGCTGAATCCGGCAATGTATCGACGTGTAAGGGAAATTCTTGACACCAACAAAAGCGAGCGCCACATACGGGGCGGACTTGCAACAAAAAACAAGTATTTAAAGCAAAAAATGCAGAAAAATAAAACAGATAACTAGAATTTTTGTATATTTCCCTGTTTAAAAATTTTTACTAAATCTTTACTTTTATACGTATTTGTTGTATAATAAAATAATTGATTAGATATTTGTAATAATAAATATATTTATTCATTGTGTATTTTACACAGGGAGATTTACTATGAGAAAAATTCCTTTTTCTCCGCCCGACATTTCTCAGGCGGAAATTGACGAGGTAGTTAAAGTTGTAAAATCCGGCTGGATTACAACCGGTCCCGAAACAAAACTGTTTGAAAAAAAGATTGCTCAGATGTGCCACGTCAACCGTGCAGTCTGCCTTTCGTCGCAGACTTCTTGTGCAGAGCTGACGCTGCGTATTCTCGGCATAGGTCCCGGAGACGAGGTAATTGTTCCTGCATATACCTATACCGCTACGGCGTCTATCATCTGTCACGTAGGTGCAAAGCCGGTTATGATTGACTGCAAAAGCGGCAGCTTTGAGATGGACTACGATAAAATGGAAGCCGCTATCACCCGAAACACAAAGGTTATTATTCCTGTTGACCTTGCAGGCATTGTGTGCGACTACGACAGAGTTTTTGAGGCCGTTGAACGCAAAAAAAGCCTGTTTACACCCAAAAATGAACTTCAGGAAAGGTTTGGCAGGGTAATTGTCATGGCTGACAGCGCTCACGCATTCGGTGCACAACGGCACGGAAAAATGTGCGGAGAAATTGCTGATTTTACAAACTTCAGCTTTCACGCCGTTAAAAATATGACTACCGCAGAAGGCGGCGCAGCTGTACACCGTCCTCACGACGGAATTGACGAGGACGATATGTACAAACAATATATGCTCTGGTCGCTTCACGGTCAGACAAAGGATGCATATCAAAAGAATATGGTTGCCTCGTGGGAATACGACGTTGTTGACACGCAGTACAAGTGCAATATGCCCGATGTACTCGCAGCAATCGGCGTTGCTCAGCTTGCAAGATACGACAAAATGCTCGAAAGGCGCCATCAACTCATAAAGCTGTATAACGAGGAATTTAAGGATCTGCCGATTCAGGTGCTCAATCACTGCGATGAAAATCACCGCAGCAGCGGTCACCTTTACTTTGTTCGTTTTATCGGCAAGGATGCAGAGTACCGCAATCGTTTTTACAATATGATGTCGGAACACGGCGTTACTTGCAACGTTCACTTTAAACCTCTGCCGATGCTATCGGCATACAGCAAGAGAGGATTTAAAATTGATGATTACCCCAACGCCTATAATATGCACAAAAACCAGCTTACACTTCCGATGAACAGCACCATGTCAGACGACGACGCATGGTATGTTATCGAAACGTTTAAGCAATGCATAAATAATCTAAAATAACAAAAGGAGCTGTTCAGCATAAACCGAACAGCTCTTGCTTTTTATATGTCGTATTAAATTACAAATGAAGCACGACTGTTGCCACTCCAAAATAGATGAGAAGCGAAAGCGAGTCGCACACGGTAGAAATGAGCGGATTTGCCATAACCGCCGGGTCAAATCCAACCTTGCGAGCCAAAAGCGGAAGGCTTGAGCCTACCAGCTTGGCAACAATAATTGTGCCGATTAAGGTTAGTGAAACTACAAGCGCAATTAAAAAAGCGTTATCTCTTCCGTTTAAATCAAACAACATAAGTTTTATAAAGTTCGCGACGGCAAGCGTTACGCCGCAGAGTATTGAAACTCTGAATTCTTTCCACAAAACTTTAAAAATACTTTTGAATTGAATCTCACCCAAAGACAAAGCGCGAATTACGGAAACCGACGCCTGAGAACCCGCGTTACCGCCTGAACCCGTAATCATTGGTATAAATGAAGACAAAACTATAACGCTTGAAAGCGCGCTTTCAAACGAAGTAATGATTGCACTGGTAAAGGTTGCCGAAAGCATAAGCACAAGCAGCCACGGAGTACGCTTTTTATAGATACCCCACACGCTTGTTTTCATATACGGTTTATCAGAGGGCAATACGGCTGCCATCTTTTCGATATCCTCGGTAGCCTCTTCCTGCAAAACGTCGATAGCGTCATCGATTGTTACAATACCGACAAGTCTGTTTTCATTGTCAACAACGGGAAGAGCGAGGAAGTTGTAGTTGGAAAATTTCTGAGCTACCTGCTCCTGGTCCTCAAGAGTGTTAACGGATATAACATTTTCCTCCATAAGGTCTTTTACCGCATCGTCATCATCTGCCAGCAGCAAATCTTTTACGGTGGTTATGCCTATAAGTTTGTTGTTGTCGTCAGTAACATAGCAGGTGTAAATTGTTTCCTTGTCAACGCCGGTACGTCTGATTCGTTTAATCGCCATTTCAGCCGTCATATCGGGGCTGAGCACGATAAACTCGGTGGTCATAATTGAGCCTGCGCTGTCCTCGGGATACTTTAAAAGCTCGTTTATCTGCTTTCTCATATCCTTATCTGCCTGGCGCAAAATTCTCTTTACAACATTGGCAGGCATTTCTTCAATAAGGTCAACGGCATCGTCAACAAACAACTCGTCAACCACTTCTTTAAGCTCGCTGTCGGAAAAACCGTGAATCAAAAATTCCTGTGTCTCGTCATCCATTTCTACGAATGTTTCAGCAGCAAGCTCTTTTGGGAGTATTCTGAACAAAATCGGCATTTTTTCGTCCTGTAAAGACTCAAAAACAGCCGCAATGTCATACGGTTTCATTGTGACAAGAATGTCACGAAGCGTATTAAATTTCTTTTCATCAAGCAAAATTTTGATTGTTTCGGTCAAAGTAACCTTAAGTTCCTGTTGCATTTCAATCTTTCCTCCTTTTAATTTTTTGGAGTAAAGACGAAATCCCAAAGCAAAAGGGCGCAGTTATCCCCTGAGATTGTTATTTATTCTGTCAGCAGTTTTACATACTGACGCAAGAAATAACAAAGCAATCTGAGATTGACTCGCCCGTTAACGTGAAAACAAAACAAACGCAGCAGCGTTTATTTTGCTCCGACTTCGCCCGGGAACACCGCCTTTATTTCCGTCTGCGTCCATTAAGTTTTCACCCCGTTTTCTTTTAGTATTGCGTATATCCGCTCTTTTTATTTTATTCTATTTTTTTACCGTTGTCAACGGATTTTTTTACCTTTACAATAGTTTTACAATTATTGTTTTCGGATATTGTCCGTATGTCACCTTTTATATGTAAACGGCGGGAAAATTTACGTATCTGCATAAAAATTATCAGCCGGTAAACTGCCGTTAAAATTTTCGCAACATATACCGATACGCCAAAATCCGACAAAAAAGGGTTGCCTTAAAGGCAACCCTTTTATACCAAATAAATTTTATGTTAAAATTATTCGTTAATAGCGATAACTGCACCTGAACCTACTGTTCTGCCGCCTTCACGGATAGCGAAACGAAGACCAACTTCGATAGCGATAGGAGTAATAAGCTCAACGTCCATTTCTACGTTATCGCCGGGCATGCACATTTCTACTCCCTCGGGAAGTGAAATTGTACCTGTAACGTCTGTTGTTCTGAAGTAGAACTGGGGACGATAGTTGTTGAAGAACGGAGTATGACGGCCGCCTTCATCCTTTGTAAGAACGTAAACCTGTCCACGGAACTTTGTGTGGGGGTGAATTGTACCGGGTTTAGCAAGAACCTGACCTCTCTGGATCTCTGTTCTCTGAACACCACGGAGAAGTACGCCTACGTTGTCGCCTGCCTCAGCATAATCAAGAGTCTTTCTGAACATTTCAAGACCTGTAACAACAACTTTTCTCTTCTCGTCTGTAAGACCAACGATTTCAACTTCTTCAGAAGTCTTAACCTGACCTCTTTCTACTCTACCTGTAGCAACTGTACCACGACCTGTGATTGTGAATACGTCCTCAACAGGCATAAGGAACGGCTGGTCAGCCTTACGGTCGGGAGTAGGAATAAATTCGTCAACAGCGTCCATAAGCTCATGGATGCACTTGTACTCAGGAGCGTTGGGATCCTTAGAATCGCTCATAAGTGCAACATAAGCTGAACCCTTGATGATGGGTGTTTCGTCGCCCGGGAAGCCGTACTCGTTAAGAAGATCTCTGATTTCCATTTCAACGAGCTCGAGAAGCTCGGGATCGTCAACCTGGTCAGTCTTGTTCATAAATACAACGATGTAAGGTACGCCAACCTGACGAGAAAGAAGGA
Source organism: uncultured Ruminococcus sp. (assembly GCA_904393835.1). Classification (GTDB taxonomy): domain Bacteria; phylum Bacillota; class Clostridia; order Oscillospirales; family Acutalibacteraceae; genus Ruminococcoides. The sequence goes on along the minus strand of CAJFNC010000001.1, from coordinate 116,815 downwards.
TGTGCTCTCTTGTCTGGGGCATAGGACCGTCAGCAGCTGATACTACGAGGATAGCGCCGTCCATCTGAGCAGCACCTGTGATCATGTTCTTTACATAGTCAGCATGGCCGGGGCAGTCAACGTGTGCATAGTGACGCTTAGCTGTTTCGTACTCAACGTGAGCTGTGTTGATTGTGATACCACGCTCTCTCTCTTCGGGAGCCTTATCGATGTTAGCGTAATCAACGAAATCAGCGTCGCCTTCGAGGTTGAGAACCTTTGTGATAGCAGCAGTAAGTGTTGTTTTACCATGGTCAACGTGGCCGATTGTACCAATGTTAACATGGGGTTTAGTTCTTTCAAATTTTTCTCTTGCCATTGGAAATTTCCTCCTTGTTCTTGTAATGATAAATTACAATTAGATTTATAGATATTGTACCAATAATTTTTTAAAAAATCAATACATTTTTGAAAAATATCGGCAGCAAAGGGCTTTTTTAAGGCAATCAGTCCTTTTTAGCTCTTTCGCTGACAATCTTTTCGGCAATGTTCTTGGGAACTTCGGCATATGAGTCGGGCTCCATAACGTACTGACCGCGGCCCTGCGTCTTAGAACGCATATCAGTTGCATAACCGAACATTTCCGAAAGCGGAACGTGAGCAATAACTCTCTGAACGCCGTTATCTGCTTCCATACTCTGAATCATACCGCGGCGTGAGTTAAGGTCGCCGATAACATCACCGAGGTACTCTTCGGGAGTGATAACCGTAACCTTCATAATCGGTTCCAAAAGTACGGGGTCAGCTTTCTTCATAGCGCTCTTGAATGCCATTGAACCGGCAATCTTAAATGCCATTTCCGATGAATCGACTTCGTGGTAAGAACCGTCATAAAGCTCAACCTTTACGTCAACTACGTTGTAGCCTGCAACAACACCCGAGAGCATAGCGCCCTGGATACCCTGGTCAACAGCAGGAATATATTCCTTCGGGATAGCGCCGCCGACGATGTTGTTAACAAATTCATAGCCCTTGCCTTTGTTGGGATATACGTTGATCTTAACATGACCGTACTGACCCTTACCGCCTGACTGACGGGCATATTTTTCATCAACAGATGCTTCCTTGCGGATTGTCTCTTTGTAAGCAACCTGGGGAGCACCGATATTTGCTTCTACCTTAAATTCACGGAGCAAACGGTCAACGATAATTTCAAGGTGAAGCTCACCCATACCTGCGATGATGGTCTGTCCTGTTTCTTCATCTGTATAAGCCTTGAATGTCGGGTCTTCTTCAGCGAGTTTTGCAAGAGCAATACCCATCTTTTCCTGACCGGCTTTTGTCTTAGGCTCAATAGCAACACGGATAACAGGCTCCGGAAATTCCATAGACTCGAGGATAACGGGAGCCTTTTCGTCGCAGAGTGTGTCACCTGTTGTTGTATTCTTAAGGCCTACGGCAGCCGCGATATCACCTGCGTAGCAGCAGTCAATATCTTTTCTGTCGTTAGCGTGCATCTGCAAAATTCTGCCCATACGCTCGTTAGTATCTTTTACCGAGTTGTAAACAGTTGTACCTGTTTTAACAGTACCCGAGTAAACACGGAAGAAGCAGAGCTTACCTACAAACGGGTCGGTAGCAATCTTAAATGCAAGAGCAGCAAAAGGCTCTGTATCGGAAGAATGTCTTTCTACCTCTTCGCCTGTTTCGGGGTCAACGCCCTTAATTGAAGGAACGTCTGTAGGAGCGGGCATATAGTCAACAATTGCGTCCAAAAGCATCTGAACGCCCTTGTTACGGTATGAAGAACCGCAGGTTACGGGAACCATGTCGTTTGAGATTGTAGCCTTTCTGATAACAGCCTTAATCTCGTCAACAGTAATTTCCTCACCGCCGAAGTATTTTTCCATAAGACCCTCGTCGAGTTCAGCAACTGACTCGATAAGCTTCTCGTGGTATTCATCGGCGAGATCCTTCATATTTTCCGGAATATCTTCTTCACTGTAATCTGTACCGTCTTCGTTGTGATAAATCTCAGCCTTCATTCTTACAAGGTCGATGATGCCCGAGAACTCGCTTTCAGCGCCGATGGGGAGCTGAATGGGTACAGCGTTACATTTAAGTCTGTCTTTCATCATCTGAACAACATGGAAGAAGTTGGCGCCCATGATGTCCATTTTATTAACGTAAACCATTCTCGGTACGCCGTAGTTGTCAGCCTGACGCCAAACTGTTTCAGACTGAGGCTCAACGCCGCCCTTAGCACAAAGTACTGTTACAGAACCGTCGAGTACACGAAGTGAACGCTCAACTTCAACAGTAAAGTCAACGTGTCCGGGAGTATCGATGATGTTGATTCTGTGAGGCTTGTACTGCTGTTTGCTTCCTCTCCAGAAAGCTGTAGTAGCAGCAGAGGTAATTGTGATACCGCGCTCCTGCTCCTGAACCATCCAGTCCATTGTAGCGGCGCCGTCATGTACCTCGCCTATTTTGTGGTTTACGCCGGTATAATACAGGATACGCTCAGTTGTTGTGGTTTTACCGGCATCGATATGAGCCATGATACCGATATTTCTTGTCTGTTCAAGTGAAACCTGTCTTGGCATAAAATCCTCCTCTTAAAACTACATCGGTAAAAATTATTACCATCTGTAATGAGCGAAAGCCTTGTTAGCTTCAGCCATTTTGTGAGTATCTTCACGCTTCTTAAATGCGCCGCCTGCGCTGTTTGTAGCATCAAGAATTTCACCGGCAAGTCTTTCTTTCATTGTCTTTTCACTGCGGGCTCTTGAGTAAGTTGAAATCCAACGAAGACCGAGTGTCTGACGTCTTTCGGGACGAACTTCCATAGGAACCTGATAAGTAGCACCGCCGACACGGCGAGCCTTTACTTCGAGAACGGGCATTACGTTTTCCATAGCCTGTTCAAAAACCTCAAGCGGGTTATTACCTGTCTTTTCAGCAATAATGTCAAATGCACCGTAAACAATTTTCTGAGCAACGCCCTTTTTACCGTCGTACATAATGTTGTTGATAAGACGTGTTACAAGTTTTGAATTATAAAGCGGATCGGGTAATACATCACGCTTCGCAATAGAACCTCTTCTTGGCACTTTGCTTCCCTCCTTCACAATAATTGAGATATCATAGGTACTCGAAAGCGACAAACTCCCGTATGCCAACAAGAACTTCTACCGATATATATAGAAAATTCCTGCCGCATAGCAGAACTTAATTATTTAAGTCAAGAGAGTTTTGTCAATTCCTATATTATTTACCTTTCTTAGGACGCTTAGCACCGTATTTTGAACGAGCCTGCATACGTCCTGAAACGCCCTGTGCGTCAAGTGTACCGCGCACGATGTGATAACGAACACCGGGCAAGTCCTTTACACGGCCGCCTCTGATAAGAACAACGCTGTGTTCCTGAAGGTTGTGACCGACGCCGGGAATGTAGGAACTGACTTCAATACCGTTGGAAAGTCTTACTCTGGCAATCTTTCTGAGCGCTGAGTTAGGCTTCTTAGGTGTAGCAGTCTTTACGGCAGTACAAACACCTCTCTTTTGTGGGGAGCTCTGGTCAATAGCAACACGCTTTTTTGAGTTCCAACCCTTTAAAAGTGCAGGCGCTTTTGCCTTCTTCTCGGAAACTTCTCTGCCCTTGCGCACCAACTGGTTAAATGTAGGCATATTTTTCCTCCTTTCAAAATTTATTTAAGAATTGAAAAACCGCTTTGCATTTGCAAAGCCTGCAAAACATTCCGCCCTTTACAGGGCATAAATACAGAATGTCCCACGATTTACAATTATAAACCATTGCATTTATGTTTGTCAAGACTTTTTTGCCAAAAGTCCCGATAAAAACCGCAAAAATTCACGATTTGCCAAACTGTTGAAAAACTAAATGAGTTTCAGCAGATTTTTTACGGAAAACGCGCTGTTTTCGCAAAATTCACTTTCAAGGGCTTCCTCGTTTTCGTAGGAATGTTCCACCTCTTTTGAATACAGGCAGGCAATCTGTACAAAGTCGGATTTATCTTCGCACACACACGAAATCACAATACACGCACAAGCGATTTTTTTAATCGTGTTCAACACATTTTGGCTGTCAATCGCGTTCAGGTAATATCTGTAAACATAATATAATGCGATTTTTTCAAAATATTCACCGAAGCGGTCAATTTTCGGTTTTTCGCCCCGCAAATTCACATTTTGAAGCATTTTCGCCCACTTATCCGTCATAATGTCGAGACTTTTAAAAAATTCAATTATATATGCAACGTCTTGGCAAATATCGTTTTGGGGCCGTTTTTCGCTTGCAGTATCGTCCTCATAAAAACTGTCGATTTTGTTCTGCACCTCTTTGTTAAATTCGAGGCATTTTTTCAAACGTGACGAAAAACTCAGGCTTTTGTCTCTTAAAATCTCAACACTTTTACTGCGAACGTCAAGTAAAAATTCCATAAATTCGGTGCTGTATCCACAATTGTCAAAGCAAAACTCGTATCTGTCGAAACTTTTGCAGTCGTTTTCACTTTCAAGCATAAGTCTTGCCGCCTCGGGGCAGGCAAACGACAGCATATGCTCGCAAAACGCGGTATAATCCTGCCTGATTCTGGGAAACTCACGGCAGGTACGACAAAGACAATTATCGCCCTTTTCTATTATAATATCGCAGAGATTATCCCTGTTAAAAAACGGGCATCTGCCGTTTTGCAAAACAAATATTCTGTCGCCGTCCCTGTCAACAGTCATAGCCTCGCGGATTTTTTCACCGAGTGAGCCATCAAGCTCTTTATAAAGCTCATATGTTTCATCATCAACTACCACGTCCCAGCCTGTACAGCAGCTGTCGGGGCATTTATCGGCAATACATTTGAATTTGTCAAAGCAGTCGGAGTAAATATTTTTCATTGCACACCTCGTCAAGTCCATTTAAGCTCGGCAAAAAACTGCTCGTACTCATCGTCCCAGCCGTCAATGGCGTTTACTCCTCCGCCGTTTACACTGCGCAGCTTGGCGTCGTTGGCGTTCTGACCTGCGGCAAGGAGTCCGCCGATTGTGATGTCGTAACCCTTTTCCCTGCAAAATTCACAAAACGCGTTGAGCGGGTCATCGGCTGACTTTGTATCTATAAGCCCTTGCTTTAAATCGGGGTTATGCTTTGCGTCAGCCAAAAGCCTCTGCAATTCCTGTTCTGTCATCTTATCACCTTCTTATCATATAAATATAGAACAAAAACGGCACAACTTCAAGCAAAAGTTATGCCGCTGCAAATTATTGTTCTGTTATTTGAATCCAGCTTTGAGCAAGCCTGTCAAGCGAATAAGCCGCATTTGCGGGGCTTGTTGACGGAAGCTTTACGGCTTTTATCCCCGTCTTTGGGAATATATATTTTTCGTACAGCTTGTAAGAAAGCGCGCCGTTGCAGAAAATTTTTGTTACCGCGCTGTTTTGCAAAACAGTGCTCAAATCGTTCGGAACAACATCTTTAATTGAGCTGTCGCTTGAACCGGTCACAGTACAAGAGTGAATTACGTCCCACATTGCGATATGGTGCTTTAGCGCAAGCGCCCTCTTCTGCTCAATCGTCTGCGGAATTTCCTCACCGAACAGCATAGCGACAAGCCGCCAAAATCTGTTTTGCGGATGTCCGTAAAAAAAGTTCTGTTCCCTTGACTTTACCGACGGAAAGCTGCCCAGCACCAAAATTTTGCAATTTTTGTCATAGAGCGGTGCAAGCGGGTGTACAATACTCTGCGGCTCACTCACTTTGCATACCTTCTTCGATAATTTCAAGCGCCTTTTGAGCGTCCTCCTCGGTAAGCTGCGGGGTGTCGCCGAGCGGATAGTCAAGTCCGAGGTTTTCGTACTTAACCTTGCCGAGCGTGTGATACGGCAAAGTTTCAATTTTTTCTATATTTTTAAAAGGCTTCAAAAATCTGCCGAGCTCAAGCAATTCTTCCCTGCTGTCGGTAATACCGGGAACAATCACATGGCGTATTCGCATTTGCACATTATTGTCGCTGAGATATTTTGCAAATGCGAGAATATTTTTATTTTCACGGGAAGTCAGCTTTTTGTGCTCCTCGTTATCAATATGCTTTATGTCGAGCATGACCAGGTCGGTTGACTTTAAAAGTCGGTCAATCTTTTCCATACGCTCTCTGTTTTCGGGGGTGAACATAACGCCCGAAGTATCAAGGCAGGTATTGACGTCGTTTTTCTTGGCAAGCTCAAACAACTCAATCAAAAAATCGAGCTGCATCATCGGCTCGCCTCCCGTTGCGGTCAGACCGCCCGTCGTGTAAAAAGCGCGGTTGCGGACAAGCCTTTCAATAAGCTCCTCTGCGGAATAAAGCTCCCCTGCATCAGCCGCCCATGTGTCGGGATTATGGCAGTAAAGGCACCTCATCGGGCAGCCCTGAAAAAATACCACAAAGCGCACGCCCGGACCGTCAACCGTTCCGAATGTTTCCAAAGAATGAATACGTCCCTGCATAAAATCGCCCCTGTTCATAAATAGCCTGAAAATCAGCAAAAGGGCGGCAGCGCCAAACTGCCGCCCGCAAAACTTGATATGTGTTAAATCAGATTGACGAGTGGAATGTTCTTGCGATAACTTCGTCCTGCTGTTCCTTTGTAAGCTTTACAAAGTTAACCGCATAGCCCGAAACACGGATAGTAAGCTGAGGATAAAGCTCAGGGTGCTTTTGGGCGTCAAGGAGAAGTTCTCTGTCAAACACGTTTACGTTGAGGTGGTAACCGCCTTTGTGCGTATATCCGTCGAGCAAAGCCACAAGGTTGTGCTCACGCTGTTCCTCGGTTTTGCCGAGAGCCGCGGGTACGATTGTAAACGTATTTGAAATACCGTCCTGAGAGTCCATAAACGGAATTTTTGCAACCGAAGCAAGCGAAGCAACTGCGCCGTGGCTGTCTCTGCCGTGCATCGGGTTTGCGCCGGGAGCAAACGGCTCGCCGTATTTTCTGCCGTCGGGTGTTGAGCCCGTGTTCTTGCCGTAGGTTACGTTTGAAGTGATTGTAAGGATAGAAGTTGTCGGAATACCGCCGCGGTATGTGTGATTCTGACGGAGATAGCCGATGAATGTGTGCAGAACTTCCTTGGCAATTTCGTCAACTCTGTCGTCGTCGTTGCCGTATTTCGGGAAGTCCCCCTCGGTAATGTAATCTGTTACAATACCCTGTTCGTTTCTTACAACCTTAACCTTTGCGTATTTGATTGCCGAGAGTGAGTCGGCTACAACCGAAAAGCCCGCAATACCGGTTGCAAACCAGCGTGTTACGTGCTTGTCGTGCAAAGCCATCTGCAAACGCTCATAGCAGTATTTGTCGTGCATATAGTGAATGATGTTGAGTGCGTTTACATAAACCTGAGCAAGCCACTTCATCATATCCTTATACTTGCTCATAACATCGTCGTAGTCGAGGTAGTCGCCCTCAACGGGACGATACTTAGGACCTACCTGAACGCCAGTAACTTCGTCAACGCCGCCGTTGATAGCGTAAAGCAAGCATTTTGCCAGGTTGGCTCTTGCGCCGAAGAACTGCATTTCCTTGCCGATTTTCATTGAAGATACACAGCAGGCAATGCCGTAATCGTCGCCGTGGAGCGGACGCATAAGATCGTCGTTTTCATACTGCACTGCGTGGTGCTTAATTGACATTTTAGCGCAGTAAGTCTTAAAGCCCTCGGGAAGATTATTTGACCAGAGAACTGTGAGGTTCGGTTCGGGAGCCGCGCCGATATTGTTGAGCGTGTTAAGGTAGCGGAAAGACATCTTTGTAACGAGCGGACGTCCGTCTGTACCCATACCGCCGATTGACTCTGTAACCCATGTGGGGTCGCCCGCAAAAATTGCATTGTATTCGGGAGTACGTGCAAAACATACCATTCTCAGCTTCATAATAAACTGATCGACAATTTCCTGTACCTCTTTTTCTGTGAGCGTGCCCTCCGCAATATCACGAGCGGCATAGATGTCAAGAAATGTTGACGTTCTGCCGAGGCTCATTGCAGCGCCGTTCTGCTCCTTTACAGCGGCAAGGTAAGCAAAGTAGAGAGCCTGTACAGCCTCTCTGAAGTTTGAAGCCGGCTTTGAAATATCGCAGCCGTAAATTTCCGCAAGCTTTTTGAGCATTTCCAAAGCTCTGATTTGCTCCGAAAGCTCCTCGCGTTCACGGATAACGTCGGAATACATAATAATTCTTGTGCTGTCCTTTTGGTTTTGCTTATCCTCGATAAGCTTGTCAACGCCGTAAAGAGCCGCGCGGCGGTAGTCGCCGATAATTCTGCCTCTGCCGTATGCGTCGGGGAGTCCGGTGATGATGTGGTTTGAACGACATCTTCTCATTTCGGGAGTATATGCGTCAAACACGCCTGCATTGTGAGTTTTTCTGTGTTCCGTAAAGAACTCGACAATCTCAGGGTCAACCTCGTATCCGTTTTCCTTGCACGCTTTGACAGCCATTCTGATACCGCCGTAAGGCTGCAAAGAACGCTTTAACGGCTTATCTGTCTGCAAGCCGACAATTTTTTCCTTGTCTTTGTCAATATAACCCGGGCCGTGTGAAGTAATAGTTGAAATAACCTTTGTATCCATATCAAGAACGCCGCCGTTCTCGATTTCTTCTTTCTTGAGCTGACTAACCTTTTCCCATAAATCAAGGGTATCCTGCGTAGAGCCTTCAAGGAAGTCACCGTTACCGAAATACGGTGTATAATTCTGCTGAATAAAATCTCTTACGTTAACTTCATGCTCCCAGCTGCCGCCTTTGAAGCCTCTCCATTCATTTCCCATAATAATACCTCCGTATCACAAAATAATAAAATAAAAAATGCCGACTTAGTCCGGGGATCACCCAGACGGTCGGCAAATCATCGTTATACTCCATGTGGTTAATTCCACGGTTCCGTCAGTCATATAACAACTTAAACATAACATTTTTAAACGCGGTTGTCAATAGATTTTTAAAAAGATTTTAACTTCTGCATTTTCATCAAAAAACTCAGGGGGTAAGGTACATATTTTTTAGTAACTTTTTACCCGTATTTGTAACAAAAATTTTTTCTTCCGCAGTTTTTACAGCCTGCATACTTGCGTTGTCCTCACACAAATTTACAAGAAAATCAGCTTCCACCAAAATTTGGTATGGTTTTGAGTCTATATTGACGTAGGTGTGGTGGTGACCCACAAGATAGCAGACCTTTCTTACAAACTCCTTGTCATAACCGAGATTCACAAGCAGCTTTTCCGCCTCGGCAGGTCCCTCAATCTCCTGATACTTGCCCGCGCTTGAGTTGTATTTTTGCTCGCTGAGCTTTATGCCTATATCGTGCACAGCCGCCGTCACCGATAAAAGTTCAAGTTCGTCGTCGTCAAGATTTTCTCCCTGACCTATGGTGCGTGAAAGCGCGTACACCTTTAAAAGATGATTTATCCTTTTTAAATCTCCGCAAAAATATTTTGTCATTTCTTCTATAACTTTACCTGCGTCTTTCATTATATTCACCTCAAAATTTTTTGTTCTTTTCCTTTCTGCATTTTTTTACAAACGCCTTTATATACGCAAAGGTTTTTTTCTCGCCCTCGTCCCTGAGCATGGTAAGTAAATGATTGAGCAGTTCCTCGGTTTTCGGGTGGAGTTTGCCCTTACCTTTTATCCTCAAAAAATATTGATAAGGGTGGGCGTCGGTGTAATTTTTGCCGTTGTAAATCTTGCTTGCGGCAACCCTGTCGCAAAACATCTCCACAACAAATCTTATAGGCATTTCAACATTTTCAACACGTTTTGTCTTTGGATTATAGTCATTCCAATATTCAAAGTGGTGGCGGTTTCTACCCTTGTGGTGCAGCCACGCCTTTGAGTAGCCGAACAATTCCCTTTCCTTTTCGTTTGGGCTTCGGTTGCCCTGAAAATATATCGCTCCCGGCACGAACTCAGTAAGCGAATACTTTGACAAGTCATGCTTTAATCCCTGCAAAAGTATGCCGCTGCGCGCGCAGTTGTAAATTACTTTGTGCCTGTGGTTTGTTATTGTTAAAAAATGCTTAATTACATGAGCCACTTCAAATCACCGCTTTATATATTACCACAAAATAATTTATTTGAAAATATTTCTTGCGTTATTCGTTAAAAAAAGTTATAATGTTATCAAATATTAAAAATTTGTAATATTAGTTGTAATAATTTTGAAAGGTAAACCTATGAGAAAGAAAACTTTCATTGGATTTTTGTGTCTGTTTCTTACTGCAAGCTGTATGCTCAGCGCAATCAGCATCGCAAAAAGGGAAACGACTCTCCCTAAGCCTAAGACTTCAGTTATAACAGAAACCAAACAACAAACTGTCCCCACCGTAAAAGTTGACTCAAAGGATCCCGTTACACTTGAAAAGGGCAATCCAAAAATCGTTACGCTTACAAAAGATGAGCAATCAAAGCTTTTAAAGTGGACAAGCAGCGACTCAAATATTGTTACCGTTGACAGCGGAGGACGAATTGACGGCCTTAAAACCGGCACTGCCACAATATCCGCCCACTATAACGACAATACAAAGTCGGAATGTACGGTTACTGTGGTGAACGAGAAAAAGCAGAGCGTTGACCGTTACTCTACGGCAACTACCGCAAACTCCGATGTATTAAACAAAAACATAAAATCAAACTCGTATAAAAACGTATATATGATACGTGTAAACCGACAAATGAATTGCGTTACCGTTTATACCTACGACGAAAACGGCAATTATACCGTTCCGGTGCGCGCGATGATTTGCTCCTGCGGCAAAAACGACGGTACAATTCTGGGTACTTACAACCTGTATTTCAAAAGCGAATGGCTGGGACTTTTCAACAACGTTTACGGTCACTACGTCAGCGGAATTTCGGGCGACTATCTGTTTCACTCCGTCCCCTACTATACCGAAAACATTGACGACCTTGAAACCGAGGAATACAACAAGCTCGGCGACTTTGCGTCTCTGGGATGTGTGCGTATGGCAATTGCAGACGTAAAGTGGATTTATCAAAACTGCCCCCAAAACACCGTGATTGAAATTTACGACGATGACGACGCGGGACCCCTCGGTAAACCCGAGGCAATTAAAATCACCGACCTAAGCTGCGGCTGGGATCCCACAGACGATGATAAAAACAATCCCTACAACAAGAAAAATCCCGTCATCAGCGGCGCAAAGGATATAACGGCAGAGGCCGGCAGCACAATTGATCTGCTCGGCGGCGTAACCGCAAAAGATACCTGCGGAAACGACATAACCGACAAAATTGAAGTTTTGGAAAACGTTGACACAAACCGCGCAGGCATATATAAGCTTACCTATTCTGTAACCGATGTTCTTAACCGCAGTGATACCGTTGATGTTATTGTTAAAATAACATAGTCTAAAACCGTATAAACGACGAAAAACAATAATACAAATTAATACAGATTTAAAAGAACTTATAACAAACTGAATAACGGACGCCGCCTCTAGAGACGGCGTCCGTTATCAAAACTCAGCGGCGGCATACAATATCTAACTGAATTTGCAGCGCAATGCGCTGATTACTTTGACAAAACAAAGACTGAAAATTGCTTTTTACTTTTCAACAACAAAACGCACGGTATAAACCGTGCGTTTTGTTGTTTTATCAATATTATTTATTCGGCTTTTTCAGCATCGCTCATAAACATTTTCTTGAGCGTTGCATTATCCGCCGTGCCTGTTTCTTTGATTCCGTTTGCCTTTTGGAACTGCGAAACGGCCTCCTTGGTTACATCGCCGTAGTAACCTGTGATATTTTCTTTATCTGTTACATACCCCAAATCATAAAGGCGCTGCTGCATAATTTTAACGTTGTCGTTTTCCTGCTTGTATTCAAGCGAAAGTTTGTCGAGATTGATTTTGTATTGCGAATCAAGTGAGGTTGCGGCAGTAGTTTCGGTTTGACTGCTTTGACCGTTTGCAGCGGAAGTTGCATCAGTGGCTCCCTGAGTTGCAGCTTGAGTTGCGGCGGTAGAAGTATGATTTTTCTCCGAATATTCCGGATAAATAAATGAAAGCATCTTGTCAAGCGTGTTAAGAGCCGTCTGTCCCTGGCGATTCATTTCATCTCTTGTAATCATACAGGTTTTGTTTGACTTAACCGCACTGAGATTTTTAAGCGTTGAGTCTGATTTTATTGCGTTAAGAGTTGCGTCGTCGGCATAGAAAATGAAGTTTGGATTCGCAACCTTAAGAATACTTACGTCGACCTTTGTTTCCTCAATATTTACAGCCGCGTTTACCGCTCCGGTGTAACCGAGCAGCATATCGCCGTATGTTCCGCTTGTCATAAGCTTGAGAGTATTGTCCTCATAATATAGGTAACAGGTTGTGTAAAGGGTGTCCGCGCTCACACCTGCCATTGCGGAAGTTTTTAAGGTGTCAAGCTGATTGATAAGGTTATTGTAGGCGTTTGAGCCCTCGTTTGAGCCTGAAACATTGCCGCCGATAATCTTGCCGACAGTAACATAGTTGACCTCAACCTCTTTGGCCGTTTCTGCCTGAGAAATTGTAACAACCTGTATTCCCGCTTCCTGAAGCTGTGTTTTTATACTATCATCAAGATCCACGCCCGCAAAAACCAGGTCTGCACCCGAATCCTCAATTTTCTTTACATCGGGCTTATTTGCGGAGCCGACGCTCGGTACAACGCTCATCCATTCCTGATTAACCTCGTCGCTTCTGCCGACCATCTTTACATCATATCCCATATATGAAATGATGTCGGCAGTTGAAGCGTCAAGCACTACGATATTTTCAGGCTCTTTTTCAATGACAATATTGGCAACCTCAACGGGGTATTCGTCATTTCCGCAGCCCGAAAGCAACGCGCCGCATGAAAACAAAGTTAAAACGGCAAGCATAAGCGAAATAATTTTATTTTTCATTTTATTCCTCCGATAAGCAAATAAAGTTAAATGTTCCGATAAATCAACAGAAAAGAGACTCAACATACTGTTTCGCGCAGCGCGGTGAGCGACCGCCCCTTGAAAGCGCGAATTTTTCCGCGCCCAGTTCAAGCTCTTCCTTAGACATATTTATGCCTTTTTCCTTTGCAAGAGCACAAACAATATCAAGAAATTCCTTTTTAGTGGGAATTGAGTAGCAAACGGCAAGTCCGAAACGGTCGGAAAGCGATAAACTCTCCTGCATATTGTCACGTGTATTAATATCGTCGTCCGTTCTGTCGGAAAATGTTTCCTTAACAAGATGACGACGGTTGGACGTAGCGTAGATAAGCGCATTGTCGGGTCTTGCGGCAAGTCCGCCCTCAAGCACTGCTTTAAGCGTTGTATAGCTTTGATCCTGCTTTTGGAAAGACAAATCGTCGATAAATATGATAAACTTCATCGGCAGCGCCGCGATTTTATCAACGAGTATCGGAAAATCAATCAAACGCTCCTTGGGAATTTCAACAATTCTCAAGCCGTCCTTTCTGAACTCGTTGGCAATCGCCTTAACGGTAGAGCTTTTACCCGTGCCCTTATCGCCGTACAAAAGACAGTTGTTGCAGCTTTTGCCCTCAATAAACGACTTTGTATTGTTGACAACCAGGTCACGCTGGAGCTCGTAGCCCGTAAATGAATCCATATCGATTTTGTCGGGATGCAAAACAGGCTGGATATCGCCGTCGCGCCAAATAAACGCCTTGTATCTGGCAAAAATTCCGCAGCCGTTTTCCTTATAATACTGCGCAACCTTGTCAAGCGAGCCGTCGAACATTTTAAAGCTGGGAGCACATTCGCCTGCCTCCCACCTCGGCAAAGACGGAACAATGTCCTTTATCTCGTCATAATATTTGTAGCTTTGCAGAATTTCGTCAGGCGTAAGCGCAGAAGCAGACAAAATTGCTTCGCAGTCACGCTTAACCGCATTTAAAACATTTTGCGGAAGAGAAGCGTATTTTCCGCCCGCAGCAGCTCTTGTAAAGCAGTTTTCATCAAAAAGCGCAGCCTCCGTCATTGAATATGCAAGGTTGTCGCTGCAATTGCGCTCACTGATAAGCGAATAAAAATCACCGTAAGCATTCAAAAATTCATCGGGTTGTTTATCGAGTGAAAGCAAAAGTTTGTAAAAAGCCTTTACCACACTTCTTTTCATAATTCCTCTGAAAACAGAAAGCGAGGAAAGTTGTAATCTTGTTTTAGTAACATTATTCATATTCATCATTCCAATCGCTATAATTTTACTGCTTTTTTTCATTCAAGTCAATATTTTTGCCGTATTTTATCGAATTATATCATATATCTTTTTATGACACGAATTGTACTTTATATTTGACTGCCTATTCGCACACATCAGCATAATTTTAATTGTATGTATTCATAAAGGCAAAAAGGCGCGGCAACCAAAAGTTTGCCGCACCTTTTAATTTCTCTTTGATTTTGAATTACTCAACGGGTGAAAAATCATCCTTGCCTACGCCGCAGAGCGGGCAAACAAAATCGTCGGGCAAATCTTCAAACTTTGTGCCGGGAGCAATTCCCTGATCGGGACAGCCTTCAGCCTCGTCGTATTCCCAACCGCAAACATCGCATACGTATTTCATAATTTCACCTCCGTCCGCAAGATATATATTTATTTATAATATTTGATATTATAAAAAATATATTCACTATTGATATTTAGCATCTATTATCGGATTAAATCAGTTTACATCATCTTTAATTCTGCCTTTTTCAACATTCGGCTTAATAAAATTGTTGCAGGAAAACTCCCAAAGTTGTTTTGAACCCTCACCGGTGACCTCATTACGCTTTAAAATCTGAGACAGTTTTACTTTGTTTTTCAGCCACATTTTTCCGTCGGTCGCCGCATTGAGCATTACAGGCTGAAAATTATCCATAGTGTGCGCAAATTTTGCTTCGGCGGTTTTGCACTCTTCAAATTCATACCATAACGCCTTCAGCTTTTCTCCCTGCTCTTCGGGCAAAATTTTAAAAATTCTGTCCGCCGCCGTTTGCTCGCGCAAAGCCTGAGTCTGCTTGGCGTTTTCATCATAAGCGTAGGTGTCACCCGCGTCAATCTCGACAATATCATGTATTAAAACCATCGTAACGGTTTTGAGCAAATCAATTTTCTCATCGGCATACTCCGAAAGCAAAATACACATCAGCGCCAGATGCCAGGCGTGTTCGGCGTCGGTTTCTCCCCTGCTTGAATCCGACACTAGCGTTTGCCGAGTAACAAGTTTTTCTTTATCCGCCTCAAGGCAGAACTCAATTTGCTTCTTGAGCCTTTCATTTTCCATATTATCACTTCTTTATACTCGTTGTACACATTGTACAACAAAATGAAAAAGTATGCAACCTTTAAATAATTGTCAATAAATAAGCTCTTAAAAAACTCGATTCAGCATATAACATTTCAGCGCCGCCAAATCTGATATAAATCTCCTTAATACCAATCGTGCTTTTCATTGCGATCTAATGCGTTAATCCGATTCATTTCATCCTCAGTCAGTTCAAATCCGAACAAATCAAGGTTTTCTCGAATATGTTCCGGGTTTGCGGAACCGGGAATTACCACAACACCCTTTTGGAGATTCCACCGTAAAATCACCTGCGCACAAGTCACTCCGTGCGCTTTTGCAATGGCGGAAATTGTTTCATCGCCCAACAGTTCCGCCGTATGACCTCTGCCGCCGAACGGATACCACCCTTGAACCGTTATTCCCAATTTCTGAATATACGGAATTACATCATTTTCCTGGTAGTAAGGGTGAATTTCATTTTGCACCAATGCAGGGGTAATGTTTACCTGAGGCAAGAACTCTTCCAGTTCTTCAACATACCAGTTAGACAAACCTATAGATCGGATTTTTCCTGCCTTAACGGCCTGCTCCATTGCATGGTACGCCTGTACGTCTCCGTCGCCGGGGTGGTGCAAAAGCATCATATCAATGTATTCAATATTCAGCGTCTCAAGCGCTAAATCAATGGCTTCCTCAGGGTTTGAAAATTGGTTGGGATATAGTTTTGTAATAACGAAAATTTCTTCTCTGGGAACACCCGAATCACGCACCGCGCGCCCCACGGCAGCTTCGTTATCATAAATATATGCCGTATCAATCAGCCGACCGCCTGCATTGAGCAAAGCGGTAACAGAATTATAACATTCCTCATCCGAAAGGCTGTAAGTTCCCAAGCCCATAATAGGCATTTCATAACCGCTGTTGAGCATAACGGTTTTCGTTTTAAAATTGAAGCTGCCGGGATTTTCCTTTGTCTGCGCAGCCTAAGTATCGGCTTCCTGCGTTTTGCTGTCGGGCTGCTCTTTATCGGAAGAGTTTTCTTGTGAATTGATTGCGGGCGTTTTTTCGGCTGTTTCGCCGTTTTGTGCCGATTGTCCGCAGGCAGATATAACAACCAAAAGGGTTAAAGACAATAACAGTGTAAGAAAGCGCCTCATTTTTGCAACCTCTGTTATTCAGATATTGTTTTTATTATTTTTGCCGGGACGCCTCCTACTACGGTCATAGGCGGAACATCTTTTGTTACCACGGCTCCTGCCGCCACTACTGCCCAGTCACCCACCGTGACGCCCGAAAGGATTGTGGCATTTGAACCTATCCACACATTTTTTCCGATAATAATCGGAGCATAGTGATTTTTTCTGTTATACTTCGGCTGTAAATCATGGTTGATAGTAGCAAGGACAACATTGTGACCGATAAAAGCGCCGTCACCGACAGTAATGCCTCCCTGGTCCTGAAAGTGACAACAGGAATTGATAAACACATCTTTTCCTAAGGTAATATTCTTGCCAAAGTCCGTGTAAAACGGCGGAAATAAACGAAAAGTGTCATCAACGGGTTTGCCGATCAATCTTCCCATAATTTCTCTAATCTCTTTTGGAGTGTGATAGCAGGTATTTAGTTCCATACCAATGCGGATAGCCTCCTGGTACAGCTCGTCGGCATAAGCGTCACGCTCAGCGTTTTGCGGCGCGTCTTCCTTAAATCCTTCTATTACATCTTGTACAGTCAAAATTATTCACCCTTTCTTTTTCAAATGAGCAGAGAATATCCCTGTTTAAATTGTCAAATTTATTTTATCTAATGCATCGTCTGCTCAAAATCTACAACAGTCAAATTTTAGCAATATCCACGCTATTCACTTAAACGCCGAACAACGCGGATATTCCTGTGCATAAGCTACCGTACGAATTATAATACTCACATCAGACAAGATTATCTAAAAGATTTTTCAAAAATACCCGCGCACTCTTCGTCTGACATAGGGCAGGGATTCGCCAAGAACAGACCGCCCATAGTCTCACGGGCATTTACCGCAAGAGTCATAAACTCATCAGGTGTAATTCCGTAGTCGCTCATTTTTAAATCTGCAACGCCGCATTCTTCCTGTAATTTGACAAGAGCCGTAATAAAATCATTTGGGTCGTCGGCGTTCTCAATTCCCATAGCCTGCGCCATTTTAATAAACTGTTCATCGCAAGCGTGTTTATCAATAAAGAATTGTGCAAACTCTTTTGAAATCATAATAAGTCCCGCACCGTGGGGCAAATTGTGATGATATGCGCTCATAGCGTGCTCCATAGAATGTTGCGCGGTAGTGCTGGTGAGCTGCATTGTTATACCCGCCATGGTGCTGCCGTAGGCAACATGCTCACGAGCTTCCAAATCGCCGCCGTTCTTAACTGCACGGGGTAAATATTTTGAAATGTTCTCAATAGCGGACAAGGCAATAGTCTCGCTGAGAATGTTTACACCGTTTGACATCATTACTTCGGTGTTGTGGAACAAAGCGTCAAACCCCTGATAAGCGGTGTACTTTGAAGGAACGGTTTTCATAAGCTCCGGATCGACAATTGCAAGCACAGGAACCAACGCGGGATCGCCGAAACCGATTTTTTCTTTTGTTTCCATATTTGAGATAACGCCCCAGCAGTTGACCTCAGAGCCTGTTCAGGCAGTGAGGGTAATGGTGACAATAGGCAAACCGGGGTTTACAAGCGGCTTACCCTTTCCGGTACCGCCGTTAACATAGTCCCACAGGTCTCCGGGGTTTGCAGCCATTGCGGAAACAGCCACAGCGGAATCCAACACCGCGCCTCCGCCTAACGCTACAATAAAGTCGCAGCCGTTTTCACGCGCAAAAGCCGCACCTTCCATAACCATTTCCTTTACGGGATTTTCCATTACTTTCGCAAATTCCGCTACTTCTACGCCCGCCTTGTCAAGCTGTTCAAGGGTACGGTCATAGGCACCGCTCACCTTTGCGGACTTGCCGCCTGACATCAGCAAAAGCGCCTTTTTCCCCGGCATTTGTTGTGCGCCCAGCTCGCTGAGCTTGCCGCTGCCGAATAAGATTCTTGTGGGATTGTTAAAATCAAAGTTCATATTCATAATGAGATTCCTCCTATATAGTTTCCTTTTGAATTTTGTAAATCAGATAATCAAGACAATCAATTTGTTTTTGTCCGAGACGCACAGAGTTAAGCAATGTTTTTCGATAGCTTATAAGAATGGGCATCAGCCCGCGATAATCACCGTTTCTTATAAGCGACATACATTGTTCGGTGGTCTGACTGTCGCAGCCGGCGTCTTTTAAGTTCTGATAGACCATACCAATGGTATCTGATGCTTCTGCCATTCTTTTGCACCTCCTTCATTTTTATTATAGCCGTGCATTTGAAGTATGTCTAATATTTATATTTCATATCATGATATTCTTGACAAGAATATCGCTTTTGACTATACTGACCTTATCAGATACACAAGGAGTGACAATCAATGGAGATTCGGGTTTTGCGTTATTTTCTTGAGATAGCAAGAGCAGGAAATATGTCGAGAGCGGCAGAAACACTTCATGTTTCGCAGCCTACTTTATCAAAACAGATGAAAGAGCTTGAGCTGGAACTCGGGAAAAAGCTTTTTCGCCGCGGCAGTACAAGCCTTAACTTAACCGATGAGGGAATGCTTCTGCGTAAACGGGCGGAAGATATTTTGGATATGGTAGATAAAACGACCGATGAATTTAAGGCGCTTGACGACATAACCGGCGGCGAGGTACATATCGGCTGTGCGGAATCTCATCAAATAAAATATTTGGCGCAGGCAATCAAAGCATTTAAAAAACGCTATCCTCTGTTTCACTATCACCTTACCAACGGAAACACTCAACAGGT
Source organism: uncultured Ruminococcus sp. (assembly GCA_904393835.1). GTDB lineage: Bacteria > Bacillota > Clostridia > Oscillospirales > Acutalibacteraceae > Ruminococcoides. Next base: position 97,622 of record CAJFNC010000001.1, on the reverse strand, counting down.
AACAGAACGGCTGGACAGAGGGCTTATTGACTTTGCAATGATTGTAGAACCGCCGAATCTTTCAAAGTATAATTATCTGGAAATTCCCGAGACAAACGTCTGGGGTCTCGTTATGAAGAAGAGCGACGCCCTTGCCAAAAAAGAGCGTGTATGCTTTGAGGATTTAATCGGAAAGGAACTTATCTGCTCCGAGCAGGGAATGAAATTTGACATTGCCAGATGGTGCGGAGAAAAAACAGATATGCTCAATCTTTCAGGCACGGTAAATCTTGCCTATAACGGCTCGGTTTTTGTAAAGGAAGGGCTTGGGTATATGCTCACTTTTGACCGCCTGGTAGATACGGGAGTCGAAAGCGAATTGTGTTTTCGTCCGTTGGAACCGCTGCTTGAAACAAAAATGTTTATGATTTGGAAAAAATATCAGGTATTTACTCCCATAGCTCAATTACTGTTGGACGATTTAAAAACTCAGTTATACAAGATAAGAAGCAGTTAAACAAATTAAAAAGCTCTGCTTACTTATAACAAAATCAGTTTGCAATTTATCCATGGCAAAATCGAAAAAATATAACAGTTCTATATATTTGCGGTCGCAGCTTAACTTTATTTCCGACAAATTTTTGTTAAGTTACAGGTCTAAATACACCCGCCTGAAAATTTTGCTTATCAACCTGAAACTTGAAAATATACAAGAAAGCCCTATGCAAATGGGATAACCACCTGCATAGAGCTTTTTAGTTTTACGTTTATTCGGCAAAGGTCAAGTTTTAATACTCATTAAACGACGCCTCTGCCGCTTTAAACATTATATTTATTTGTATAATGTTCTTATTACCATCTGCTGCTTACTTCTTTGCCCTTTGCCATACGCTTTTGCTTTTTGGCGCAGTATTTTTGGTAACGAGTTGTTTTGCGATCGCGCATAAAGAACAAGCCTGTAAGCGAACCGAGAATCATAACAACCAAAACAAGCCATAGCCATACATTTGCGCTGCGTGTAACCTGAGCCGTTGTCACTGCGGGAGCTACAGTATCGACTGACTTTGACAGCGCCTTTTTGGTAACTACGTTTGTCTTTTTAACAACCTCCGACGCTGTGTCGGTATAGCTTTGATTCTGAACATTTTCAATAATCAAATCGCTGATTTCTGCTGTGAGAGGCATCTCGGACGGACCCGATACAACTGCAGCATCGTCGCTCTGAGTTGACGCTGCTTCCTGAGCCAAGTACGGATTCTTAACCGCATCGTCTGCGTAAAGCGCGTTATATGTATCTTCGTCAACAACGCCCGTTACGGAAAGGTTGTTAGCAAGCTGGAAATTCTTGACTGACTGCACTGTGTAATCGCCGAAATATCCCGTGGGGTCAATGTCAAAGTAGCCCAATGCTGCAAGCTGCTTTTGAATTTCGGTTATCTTGTCGTTTTCATCGCCGACTTTAAACTCATTTTTAGCTTCCTCGGTTGTCGGCTCTGTTGCAGCCGTTGTTTCCTCAACCTCGGGAGTTGTTGTTTCGGGCTCTGTAGTCTCCTGCTTCGGAGCCTCGGGAGCATCGTCGGAATAAAGAACTTCTCTGTCCGAACCCGAAATACCGTCAACTACAAGTCCTGCCGCCTGCTGGAAGGCTCTGTAAGCCTGTTCTGTGGCATCGTCAAATTTTCCGCTTATCTCACCCGTGTAATATCCGAGCTCGGTAAGTCTTTTTTGAATTTTGCTGACCTCAGCGCCCTGTGAACCGTTGCTGTAAACAAGATCCTTGTCTGAGGTTTGAGAGCCGGTCGAACCGGATGAATTTGATGAACCGGAAGAATTTGATGAGCTTGATGAATCAGAAGAACCTGACGAGCTTGATGAACCGGAATCGGCCTTTGACGACATATCCGACGGAGTCTTGTCTGAACGACCCTTTGAGTCAAAGTTATATGTAACGCCGTCAATTGTTCTTGAGGTACTTACAATGTACTGACCGTTTTCATAGTAGTAGTAACCTCCGTTAAAGCTTTCCCAACCGTTTGTAATGTAGTCGCAAGCGGCAACCTTGAACCAGTAAGTCCAGCCCATATATGAGGATGAAACACTCTGATAGCAAACGCCGTAGTCGTCGCCTCTTGCGTCAACCTCCATACCGTCGCCTACATATACGCCTACGTGACCGGGCATCCACAGACCCAAGCCGTGGACTCTGGGAATACCTGCGCTGACCGAACCTTTTTCGGTAGCAACATCGAGCATTCCTACTCTTGCACCGCCGCAATATGAATAGATAAGTCCCGAACAGTCAACCGCACCCGGGGTTGCGCCGCCGTAAACATATGACCATTTGCTGTAATATGCGTTGAGTGCCCATTCGGCAAGTCCGGCGCCTGTTCCTCTGGCACCTGCCGAAAAGGTACTGCCAAATACGCATACGCTCGAAAGCGTAGCTATTGCCAGAATAATTGCAGCGATTTTTTTAATTCTCTGCATGTTATAAAACCTCCAATAATTTTGCTGACAAGCAAAGCTTTTTAAAGCCGATGATACTTTTTCAAGCTAACGATAAGCAACTAAAAAGTTACAAACCAAGAAATACTTGTTAACAAATTTGTAACTATTATAACACCCTTGTTTTAAAAAATCAACCCCTGACGACTTTGTTTTTGATTCAGGCGATTATTTTAATGATTTACTGACATTTAAAACGCTGTTTTCGATTATTTTGTACAATTTAATTACAAAAGGTTACAAATTCTGTGAATTTTCTTTTTTATCCGCGCGAATTTTAACGCCGCTTTTTACAATATAGCAATCCGAATTTTAAAATTATCGCGTTATCACGAAAATCGCAAACGCGGGTAATAATAAAGCCTCCCGACGCATCAGGAGGCCTTAGGTTTCAAAGCTTTGCTTTTATCAAAGCAAGCATCGTATTGAGCTGCAAATTCAATGGAAGATTGTATCCCGCTTTGTTATAAAAAATTATTTTTTATTTTTGTTTTTATCTTTAAAATTATCCTCGGTAATATTATAGGTTGCGCCCACAACCTCCTGGGCAAGAACTTTTTCATTGCCGGCAATCTGCCCGTCTGCGTCGGTCGTGTCATTTTCTTTTTTATCGGGCCACTTTGCATAAATCAGCTTTAACGCAATCGGGGTTACAAGCGACGACACTATAATAAGTATAATAACAGGCGTAAAGAACTGCGGCGCCATAAGTCCCGTATCAAGTCCCTTTTTAGCTACAATCAACCCTACTTCGCCTCGGTTCATCATACCTACGCCGATTTTAAGTGAATCGGGCATATTGAAGCGGCAAATCTTAGCAGTACCGCCGCAGCCTATTACCTTTGAAATCAAGGCGACAGCGACAAGCACAACCGAGAACCATACCATTGACATATCAAAATCTTCAAAGCTCGTCTGTAAACCGATACTCGCGAAGAACACAGGACCGAAAATCATATAAGAACTGATGTCCATTTTTCTTTCGATATATTCAGAATCCTTAATATTGCATAGGATAACGCCTGCAACGTATGCGCCGGTTATGTCGGCAATGCCGAAGAATTTTTCGGCGCAGTATGCGCACGCAAAGCACATAACGAGTCCGAAAATCGGAATACGCCTTGAATGAGGCCAGCGTTTGTCGAGCCACTTGAACAAAAAGTAGAGCGCAAAGCCAAAGACAAACGCAAGTATGAAAAACAAAACAATGTTTAAGCAAACCGAGACAGGCTCAACATTAGGATCTTTAAAGCCCATAACTATGGTCAGAAGAACAATACCGATAACGTCGTCAATAATTGCCGCCGATAAAATCGTGGTGGCAACCCTGCCCTTTAAATGACCCATTTCCTTGAGCGCCTGTACCGTAATGCTTACAGAGGTTGCCGCCAAAATTGTGCCTACAAAGATTGACTCGAGCATTTTCATTCCCGGGTCGCCGAAACCGAAGGCAAGATAAACCGCGGCGCCCCCCACAACGGAAACAACAACACCGGCTATGGCAACCATGAGCGCGACAAATCCCGTTTTGAGCAATTCCTTGAGATCTGTACCAAGCCCCGCCGAAAACATAAGCAGAATTACGCCTATTTCCGACATACCCGCAATGAAATCATCATACTGCACAAAATTAAACAGGCAAGGTCCTACTATCAGTCCGGCAATAATTTCGCCTACTACCTGCGGACCGTGAAGCTTGCGAACCAAAAGACCGCAAAGCTTTGCCGCAACAAGGATTATCGCCAAACTTCTTAAGATAGCCAAAACGTCCACATTAACACCTCTCTCATAAGTATATATAATAGTATATAATTAAGCCCATTAATATTTTAGCACTATGAAATTAAATTGCAATGCTATTTTTATTTAAAAATTTTTCTGTGTATTAATATACTCGTTAAATGTAAGAATTACCCAAAATATTCCGTTATTTTACAAAAACAAAGCATATTCAAAACAAAATTTTAATGTCAGCGGTTACAATTTATACGTTTTTTGTAACTTTTATCATAATTAAGAGCATATATTACAGATATTATTATGTAACCCGATAAAAGTATAAAAATCGTCAAAAAAACATTGACAAATATTTAACAAAGATGATAGAATGTTAATGGTCAATTAAGCTTATAAGTAACCACATTAATTTTGAAAGGATCCTAAACTAATGAAAAAACTACTTTGTGCTATTTTGGCAGGTACATTGTGCATTACTGCGGCCGCCGGATTGACCGGATGCGGCTGTGACAGAAGTTCGTCGCAAGAGCCGGGCTATAAGGTAACTGCCACCGAACCGGATCTCAAAAACGAAAACTTCGGTTTCTTTATTATAAATAAAGATGAAGTTATGCTTACAGAATACCTCGGCTCGGACAAAAACGTAAAAATTCCCGATACTTACGACAATTACAAAGTTACCGTAATCGGCGCAAGCGTATTTAATAATAATTCAGATATAGAAAGCGTAGAAATATCTGACAATGTTATTGAAATTAAAGACTACGCGTTTGCAAGTTGTCAGAATCTTAAAAGCGTAAAGCTTTCCAAAAATCTTCAGACTCTCGGAACAAACGTATTTTTCCATTGCTCAAAACTTACAGGCATTGAGCTTCCGTCAACCATCAAAGATTTTGGTATATACACATTCTCCGCTTCAGGACTTGAAAGTATAACAATTCCCTCAAGCGACACTTTTACAAAAATTGACAGATTTGCATTTTTCCAGAGCTATAACCTCAAGGAAGCTAAGATCCCCGCAACCGTTACAAGCATTGCAGACGATGCGTTCAGCGAATGTGCGGACGATTTTACAATAAAGGCTCCCGAAGGCAGCTATGCCGAGAATTATGCAAATACGCACGATTTTAAATTTGAAGCAACCAAATAACAATTTAGGCATCCGTTTCAGCTTTGCTGAATCACAATATACAATATTATGCAGGATAAGAGGTAGATTAAATGAGTACAAAAGAGTATCCAATTGTTGACAACGTAGAATCATTTGAAGCTGCGCTCGCAAAAGTTAGGGAAGCTCAGAAAATTTTCTCAACTTACACACAGGAACAGGTTGACAAGATTTTCCTTGCAGCAGCAACTGCAGCTAACAAAATGAGAATTCCGCTTGCAAAAATGGCTGTTGAAGAAACAGGCATGGGCGTTGTAGAAGACAAGGTTATCAAAAACCACTTTGCTTCAGAGTACATTTACAACGCTTATAAAAATGTTAAGACTTGCGGCGTTATCGAAGAAGACAAAGCTTACGGCGTACAAAAGATTGCAGAGCCACTCGGCGTAATCGCTGCCGTAATTCCAACAACAAACCCCACATCAACAGCTATCTTTAAGACACTTATCTGCTTAAAGACACGTAACGGCATCATCATCAGCCCCCACCCCCGTGCAAAGAAGAGCACAATCGAGGCTGCAAAGGTTGTTCTTGAGGCTGCTGTTGAAGCAGGCGCTCCCGAAGGCATCATCAGCTGGATCGACATTCCTTCACTTGAGCTCACAAATATGCTTATGCAGGAAGCTGACTGCATTCTTGCTACAGGCGGTCCCGGCATGGTTAAAGCTGCTTACTCATCAGGTAAGCCCGCTCTCGGCGTTGGCGCAGGTAACACACCCGCGATCATCGACGAATCAGCTGACATTGTTCTTGCTGTTAACTCAATCATTCACTCAAAAACATTTGATAACGGTATGATCTGCGCTTCGGAGCAGTCATGTATCGTTGAAAAGAAGATTTACAGCAAAGTTAAGAAAGAGTTTAAGGCAAGAGGCTGCTACTTCCTTAACGATGAAGAAATCGAAAAGGTTAGAAAGACAATGATCATCAACGGCGCTCTTAACGCTAAGATTGTTGGTCAGAAACCCGTTACAATCGCCGCACTTGCAGGCGTAACAGTTCCCGAAGAGACAAAGATTCTTATCGGTGAAGTTGAATCTGTTGACATCAGCGAAGAATTTGCACACGAAAAGCTTTCTCCCGTACTTGCTATGTACAAGGCAGAAGATTTTGAAGACGCTCTTGCAAAGGCTGAACAGCTCGTTGCAGACGGCGGTTACGGTCACACATCATCACTTTATGTTGACGCAGTAAACGAAAGGGAAAAGATTGACGAGTTTGCTTCAAGAATGAAAACTTGCCGTATCCTCGTTAACACTCCTTCATCACAGGGCGGTATCGGTGATCTTTACAACTTTAAACTTGCACCTTCTCTTACACTCGGCTGCGGCTCATGGGGCGGCAACTCTGTATCAGAGAACGTTGGCATTAAGCACCTTATCAATATTAAGACAGTTGCCGAGAGGAGAGAAAATATGCTTTGGTTCAGAGCACCTGAAAAGGTTTATATGAAGAAAGGCTGCTTGCCCGTAGCGCTCCAGGAACTCAAGGACGTAATGGGTAAGAAGAGAGCATTTATCGTAACAGACTCATTCCTTTACAAGAGTGGCTTTACAAAACGCATTACCGACAAGCTCGACGAAATGGGTATTGTTTACACAACATTTGCTGACGTTGAGCCTGATCCTTCACTTGCTTCAGCTCAGAAGGGTGCAGAGGCTATGCGTAAGTTTGAGCCTGACGTAATTATCGCAATGGGCGGCGGTTCAGCAATGGATGCCGGCAAGATTATGTGGGTTCTCTATGAGCATCCCGAAGCTGACTTTATGGATATGGCTATGCGTTTCAGCGATATTCGTAAGAGAGTTTACACATTCCCCAAGATGGGTGAAAAAGCTTACTTTATTGCTGTTCCTACATCATCAGGTACAGGTTCCGAGGTTACACCTTTCGCAGTTATCACAGACCAAGAGACAGGTATCAAATATCCGCTTGCTGACTACGAGCTTATGCCTAATATGGCTATCGTTGACGCAGACAATATGATGACAGGTCCTAAGGGTCTTACAGCTGCATCAGGTATCGACGCTGTTACCCACGCACTTGAGGCTTACGCTTCAATGATGGCAACAGACTTCACAGACGGTCTTGCACTCAGAGCACTTGATGTTATCTTCAAGTATCTCCCCGCTTGCTATGACAACGGTATGAACGAGCCCTTCGCTCGTGAAAAGGTTGCTCACGCAGCTACAATGGCAGGTATGGCATTTGCCAACGCATTCCTCGGTGTTTGCCACTCAATGGCTCACAAGCTCGGCGCATTCCATCACCTCCCCCACGGTATTGCAAACGCTCTTATGATTGAGCAGGTAATCCGTTTCAACTCTGCCGAAGTTCCCACTAAGATGGGTACATTCCCGCAGTACGACCATCCGAAGACACAGGCTCGTTACGCAGAAGTAGCTAAGTTCCTCGGTTTGGCAGGCAAGAACGACGCTGAAAGCGTTGAAAACCTCATCAAGGCTATCAACGACCTCAAGGCAAGAGTAGGCATCAAGAATTCTATTCAGGAATACGGCGTTGACGAAACAGACTTCCTCAACAGACTTGACGATATGACAGAGCAGGCATTTGACGACCAGTGCACAGGCGCTAACCCCAGATATCCGCTCATGAAGGAAATCAAGCAGATGTACCTCAATGCTTACTATGGCAACAACAGCGAAACAGTTTAATTATCTCGCTAATATTGTATAAACACAAATTAAGCCGCCGGCAGATAATGTCGGCGGCTTTTTTATTCCGAATAATAATATAAAACTTGAAATATTTTTACAAAAATTATTGTCATTTTTTGACATACCCGGCAGTCTATTGTATAATTAGGCTAAGTCAGACAATTTTAGTCGAACTAATAAAAATTGAGGAGACAATCAAATGAAAAAGCGGACAAAATTATTATCAATTATGCTGGCAATTTTAATGACAGCAACCCTTATCCCGACAGCCTTGGTACAGGTTTTCGCTACAGACAGCACGGTATTAGATACAGCAACGGATGATGAAGCAACCAACGTGCCAAAATTAACATCAATTGAAATTACAAATGATTCCGGAATTGAGACAGTTACAAAAGATTATTATGCCGGCGAATCTTATGTAAATACTTATGACCTTATTGAAGGCTTGGAAATGCTCCTCACCTTTGATAACGGCACGACTTACAACTATGCTTTTGATACAGATGGTTTTATTCCGGCTTGTTTTTATGACAACGGTATTGCAGACATATATGATTATGACATTGATAAACTGGCGCTCCATATAGTCGGTGAAGAAGAAGATGCTACTACTGACTTGCCGACAGGCGAACAAGAGGTTACCTTTGAACTGATGGGCTGTACAGCAACAAAGAAGTTTAATATAGTTGAAAATGAATATGTCTTAAATCCTGTTGTAAAATTAGAAGTTACAAAATTACCGGACAAGGTATTTGAAGCTCCTTTCATTCAAAACGTTGACACCGAAGAAAATCTTAATAATTCCGTAGCGAGCAATATGCATGGTGCAGAAGTAACTATTTATCGCCAAAATGGTGAAAAAGAAGTAAAATCGTTTGATTCTCTGGTAATCTATAGCGGCATTACAGATATAGGAAGCTATGGTGTATATTTAGATGATAGTGATGTAGATCAGGGCATTTATACTGATATTGTGGCGGAAGATTTAGGAAACTATCAGGCAAGAATTAGTATTTGGGAAATGACCGATTTAACTGTTGATTTCACAGATAAGCACGGCACAGCTGGTGATTCTGCAACACCCGATCAGAGTTATCCTGCAAGACCCGATGAGACTGTTAATCCCGACAGCACAACACCGGCAGGCACACAGGACGGTTCAACATCTGACACAGCTGTTAACAACGGTACGAGCAACAGTTCAGGCAACGGCACGGTTGCAACAGGCAGCCCGGCTGTTTCTGCTATACTGCTCGCAGTTCTTCTGTCAGCGTGCGGTGTGATGTACTTTATCGGCAGAAAAAAAGAGATTTTCTGATCTATTAAAACTGATTAATATTTCATATTTACAGACGCTTATCGGCTAAGGTCGATAGGCGTCTGTTGTTTTGTCTGCTTGTGCAATCTCTGTTTATTATTCCTCATCTATCACAGAGAATGTATAAAATTGCAGTAAAAACGGAATAATTATTGTACGAGCTTTTTAAAGTATGCATATTTTCTATATTTCGATTACCCTTTTTACTGCAATATAGTACGACAGTTATTAACAGTAAATGATTGTCTGAAAATTAACAACATCGTTAAAAAATTGTCAATATGCACAAATAATTGTTAATTTTTTCACGATTATTTAGTTAAAAATTTAACCATTTTTTATGCTGTTTGCATAGTTTTTTGTTGTTTTTTTATTCAAATATACAATTATCCATTATTTATATTGTACTAATAACCAAATATTTTTAAAAATATTTTGTAGTTTTTCTACTATACTTAAAAGGATAATTGTTGTATAATATAACCAAAGCAAAAGATAATTTGCTTGACTAAATAAAAAATTAAAATTTCCGAAAGGGGCAATTATATTATGAAATTAGATACAGTTATAGCTGAAAGAAAAAATAAAAAAATCTACAAAGACGGCGATTTGGTAGCTAAAGTATTTGATGAAAGCTTTCCTAAATCGGATATTCTCAACGAAGCTTTGAACCAGGCAAGAGTTGAAGAAACAGGTTTGAATATTCCCAAAATTGAGGAAGTAACAAAAATTGACGGCAAGTGGGCAATTATTTCAACATATATTGAAGGAAAAACACTTGCGCAGCTTATGGAAGAAAATCCCAACAAAATGGATGAATACCTTGAGCTTTTTGTAAATATTCAAATTGATATTCTCAGCAAAAAAGCTCCTTTGCTCAACAAACTTCAGGACAAGATGAGCAGAAAAATCAGCGAAACCGACCTTGACGCTACCACAAGATATGAGCTTCAAACGCGCCTTAACGGTATGCCCAAACATACAAAGGTTTGTCACGGCGACTTTAACCCCAGTAACGTTATAATTACACCCGACGGCACACCGTATGTGCTTGACTGGTCGCACGCTACGCAGGGCAACGGCGCTGCTGACGCTGCAAGAACTTATTTGCTGTTCCGTCTTGACAAAAAGGACGACCTTGCAGAAAAGTATATAAAACTCTTCTGCGAAAAGACAGACACGGCACGTCAATATGTTGACCAGTGGCTCCCGATTGTAGCCGCTTCACAGTCAGTAAAGGGCAAACCCGAAGAGAGAGAATTCCTCCTTTCATGGGTTAACGTTTGCGATTATCAGTAAGCAATTGAAACTTCATAGTTGATATAAAATCCTTTCTCCTTTTTGCACCCGTTCAACCTACGGGTGCACTCAAAATCTAAACTATACTCATTGTACTTATACCCTCTAAGAATAAAAATGCTCGCACTTCATATACTAAAGTGTGAGCATTTTTCCTTGAGGTGATGCAATGTTAAAACTTAATAAATCCGATATAAAGGGAATTTTGATAAGCTGCGCCATAAGTGTAGGAACAGGCGGACTGTCGGGATTTTTGTCTATGATCTCAAACAATACCTTTGACGTTATACAAAAGCCGCCCCTAACGCCGCCGGCGTTTGTTTTTCCGATTGTCTGGCTCATACTATACCTTCTTATGGGTTTATCCGCCTATCTGATATATAAAACAGACAGTCCGATAAAGAAAAAAGCTCTTACAATATACGGAATATCGCTGGCATTAAACTTTGTGTGGCCGTTTTTATTTTTCGTTTTTCAAGCGTTTTTACTGTCGTTTATTTGGCTTATCGTGTTATGGGCAACAGTGCTGTGTATGATACTTGAATTTTTCAAAATTAACACAGCCGCCGCCCTATTACAGATTCCCTACCTTTTGTGGCTGAGCTTTGCCGCATACCTTAACTTTGCGATATATTTACTCAACTAAATCGCCGCCGACGGATAAATATAGTTTATCAAAATCCGAACTTGCGAGCATTTTAAGTTTGATGTACATTGCAATCGGCGAGGCGGCAGGCAAAACACGCAAACCGAGATTTTGAAAAAGGCTTTTGCTCTCGTAGTTAAAGCCTTTGCAAACCCCCGTCAAAAATACAGGCACATTGAGTGCTCCCGCCTTGCGGCAAAAGGCAACGAGCTTTGGTGAAGCTGTGTTTAAAGTTCCCGAGTGAAACGTCTCTATAAGCACCGCCTTTAAATCGGCTGAAACTTCCACGTAATCGCCGTTTGGAACAGCTTTAATACTTGTCACCTTGTCGGTTAAAAATCCGTCAGACGGAAAAATACGGCCTGCTCCGTCCGCTTTCTCAAAATATCTGTTATTTTTAATAAAATTCCCATTTCTAATTTGTCCGTAAGGCTGATTAAACACGCTGAAAATCAGATCGGAATACGGCAAATGAGTCAATACACGTGAGGCACGATGAATTTGCGGAGCTTCACCGCTGTTGGTGTACGCGACAAAAACACCTCTTCCCTGCTTCGATTTTATAAAATCGACTGCGGCAGAAAAATTACTCAGACCGTTTGAGCGTTTGTCGGCAAGCGGATAATTTGCCGAAACAAGCACAACGGGAGTTTCACAAATACCGAGAGCATAAGACAAAAAAGCCGCCGTATATTGCAGGGTATCTGTACCGTGCGTAACTATGATACCGTCGAGATCAGGTACGTAGTTTTGCAAAATGCAGTCGTAAATGCCTACCATATTTTGCTCGCAAATATTTTCGCTGAGAATACTAAACGGCTGAGCGATAACAAATTCCGTTTGTCCGTCAATTTCGGAATACATATCAAGCAAAAGGTATGAGTTGCCCGTATCGGGAGAAATCACTCCGTCTTGGAGAGAACTGCCGATTGTACCGCCGGTAAAAACAGTTAAAATCTTCATAAAAATCACCTCGCAACAAGTAATATTATAACCGCAAAAGCGTATAATATTATGAAAAATTTATACGCTAATTATACCATAACCCCAAAAGCGGCACAATAAAATTTAGAAAAGTTAAATTTTTATTGACAATGACGCCGCAATTTGGTATAATAAATTTCGCACAAGCGCCAATAGCTCAGTTGGTTAGAGCAACCGGCTCATAACCGGTCGGTCCGGGGTTCGAGTCCCTGTTGGCGCACCAGTAAAAAAGCAGTACATCTAAAAGATGTACTGTTTTTTTATTCCTTGATTACGCGTCAACAGGGACTCGAAGGCGATGCGGTGTGCCGCCGCGGTCTTTACGAGCAGACAGATTGATATGTTAATTACTTCCGTGCCCGACTGTTTCGCCGTTTTATCAAGATAACGTTTTAATCTTTAGCGAGAGCGTTTATCAACATTTCTCATTTTGGTGAACTCATCAAGCGTGGTACCTTGCCACTCCTTTAGCATACCTACTGTTGGTGCACCAACTAAAAACCGCATTGGAAAGCCATTTTTAAGGCTTTAGTGCGGTTTTTATTTTTAACCTAACACAATAAAATACACCAAAATACAATGCAAAACACTAAAAATGCATTGCAAATGCATGGAAAACATAATTGAAAATCAACTCACAAAAATATCGCCTAAGCAATCTTAAAGGCTGCTTAGGCGATATTTTTTGCAATTATACGTTTGATTTAAAACGCTTAAAACAATCTAAATCGCCGGTTTTATCGTTCAAATTTTAAAAAATACCTCGCACATAAAAATCACCCCGTTTGTCAAACATTATACGTAATGCCTGACAAACGAGGTGCAGTTTTAATCTTAAACCTTATATTATAACACTTCTTCGTCGTCCTCGGAAAGCTCATCCTTGCTTTCTTCATCAATAAGCTGTTCATCGGGATCTTCGGTTGTCTGCTGAGCAAGCTCAGCCTCGGTGTCTTCAACCTCGGGTTCGTTGTTGTCATTTGAAATGTCAGCTTCCACACCGCCTTCAAGAACGGTAACCTCTGCCTGTTCTTCTCCTTGAACATCTTCATCCCTTTTAAGCTCAAATCCGCTGAGAAATGAGTACGGCAATCCATAGCCGAGTGCAACGCTTGCGAGTAATACTATACCCGAAATACCGTCCGTGCTTGATGAGAAAATGTCATTGAATGGGAGTCCCGGAGCAAAAGACGCAATAATAATGTACAGCGTAGGGAGCACCATAATGATGAGAGTAACGGGAGAAAAACGCTTTACAGCCTTACCGTCGCCGACTCTTGTAGCGTAGAACAAAAGCAAACCGAACAGCGCATACAGCACAACCGATATTACATTTGAAAGCGTGGGATCAATCGTACTTGTAAACTGAGTAAAGAAATAAACACAGATAATATACGCAATAATCAGAAAAGCCGACAAAAACAGATTGGCGGTTTCGTTTTTATTAGATTTTTTCAATTTAAAAACCTCCGAAATAATTATTCAAGCTGATTTTACCAGTATTATGTGACAGTTTTGTGAACATTTTATAAATAGTTATAAATTATTTCTTAGCTTTTGCCGCAAAACACGCCCAGCCGTTTTCAATATGTTCTTCAATAATATCAAAATGCTCGCTTACTGAATTTTTTACTTCTTCGGCTCTTGTGTCAATGATTCCGCTCATCACATAAACGGCGTCATCTTTCATAAAATCTCTTATTCCCTTTGACAAAAACATAATTGCGTCTGCCACAATGTTGGCAAGCACTATGTCATATTTGCCAGTTACTTTGTCGGTAAAGCTTCCGCAAATAGCAGTAAACCTGTCTCCGACGCCGTTGATTTCAGCATTTTCCTCGGCCGTGCGAACCGCCGCTTCATCAATGTCAACGCCGACCGCCTTTTCTGCTCCCAACAAAAGCGTGGCAATACCCAAAATACCGCTGCCGCAGCCTACGTCAAGCACGCTGTCGCCCTTTTTCATATACTTTTCGCACATTTCAAGACATAATCTTGTAGTTTCGTGGCTGCCGGTGCCGAAAGCCAGCCCCGGGTCAATGCTCAACACAATTCTACCCTGCGGGTCATAGTCGTCGCGCCAACTTGGGCGGATAAGCAGATTTTTACCTACTTTAATCGGATTAAAATACTTTTTCCAATTGTTACGCCAATCTTCTTCGGCACAATCTAACAACTCTATTGTGTGTTCAATACCCTCGGCGTTGTAGCGTTCCGATAAAAACGCAACCGCCTCGGCAGGCGATACGCCCGGTTCGAGATAGATGTGAACAAAAGCCTTGCTTCTGTCCTTTTCGAGCAAACCCTCGTCTATCAAATCAATGTGGGCTATCTCTTCAACCTCCTGTTCAAGGTTGGTGTAGTCCTCTATATAAATTCCGTTCGGCACGACAACATTCGCAATGTCGCCCGCTCTGTCAATATCCTTTGAATTTACGGCAATCTTTATTTCAGTCCAAAATTCCATTTAGCACTCCCTGCTTAGTTCTTGCGAATCCTTTTTAGCTTTTCCAAGAAATTCTTTTTCTGCGGATAATTTTTGTCGCCCTTTAATGAGTCAAGCTGTTTAAGCATATCCTTTTGCTTACCGTTGAGTCCCTTAGGAACCTCAACAACAATCTTAACATACTGGTCGCCCCTGCCTCTTGAACCAAGACGAGGAAAACCTCTGCCCTTGAGTTTGAATACATCGCCGGGCTGAGTGCCCTCAGGGATTTTATAACTTACGTCGCCGTCAATTGTAGGCACAACAAGCTCACAACCGAGCGCGGCCTCGGAAAACGTTACAGTGTAGTCGCACCAAATATCGTCGCCTCTGCGTTGGAAAAGCACGTGCGGGCGAACGCTTACATAAACGTGCAAGTCGCCTGCTGGACCGTTATTGTAGCCGGCATTTCCCCTGCCGCTCACGTTGAGTATCTGCTGGTCACGGATACCTGCGGGAATTGTAATGTCAATCTTCTTTGTCTTGCGCTGTCTGCCCGAACCGCCGCAACGTCTGCACGGCGAGTCAATTATTTTACCCTTACCGTGACAAGCATCGCAGGTACGCTGGGTTTGAACAACTCCGAACGGTGTGCGCTGGCTGATTGTTACACGACCCGAACCGCCGCAAGCCGAGCAGGTTTTGGGATGAGTGCCTTCTTTGGCGCCTGTACCGTGACATTCGGAACAAGTTGTTACGCAGTTGTAGCTGATTTCCTTTTCGCATCCCTTTGCGGATTCCTCAAACGAAATTACAACGTTTGCTTCTACGTCGCTGCCGCGCATCGGGGCGTTTGCATTGTTGGAACGTCTGCCGCCGAAGCCTCCGAAAATGCTTGAAAATATATCGTCCATATCAAAGCCCTGACCAAACGGACTTCCGCCTGCAGCGCCGCCTGCGCCGTAGTTTGAGTCGACGCCGGCATGGCCGAACTGGTCGTAACGAGCGCGCTTTTGCTTATCGGACAAAACCTCGTACGCCTCGTTTACTTCCTTGAACTTTTCTTCGCACTCTTTATCCCCGGGGTGTAAGTCGGGGTGATATTTTTTGGCGCATGTTCTGTACGCCTTTTTAATTTCATCCTCGCTTGCGCCTTTCTGAACGCCGAGAACCTCATAGTAATCTCTTTTTTCTGCCATAGTCAATTCACCTTTGCATTAACACCGTTTTACCGTACTATTAAAAACCCTCTGTACAGTACCAAAAGGAGCCGCCTTTTAAACGGCTCCTTTGAGCGATATTTTTATATTTTATTATTTGTTGTTGTCGTCAACATCCTTGAAGTCAGCGTCATAAACATTCGGGTCTGAACCGTTGTTATTAGGCTGAGCGTCCTGAGGGTTGCCTGCTGCCTGAGGATTACCCTGGGGTGCTGCCTGCTGATAAAGCTTTGCAGATACATCATAAAGTGCTTTCTGCAAGTCATCCTTAGCAGCCTTCATAAGGTCGGCATCGTTCTTTGAAACAGCTTCTTTAAGAGCTGACGCCTTTGTGTTAATGGTGTTTTTATCATCTTCCGAAAGTTTGTCGCCGTTTTCGTTTACGAGCTTTTCAGCCTGGTAAACCATATTTTCAGCTTCATTCTTAGCGTCAACCTCTTCACGGCGTTTCTTATCTTCGGCTGCATACTGCTCTGCTTCTTTAACAGCCTTGTCAATATCCTCTTTACTCATATTTGATGAAGAAGAAATTGTAATCTTCTGCTCTTTGCCTGTTCCGAGGTCTTTTGCCGATACGTTAACGATACCGTTTGCGTCAATATCGAAAGTAACTTCAATCTGCGGAATACCTCTCATTGCAGGAGCAATACCTGTCAATGTAAATACGCCGAGCTGCTTGTTATCGCGTGCAAATTCACGTTCACCCTGAAGAACATTGATTTCTACCTGAGTCTGGTTATCGGCTGCAGTTGAGAAAATCTGGCTCTTCTTTGTAGGAATTGTAGTATTTCTGTCGATAATCTTTGTCATTACACCGCCCATTGTTTCAACACCGAGTGAAAGCGGAGTAACGTCGAGAAGCAACAATCCGTCAACTTCGCCGCCGAGTACGCCTGCCTGAATAGCAGCGCCGATAGCAACACATTCATCGGGGTTGATGCCCTTGAACGGCTCTTTGCCTATGAGCTTCTTAACAGCTTCCTGAACAGCAGGGATTCTTGAAGAGCCGCCTACCATTAATACCTTGTCAATCTGACCGATTTCAAGACCTGAGTCCGAAAGAGCAGAACGAACAGGACCCATTGTAGCTTCTACGAGGTCAGCCGTAAGCTCGTCAAACTTAGCTCTTGTAAGAGTAAGGTCAAGGTGCTTAGGACCTGTCTGATCGGCAGTGATAAAGGGCAGGTTAATTGATGATGTTGTTACGCCCGAGAGCTCAATTTTAGCCTTTTCGGCAGCTTCCTTAAGTCTTTGCATAGCCATTTTATCAGATGAAAGGTCAATGCCTGTTTCTGTCTTGAATGATGAAACCATCCAGTCGATGATTCTCTTATCAAAGTCGTCGCCGCCGAGACGGTTGTTACCTGCTGTTGCAAGAACTTCCTGAACGCCGTCGCCCATTTCAATAATTGATACATCGAATGTACCGCCGCCGAGGTCGTAAACCATAACTTTCTGATCTTTTTCCTTATCTATGCCGTAAGAAAGAGCTGCGGCAGTAGGCTCATTGATAATTCTCTTAACGTCAAGACCGGCAATTTTACCTGCGTCCTTTGTAGCCTGACGCTGAGCGTCTGTAAAGTAAGCGGGAACAGTAATTACAGCCTGTGTAACCGGTTCACCGAGGTAAGCCTCTGCGTCAGCCTTAAGCTTCTGAAGAATCATTGCCGAAATTTCCTGAGGAGTGTAGCTCTTTCCGTCGATTGTAACCTTGTAAGAAGTACCCATTTCTCTTTTGATTGAAGAAACTGTTCTTTCGGGGTTTGTAATAGCCTGACGCTTAGCTACCTGACCAACCATTCTTTCGCCGTCCTTAGAAAAAGCAACGACTGACGGTGTTGTTCTTGCGCCCTCAGCATTAGCGATAACTACGGGCTCGCCGCCCTCGATAACTGCTACGCATGAGTTTGTTGTACCTAAATCTATACCTATTGTCTTAGCCATAATAAAATCCTCCATTGATTTGCTTTGTGTTCTTGTTTTTGTTTATCTGCCTGTATATCAAATGACTTTATCAGTCACAATTAGCAACCTGAACCATTGCATGACGAATGATTTTGTCGCCGATTTTGTAGCCCTGTTGAAAAACGTTTGCAATTGTGTTCTCGCCGAGGCTTTCGTCGTCTATCTTTGAGACGGCGTTGTGAATCTTCGGGTCAAAAGCGTCGCCCTTTTTGCCGTAACCCTCAATCTTGAGCTTTTCAAAGGATTTTTTGAGCTGGTTTGACACAAGCTCAATACCCTTTAAAATTTCCGGGTCGGCGTCCTTTAAATTGTCAAGCGCAAGAGCCATACTGTCGGCAACCGGCAAAAGTTCTTCAACCGCCTTTGCGGTGGCGTCGTCATAAATTGACAGCTTTTCGTTTGCCGTGCGCTTGCGGTAGTTGTCATACTCAGCGGCAAGGCGCATATATTTGTCCTTTTGTGACACAAGCTCTTCTTCAAGAGCTTTAATCTTTTCATCACGTTTATCCGCTTTTTTCTTTGACTTTTTGGTATCCTCGGATTTTTCAGCCTTTTTTGTATCTTCGGCTGTATTTTCCTCGGCTGTTACCTTTGTTTCGTCCTTTTCTTCGTGTTTCTTTTCTGCCATCGGATATCCTCCTTCAAGGATGTTATTTTAAATTAAATTTCAGTCAATTCATCAATCAAATCTTCCGTGCATTGTGCAACACATTCGATTATTGAGATTATCCTTGCGTAATCCGTTCTCAGCGGCGCAACGGCCGCAATTACGCCGGAATGGTCGGAATTGACGGTGTATCTTGTTGAAATTACCGAGTTCGCAGCAAGCTCTATTCTGCTGTTTTCACTGCCGATAGTAACATTTGAACCGTACGGCATTTTGTCAAGCATTGCGGCAAGGTCGTGTACATTGTTTAAAAATTCGAGCAGCGCCCTTGTCTTAATAAAGTCGCTGTCCGGCATAAACATCAGCGCACTGTAACTGCTGTGAAAAATGCCCGTTTCCTTTGCCTGCTTTGCCGAGTCCATAATCGCCATCAGCACGCTCGGCATAAACAATGAAAGTTCGCCGAACTTTGCCGCCGCCGTCTGGATAAACGGCATATTGATTGAATCAAGCTTTACACCTGCGAACAGGGAATTTAACGCCTTGTCAAAAACCTCAAGCAAATCGTCGGTTATGATAAATTCACACCTGAACAGCTTTGTTTTTATAATTCCGTTTGAGGTCATTACCACAACCATCGCCGTGCGCGAACCCGTGCGGACAAAGCTGATTTTTCGAATACGGCTTTCAACACTGCTCGGCGTTGTGGCAACCGTGACAAGCTCTGTAAGCTCGGCAATCAAATCGGCCGCTTTTTGCAGTATGCTTTCGGGAGAATCGGCGCTCTGACTCAGAACTGACTGTATATATTCCCTGCTGCCCTGCGACATCGGCTTTATCTTCATAACATTGTCAACGTAGTACCTGTAACCCTGCTGGGTAGGAATACGCCCTGCTGAGGTATGGGGTTGAATTAAATATCCCTTGTTTGTCAAGTCCGCCATATCGTTTCGCACAGTTGCAGACGAAACATCAAGCCCGGTTTCGCTTATTAACGTTTTGGAACCGACCGGCTCACCCGTGCGGATATAGCTTTCGATTACATAGGAAAGTATTTTCTTTTTTCTTTCAGCCAGCTCCATTCCGTTCACCTGCCTGTTTGGAGTCGGATTTTGCTGTTTTTAGCACTCTAACACTCTGAGTGCTAATCACTGTATCTTTACTATAATACTAAAGTCAGTAAAAGTCAAGAGTTTTATTGAAATTTTTTTAATAATTATATTTTCCGTTTTAATTGACACCGTTATTTTATTACCATATAATATATTTAACCGATTTTTAACAAGGAATGAAAACAATGACTGAATATATATACGTTTTTTTGTGGGCTGTGCTTGCATTGCTCTGCTTTGTAATTGCCTTTAAGGAAAAAAAGCTGTACGCGCTTGCACCCGCTTTAGTACTTGCATTTATGTCCGTATGGTACGGATTGCGCGCTTTCGCAGGAATCGCAGTATTCAGCGGCACCTTGGGAATCATTTACCGAGTAGTGCTGGGCGTGTTTCTTGCTTTATGTATTGTATTTTATGTTATTTCACGCATACGAAACAAAAAGTAAGGCGGAATTTTACTTAAAATAAATTTAACAGACTTTGGCTGTAATTGCAAATTCGGCATATATCAGGGTTTTTGGAGACCTTTATACAATATATAGTTGCAAATTTAAGCGCTTATTAAAAAATTTTTAAATAAAGATATTTTTTTGAAAAACTATTGATTTTCAGAGGTTTTTGTGGTATTATAATACCCATATGACGACATTTAAGGAGGTGGGACAATATGCCAAACATTAAATCTGCAAAAAAACGTGTTAAAGTTATCGCTACAAAAACAGCTCGCAATAAGGCTACAAAGTCAGCTTTAAGAACAGCTATCAAAAAGGCTTACTATGCCGTTGATACTAACGCTGACAACAAAACAGAGGCAGTTCGTCTTGCTATCAAGAAGATCGACCAGGCAACAGCAAAGGGTATTTTGCACAAAAATACAGCAGCAAGAAGCAAATCTTCACTTGCTAAGAGACTTAACGCTTCTGCATAAGATTTTAATCTAACCTGACTTAAAAGCAGAGATTTTCTCTGCTTTTTTTGTTTTTATGTTGACTTTTTTATAAAAAATGTTAGAATATAATTATAAACTACGGCAGACAATATTGCTGAATATTTTTTATGAATCGGAGGACTCAGTATGAAAAACAAAAAGCTTGGATTGATTATTGCTATCGTTTCTGCTGTGGCAGCAGTTTCTGCCGCTCTCACTGCATTTTTCATTGTAAAAGATAAGCAAAAAAAAGATGACGAGGAACTTATGGAGTATCTCGACAGCTCTATTGAGTAATTTTATCTCGTATACTCGTATAAAAAATTTTAATTTTAACAGGCGACGGTTTTCCGCCGCTTGTTTTTTTATGTCAAAATAGCCCCGCTTGTAATAAAATTTAATGCAAAAACAACATTTTTCTACAAATCCCCTTGAAATATACCAAAGACTGCTGTATAATATAACAAGTGTTGAATTAATGAACCGATTTTAGGTCTGTACAAACAACAAAATAACCGACTCTCTACGCGGCGATGATTGTGTAAAAAAATTAATTTGCAACATATCTTTTCCCCTTGAAAGTTCAATATAAAAACAGCGAAGGTATCTTACATATGATTCCTTCGCTGTTTTATTTTTCGATTCTTATCAATACAATATCAACATTATTTCCGCAAATTCAGCTCGCGTACTTTCAATCAATATTTGCAGGCTTTAAAGTCGGCAAATATTTTGAGAGCCGTTTTGCCGTTATCAACAATTGTATTTTTAAGGGTATCAAGATTTTCAAACTTTTTTTCGGGACGTATAAATTCGAGCAAGCGAACATCGGCGCTCTGCCCGTAAATTTCGCCGCCGTAATATTCGGGCATCCAGGTTTCCCACAGCGGAGTTGTCCCCCCCACTGTCGGTTTAATTCCCACATTGGTAACGCCGCAGTATTTTTGTCCGTTTTCAAGCGTGACAACAGACGCATACACGCCGAATTTGGGAACGGCAAGTTTCGGGAAAAGCGGCTGATTTATCGTCGGGGTGCCGAGCTCGCGTCCGAGCCGTTTGCCGTGCTCAATCACACCGCAAAAACCGAACAGCGAACACAAATATTTATTCGCCCTTTTTATGTTTCCGTCGGAGATAAGCGAACGGATTAAGGTTGAAGAAATAACATTGCCGCTTTCGTCCTTTTCGGGCGACAACACATTTACCTCAACGCCCTGCTTTTCGCACAAACTTTTAAGTTCAGCGGCGTCTGCCGTTCCGCCTTTGCCGAAATGGTAATTAAACCCGCAAAAAAGTTTTTTCGCGCGCAGGCGTTTTATTAAAATTTCACTTATAAAATCCTCCGCCTTAACATTTACAATGTCGGCAAAATCCGCTTGAAAAGTATGGTCAATTCCCAGCTTTTCAAGCTCTTTTATTTTGTCTTGAGGCGTCATAAGAGCATTTGAAGGTTTTTTTGTCAAAAATTCCTTTGGACTTTGCGTAAACGTAAAGCAAA
Organism: uncultured Ruminococcus sp.; assembly: GCA_904393835.1. Classification (GTDB taxonomy): domain Bacteria; phylum Bacillota; class Clostridia; order Oscillospirales; family Acutalibacteraceae; genus Ruminococcoides. The sequence continues at coordinate 75,550 of CAJFNC010000001.1, read as the reverse complement.
CGGCAATTAAACCGTTTTTCTTTTCGTCAACAGCCTTTGAAATAACCTTGCGATGCCCTGCGTGAAGTCCGTCAAAATAACCCAGCGCAATCGCTGTATCGCCTTTTTCAGGTAATAAATTAAAGTAGTTTTGCATAAATATTATCCGTACTTTCAAATTTTACTTTTATCATCAGCAAGTAAAATTAACCTGCTGTCAGCCAAAATATCTGACTGCTCATCATATTTTCCCGCTCTGCAAAAGCATTGAGGTTTTTAAAACCGCAATCTGCGTTTTTGCGTCGGGAATTTGGTTGTTGAGTACCATTTCAACGGCTTTACCGAGCGAAATTTTTTCCACATTCAAAAATTCGCCCTCATCGGGATTGTTTTTTCCCTCGCTCTTTACACGACAGGCGTAAAGGTGGATTATCTCGGAAGTGTAGCCCGGGGACGGATATACCTGTCCCAGTGAAATATAGGAATATCCCACAGCTCCCGTTTCCTCCAACAGCTCACGCTTGCCGTTTTCGAGCACGGTTGAGCCCTTTTCCAGCTTGCCCGCAGGCAGCTCAAGCACAATTTCCCTGTAGGGATAGCGGAACTGGCGGACAAAATATAAATTATTGTCATCGTCAATTGCGGCAACGCATACGCCGCCCGGATGATTGACAACCTCTCGCTTTGATTTTCTGCCGTCGGGGAGTTCAACCTCGTCAAGTGTAATGTGCAAAATTCTGCCGTCAAAAACATTTTTGCTTGACAGCGTTTTCTCGGTAAAATTCATAACAACCTCCGTAAATACAGAAAGGATTTTTTATATGACTGACTACAACGTAATGCCCGATTTAAAACAAAGAAACGCAATAATAAACCGACTCTGCCAAAAGTACGATTTTATCAGGCATTTTTCAATAGGCACAAGCCTTTGCGGCAACAAAATTGACGCTCTGCACATCGGCAACACAAAAAACAGAGTTCTGTACTGCGCAGGATTTCACGGTTCTGAATATTTAACCGTACTTACTCTGCTAAAATTTGCCGAAGAGTGCGCCTCGTCAATTGACCGCAACAAAAAAATTGACGGACGCAGCATAGGCGATTTTCTCAAAATAAGGGGATTGACGCTTATTCCCTGCGTAAATCCCGACGGCGTTGAAATTGCCGTAAACGGTGCAAAAAGCGTCGGAGCATTTTCTCAGCTTGTGCAAAACCTGTGCGATGACCCGCGCAAGTGGAAAGCAAACGCAAGAGGCGTTGACATAAATCACAATTTCAATGCCGGCTGGCAAAGTCTGCATCAGCGTGAAAAACAGCTCGGCATTACCGGACCTGCGCCGACCCGCTTCGGCGGCAACCGCCCCGAAAGCGAACCCGAAACGCGCGCCCTCACTCAGCTTTGCCGAAAAATTGATTATGAGCGTGCGCTTGCGCTGCACAGCCAAGGGCGTGAAATTTACTGCTCATACGGCAAACACACCCCTCTGCTCAGTTTTAGACTTGCTTCGGTATTTTCTCAGGCGAGCGGATACAATATTGCATTTCCCGAAGAAATTGCAACGGGCGGCGGCTTTAAGGACTGGTTTATTGAATTTTTCAGACGTCCGGCGCTCACCGTTGAAATGGGGCTGGGCGAAAATCCGCTGCCGCTTTCCGATTTTGAAAGCGAATACGAAATAGTCCGTTCAATTTTGTGTCTCGGCGTTGTAGTGTAAAATATTTAATTTAAGGGTAACCTTAGGGTTACCCTTATGCTTTAGTTTTCTTTTTTATCTTCGTTTTCGTCTTTGTTTTTTTCTTTGCCGTCATCTTCGTCATCGTCAAAAAGATGAATTGAATTAAGAATATCGTTTACCGCCTCGTCGGAAATAACATTCGGCTCATCAAGATACTTTGAACGTTTTTCAATTCCGTCCAAAGCCATCTGTACCTGTTCCTGCGGAGTTCTGGGCTTTCTGGGAGCGTCGTAAATTTCGGTATCCTCGGGATTTGAAATATTTACGTACTCCTCCTTTTTCTCCTGCTCAACAGGCTCTTCCTCTTCATTTTCAACTATTGCGGGCTCATTGCCGTCATCGGGCTCTTCGGTTTTTTCTGCGGGCTCCTCTTCAGGCTCTTTTGGCTTTTCTTCATCTCTCTTGAAAAAATCGGGAGCCTTGTAGTCCGGGTTTGCCTCCTCAGCGGCAGCCATAATCACTTCGCCGGGAGCGTCGATTTTCTTTTCACGTCTTGCCTCGGCAATAGCCTTTAGCTCATCGAGGTGGTTTACCGGTTTTTCAACCTTTTCGCTGTCCTCGTCAAAATAGATATCGTACCAAACAAGGAAAACATAGATCGTCCACACACGGCGGCTGTTGTCCTCTTTGCCGCTGAAATGCTCGTCAAGCCATTTTACAAGGGCGTTTGTGTTAAAGAATTTTTCGGCGGTCTTGCCCGTGAATTTCTTTTTAACCACGTTGTAGTATTTTTCATCACGCAGCCACACACGTGTAGGGACGGGAAAACCGAGTTTTTCTTTTTCGGCTGTTTCAATCGGCAAATGACGTGCTGCGGCCTTACGCATAGCGTACTTGGTGTTGTGCTTGTTGCAGCGAAGCCTTGTGGGTATCTTTGAAGCAACCTTGAACACCTCTTTATCGAGAAAAGGAACTCTCAGCTCAAGTGAGTTCGCCATACTCATTCTGTCGGCTTTCAACAGAATATCGCCGACCATCCAAAGGTTGATGTCAAGGTACTGCATTTTAGTAACGTCATCGTACTTGCGGCATCTGTAATAATATTTTCTTGTATAATTCTGAGGCGGAGTGGCAATTGACGGGTCTTTTAAAATCTGCTGCTTCTGCTTGTAGTCATACATAAACGCATTGCCGATATATCTTTCCTCAAGCTTGTCGCAGGCACGGATAAGATAATCTCTGCCCTTAATATCGGGTAACTTGCGGCAAATTGCCCTTATCGCCTTTCTTAAAAAATGCGGAACAATTGTCTGGTAAACTTTGAATACTCTGGGGTCGTTGTAGCACGTATAGCCGCCGAACAGCTCATCAGCGCCCTCACCCGAAAGCACAACCTTCACGTAGTCGCTTGCCAAACGTGAAACAAAGTAAAGAGCAATACACGATGGGTCGGCAAGCGGCTGATCCATATGGTACTGTACAGTAGGCACGGCATCCCAAAACTCCTCGCTTGAGATGAGGTGGGTATGGTGCTCTACGCCGATTTTTTCGCTGAGGTTCTGAGCCCAGCTTATCTCGTTATATTTTTCACCGAAGTCAAAACCTACGGTAAATGTTTTCTGATCTGCAAAATATGTTGAAACATAGCTTGAGTCAACGCCGCTCGAAAGAAAACAGCCAACCTCAACATCGGCGATTTTGTGAGCGTTAACCGACTCCTCAAACACCTTTTCAATCTCGTCGATTGCCTGTTCCTCTGTCATATTTTCATCGGGATTAAACCTTGCCTCCCAGTAGCGTGTAGTTTCAACCGAGCCGTCTTTGTACCAGAGATAGTGACCCGGCATAAGGCAATACACGCCCTCAAAGAAAGTTTCCGGCGGCAGAGCGTACTGGAACGAAAGGTAGGTATCAAGAGCTTTTCTGTTGAACTTCTTGACAAACTTGGGATGTTCCAAAATGCTCTTGATTTCGCTCGCGTATATAAAGTCATTACCGATTTGCGTATAGTGCATGGGCTTTATTCCGAAAAAGTCACGCGCTATAAAAACAGACTTATCCTTTGTATTATAAATGGCAAAGCCGAACATACCTCTGAGCTTCGGAAGCAGATCCTCCCGCCATTCCTCAAAACCGTGTACAAGCACCTCGCTGTCGGTGTCGGTGTAGAACTTGTGTCCTTTTTTGATAAGGACTTTTCTCAACTGTTTATAATTATAAATTTCGCCGTTAAAGGTGAGCACAAGTGTTTTGTCTTCGTTGTAAATCGGCTGATGACCCGAATCAAGGTCGATAATCGACAGACGGCGAAATCCCATAGAAATATAGTCATCCATAAAAACGCCGTCGGAGTCGGGACCTCTGTGTGTAATAACATCGGTCATTCTTTTGATTACGTCATTTCTGTCAACGACCTCACCTGTAAAGCCGCAAATACCACACATAATGATAACCCCTTTCAAAGGTTTTTTCAAAACGAACAACGCAGAATATTTATCCAAAGCTCAAAGGGTAAATATACTGCATGAAATAATATATATAATATATTTTATCATAACGACGTGATAAATTCAATATTTACGCCTGAATTTTAAGTTTTTGCAGTGCAGATGTAAAAAACACGCCGCAATGCTTTTGAGCAAATTAAAATGTTCATTGCACTTTGCGACATAATTATGCCATATATACACATATTATCGGTAAGATCAGACGCTCTCGGTATCGGTTATTTATTTTATTATTTTTATGTAAAATCATCACAAAACTATTGAATGTGTATATTGAATATTGTATAATTAGTTTGTAAATATATTTTTTGACAATCGTTTTCAAAATAAAAACTTACTTTTCGGAATTCTTTTCTACAGTTTCAAAAATAATCTAATTCAATCATAAAGGATAAAATTTTACTATTTCAAGATAAGATTAATATTATATTTTGCGAAAGATATTTATATAATAATAAGCAGAATAAATTCAAAGCAAAGGAGAATCAATATGATTAAAAAATTTACACTCGGCAACCCGATAAACACAGAAGCCGTTGTGCTTAAAGCGGACAGTCACAGCGTGGATACGTTTCCGTTTGAGCATCGCATTGAGGACGGAAAATTCATTTTTGAATTTTCAATGGAGAGTTCCGACATAATCTACGGTCTCGGCGAAGCTCCCAGAGGAATTAACAAACGCGGCTGGATTTATGAGAGCTTTTGCAGCGATGACCCGTTCCACACAGAGACAAAATCTTCGCTCTATGCCGCTCATAACTTTTTGATGATGCAGGGAAGCAAAAATTTTGGTATTTTTATTGATTTTCCCGCAAAAATCCGCTGGGATATCGGCTACACACACGAGGACAAAACGGTTGTTACCATCGACGGCACAGACTTTGACATCTACTTTATCGACGACAACAAGCCCATCGACATTGTAAAGGAATTCCGCTACGCTATCGGCAAAAGCTACATTCCGCCGTTTTGGGCTTTCGGCTATCAGCAGAGCCGCTGGAGCTATCCCGATGAAACCGCCGTTGACGCCGTTATCGACGGATATGACAAGGCAAATATTCCGCTCGACTGCGTATATCTTGACATCGACTATATGGAAAGGTACAAGGACTTTACCGTTGACAGCGAAAAATTCCCCGACTTTGCCGGCTATGTTAAAAAGAAAAAAGAGCAGGGCATTCACCTCATTCCCATCATTGACGCAGGCGTTAAAAAGGAAACGGGGTACAAAATTTATGAAGAAGGTCTTATCAACGACTTCTTCTGCAAAAAGTCGGACGGCCCTGTATTTGAGGGCGGCGTGTGGCCGGGCATTGTAGGCTTCCCCGATTTTCTAAATAAGGAAGTAAGGGAATGGTTCGGTTCAAAATATAAAATTCTCACAGATATGGGCATTGACGGTTTTTGGAACGATATGAACGAACCTGCTATTTTTTATTCGACAACAGGTCTTGAGAACGCGCTCAACAAGGCAAAATCGCTGGAAGGTGAAAACCTTGACCTTTCAAAGTTCTTTGAGCTTAAGGACACATTTACAGGACTTTCAAATAACCCCGCCGACTACTCAAGCATTTACCACAACATTGACGGCAAAATGGTATGCCACGACAAAGTGCACAACATTTACGGTGCAAATATGACAAAAGCCGCAGGCGAATACTTTGAAAAAGAGTTCGGCAAGAGCAAAATTCTGATGTTCTCACGCGCAAGTTATGTAGGCGCTCACCGCTCAAGCGGTATTTGGTTCGGCGACAACCACTCATGGTGGTCGCACATTCTTTTAAATCTCAAAATGCTTCCGTCCGCGAATATGTGCGGTTTCCTTTACTGCGGAGCCGACCTCGGCGGATTTAACGAAAACGCAACACGCGACCTTGTACTGCGTTTTCTGGCGCTCGGCGTATTTACTCCGCTTATGCGCAACCACGCCGCTTTGGGCACACGCAACCAGGAATGCTATAATTTTGACAACAGCGATGATTTTAAGGATATTATCGAGGTAAGGTACCGCCTTATCCCCTATCTTTACAACACATTTTGCAAAGCAAGTGAAACTAACGATATGATTTTCCGCCCGCTCGCATTTGACTATCCCGACGACAAGCTCGCACGTGAATGTGAAACTCAGCTTTTGCTCGGTGATGAATGTATGATTTGCCCGGTTTACGAGCAGAACGTAAACGGCAGATACGTATATCTCCCCGAAGATATGACATACGTAAAACTCAGCGGAACAAACGTCGAAACAAGGTTTATGGAAAAAGGCATACACTACATCGACGTTGCACTCAACGAAGTTCCGCTCTTTATCAAAAAAGGCAAAAAAGTTCCGCTTTGCAAACCCGCAATGCGCACCTCATTGCTTGACGTTGAAAATCTTGAATATATTGAAGGTTAAAAGCAAACGCCTGTCGGTTTTACAGCTGACAGGCGTTTTTGTTCGCTTATTTTAAAAATTTCGGTTTTGAAAATCAATTATTATCTTCACCATTGTCTCCGTACACAGCGCAAATCCAATAATATACAGGAATTGTCAAGAATACAAACCAGCCAAACGCCCAGCCGCCGCATATATTCAGGTATCCAAACATAATATATGCGATAACAACAAGAACCGGATACGCAAAATGACTTGGCTTGCGCTCAAATACGGCGTCAACAAGCGTATAATAAAGCGGAATTGTGAGCAGCACAATCCAGCTGAGCGCCCAGCCAAAGAATACTCCGCTTATACCCCACCATAAAAACGCTATTAATGCAATTACAAAAAACGGGAACTTTTGCCACTTGTTTTTTACGTTTTTGCGCTTGTTGTTTAATTTTTTATCAACCATAACGTTTCCGTTTTCATCGGTGTAAACACGCTTTTTGCCATCTTCTTCAACGTGAACGCCGCTCCAACCCACATCCACCTTATCCCCGTCCTTACTTTGTACGTGAATGCCGTCCTTAAAATTTATATGCACACTGTCGCCGTTATCGGAGTCAATGTGAATACCGTTTTTAAAACTCACCTTATCTGACTTTTCGTATCTTACTTTATTATCAGCATCATCAGTATCGGAATCGTCATCGCTGCCGTTTTTATTATTTGCACCCGCTGTGTCACTGTGAGGTTTTTCGTCAGACACCTCAGTTTCTTTTTTCCCTTTTAAAAGCTCATCGAGAGTAACCGAGTATATCTCGGCAAGCAAAATAAGGTTATCCGTGTCGGGAGAAGCCTCGGCACGCTCCCATTTTGAAATTGCCTGTCGGCTTACTCCTATTTTAGACGCAAGCTCCTCCTGACTGAGGTTATGTTTTTTTCTGTATTGTAATAATCTGTTTGCTGTCTCAATGTTCATTTAAATGCCCTCCTCTTTGGATTGTTTGATTTGATTATAACCCGCAACCGCTGTTTTTGGCAATACATTTCAGTTTTCAATTTGGCAACCACCGGTTGCGCCGAGCATTTCAGGCAATATTGCAATCTGAAAATATACATTTCAAAGGAATATTTAATATTTGCAAACGCGGCGTAAAACTCAGCCGTTATATGTTTTTTATTTTACGTAAAAAATAAAAATCCAAAAACGACCGCTCCAAAGCGGTCGTCCTTGGATTTAGAAGTTTTGAAATTAACGTGAAAAACGTAGATTTTAAGTTAAGACTTCAGATTAACCTACTTTTGCATTACCGGTGTCGCCGAAGAAGTTAAATCTGAAAAGTTTGCTCTCGTCATTTTTGTTTTCACAGATGATGCTTGCCTCGGCAATCTTACCACCTTCAATGAGCTTTGTAAGGCCAACGAGCTGGCAGAGCTTTGAGCGAAGATTCAATCTGTCGCCTTCTTTTGTAACGAGATATACGTTGCCCTCGCAGGTATCGAGCACGGCGAGGAACTCAGTTACATCAATGTTGTGTAAGTTAAGAATTGGTGTCATAAATGTTTCCTCCTTCAATTCTTGAAAAAAAGTTTTTGTGAATTTTCGTGCGCCATTTACCATTTGGCAAATCATGATTATATATCGACTTTTTAGATAATCAACTTTTGTTTTACTCGAGTAAGGCTAATTGGAAATCAGCCGATAGTCAAGCGGACTATTTACTTGACAATTATTATTATATTCAAGTTTTTAAAAAAGTCAACAATTTTATTGATTTATTTTTGTGCGTTTTCCCTTTTATGTGTCAATTTTGACTAATATAAAGCCTTGTAATATATGCAATTTGCACATATAATACTTTTAAAGAATTTACAAAACGAAAATAAATGAATTCTTGTTTGTTCAAAATATACAACTTATTTCTTTTAAAGCATTAAAATAATCATCATTCCTACAAAGTTAAAATTTTCCTGTATTGAGATTTTGCGCTCTTTGCAGTATAATATCAGTAAAATAACACACCGAAAGGACGTGCTTAAATGCTAAACGATTTTTATAAGCAATTCAAAAGCGGCACCGATATAAGAGGCGTTGCAAGCGAGAGCGTCAAGGGTCAGAACGTAAACCTTACCGACGACGTTGTCGCCGCAATGGCGGATGGCTTTGTGCTTTGGCTTTCCGACAAGGTCGGCAAAAAGCCAAGCGAACTCAAAATTTCTGTCGGCCGTGACAGCCGCATATCGGGTCCTCACCTTATGGACATCACCTCAAAGCGTTTTGAAAACTGCGGCGCTCAGGTTATCTGCTGCGGACTTGCCTCTACCCCGTCAATGTTTATGACGACGGTTGACCTCGGCTGCGACGGCGCTCTTCAGCTCACCGCGAGCCATCATCCCTTTAACCGAAACGGACTTAAGTTCTTCACGCGCGAGGGCGGACTTGAGGGCAGCGACATTGAGAAGATTTTGCAGTATGCCCAGGATGATATGCACCCCGAAGTTTGCGAGGGCGGAAAAATTACAGAAACCGATTATATGAGCCAATACGCACAAAGACTTTGCGACAAAATTAAAAAGGAAGTAAATGCCGACGACTATGACCATCCGCTAAAGGGTTTTAAAATAGCGGTTGACGCAGGCAACGGCGCAGGCGGATTTTATGCCGACAAGGTGCTGAAGGTACTCGGAGCAGACACCTCGGGCAGTCGCTATCTTGAACCCGACGGCACATTCCCCAATCATATTCCAAACCCCGAGGACGCAACGGCCATGGCGTCAATCTGCGAAGCCGTAAAGGAATCGGGCAGCGATTTGGGTGTTATTTTTGACACGGACGTTGACCGCGGCGGCGCAGTTGACTCAAAGGGCAACGAAATAAACCGCAACCGCCTTGTCGCGGTTGCAGCCGCAATAGCGCTTGAGGGCAACGACGGCGGCACAATTGTTACCGACTCAATCACATCAAGCGGTCTTAAAGATTTTATCGAAAACACACTCGGCGGCAAACACTACCGTTACCGCAGAGGCTACAAGAATGTTATTGACAAAGCAGTTGAGCTGAATGCAAAGGGAATAAACTGTCCGCTGGCAATTGAAACCTCGGGTCACGCCGCAATGAGAGAAAACTACTTTCTTGACGACGGCGCTTACCTTTGCACGAAAATCATAATCAAAGCCGCTCAGCTCAGGAAGCAGGGCAAGGAGCTTGACGAGCTCACAGCCGCACTTAAAGAGCCGGTTGAAAGCAGAGAGATACGCTTTAAGATTACCGAAAAAGATTTCAGAGCCTGCGGTGAAAGAATCATTGACGAGCTGACAAAGTATGCTCAGGCAAAAGACGGCTGGCAGGTTGCCGACGACAACCGCGAGGGTATCCGCGTTTCATTTAATAAAGAAAACGGCGACGGCTGGTTTTTGCTCAGGCTGTCGGTGCACGACCCGATTATGCCGCTCAATATCGAAAGCGACAGCAAGGGCGGAGTTGACATAATTTACGGCAAACTTTATGAATTTTTAAAGACCACATCGGGACTTGAGTTAAAATAAACATATTTTTAGATTGAATTTTGACACAATATACAGGTTGACAACCCAATAAATTGTGGTATAATAGAATTAGTTAATATTCTACCACAATATTTAGTGTGTCTTTTCTGAAGCGGGCGGAGCAATCCGCCCGTCTTTCTGTATATAACAAAGCTTCGAAAACATAATAAGGTATTAATGAGGTATTTTAATGCAGACAGTTCATGCAAAACAGCGCTATTCGCTGATTGATTCCGTAAGAGGGTTTGCAATTATAAATATGGTGCTCTTTCACCTGTACTTTGACGTTGCCGAGCTTTTTAGGCTGGGTTTTACAATTAACGATACGGTGATTGACGTGTGGCAGCTTTTTATTTGCACAGCTTTTATGATAATTTCAGGCATATCGCTTAATTTTTCACATCACGCTTTACGCAACGGTATTGTGCTGAATCTGCTCGGCTTTTTAATCACAGCCGTAACTACGTTAGCTGTACCGTCGGCGCAAATTCACTTTGGCATACTCAATTTTTTAGGCTGCGCCATACTGATTATTCAGCCGCTTCGTGTTTATATTGACAAAATCTCTCCGGAAATTGCCGCCGCTGCATCGGCTTTGCTTTTCATAATTTTGTACGGCGTTCCCAACGGCTATATTGGATTAATGCAGCTGAGGATTTTTCAGCTTCCCGATTTTCTGTATCAAACCGACTTTTTGGCATATCTCGGATTCCCGTCAAAGTATTTCTTTTCCGCTGATTATTTTCCGATTATCCCGTTTATTTTTGTATTCATCTTCGGCTACTGCCTGTATCATATAATAGAAAATCGGAATTTACAAAAATATCTTTACCTAAAAATCCCGTTTATTGACTTTATCGGACGTCATTCGCTGGTCATATATATGGCGCACCAACCAATACACTTGCGGGAGCGGTTTTTCTTTTTACATATATAGTATAACAAAACAGTAAAACGGACGTCGGATATTACACCTACGTCCGTTTATTTATTTACGTTTCTTCGTTCGGCTTTTCGTCGTCAGCGTTATTTTTTCTGTACTTTGAAAATCTGTTCTTTGGCTTTTTCTTGACGGCAACTGCCTCAAGCTCAAACCAAAAAGTGCTTCCAACGCCGAGGGTACTCCTTACGCCGTAGCGCGCGTTGTGAGAATCAAGAATACCCTTTACTATTGAAAGTCCGAGTCCCGTGCCGATAACGCCTCGCTTGTGTTCCTTGTCAACCTTGTAGTATCTGTCCCAGATATACTGCAGCTTGTCGGCGGGAATACCTTCGCCGTGGTCGGTAACCTCAATTAACACCTTTTTGTCAACAACTTTCTGGGTTACGATAACCGTTTTGTCGTCGCCCGAATGGTTAATCGCGTTGTTGATGAGGTTGTAGAGAACCTGCGAAATCTTGAGCTCGTCGGCATAGACATAGACGTTTTCATCACTTTCAAAGATTATGTTGTAACCGTCCTGCTCCTTTAGCTTTGAGTATCTCTCAAAGATTTCATTTATGCTGTCGGTAATGCAGAAGCGTGATTTTTGCGGCTGAACGGCGCCCGACTGAAGCTTTGAAAGGTCAAGCAGGTCATTTACAAGACTTGAAAGTCGCGTCGCCTCGTCAATGATTATCTGAATATTTTCGGGCGTGTTTTCACCGGGCAAATCGCGCATTACCTCGCCGTAGCCCGTAATCATGGTAAGCGGCGTACGCAGGTCGTGCGAAATATTTGCAATCAGCTCGCGCTGAAGCTTTTCGGTGGCGGCGAGCTCAGTTTTCGCGTAGTTAAGCGTGTCGTTGAGTTCCTCTACTTCAAGGTAGCCCTTTGCGTTAAATTCAACGTCATAGTTCTTTTTTGCAAGCTCTTTTGCCGAATCGTTCGTCTTTGAAATCGGCCTCGCAATGCGGCGGCTTGCCAAAATTGAGAAGAAAATCGCGAGCAGAACAAAAACCACGGACACAATAACCATCTGATCTTTTATAATCTCAACCGTATTGCTCAGCGGAGTAATTGATGAAGTTACTATCAAAAAACATTCGCTTCCGTCCTCCAGCGTGATTATATCGGCATAAACCATATTTTGCCCCCAGCTGTCGTCTTTGCTGTTATAATGAATTTCAGCCTGCGGGGTGTCGGGAGAAGCATACGACTTGAAAATATTATTGAGCTTTTCACGGGCTATGTTTTCGCTGCGATTGCTGGTGATGCACATATAATTTCCGCCGTTGTCGGACGCCTCTTTATAGTAATTATACACGTCGTGGTATTCAAGCTTGAGCGCCGTTACCGGGCTGTCGTATTCGCAGTCATACATAAGTTCAAAAAGCGAGGTAGAATTATAAACATATACGGAAAGCGAATTATAGCTTGCAACATTTTCGATAGTTCCCTGCACATTTTTGTTTTCCTTAATGGATTTAGAAATAATCGCGGCGTTTTTCTCCACCTGAGAGGACTTTGTCGCGGTGTAAAAAGACTCCAGAAAAAAATTCTGAAAAATCCACAAAAGCACCAAAATTATTGTTCCGAACGCGAGAAAGTAGCACAACAGCTTGAAATGAAGCGGTAATTTGTTACTAAAGTGTTTCAAATCGGTATCCAACCCCCCGCAAAGTTACTATACATTTGCTGTATTCACCCAAGCTTTTTCTTAAAAGCTTGATGTGCGTGTCAAGTGTTCTTTCGTCGCCGAAAAAGTCGTATCCCCAAACTTCGCTTATTAGCTTTTCGCGGGTGAGCGCAAGTCCTTTATTCTTTACCATATAAAAGAACAGTTCATACTCTTTAGGCGTCATATCAATTCTTTTTCCGTCAATCGTGACAATTCTTGCGGAAAAGTCCACTGATAAACCCTTGTATGTAAAAATATCCTTTTTGTGTTCCTCTGACTTATCGCCTCCCTGAGAACGCTTTATTACGGCGTTTACTCTCATCATAAGTTCCTTCGGCGAAAACGGCTTTACAACGTAATCGTCGCTGCCGAGCTCAAAGCCGTGAATCTTATCGTACTCCTCGCCCCTTGCCGACAGCATAATGATTGGGGTCTGTTTAAATTTTCTTATTTCACGGCAAGCCGAAAAGCCGTCAAGCTCCGGCATCATAACGTCCATAATAATAAGGTCAAAATCCTCCTTTTTACAAATTTCAATTGCCTGCATACCGTCAACTGCTTCCTCAACAGTATAGCCCTCAAACTCGGCATATTTGCGTATAATCTGCCTTATTCTGAATTCATCGTCAACAACAAGTAATCTGCTCATAAATATCCTCCTTATCCCCTTTTAAGCATTTTGCGTTTGTATCTATATACATTAAATATTACAGGCGCAATGTGATAAATTTATGTTGATTTTTAAAAAACTATCTTAACTTTTCAAAGCAAGCATCGCATTGCGCTGCAAATTATAAATTATATATAAAAATTATAACATACATTGTTTTATATTGAAATACCGGCAAAAAAGTTTTATAATAAAAAGGTAATTTTTTACCGAAAGACTTTCAATAAGGTATGGCAAAACGAGGCAATAGCCAAACTGCCGTACCTTACAGCATATTTACAGTCCTTGGAGAGGGACTTTAATATCTACTACTTTATAATACGAGGATAATCGAGAATAAAGATGAAGATTTTATTATCTGTGTTTCAATGTAATCCATTGCAGGGTTCGGACGCTTTCGTCGGGTGGTCTTATGTTAAGAGCATGGCAAAATATCATGAAGTATATGCGTTTACACGCACTCAAGATAAAAAGGATATAGAAACTTATTGTAAAAACACCAACCAAAGCCTTGACAATGTGCATTTCATTTACATTGACCAGTCTAAATTTTTTACCAAGGTACTTTATAAGCTGAATAGATATTTAGGATATTTGGGTTCTTACTTTGTTTGGCAACATTCGGCATATAAGGTCGCCAAACGATTGAGAAAACAAATTAAATTTGACATTTGCCACCATGTTTCAATTGCGGATTTTCGTTGCGCGGGATACTTGTGGAAACTTGACGCGCCGTTTATTTTCGGTCCTGTGGGCGGCGGTCAGGAAACCCCCCAATGCTTTTCGGACTATATTAAAGGGCACGAAAAAGCGGAAAATTTCAGAATATTTATGAACAGAATAACAACGGCATTGCCCTCTTATAAAAAGGCTCTTCATCGGGCGGCCGTTGTGTACAGCTCCAACGACGAAACATCGGCGTGCATAAAAAAACGTATGCTTAAATCAGACCTTGGCAAATTGAAGCAGATGACAGAATTGTGTATTGACCAAAGCTATCTTGACGCACGTGAAGATATTAAACGAACACCTAAAAAAACTGTGCACATTATCGTTTCGGGACGACTAATCTATCGAAAAGGGATTCGCGTTTTGCTTGAATCAATACCGATGATTAAATCAAAAAACAAGTTTGTTGTGGATATTTACGGCGACGGCAATCAACGCGAAAGCCTGGAAAAATACGTCAAGGACAATAACCTGCAAAACGTTGTCGCTTTTCACGGGAAGATACCTTTTGATGAGATGCAGAAAGTTTATCGGGATGCAGATATTTATGTTTTGCCCTCCCTGCGCGAGACGACCGGAACAGCCATATTTGAAGCTATGGCAAACAAATTACCTGTTGTGACTTTCAACCAAAACGGTGCGAAATATGTTGTAGAAAACGACGCCGGTGTTTTAATCGACCTTGAGAGCAAAACGCAGGTTATTGAGGATTTGGCTAAAGCGCTGGGTGAGTTGATTGATGATCCCGAGCGCAGAGTCAGGTACGGTAAATGTGGATTTAATAAATTAAAATCTCATTACACCTGGGATGAGCGCGCAAAAAAAATGTCAAAGGTGTATGATGATTTGCTCAAGGAAAATAATAAGCCGTAATTGCAAATAAAAACAAATAAGAATATGCTTGAACATACTCAATCAGTCATAAACGATGACATATTTATTTGATGCTTTTTACAAATAAAAGTTAATAAAAGTCCTTGGAGAGGGACTCTAATATCTACTACTTTATAACACGAGGAAATATGTAATGGAAATACGTAAAATAAAAGCTCAAACCGTGACCGACACGGTAAAAAAGCTTTTTATGGACTGCAACTACTATATCGGCAACGATATAATGAACGCGCTTGAGAGCGCTCACAAAAGTGAAGAATCGCCCGTAGGCAAAAGCGTGCTGGCTCAGATTATTGAGAACGACAAAATTGCGGCGGACGAAAAAATTCCGCTTTGCCAGGATACGGGTATGGCAATTTTATTCATAGAATACGGCGACAAAGCAGTAATTGAGGACGGCAGCTTTGACGACGCCGTAAACGAGGGCGTTCGTCAGGCATACGACGAGGGCTACCTCAGAAAAAGCGTTGTAAGCGACCCCGTGTTTGACAGAGTTAATACCAAAGACAACACGCCCGCAATTCTGCACACAAAAATCGTTTCGGGCAATCAGATAAAAATCACCGCAGGCGGCAAGGGATTCGGCAGTGAAAATATGTCCGCCATAAAAATGCTCACTCCGTCATACGGAATTGAGGGTGTTAAAAAATTTATTCTCGACACAGTTTTTGCCGCAGGTCCCAATCCCTGTCCACCGATTGTTGTAGGCGTAGGCATAGGCGGCACATTTGAAAGAGCCGCTCAGCTCGCAAAAAAAGCGACTTTCAGGGCAATTGACACCCACAACGAGGACAAGCGTTACGCTGACCTTGAGGATGAACTGCTTTGTGAAATCAACAAAATGGGCTTTGGTCCCGCAGGCTTGGGCGGCAGAACAACTGCTCTGGGAGTAAATATAGAAACCTCACCCACCCACATCGCGGGTATGCCGGTAGCAGTCAACATTTGCTGCCATGCGGCAAGACACGCAAGTGCAACGATTTAACGGAGGCGCCTTATGACAAAGAAAATTCAACTTCCGATTACGGACAATGACATTCGGGAACTTAAAGCAGGCGACAGCGTGCTGTTGAGCGGAACTATTCTCACGGGCAGAGACGCCGCGCACAAAAGACTTTTTGAGCTTATAGAAAATGGCGAGGATTTACCGGTTGACATAAAGGGCGAGCTTATTTACTATGTAGGTCCCGCACCCGCAAAGCCCGGCTATGCCGTAGGTCCTGCCGGTCCCACATCAAGCTATCGTATGGACAAATACACTCCCGCTCTGCTCGATTTGGGCTTAAAGGGTATGATAGGCAAGGGTGCAAGGAGCAAAGAGGTTATCGACTCGATGGTTAAAAACGGATGCATTTACTTTGCCGCTATCGGCGGCGCCGCCGCTCTTATTGCAAAAAGCATAAAAAAAGAAGAAATTTTGTGCTACGAGGACCTCGGCACCGAGGCTGTTCGCCGCTACACGGTTGAGGACTTTCCCTGCATAGTCGCAATTGACTGCCGCGGCAACAACGTCTATGAAAACGGACCGAAAAAGTACAGAAAATAAATTTTGTCAATAAAACATTGCCGATTATACCTTGACTTTTTTGCTCATTAAAGGTATTATACTAAAAAGCACATTATGCATAAGGAGGTCTTGCTATGGCTGACAACAGAGATTTTATTGAGGATACGGACAACGAGGGTGCAATCCTCACCCTTACCGATGATGCGGGCAACGAAGTTGAATTTGAGCTGCTTGACGTTGTTGAATACGAGGGCAACGAGTACATTGTTCTTATTGAGAATGACGAGGACGCCGACGAGGTAGTTATTCTTCAGATTAATCAGATTGACGATGAAAATGAGGAATATATCAGCATTGATGACGAAGAAATCCTTCAGAAAGTATTTGAAATTTTCAAGGATAAATACGAAGGCTACATCAATTTTGAATAAGCAAAGGGCAAGGACATTCCTTGCTCTTTTTTTGATTTTTTAAGGAGTGAATAATATGGAAATTACACGTGCGCAAATCGGCGATATAAAAGCGATTGACAACCTTTTGCGCCAGGTACTCACTGTTCACCACAATGCAAGACCCGATCTTTTTAAAAGCGGCGTTAAAAAATACACCGACGAACAGCTTGCTGGAATTATCACCGACGACTCTAAGCCGATATTTGTTGCCAAAGAAAACGACAAGGTGCTTGGCTACGCCTTTTGTATGTTTGTATGCCACAGGGACGACAACATTCTCACCGATATAAAAACGCTGTACATAGACGACCTGTGCGTTGACGAAAATGCACGCGGAAAACATATTGGCAGACAGCTTTATGAGTACGTGCTTGAATTCGCCAAAAATCACGGCTGCTACAACGTCACTCTGAATGTATAGGCGGACAACACAAACGCCGTGGAGTTCTATAAAAAATGCGGATTAAAACCGCAGAAAATCGGAATAGAGAAAATACTGTAATTTATAATAACAAGTCCATATATATTAAAAGATAACCTGTAATTTGTAATGATTTACAGATTATCTTTTTTTATGTTTTTATATTGTTTTATCATATTAAGAAAAAACAGTTTTTCGTTATCATTCAGAGTTGATAAACTTTGTACTATCTTCACCGTAATTTCATCACTTTGAATATCTGTTGAATCGCTTAAAAGATAATCTACGGTAACGCCCAACGCATTTGCTATTTTCACCAGGGTTTCAACGCTCATATTTCTGCCGTTTTCAATCAAACTCATAAAATTAGTTGATATATCAACCATTTCGGCCAGTTTATCCTGTGTAATTCCACATTTTAATCTGCTTTCACGTATTTTTTCACCGAGATTATTCAAACTCATATAATCAACTCCTAAATACTATTATAGTTGGATTATTTTTTATAAAAACACACTATATTTGTATTTTAGTATTGACAATATTGGTTGTTAATAATATAATATTAAACAGAAACAGACAAATAGCGATAAATTATTCATAATATTTACATTTGATGAAATGATTGAATATGAAAACAGCAGCACAACGTTTCCGTTTTCAAAATCTGATAATTTGGCGAAAATGCTTATATTAAATTTTTAGAGATCAACCCCCGTAATGATTAGTTTTACACGCACATTTTATAAATTCACAAAATATTAATGTAAAGTAAAAAACGCAACCGAAAAATCGGTTGCGTTTTTTACTTTCTTTCGCATATTACATAATAGCGGTTGAAGCCGCCGTGTCCGTCTGAAATGCAGGTTATCATCGTCAGCAGGTCTTTGCCCTCTTTAAGGAAAACATCCTGCGTTTCGTTTTCAAGACAAACCTTGGTTTCTGTCACGCGATAGTCAAGGCTTCCCCAGTAATTGTGCAAGGTGACTGTATCGCCTATTTTGAGGTTTCTCAGGTTATCAAAAAAGATTCTGCCCACATATCCCGTGTGACCCGCAAGCACCGTGTTGGTTGTATCACCGCCTATCGGAAGCGATGTGTATGTGAGGTGTGCGGCTCCGTAGCTCATATTAGCGTTGTTCGCGCCGAGGTAAATCGGAAGCCTCATATTGATTGTGGGAGCCGACACATATCCGTAAATGCCGTTGTAAATTCCGTAATTTTTTAAATTAAGCGACGGCACGCTGTACGCGTATTCGTCAACAAGCAATGAGGACTGGTTCTCCTTTAAGTTCTCGTTGTACTCCCTGCTGTCCTTTAAAAGTCTGTCAAGATCCTTTTTGTAATAAACAGGCGTGTCTGAGGTGCGATTTCCGTCCGTGTCAACGGGATAGCCCTCTTCGTCAATTTCCTTATCTTTAAGAGCGTCCTCGTAACTTTTGCCGTTGTCAACCACATTTTCTACAATCGTATCAAATTTATCGGCTTCGCTGTTGGCAATCTGATTTCCGATAAAGTTAGAAATAGGCGGAAACAGCAAAAATCCCAGCCCTGTCAAAATAAGAATTGAAGCAAAAACAATTATAATTTTTTTCCACATCAGCCGTCGTCCTCTTTATTATTTTTATCGTGCGTATAATAAAGTATATCTGTTTTTTTCTTATTTTTCTTTGAACGTCTAAGGAAAAAAGCCACCAAAGCTACCACTAACGCAACAAATATAATCATTGCGGTAATAGCTTTCCAGTATTCTATTTTATAACCGAGAAAGTAAATACCCTCGTCGTTAAATTCCGCCAAGTGAGTTGAAAGCGTCTGTGTTTGTGAATCGTCGTACTCAACCCTTACGCCTCTCACCAGCAAACGGTGAGTGTTTATACTGTACGGCGTGCAGGTAAGCAGCGTTACATAGTCGCCGCCCGGAATAATACGATAGTCCTCGGTATTTTCAGGAAGAACCACTTTTATCTGGTCAACCTCATACTTAAGCGTTCTGTTTAAAACGTGTATGTAAAACTCGTCACCCTCCTGCATATCGGTAAGGTAGTCAAAAAAAGTTTCTCCCGGATATGCCGAATGTGCCGAAATTACCGCATGGGTACTTGTTCCGCCGACAGGCAGCGAGGTATTTTGCAAATGTCCCGCTCCCTTTGAGAGAATATGCTCGTCGGTGCCGTGATATATCGGCAGATACACGTTAATTTTCGGAATGTCAACATAGCCTATAAGTCCGTTGCCGTCAACGTTGAAAGCATTGTCGTAAGAAGCTCCGATTTTTTCATAAGCTTCCTCATCGAACGGGTCGGTAATGATTACGTTATTGTTAAGACTGTCATTGTACCTTTTAGCCTGGTCAAAAAGCTCTTTTTCCTCGTCGGTGGTTATCGACTTAACTGTTTCTGAATAAATCTGAGCCTGATTGCGGCTGGCAATATTATTAATTATTGAGCTTACAACAGGATAGCTCATTATTGCTATGCCCACAACAAATATCAGAACAATAAAAATAACAGGCAATTTCTTTTTCATAATTTCTTTCCTTTAATATTTACTAATCAAAATAATACTAAACTATTATAAATCAAAAAAGCGCAAAATTCAAGCAAACATAAACATTTTAATCAATTTGGGACACAGATGCCTTTCCTGAACAAATTTGCCCTTTTACCTATTGAAACATAACAAAAAATATACTATAATTAAATTTTAGAGGAATTTTATTCCGTTATTAATATATGAAAGAAAAGGAAGTAATTTTATGGCTAAGAAACAATTTAAATCGGAGTCAAAAAGACTTCTTGATCTTATGATCAACTCAATTTACACTCACAAGGAAATTTTTCTTCGTGAAATAATCTCTAACGCAAGCGACGCTATCGACAAGCTTTGCTTTATCTCCCTTACAGACGACAATGTCGGCATGGACAGAAGTGACTTTAAAATTACTATAAAGCCCGACAAAGAAAACCGCACTCTCACTATTACCGACAACGGTATCGGAATGGACAAAGAGGATCTTGAAAACAACCTCGGCACCATCGCTTCTTCGGGTTCATACAAGTTTAAGCAGGAACACGAAGAAAAGCAGGACGACATCGACATCATCGGTCAGTTCGGCGTCGGCTTTTACTCGGCGTTTATGGTTGCCAAAAAAATCACGGTCAACACCAAAAAATACGGCTGCGATACAGGTTACTGCTGGCAGTCGAGCGGCGCTGACGGCTACACAATCAAGGAGATTGAAAAGGACGCCCCCGGCACCGAGATTATCCTTGAATTAAAAGACAACACCGACGATGAAAACTACGACGAGTTTCTTGAGCAGTACAGAATTCAGGGACTTATCAAAAAATATTCCGACTATATCCGTTACTCGATTATGATGGACGTGACAAAAACAAGGGTAAAAGAGGATACAAAGGACAGCGACAAACCCGAATACGAGGAATACACAGAGACTGAAACACTCAACAGCATGGTTCCCATTTGGCATCGCCGCAAAAAAGACGTGACCCAGGAGGAATACAACAACTTTTACCGTGAAAAGTTTATGGCTGTGGACAAGCCAATCAGAACTATTGTTACATCGGTTGAAGGCGTGGTTACCTACAAAGCGCTTTTGTTTATCCCATCAAAGGCTCCCTACGACTACTACACCAAGGAATACAAAAAGGGACTTCAGCTCTACTCAAGCGGTGTGCTTATTATGGAAAACTGCGAAGAGCTTTTGCCGGAACACTTCCGCTTTGTAAAAGGCGTTGTTGATACTGACGACCTTTCGCTTAACATTTCAAGAGAAATGCTCCAGCATGACCGCCACCTTCTCACCATTGCACAGAATATTGAAAAGAAAATCAAAAACGAGCTTACTGCAATGCTCAAAGACGACCGCGAAAACTACGAAAAGTTCTTTGCCGAGTTTGGCCGACAGCTCAAATACGGCGTTGTTTCCGACTACGGTATGCACAAAGAGGAACTTCAGGATTTGATAATGTTCTACTCCTCTACCGAGAAAAAGCTCGTAACCTTGTCCGAATATGTTGACAGAATGAAAGAGGATCAAAAGTTCATCTACTATGCAACGGGTGAAAACGCCGCCGCCATTGACACACTTCCTCAAACCGAGCTTTTACATTCAAAGGGCTACGAAATTCTCTATTGCACCGAAGATGTTGACGAGTTCACTTTACAGACGCTTATGCAGTACAAGGATAAAAAATTCTGTTCTGCCACAAACGACGATCTGGGAATCGACAACGATGAAGTAAAAGAGGACGAGCAGGACAGCGACGCACTTTTGACCTTTGTAAAAGAAACGCTCGGCGACAAGGTAAGCGAAGTAACAGCCTCAAAGAAGCTTGTTTCTCACCCGGTATGCCTCACGGCAAAGGGCGGAATTTCATTTGAAATGGAAAAATATTTCAACGCCGTTCAACCCGGTTCGGGAATGAAAGCCCAAAGAGTGCTTGAGCTTAACCTATCTCACCCCGCCGTTAAAGCAATGAAGTCGCTTATTGAAACCGACATTGAAAAAGCTAAAAAGTACGCCGACATTCTCTATTGTCAGGCACTTCTGATTGCAGGCTTGCCGCTTGAAAACCCGTCGGAATACACAGACCTCATCTGCTCGATTATGTAATTTTTACGGTAATTACAGATTGCTATTATAAAGTTAACAACTCCTATTATCTTGATAAGATAATAGGAGTTGTTGTATTTTTTAAGACTTATATATACTTTTTCTCTAAAAACGAAAGCGGCTCATATTCACTTTGCAAAACCTTTATAGCTGCCAAATCCAAGCATATAAACAGCCATTGCCATAGCTAAATCCTCGGACTCAACATTTTCTTTTGACGATAATGCTTTCAATTCATCAATAACTGTATCGTGCGGTACAATAGTTCCTTCAAACTCTTTAACAGTTTTTTCAATTACGCACGGAAGTATCATACACATTTGGTAAAACGCATCATCCTGACCGGTAACAATGGCATAGAAATTATCAAGGCTTACTCTGCGAATAAGCTTGTGCCCGACTTTTTTCTTATCTACCGTTGTTTCCCATTTTATATTTTGCGAACGCTGTGCAATTGCCTCAACTAAAAAGCAAGCGCAGTCGTCATCATTAAGCAACTGATTTTGCATTTTAATAAAAGTCTTTCCCGCCGACGCAGAGTTCATAGTGTTATGTTTGTTTTTCATTTCAACATAAACGGTATGTACGCTTCCTGCGTTTGGAATTTCAATACCATTCGGATTTTTGTAAATAACGTCCCAACCGCCTTCTTCACCGTTAATCGGAACGTGGCAATTTTTTATGTATTGAAAAATACGCTGGTGAAAATAACCTATATCATTATTATTTGATTTATCTCTTTGACGGAAAATTTCGTTGCTTATAATTTCTTCCCATGAAGATTGATATACCATTTTATCAAAAATCAGCTTAATAGGATCGATTATATTTTTATTAAAGCGTTTTAAATTAAATGATTCAAGCTTTTCACCGTATTTTTTTATTGTTGCTTTGACATGGTTTGAAAAATCTTCTTCACTTATATATGTTAAATTCCACATTACAAATTCTCCAATGCTTCTTTTATTTTTAATGCAATTTCATATGATAAATTAACCGGCACAGCATTTCCGACCTGTTTATATTGCTGACCGATACTGCCGCAGAATTGCCAATCATCAGGAAAACTCTGACATCTGGCATTTTCTCTTACAGTAAATGGGCGAGGCTCCAACGGATGACATCGATCCGTTTGTTTTTGAGAAGGCGAAGTCAAAACGGTTAAAGAAGGTTCATCCAGGCTTAACCGCCTTAATATACCGGTTCTTCCTCCTTCCATATACCAACAGCTTTTCATATATTCTTTTGCAATATCTTCAGGAATATCTTTCCAATAACCACCCGGAGGAACCAGTTCAAAAATTTTACGCTTATACTCAGAATAAGTTGCACCTTCGCTTTTGGGACAATCTAAAAGTATGTCACGCAAAACCGGTTTATATTTATGAGGAGCAGGAAATTCAAAATGAATTTTTTTAACCAAATCATTTCTGATACCTATGGTAATAAGACGTTCCCTTTTTTGAGCAACGCCGAAATCCCAAGCATTTAATACTCGCTTTTGCAGAGTATATCCTGTACTTTCGAAAATGTCTGTAATTGTTTTATATGTACGACCTTTATCATGAGTAAGTAATCCTTTGACATTTTCAAACAAAAACACTTTCGGTTGAAGTTGTTTTAAAAATTTTGCATAATGATAAAACAATGTTCCTCTTGCGTCTTCTAAACCTAATCTCTTGCCTGCATAGGAAAATGCCTGACACGGTGCTCCTCCTGATAGTAGATCAAGTTCGCCCTTTTTTATTCCAAAATATTCTTCCAAGTCAAGGCAGGAAATGTTTGCTATATCATCATTAATTACTCGCCAATTCGGGCGATTACATTTTAATGTATCCGAAGCGTCTTTATCAAGTTCTATAAGCCCGATTGTATCAAACCCGGCTTTTTCAATGCCCAAAGCTAATCCACCGGCACCTGCAAACAACTCAAGCGAAATAGGCTTTTTTACTATTATTTGATTATCTTCTTGAATTATTTCAACTATATCACCAATATTACAATTTAAAGCTTTACAAATTTTTTCTATACTTTCAAACGATATAGTTTCATTTTTACTCATACGTGCCATTACATTAAAGCTCACTCCAGCAGCTTCTTTCAATTCAGTTCTATTCATATTTTTATCTATTAACAGTTTCCATAGATTATTATAACAAACAGCCACCTATTAACACTCCCAATATAAATATATCAAATCGTAACACAATAAAGGTTTGTTATATTATAGCCGATTTTGCCATAAAAATCAAGATTTCTCACGATTTCGTTAGAAATTCTTTTATATAACTTTATATATAACATAAATAATTGTATAAAAACAGCATGCTGCTTACAGAGCAGCACGCTGTTTTTATACGTGTATACATAAAATCAGTTATTGCCGTATATATTTAAAAGCATATTTTTTATTTCAAACAGCTTTTTAGACAAATCCACATAGTAAGTGTGGGGATTTTCAAAACGTTTCACTTCGTCCCACAAAAGCTCAATCTGCTCTTTGCAGTATTTTGCGATTTCGTCAATCGACGGAAGCTCATATACACACTCACCGTTTTTGAAAATCGGCACAAGCAACTCACGCACGGTAAAGTTTGTAAGCGTCTTTGTTTTCCAGGTTGCGTTCTGGTCAAATATCGTGTGCGGAACCGAGCTGTCAACGCTCTCGTCATAAATGCAAAGCTCGTCTGCAAGCGCTTTTCCGCTCTCGTTGTCGTAGTATCTGTAAACCTTTTTAAAGTGCGGATTGGTAATCTTTGCAGTGTTTTCGCTGACCTTAATTTTCGGCACAATTTCTCCAAAGGAGTTTTCAACGGCAACCAGCTTATACACTCCGCCGAAAACAGGCGAGCTTGATGAGGTGATCAGTCTTTCGCCCACGCCGAATATATCAATCTTTGCGCCCTGCATCATAAGGTCGCGTATCAAATATTCGTCAAGGGCATTTGAAGCGGTGATTTTGCACTGTGTAAGTCCCGCGTCGTCAAGCATTTTTCTCGCCTTTTTGGAAAGGTAGGAAATATCGCCCGAATCAAGGCGGATTGCGCATTTTGTCTTGCCCTGCGGCAACAGCACTTCTTTAAACACCTTAATCGCGTTTGGCACACCGCTTTTTATTGTGTTGTACGTATCGACAAGCAAAGTCGGGTTGTCGGGATAAAGCTCGCAATACGACTTAAAAGCGTCATACTCGTTGTCAAACATCTGAATCCACGAATGAGCCATAGTACCGCCTGCCGGCACGGAATAAAGCTTGTCCGTAAGCGTGCAGGCTGTTCCCGCGCAACCGCCGATATATGCGGCTCTTGCACCGTCAACGGCGCCGCTCGCACCCTGAGCGCGGCGTGAGCCGAACTCGAGCACGGCTCTGCCCTGAGCGGCACGCACAATTCTGTTTGCCTTGGTGGCAATGAGTGTTTGGTGATTGAGTGTAAGCAAAACAAAAGTTTCAATAATCTGAGCCTCGATAGCGGGGGCGCAAACCGTCAGCACAGGCTCGTTTGGGAACACGGGCGTGCCCTCGGGAATGGCGTAAATATCACTCGTAAATTTAAAATTTTTGAGGTAATTGAGAAAGCCCTCGTCAAAAATCTTTTTACCCCTCAGATACTCAATATCATCGTCATTGAAGTGAAGATTTTTTATATAGTCAATAACCTGTTCAAGACCTGCCGCAACGGCAAAGCCGCCGTCGTCGGGAATTTTGCGGAAGAAAACGTCAAAGTAAACCCTTTTCTTATAAAAGCCGTTTTTAAAATAGCCGTTCGACATTGTGAACTCGTAAAAGTCGCAGAGCATGGACAGATTTTCATTATTCATACTTTTCATTATTATGCCTCCCGATAAAAATATCGATATATAATAGTTTAGTATTTTTTGCGCATTTTGTAAAGAAAAAAATATTTACAACCCAAGATTTTCGCTGTATAATAGGTTTGCGAGGTGATTTTATGAACAGCGACACATTAAAACTCTGCCCGTTTTGCGAAAGTCCCATGGTACTTATTCAAGACGAGCACAACAATTGTGATCCGTATCTTGAATGTTCCACCTGCGGACTCAGATTCAAGCTTGAAGGCTTTGATGAAAGCCCGGTTGAAATTAAGGAGAAATAATTATGAAAGTCTGCCTTGTAGTGGTTGATTATCAAAACGACTTTGTCTGCGGCTCGCTCGGCTTTGCAAAAGCAGTTGAGCTTGAAAATAAAATTGCAAAAAAAATAAAGCTGTACCGCAAAAACGGCGACAGCGTTGTTTTTACGCTTGACACTCATCAGACTGATTATCTCAGCACACGAGAAGGCAAGCATCTTCCCATAGAACACTGTATTGACGGCACAGAGGGTCACAAGCTCTACGGCAAAATTGCCGAGCTGAAAAGCGACGATGACAAATGCTTTTGCAAGCCGAGTTTCGGCTCGGGCGAGTTGTACGAATTTTTCAAAGAAAACAATTTTGACAAAATTGAGCTTTGCGGCGTGGTGACTAATATCTGTGTAATTTCCAATGCCGTTCTCGCGCAAACCGCCTGTCCGAGTGCACAAGTCTGCGTTGATAAAAACTGCGTAGCCTCAAACGACGACACCCTAAACGAAAAGGCGCTTGAGGTAATGCGCGGACTTCAGATTGAAATAGAATAGAAACAGAGCAACAAAACTTTCAATGCAAAATATCTGAAATTGAAGTATTGACATAATAAAAAAATGATGATATAATAACTCTTGCATTGATTTTATGCGACAATCAAATTTGAACATAGGGGTATAGCTCAGTTGGTAGAGCAGCGGTCTCCAAAACCGCGTGCCGAGGGTTCAAGTCCTTCTGCCCCTGCCAGTATTAGTGTTGATAACGGACTTAAGTTATCAACACTAATTTTTTATTCAATTTCATCCGGTTTATGTGGTGAGTGGGTTTAGTCCCTGCTCACCTTTTCCTTTATGCGGATTTAGCAGGGATATATTCCACCTCTACGCCTACCCTCGTATCAGCCTTATAGTTTTTGTCTTCCGCTTTCTTCGGGATCTCTATAAAACCTACAAAGCGATAATAGATGACGATACGCTGGGTATAATTTTTCTTGCCGCCTTCTTTTTCATATACATCAATGTGATCGATAAGCTCTCGGAGCATTGGTGCTGTCAGCGAATCCATCTCCATAAATTTGCGAACTACCTTAATGAAATCATCCTTGTTCTGCTTTATTTCTCCGATTTTTTCAAGACGTTCACGGCAATCTTTGATCCTATCCTTCAACTCCATTCTCTCAACTTCGTATTTATGAGACAACTCCATAAACATTTCGTCGCTTAGTTTACCGCTAACATTATCCTCGTATAGTTTTGAGAATATGTTCGTGAGATTCTCATTACGATACAAGGAAGTGCTAAGGGATTGTTCGAGAAGCTTTTGCTCTGCAATCATATCTGCATTGGTTTTTTCGGAAAGCAACTCTGCAAATTCTTCTTCGTTGTTCTCAAGATATTTTGCTAAACGTCGAAGCTCTAACATCACTACCTGTTCAATGGCATCGGCTCGGATATAGTGTCGTGTTTCGCAATCCCCACGAGTATCCTTTTTATAGTTGGAACAGCTAAAATAATGAATTCCTTTGTTGTTGGTATTGGTATGGTACCAAAGCTTGCTGCCGCAATCGGCACAGTAAAGTAAATCTGAAAACATATTCTTTTCGCCGTTTTCCGCCTTTGGAGCACGGCGTTTTGTTTTCTTTGTGTACTCCTGTACTCTTTCAAAGGTTTCTCTGTCTATAATAGGCTCGTGAACACCCTTGAATATTGCCCATTTATCGGGAGGGTTATCACGGCGAGTCTTGTTTTTGAAAGACTTTTTGTACGTCTTGAAGTTGATGATATCACCACAATACTCTTGTTTTGACAAGATGGTTTCAACAGTTGAGTTATTCCATTTATACGGATCAAGATTGGTCTTTTTGCCGCCTTTGCGAATACCCTTTGAAGCCCAATAAGCCGTAGGTGTAAGCACCTTTCTCTCTTGCAATATTCGTGCGATTGTTTCATTGCCTTTTCCTTCAAGGCACATTTTGAAAATGTCTTTGACAATCGCTGCTGCTTCGAGATCTACAATCCACTTTTTGGGATTATCGGGAGATTTGATATATCCGTATGGCGGAAGAGATAACGGCTCTCCGGAGTTGCCTCTGATACGATAGGATGATTTCACCTTCCTGCTAATATCCCTTGCGTACCATTCATTAATAACATTCTTGAAGGGAGCTATTTCACTCTCACCTTCATCGCTATCTATATTGTCATTGACAGCGATGAAGCGAACGTCCATATCAGGAAAATATGTGTCGGTGTAATAACCAACCATATCATACCGTCTGCCGAGTCTTGATAAGTCCTTGACGATGACAGTTGAAATATAGCCAAGTTCAATATCTTCAATCATCTTTTTAAATCCCGGACGATTAAAGTTTGTACCTGTATAACCATCGTCTACGTAGTAGCGAGTGTTATCAAGACCGTGCTCTTTTGCAAACTGCTTTAACAGTTTTTTCTGATTGCCGATGGAATTGCTTTCGCCCTCTGCGCCGTCGTCTCTTGACAGACGACAGTAGAGGGCTGTAATACCAACATTAGCTTGCCTCTTTTTCGACTGCAATGTTATCCTCCTTTCCGACAGCCGAACACACATTTTCTGCTGCCATTTTATCTTTTTCCTCGGTGATTATCAAATGTGCGAAATCGCTGTTTATAATCTTTTTAACACAGGTTGGAAAAGAGGTGTTGTCCTCTTTCCGACCTGTGTGCTTGAACGCCGCCGACACAATGTAGGTAGCGCCATTGACTTTGTATTCCTGTTCTTCGCTGTATAGTGACTGTATAATGCTCATTATCTTTCCTCCCTGCTGCGTTGTCTGCGCCTATAATCGTCCTGTGCTAATTTGAGTAAGCGTTTGTAAATATCCTGCGGCGTGTATTTCTTTGGAAAATATTTACTCAGCTCGTCATACTGAAAGCTGATTTTCTCTCGCTGATTCGGTTTTTCCTCAGATATGATTTTTGATATGGTTTCGCTGTCAAGTTTACCTGACTGAGAGAGCTTTTTCATTTGGATTGCCTGTGAGAGCGAGGGAGTTTTTTCCTCTAATTCTATTGCTTCAAGCAAATCCTGTTGTTCGTATTCGGTTAGAAAGGATAGCTCCACGCCGACGCTGAAAGCAATACGCTGTTCATCAACCATTTTGAAAATATTATGGATGAGCTTGGTCAGACGGATATAGCGAAAAACTGTGTCACGGCTTTCGTTAGCTTGTTTGCCTATTTCCGTTGCGCTGTCGAACTTTGTCGCAACTTGCGACGAAGTTAAATCAGTGCGCTTGCCCTGACGTTTCAGAGCGTCATATTTCAGTTTATAGGCGAACGCCTTTTCCGACGGCAAAAGATTTTCACGGTGGAGATTGCTGTCCACCACTATAATCGCTGCTTCGTCACGGCTGATGGGACGAATAAAGGCAGGAACTTCTGTGAGCCCTGCCTTCTGCGCCGCACGGAAGCGGCGATGTCCCGATATGATTTCGTATTCGTCTGTTGTACCTTCAAGCGGACGGACAATCAGCGGCGACATAATGCCCTGCTCCTGAACGCTCTCGATTAAGCTGTTCATCTCGTCATTGTCGAACACCTGATACGGGTGGTCTCTGAATTCGTGTAATTTGTTGATTGATATATTGGTCATCGTTCATAACTCCTTTGTTTTGATTTTTGTTTCTGTTTTTTTGTTTAAACCATAGGCTTCATTTCTTGCCTGCGTTTCTATACGGATGTTTTCTTTGATTTTCGGATTGTCCTCGATAATTGTTTCGGCGATCCGTTTGTTTTTTCGGAGCTGACGCAAGAGTGTGGTGCAATCGTCACGGCTCTTTTTCAATTCCGATATTCTGCCCTCGTCGTTACAACGGCGCAGCTTGTTGTATATCTTTTGGCGAAGCTCGGTGACTTCCTTGATTCCCTGCTCGGAGTGACTGATATAATCCCGAACGTCATCAAGCGTATTGAGCCTCTGATTAGACACCAGAGTTACCTGTCGTGAAAACCTGTCTAAATGCCGCCACGCTTCACGCATTTCGGGCGATAAAGGTCTGCGTTGATTCCGCTTAGGTAGCTTGCCTAACAGGTAACAATAATGCAGATAGGTTGCGTATAAGCCGCCAAAGCACTTGAGCAATTTAAAACTGCCACGGTACTTTACTCTCTTCGGATGAAAATCTCTTATTTTTACTCTGCCGGAATGATACTCGTCAAAATGTCTGTAGCCGTACTGTCGATAATGAACCTTGATTCTGCGGAGGATGGCGTCATTGGTATATTCTTCACCCAAGCGGTACATCCTTACAGCCTTGTTACTGTTTACGGAGCGAATCGTCCAGTATCTTCGTCGGGGATTTGTATTGACGACATAGCCCTGACTTTTCATCACTCGATCAAAACTTGATATGCTGTATGAATGCTCTATACCAAAGTCAATTGCTTCACGCATAAGATTGAAAGTGGTCGGTTCTCCGTTCTTCTCAGCAAAGTAAATGCTTCGGGGCGTTTTACCCTTTGGATTTTTGATTAACGTCAAACCGTACTCGGAGCAAAGCTCGTCGGATAAACCTCTAAATCGCCAATACGCTCCTTCGTTGCAGTTGAATTTCCTGCCCGTCCACATATTGATACTATTTATGACGAAGTGGTTGTGTAGCGTACCTGTATTTAGATGAGTCGCTACCAACACCTGATGGTCGCTGCCCCACATTCTCTTGGCAAGTTCAATGCCAAGCTGATGGCATAGTTTGGGAGTAACTTCACCAGTCTTAAAGCTCTGATAGGCGTGATAAGCGACGTTTCTGCCTGTTTTTCCGAAACGCTCCTGTACGGCGAGCATTTCTTTAAAAGCTGTGTCAGCGTTACAGTTCACGCCTGTGACAAAACAGGTTTCTTCATTAACAGTCTTGTCGCTGTTTTCGGCGTAGTGCAGAACAGCCTTCAAGTCCGACAAAACCGTTTTGTCTGGATTGGCGGCGTATTGAAGCACACGGGACAGGCTATCCTTAATTGCCCATATTTTGGTCGTTGCCATTGCCGTCCTCCTTTTCGTAATAAGCATCGAGTAACCGTTCTCTGATATTTATTAGGTTGATCTCGATCTCGCTTTTGGAGAACTTCGATAATTTGTTCAACAGCCATTCCGTAGCGTCATACGCTCTGTGAAGTGTTGCGCTCGGAGCGGCGCAAATCTTTTGATTCAACCCGGCTTTTCGCAAAAAAGCCGAGAGAGAAAGCCCTGCACGCTTGGCGGAGCGTTCCAGGGCTTTCTTCTCTTTATCCGTCACTCGGATATTGATATTTATATTTCGTTCTCGCATTTGATTGTCCTTTCTGTATGGGGTTTACAGGGGCTTAGCCCCTTTCGGCGTTTCCGCCGTCGGTTTTGGCTTTACAAAACCTATGCTCGCTACAGTATAAGACACAGCCACGTAGTGCATTTTCTTCCCTTCTGCTGTGCCTTATACTTTATATATAGCTGTCTCAATAATCCTAAACATCTCGGTGACAAAAATGTTGTCAGTTTTTCGGCAAATGTCGCCGGAAACAGCGAGATTTGTACCGTATAATAAAAGCGGTGACATTTTGCCTGAATATTGGCAAACTTGTGACAGCAAAAGTGTCGCCTAAAAGCTATCGAGAAATTCGAGCATATTTTCTTCGGCAGTGCTGTCTTTTTTCTCTGAAACAGGAACAGCCTGCTGCGGTTGAGCAACAGGCTGAGTCAGAGTGAGCAGATTCAGTAAAGGCGTGAGTGCTTTCAGATTATCTTGTATCGTAGCGGTAACACGGTCAAGAAATCTGTCCTCGTTCTTTCGCTCCTCTATCAAATCAAGGTATTCGTTGATAGAGCGTATCGCTTCCTTGCTGATGGAACGCTCGGAATTTTGCAGATAATCATATACCCGTTTCTCCGCTTCAACATCCAAGTTGAGGCGGAGCTTTAAATTCTTGATCATATCGCACCGCCGTTCTTATTGAGCTTTGTGTAGGCGATATACTCATAGCCCTTCGCCGTGGCGCAGATGTCATAGTTGATGAATACTCTGTCTTTGTCATACTCCCCGAAATTACGTATCAGGCAACCGCCGCCACCGACAACGTACAATTTCATCAATTTCGGGTTGTAATCGTGCTCACGGAGTTTGCGGAAAATCTCTGCGGTATAGGCTTTTGCCGCCGTAATGATTGTCTTAAGATATTCTCCATCAATATCCGCTGTGCCTTTCTTGAGGACTTCCGTAATGATACTCTCGTCAAGGTTAGTGTGGTGTTCTCTCATCATCGCTTCACGGACGGCGAGAGTACATTGATACACGCCGTATTTCTCGGTAAACATATTGAGCATATCGGGCTTGCGGTCGGAAATCTTTAAGAGATTCATCGTACCGTTGCCGATGTCGCAGAGCATTGTTGTACCTTTAAATTCACCGAGCTTTTCGGAAATCGCTGCAAAGCCCTGCGGAAATACGTCGGCTCCGATGATTTCAATATGATAATCTGTCCTGCGGAAGTTGAAATCTACTGTTCGATGTTGAAGCAGGTATTTCTTGAATTCCTCTTTTTGCCGTGTTACCCAAGTAAGCGGAAGTCCGGCGGCAATAAATATCTTTTCTTCGGTGATACGTTCACGGTTAAGTTCTCTGGCAATAGCAGCAAGAGTGAGGATATAGTAATCCTCATCAATGAACTTGTCCGCCGTGAATTCCTTGTGCCCAACGCCGATGGAATAATACTTGTTATTCCAAATGAGTAGGTCGTTGGTGAACGGCGGCTCGGTATCGCTTGCAATCACGCCTGTGGGGAAACAACAGTTAGCGGTTTTCATATTGCCGTAACCGTGGTCGATACCGATAATCTTATAATTATTTAGTGTTTTCATATAATCATCCTTTCAATGTTTCGTTGTAGGCGAGTATGTCGCCGTAGAGTTTTGGAAAAGCAGGCAATACGCATTTCAAAAGATAGTTGCAGTAAATGCCATACTTACTGATCAGCTGTACGCAGCTGTGTTCTTCGCCGTCGTCGAGCAACAGGCAGTTGCCGTCAATGCAGTTGCAGCACGAATAACGGACAATGCGGTTTACTCTGTCGGACAGCTCTTCGGTAATTTTCAGCACCATAGCTTGTACCTCCTTTCGTGTATTTTGGAGGGCTTTTCGTCCCTCTACTGTATTAAATACACGATAAAAAGGAAGTTAGGGGTTTTAAGAAAACATAGTAAAAACGAAAAAGAAAACACTTCAAAAGTGGCTTGATTACTGCATAATCAGGATTTGAATAAAAAAATATATACTACGGAAAACAAAAATCTCAAAAATTTTTTCTAAATCAGAGCAAAGGGCGTTTTATGGGACACCTATTTTGATAGAATTGATAGTGAGGAGGTGTTGATTATGGAAAAAATCAGCTTTTTCAGTGCCGATTTTCGTGACGGAAGAATACGAATCGGCAGCAAAACTTATCCGGCAGGCACTTTTGCTACGCACCTTTTGAATCAATATTTTAAGGACGATACAGCGGCACGAATATCTGCCTATGTTATGAACAACTGGGCTGTACAAAAATCACTTACAAAAGGTTATCTCAATGCAAGAATGCTCAATAAAACAGGTGACGATATACTTGAAATCTTAAAAGCACTTCCGAAATTGAAGCCGTTTAACCAATTCGATATTGAGAGCGAAAGACAGTTAATTTCAGAAACCTTCACCGAGGAAAACGGAGATTATATCGTTGAGTATTTCAGAAGGAAGTCATTTATCCTTGCTATGGATGACGGTGCGATTGTCAATGATCTTCCGCTCGGATATGACGAAGATTTATTTACTGACGCTGAGGAACTGTTATCGCTTATCTGGCAAAAGCTGTATTTTTATGATGATATAAGCAGTCAAATGCGTGAAGCCTTTGATGGCTTAACCGAGTTTTGTAACAGACTTGATGAAGCGGAACGGTTTGATGAGCCGCACCTATTACCGATTGCATTGGATATATTCGGCAACGAAAAGCTCGATATGACATCCGAGTATGTCGCTATGCGAAAGACAGCTAAAAGCAAAACGATGGTTACGGCAAGAAGAATGTATTTCGATAATTACTACAGCTTTGTCCTGACGGATTTCTTCGAGGGCTTGCACTACGGTCACTATCCGAGAAGGTGTCCGATCTGCAAGCGCTATTTCCTGATGACTTCTGCAAGGAGGCAAGTGTATTGCAACGGTATTTCACCTTATACGCTGAAAGGAAAATCAATTACCTGCCGAAAATATGCGGCGAGGATGAAGGAAAAGGAGCATTCCGAGGGCAACCCTATCAATCCTATTTACAAGATTCGCTGCTCTGCAATTCGTGTAGAGCAAAAAAGAAGCACCATTACAGCAGAATTTGCTGCAATGGCGCTGAAGGTTGCTAAAGAGTATTGGCAAAAGGCGAAATACGACGACAATTATGCTAACGGTCAATACAAAACAGATATGAAGCGTGAGAATTTATATATGGAAACGGACAGGAGATTAAAACAAAAGTGAGCCATATTGAAAGTAAAGATTTGAATATGTACCGCATTACTCCGCCACCGCCTAAATGGGATTTGCAAGAGTATATTAAACAGTATGTTGAAACCGGAAATGACAAGTATTTCTATTGGTTTCTGCACTACTATGAGCCACAGATGAATTATTTGGCAAAGGACTATAGAAAAACATACAAAATGGAAGAGCATTTCGCTGATATAAAGCAGGCTATGGCGTATGGCTTGTGTAAGGCCTTGGTAAATTACGATATATCTAAATCGCCGTTTTTTCCATACGCCAATAGGTATATGGAGCGTGAAGCGCACAACTACATCCGTACAATGCGGACGGGCCATTCCATTCAAAGCGAATTTGAATATGCCCGGCTTCGCAAAGCTATGGCGATTTACAAGGATTTAGGCGGCGAGTTTACGGAAGAAACCATTTCACAGGTTGCAACGCAGATTAAAGAAAGCTATGAGAAAACAAAGTCTATCATCGAGGGCGGAATACTCACCGAAAACTATACGGATGTTCATAGTAACGATGATGACGATGAACAGACAATAGACTTTCTTCTGCCCGATTCCTCTCTCAATCCCGAAAATATCTATTTCAAGCAGGAGCTTTATGATAAACTGTATGAAGCCTATGACAGCTTGGAATACACAGAAAAAACAATGCTCGCCCAGCACCTCGGATTTTGCCCGGAGTGTTTCAGTACTCACTATGCCGACAAAAACGATTTAGACGAAAACGGCAAGCCAAAGGAAAAGCCAATCAAGCCGCTGCCCTATACCGATATAGCTACTGATCACGGATTCAGTGATGCGAGTACGGCAAAGAGGGTTTGCAAGAGAGCCCTTAACGTAATAACAAAACTGATTACAAAAGATTGAAAAACCAGATAAATATGATAGAATAAATTATAAGGAAGTGAATTATATGAAAGCCAACTTACCTCACCCTTTTTATATTTATGCAAGTCAATTTACTCTTGAATCAGTATTAGAACAGATTAGTATTTTATCATATCATATTTTTTGTAATCCTGATGAGACTACAAAATGTTTTGCAAAAACAATTGATTATAAGATTATGATAAATCATAGGATTTTTAATGGTAAAACTAATGTAGTTCAAACTTGGATTATTGATTTATTCTATGATTTGGTAGCAGCTGAAGATTACGGAGATAAAGTGATTACTAAGGATGAAACTGTATATCTAATTTCGCTATACAACGATTTTTGTAACATTAGGGATAAAAAACTAAACAAAAAAGATATATTATTATTTGTTTATGGTTTTTTTGGAGAGCAAAAAGATTTTCAAACTAACTTTTCATTTAAGGAACGGTTTTCAAGGGAAAAGTATATATTGGATATTTTGTCTTGTAAAGAACACTCTGACAATACGTTTGGCATAAATGTTCCCGGTAAATTCATTGAAATAACCGGTTTTACAACAGATTGTTATTCAGCTCTCGTTTATTATATATTGCTGATGTTTATTCAAAACAATGGAGTAATCACACAATCACAAATACTCTCACTTAACAATGATGTATTCACACAAGAAAATATTATTACCGTTCTAAATCAATACTCTGCGACCATCGATAATATAAGAAACAGTAGCTTAAAGCGACAATTCTTATATGCTAAACCGATATTAAAAATCGGAGAAAAGTTTATTTCTGCTAATGCTTTTCTTATGAATGCGTTATTTATGAATTCAAATTATTGGATAATACGTAATGATTATCAACGCATACATTCGCAGCATTTTATTAATGCTTTTGGCATTTATTTTGAAATGTATGTTGAAGAGCTTTTGAATAATTGCCTTTCCAATGATCAGTTTTCTAAAATACCAACCGAAAACGATGAAAAACGTGCTGATTGGATTATTATTATTGAAAACTATACATTTCTTGTAGAACAAAAGTCTTCACTTTCATTGCTGGGAATCAAATAGAATCAACCGGATATTGAAGCAATGAAAAGACATATTCTAAAAACTTGGGGAGAAGCGGTAAGACAATTAAACGAAACTCAAGCAGCTTTATCTTTAGACACACCTATAAAGATTATTCTTGTTTATGAAGATTACTATAAAGCGGAGTGCCTAGAAGAACTTTTTCGTCTGGATCCTGAAATTGTAAATGATTATAACTACTGGTTAATGACAATCAATGAGTTTGAAATGTTTTTTCATACTTATAAATCAAACCAAGAACTCTTTTTTGATATTATTGTAAACAAAATTGAACTAGAACATACACAGTCTCATGAAGGGAGGGAAATGGAATTATTGTTGTCACAGAAAGGTATAAGTGAAAACTTATATATTCAAGAAAGTGAGATAATACAACAGTATCAAAGAATTGAAGAATTAGTGAGGTCAATTTCAAATAACTAAATACACAAAAATCTTATGGAAGAAGGAGAAGAATGGTAGTTCTGAATTTCTACGGCTCAATAAAAAGTGCTATTTGTATCTCGGATAAACTAAAGCTTTACATTTCAAACTTCAATTCTGATAATACACCTGATTGGATTAGCGGGTGGAAAGGTGAATTAGAAGAGGTGTTACTGCAAGCAAGGGCAGTAAATGAGTTAAACAATAAACGGTATAATATTCAAAAAGGTGATCCGTTAATAACCTTATATAATAATATTTTTCCAAATGATCCAACAACAACCAGTTTGACTAAAAAACAAATTGAAAATATCACGGATAAAATGGTATGTATCTATTTTAATTATGAATACTCAGATATGCCAATGGGCGACTGGACTACTAATTGTTTTGACGGACGGCTTTGTGAAGAAGACTATGCTGAAAAAATCATTTCATTTCTTGATTTTCTCACCTATCCCTTTAATGGAATACAGGATTTTCCTAATCCTACACCTAATTGGATTTATTCATCAAATCACGATAAAGAAGATGAAAGCAGAATATTTTGGCATCAAACCCAATATGGTTCTGACGATTTTATTCAATCGCTAATTGCGTGGGGAAAGCTAATTGATAACTTTCTTCAAACTGATAATGATTACTATCAGTTTGACTTCTTGTGTAATGCTATATTTGATGAATCTAAATGCGATACATATCAATATATTAAATTGTATTCGTTGTGCCAAATGTTCTTAGAAAACAAAAAAGAATCGGAATTAGATGAAAAGCTCCCGTATTTTCTTGACAAAAGAATAGACTTTGATACAAGGAAACTGATGGCACAACATTTAAGAAGAATACGCAACAAAATAGCGCACGGAGATTTCACTCACTTCAACAAAGAGATTGAGAAATACGCTCAAAAATTCTTAGATGATCATTATTGCTATGATTATTCTGAATACAGCAGACAAAACTGGGTGTTGCTAAGTATTTGTTGTACATTAAAGGATGCATTAGCATTGATTATATATTATTTACTTTTCAAAAGAGAAGACTTAGATTATTTAAAGAAGGAGTATAAAAATGAATTTACAAATGATTGAATATGCTGTTTTTGATACAGAAGAAATTAAACGGTATGCTAAAAGTATGGAATCTATATTTCGATATAATCAAGATATTGAAAAAACGGCATACTTAAACTGGCGTTCAAATAGATTCACTGATCAAAGACGTCAATTAGTTGTTATGGGAGATGCATTCTTCTCGTCTGCTTATAATCTATTACAACAATGTATAAATGATAACGGTGATAAAAAGGCTGATTCTTGGATTTTTCCTATTA
Organism: uncultured Ruminococcus sp.; assembly: GCA_904393835.1. Classification (GTDB taxonomy): domain Bacteria; phylum Bacillota; class Clostridia; order Oscillospirales; family Acutalibacteraceae; genus Ruminococcoides. The sequence continues at coordinate 37,223 of CAJFNC010000001.1, read as the reverse complement.
TGTTTAATATTGTTCACGGTATAGAAATCTATCTCAAAGCAATCAATGTGATATTAAACATAGTATTGAACGAACAAAATCAAGCAATTCAAGGCGGTCACAATATAAAACAACTATGTCAAACCAGCAAAAATCTTATTCTTAAGTATAAAAATTTGAACAAGAATGAGACAACCGATCAAATGTGGACGGCAATAAAAGTAATAGAAAATTTTATTGAAAATATTTATATAAAAACAGATGATATGACATTTGCTAGATATCCTATGGACAAAAATAAAAATGGCCATTTCTATATACAGGCACTTGAGAACTCTGTGATTGATATGGAAATGCTCGAAAAACAAATGGTTATAGTTTACAAAACGCTAGAATTCATTTATGAAAAGCCGGAGTTGGAACAGGAACTGAATTTGGAAAGCATTTAATCTATTGAGATAATAAAACATCAAATCGAATTAATCTCTCCACTCTCAGGATTACTTAATACACATAATTAATTAGATCACGATTAAGGAATAAACTTTGGTAAGCAACAACACTGGAAAAATAAAAAACAGACCGTATAATACGAGCGTATTATTGTATCGCCATTATTACAAAACGAGGGGAACCCCCTCGTTTTGTAATATGTTGATTTATTAACGTTAACTCTACTATTTACAAGAATATGATCTATTTTTGCCTTAGTGTTATTTTTAATTCTGAATCTGCATATCCAAGTGACTCTAATAAAATATAAATAAACTTTATTGTATAGCCAGACGACAGGTTGCTTTCAATGAAAATGTTTTCATTAAGTTTTATAGGAGCTTTCATACCTAAATCTGACTTTGATATATATATTCTACTTGATTGCATTGGGGAATAATTTTTGTTTGCAAGAGTTTCTAACTCTATTTCTTTTGCTTTAAGAAATTCTTGAGCTATATTTAACAGGAGATTTGCATATTTGTGTTTTCCCAATAAAATGGTATTGTTTAAGAAAGAGAAACTAATAGGTTCATAATCTTTGTAATTTTTCGCAAAAACTGGATCAAAAGAGTTAATAATCATTTCCCCTGTTGATGAAACATTGGTATTTCTTTCGAATTTAAGATCCCAATTATCAACAAAAATATTTATTAGTTCTTTTTGCCTGTCAGAAACAACTTGTGGTGTCCATTTTTCTTTCGTTAAAACCTGTGTAGTTAGGGGGAAAGAAGTGATTCCATTTTTTCCAGAAAAATATTTTTCTTTTTTCTCTTTGAAGTCATAATTCTGGGCTGCCGAGTTTTTCTTTCGTGTTAAAGGAACTAGATTTGCTATTTTATTTAACCAATATTCACGTTCTGTTATATCTTGCCAAATCAGACTCCATTCTGATCCGTCCCTAACTGTTTGGGGCAATACGTGTTCAATAGTTAAAACATTTGGAGAATAATCAATAGATTGAGCTTGATCGCTGATAAACTCGTTTAATCGCAGAATTACATAATTACGTCTAACGCCGGTCAAAGAGTATATATCACCATTCAATGCATTAGTGAATTCTTCTTTCTCTTTATCTGATAAATCTATAGATATTAATCCTTGTGGACTATCTTGTTGATCATCCTCCATCTCCTTCAATATCATTCCATATCTTTCAATGCGTTGATTAAGATTTTTCGCTGTTATATGTAGATAGGAAGCTAATCTTTCTAATTTACTTATAAAATCACGAATTAGAGCTGAGTTGTTTTGGTGATCAGCAAAATACTTTATTGCTACTGGCATCCAGTCTGAATTATCTATTTTATTTAACCAAAATAGATATGTATTGATTTCCTTGGCATTATCTGTGGATTTGTAGTTTTGATTTTTTAAGATCATATATGCATCTGCATAAGGTGATATTATGTTATCAATTAATATTTGTGGGGTTATATCTTTTAAAACTATTTCTTTGAATTCTTCCAACAAATTCTTCTTTTGTTTTGCTTTAGCAAAAATCATTCTTGTATGGGTAAAAATCTCATTAAAACCTGAGCGAGTAGCGTTTTCTTCAATTTCTTCCCATTTGTCAGTATACTCTTTTTGCAAGCTTTCTGGTATTTTACCTATTACTTCGGCTTTTATTATATCAGTAGGCAACAAATCCAATCCTCTACTGTTCATTACAGAGAAAATTCTAAAAGCAGATTGTTGCGTTGGAGTTGAGACAGATACTATATAACATCTTGAGATTATGAATTGAATAAACGAGAATAGATTTTCTTCATTTTCGGCAAATTTTTCATCAACGAACTTTTTTATAGTTTCACAATTATTTCTTATGTGCTTTTGGGACTCGCTTTCTAAAGATGCAGGATCTAAATTTGTTAGGCTACCAATATTTATGTTTTGAATATATTTTTCAAAAAAGGGTTGATCTTTATCTCTGAGGTGGAGTCTAGGTATCGGAGAACGACCTTCTATTTCGTTCCCTTTTTCTTTTAAATATTCTTTACACAAATCTCTACGATTTGGATTTAAGGCAGATGCAATAACAGAAATCAGTATTGATAATGTTGTTAATCTTTGTTGACCATCGATAACTTCACTATACGGTTTATCATCTTCTTTAATAAGAACGATACTTCCCAAGAAGTAGTTTTCATTTTTTTCGTTTCTAAAGAAATCATAGAGATCAATAAAGAGTTCCGATGATTGTTCTTCAGTCCATGCATATGGTCTCTGATATGCTGGGATATAAAAATCGAAATCGGAGCTAAAAATCTTACTTAATGGAAATTCTTTTCCTGTAATCTTACAACTCATTTTCCCACTCCTATCATTTAAAATGCATTGATTATTTTATTGCTATACCACTCGTGAGGCTGTAATGTTGAATTAAATGCATCTTCAAATACTGAAAATAACCCCTTATATCTCGTTTCAGTTTTAATGATTTTCTTCAATTCAGCAGTTTGTAAAGGAATAATCTTCATCCCATCAACACTCTTTGTATAATCCTGTGTATCATAGAACGGCATATTCTTTCTTCCTCTGAAATCTGCGATAACATTTATATCAAGATAAGTTGTAGCAAAAACGCAATAGGAATTAAGATTACCTGTTCTGATAAGGTATCTGCCCAAGTGTCTGGAAACAGGCTCCATCTCCATACGTCTCTGATTTGTGTTGTCGGCTAAAGTTGCTTCGAGCAATAATGTATGTGCCGGATAGTATTCTGTTTCGGGATATTCATATACAATATCCGCTTCACCACCGGCGGCGTGTGTTTTTGGTAAAAGATCAGCGTCAAGGGACAATTTCATATAATCAAGAATCTTACCCTGTCTTTCGCTGATTTTATACCAGAGAATACCTAACACATATTCAAAGATAGTCGGAATGTCTGCGTTTTCCGTTACCATACTCTTTATTTCAGCGTCGTTTCTGCTTTCAAAATATCCGAGTAGAGTTACAATGATTTCATCGGTAAACTTTGTATCAATCAAATGCTGTAATCTACGATAGCGGTTATCCTCCAGCACATTTCTGGCTTCGCCTATTGTAGTGACATTTGTGCCGAGTTCAGCATTTACGCCTTCGATTACAGTTTCCTCGTTAATCACAAGGCAATCAGCAATCTCAACCAGTTTACTATCTTCATACAATATGTCACAAGCTGTGTAGGCGTAATTGTGCAGCTCATCAGCAACCGAATTAAAGAAATGCTTTGGAATAATATCCAGCTTTATATTACTGTCTTCAAACAAAATAATATCTGTAGTTCGGATATATCGCCTGTTTAAATCAAGGTAATCGGATAAAGTTGCCTTTGCCTTAAACAAGTGCATTGTTTTAAAGAAAAGGGTCTTGAATTCTGATTCCATTGATACACCCGCAAAAGCAGTATGCTTCAAACAAGCAACCGGATTCTTTTCAATAGCTTTTTCAGAAGATGTGTTGAATAAATACTTTCTCCACCACTTACCTATGTTTATCTTCTTTGTCGCAGAGAAGATAAGCGGAATTCGAGCGTTATCGTGATTGACGAAAACAGAATACAACTCATCATAAAGGCGGAGATATGTCTTATCGTAGTTTCTGCTTTTTCGATTCAAACCAATTTCACAGATTAGGCTCTCTGTAACTGTGCTTTCAAGGAACTTATCTAATGCTGCTTGATAGTTATCCATTTCAAGCAATCTGTTTATTATAATATCATCAAATGAGGCTGTATGGTTTCGGCAAGCCCGAATACCACCAATTATCTGCTCGGTATATTCATTGCTGGTACATAATGGAAGCAAATAGGTAAACTCATCTAATGATAAATAATCAACTTTTGAAAGGACATAGAGCAATACAATAAACGGTCTTACAATAGAGCCGTCAACATTGTTATATGTTTTTAGTAGCTGTCTTAGATATAAGAAGCTATCTTTAGGGATCTGGAAAAAGTTATCCGAAGTAAAATCATTTGATTGACTGATTTCTAACAGCGCTCTTCCTGCTTCGGTAAGTTTGCGATTCTCATCAATAATACCAATATCAACTAAGCCGGAGGTCTTTTCACGAGCGTCCTTCGGCTTATTGTTTGCACTTCCGACGACAAACTCCTTTGCTTTCATATAATCATAGTAGCGTGTCTGAGTGTTATTATCACCCGACCAGGTCGCTCCTTGATTTTCAGGCAAAGCCCAAAAGCCATCGAGTAGCGCAAGCTGTTCCTCAATGGTCTTATTAAAATCTTTTGTCCTAAAGCTGGTTGTTCCTAAAGCCCAGCAAAAGCTCTTATATGGAATTTCGTTCGGCATAGCTAAATCCTCAATAGTTAGTAATCAATACCTCTTCGCTCTTTGTTTGTTTGTCTTTGGTTTGATAATTAGAATTGGAATATCCATAATCCAGATGATGTGTTTTATATTTTTTATTTGATAACCATTCGATAAGAATAGTATTCTCTTTACCCTTGCTTCGGAGAACGTTTGAAAGGGCAAAACGAATACCTTTGTTATTCAATTCATCAAGAAAATGCAATAGCTCTTTTTCGTGATCTTCATTCCAACCGTCTTGTTCGTTATATGTAGCGCAGGTAATTAAGTAAGGCGGATCCACATAGACAAAATCTCTATGGGTCAAACCGGAAGCATTAAAGTCTGTAAAGCTCATACAAGTAAAGCGACAGTCTTGACGATGTAATCTGTCAATGAAGTCAGAAAGTTTGCTTTGCATTTTTTTATTGAAATCTCTTTTTCCTACCGGCAAGTTATATTCGCCTTTGGCGTTAAATCGGATTTGATTATTAAAGGCATATACAATCAACACATACAACATTAAGTAGTAATAGTAATCTTCCTGCTTATGATGATTGAAATCGTCACGCAGCTTCAAAAAACGCTCTTTATTATAACTACCGACACCTTTACCGCTCTCGCAATGATAATAATCATATCCGTGTTCACACACAAGAGATAAATCGTAATCGCTAATTATCTTAAAAATCAGCTCAAAAATAACATTTTTATCAAGGTTCTTAAAGGTATTGAAAAGATAGAATAAATGCTCATCAACATCATTATAAATTACTCTTTTGGAATCTATGTTGATGCCGACATTGCAGCCGCCGCAGAATAGGTCAACAAAGCAATCTATCTCTTTCGGAAAAAGAGGTAAGATTTGCGGGAGTAGCTTATATTTTCCGCCGGTATAGTTGAGCGGTGATTGAATCAGTTGTGTATCAGCTAATTGAAACATCTGCATAAAAACAATCTTTCCTGATTATCATCAATATCAGACTTTCCTGTTGTAAAAGCCTTATAACTCTCCGAAAAGACTTTTACTTCTCCTTTTTTCTCTAAGATACGCACAATATCCTGATCGGAAATCTTTGCATTAGAACGGTCATTACCCTTTTCTGCCATATTGTTATAAGACAACAGAATATATTTAGCCTTAATATCTCCTATTAATTGCTCAAAGGCTTCTGTTGCTGATTGCGTACAGTATTTACTTTTCATTGTACTGCGATCCATTTTTCTGGCAACACCAAACACTTCGGGCTTTTCCCAACGGGCAACATTTTCTAAAAGATGATAGGCGTCGCAGTATTGTCTGGAGTTATAAGGCGGATCAATATACACTAAGTCTGCTTCTATATTTTTTACTAATTCATTAGAATCCATATTGAAGCACTGGTTATTGGGGTTGTTCTGACGGTTCGCCATTGGGACATAAAGTTCAAGTGACTTGTCAAATTCGACACCTTTACGGTATGCGTCATAATGTCCGCACGTGTTAGCTATTTTATCCATTGCATAAAGCAGGGAGGTAATCAGAATAGCTCTCTCTCTTGTATTTATATCGCCTTTTTTATACAGCACCTCAATATCTTCTCTTATATAACCGATTTTAGCACAGTCATCTCTGCTGAAGTATGTATCAGCAAAATTGTCTGTCATATAATTATCCTCTAAATCAGTCAAAGCGTTGTAACGGACGACACAATCTATGATTATTTGAGGATCATATTCTTCAGCACCAAACCAAGCATAATTGCAAATATAATTGCTGTACATCAAATCATTTGTAATAATGACTTTATCAGTAAACGCAGAGGATACGGCACCTGTTCCTGCGAAAATGTCAGCTATGGACGTTATGTCAGGACACTCATCGTTTACAACTCCTGTAATAAATGGCAATAACTTATATTTATTACCTAAATATCTTCTGTTGTTAATCAATGATGTCTTATATTCATTTGTTTTAACAGCAACCGCCATTTCTCTCACCCAAACATATTATCATTAGCGCTACAATCCTGATAATAAAATTATAGCAAATTGATTGTCCTAAAAAAAGGACTTTGCTATGGCAATCAAAAGATAAACTCATCAGCATATAAAATCTCATATTAATTATATAATTTTATACGATATATGTCAAATAAAAAATCTGTTACCACAATATATAGAAAGGGCAACAAGTAGTGTTACCTGTTGCCCTCTGCAGTATTAGGTATAAATCAACTCCGTATTTACAATCTCCGTTGCACGGTTACGGATATTGTTCATTCTCTGTACCCACAGCATTTGATTATCCGCTTTGAGTTGTTCGGTTACGCCTTCTTTTTCGGCGAGTTGTTCTACTAACCGAAAGAACAAATCCTCTGCCTGTTTGTCAATATCTGCAAGATAGACGGTGAGTTTACAACTTGTCAGAAGATTCGTGTATATAATCGGATGGTGATTTTTGAGGTATCTCAAATGCCGTTTACCCCATATACCGATTTCAACCTTTGGTTGTTCGGGTAACTTCAAATCCGGCAGTAAGTAATCACCCTGCTGTGTGTATGTAATCTTTGTAGCCATAATTCAGACCTCCTTGACCTTGATTTTTTTGATTTTGGCTTTCGTGAGCTTAATCAGCAGCTCGTCAATGATGTCGGTGTACTTGCCTTGTGATATGAGGTTATTCCTCAAATCAATTAGGCTGTTGATAACAGTGTGCCGTTCATCAGGTGTTAGATACAGGTGGTATTTTGGACATCTCATTCGCTCTCCTCCTTTAGGAAATCTTCATACGGCGTATCATTGTTCACAAAGGTATCAATGATAAGCCTTGCGCCTAATTTGAAACCAACCATAAAGCTGTCAAGCTCCGATTCGCCTAAGATAATGTCGGATGCGTTGACGAAGGAAAGAAACGCTTTCTTTTCATCACCGGTCAGCTTGTCAGTTAACAGAGCTTCGTTTTCCGAAAGTATGGTAATCTGTTTTTTCAGATAACTGCCATTCTTAAAACCTCGTGCTTGTGGATCAATATTGCCGTATTATAATTCCTTGATTAAGTTTTTCATTTGTAATTCCTCCGATTACACTATTATTGTACGGAGAAATTGAATAAAACACAAATGTGCGAGCGAGAAATGTGTGTGACTGCCGATAAAACCTAAATTTTTCATAAGTCCGTTATGAACACTCGTACCAAGTGCGATAAATCCGAACTTCATTACCGTGATAGGTGATACGTTCGGATTTATTGTTTTTATATCAACACACTAATATTATAAAGGGTATCTATCACAGATGCCCTTTTTCTATTGTTCGGTTGAATAATTAACTGTTTTGTGGTAAAATGTAAAAAAGAAACGAATTGGAGTGAATGATATGTCCAATAATAAAAAGGTCTTTATTTCATATTCTTGGGCAGTTCAAGAACGTGTAGTCGAATTGGCGGAACGACTTATTGCAAACGGCATAGATGTTGTTCTTGATGTTTATGATTTAAAAGAAGGACAAGACAAATACGCTTTTATGGAACAGTCTGTTAATGATGATACAATTGACAGAGTTTTAATTATATGCGATAAAACTTATGCTGAAAAAGCAAATAATCGAGAAGGTGGGGTTGGAGACGAAACCGTAATTATTTCACAGGAAGTATACGGACAAGTTAAGCAAGAAAAGTTCATTCCAATAATTTTTGAAGTTGACGAAAACAATAAAGCATATTGCCCCCACTACATAAAATCTCGCATTTACATAGATTTATCTACTGAAGATGACCGATATGAAACCGAATATGAGAAATTACTCCGTAACATTTATGAAAAGCCCCTATTCAAAAAACCTGCGTTAGGATCACAACCAGAGTGGTTAGAAAATGATACGGTTGATTTGTCTGCACTTCGCGATACGGTTAAACAAATCAGAAGCTATACGGGTGGCAACGCGGCCAAGGCAGATTTTTTGTTAAGAAAAGGCATCGAACAATTTGTTGAGGCTGCCAAGAGTTTCGAAGCATCAGATTTGGATTCATTGTTGCCTGCGATTGACTCGACTAAACCATTGAGAGATGTATTTGTTAGTTTTTGCGAAGCGTTAATATACAGTTCGTTGGAAATAAGCAACACTATATGTACGTTGATCGAATCCTTGTATAATGATTTGCATGATGCAAGTCAAAAGAGAAGTTATTGTGATGCTGATTTCGAACTTTATGATTATATAATATGGGAAATGTTAATTACATGCACAGCAATTCTTCTTCATTATGAAAAATTCAAAGCGTTACATGACATAGTTTGCCACACCTATTTTTTAAGAGATTCTTATTATAATAATTCTGTAAAACCTTACTCTTACTTTAAGTTTAGAAAGTATTTTAGGACTATAGAAGGGCATTGTAAGCAAAATTCGCAATTTAAAAATAAGATTACTTTATCCGGTCAAATACTGGTAGAAAGAGAAAAGAAACCGATTTTGACAAAGGATACATTATCTAATGCAGATATAGTCCTTTATCAATTAGGAGGCGTATTAGATATACGTGATGAAGAATATGACTATTGGTTTCCAAACTCTTATGTTTATCATGAGCATGTTCAGTCACTTTGGCAAAAACTAAAATCAAAACAATATTGCGAAAAAATAATGCCGTTGTTTGGCGTTAGAACAATTGATGAGTTAAAAGCAGTTATAGAGAAACAACCATTTGATAGAAGGATGTCTTATTCAGAATCTTTTTACTCAGCGCCTGTAATATTAACTGCGATAAAATTAGATGAGATTGGCACACTTAATTAAAAAATACAAGGGCAGAGAGTTTTCGCTTTCTGCCCTTGTGCGTGGTTTAAGCCTCATTTATCGGCGGTCTGTGCCTTTAACGCAGCTGTTCGGCCTTCCACTCCTCATATTCTCTTCGCCCTTCTTTGCTCTCAAAGAAGGCTTGAATTTGCGGAAGAAAGTGCCGTGCGAGGATTTCCAATTCGTATTTTGGGATATTACATCTGTTGGCTGTCATAAGGCAACAAGGCTTTTATTTCATCTGTTGTCGGGTCATTCCTCCTTTACATTACCAGACCATACTCATACCTTGCTCATCTTCCTGAGTCGAGTAGCAAGCGTAGGCCATAGGTGAAATTTTCTTGCCGAGGATTTTTTCAAGTCTAAGCTTCTCGGCGGTGCTTAACTCTTTTGCCGGATGCGGTTCATAATCATCTTCAGGCGGTGCTATTGAAAGCAGATCGCCGAGTAAACTTATAAGCCCCGTTGTAACTGTCATGCTTGCTTCGGGTGTATGCGCAGGAGTTTTATAATCGTTATAGTCATCATAAAGCTCGCTGCTCGCACCGCCAAGTGCAAAATACACTTCGAGGTTGTCTTTGAGCAGACGCTCATCGAACAAACTCTTATCACGGCATACATGATTGTCGGGTGTGGTGAAGGTAATATATTTGTACTTATCTTCCCACTTAACGTTGTATCCGTGCTCGCGCATACACGCAATAAATTCTTCCTTTGTATCGGAATTGCTTATTGCATATATAGCAAAGCTGCGGAGCCGCTTTTTCCATTCCGGCCATCTACCGTAGCTGCACTTTTCTTCGATGATGCTCAAGCCATACTCTTGACAGAGCTTGTTGGAATAAGCCTTCACCTCTAAAAGTTCATCCCGGGTTTGATGAAACTTTTTACCGTTTTGGTAGTTGACAGAGTTCATAATAAGGTGATTGTGAATATGACCGGTGTTGTAATGGGTTGCCACCAAGATCTGATAGCCGGGAAAGTGTTCGGCAAATTTTAACCCAATTTCGTGCGCGGTTTCGGGTGTGAGTTCATCATCGGGAGCGAAGGACTGCACGATATGATAGTAGGTTCTGCCGTCCTCTTTACCGTATTTCTGTTTTACATAACGGAATTCTTCCAAGGCAGTATCGGGTGAACACTCAATACCGCTTATAAGTCTTTGCTCGGTTGCCTCTTTCCTCATAACATAGGGAAAAATATTATTCATCGGGCAGTCCGAAGTGACAAATTTAACGATTGCCATATTGCTCTCAACTCCTCTCTTGTTTCCGTGAGATTAACCTCGGTAGCATAACCGGAGTTTACCGCACGGGCGATTTGATTTACATTATTACCGATGCGCCTGAGCTCATCCGCAACATTATCTGCACCGTTTATAACTGTGATTTGTTTTTCCAAGGCACAGTCACGCAGATACTGACTAACAAGTCTGTATGAGGATAGTGCCTTATGGGTAATGATTTCTTTTTCTTCAGGTGTTACCCTGAACTTTAATATTTCGGTTTTTGTATTCATTGTAACCGTCCTTTCTGAAAATTTATAGGGGTATGGGCTTAGCCCGACCGCCTTTGATGCGGCCGCCGATGAGGTGGTCGTAACACAAAGGCGAAACTCGCAATAAACGCCCTACCGATAGTTACTGCTGTAATCCATACGGCAGAAAAGAAGAATGCAACAATGCAAAGGGCTCCCATTGTTATCTACTTTTAACAATGCAGATAGGACACTCTGCAATGTTGCAATCTTTATTCGGGTATTGACCACGCCCAGCCTTTGCCAACCTTTCGGCTTTTAATACCGGTAATGTTTTTCTTGGCTTCATTTACGGTGCGCTGGGAAATGTTTTTGTTAGCGGCGGTTCGGAATATTTCCTCTGCCGTAACTTCTTTGCCGTCAGCCAACATACTGCGGATCAGTTCTTCCGCTACCGCTGTCTTTGTTTCTGCGGAGAAACCACAGAGCAGTTCTTCGGCGGATATTTCACTGTAGCCGTCAAGCCAATAAAAGCCATCCTCATTACCGAGGTTGAAGGCGATAGATTTACCTTCGGGTGCCAGCGAAGATTTATCGTGAACAATAACACGGACGTTCGGTTCTTTGCGAATCCTACCTACCAGCAGAACACTTCTTGCGGCTGCACGAAAGTCTATTGAGCCAAGTCCTCGGTAGGCGCTGCTTGAGCCTTGTGCTTTATTAAGGTGACCGACCATAATAATGGCACATCCTGTATGCTCGGCAACGGCGGCAACCTTTTTAAGAACCGTGCGAATTTCATTGGCGCGGTTGATATCAATACGCTCACCGATATAACCTTGAATCGGATCGAGTATCATCAGCTTGGCATTGGTCTGCCTGATCGCCTGTTCAATTCTTTCATCCGACAGAGAAAGAGGATCGGTGTCTTCACAAATATTAATCACTCTGCTTTCATCTGCACCTGCTTCAATAAGGCGAGGCTTGATAGTATCACCAAGTCCATCCTCGGCGGTTTGATAAATCACGTTAAAGGGTTCTGCGATTTCCATACCGGGTAGAGCCACGCCCGAAGAACAAGCGGCGGCGAGCCGTAGAGCAAAGGTTGTTTTACCTTCGCCGGGATCCCCTTGGATGATGGTCAGTTTTCCAAATGGGATATACGGTTTCCAAAGCCATTTGACTTCTTGAAACTGCACATCCGACATTCGAACAAGGGATAGTGTTTTTTCGGTTGTCATTTTTTCTTTCCTTTCTGTAGATTTTTGTATCGGGGTTTCAGTTGGAACAATCATATACATCCCACCTTTCATAAGTTTATTTTTTACTGCTCCCGAAAAAGTGGGGGCAGTATTCATATTGCGCAGGAACACTTTTTTGTTCCCACTGCGAGCACAGCAACTTAAAGGAGTGGCGCACCCACAACTGCAGATGGCGACTGTTGCCTATGAGAGAAAGTTCATAAGCCTTCCTCGCTTCACCGCAGATTTAAGCCTGTTCACCCGACGTTGTTCCTACGCTCTTTTCTTGACCGTGTAGTGTTGAAGACGATCCTTCGCTCGCCGAGTCCTTTCAGAACACACCGCAGTGCATCTTTCTCTCTCAGCACAGTTCCCGCAAACTGCTGTCATCGCCAAAGGCCACCTCCGCATATCTTATCGGTAGGTCATTCAATTGTAAGGACAGGCTTTTCTTTTTCGCCTGTCTGTGATATAATTGTAAATAACAAAAGTCAATTTCTAAATGAACGAGTGAACTTTCAAAAAAATCAAAAGTTTAATTTAAGACAAAGGAGGGATTGCCAAATGAAAAGAACACCGGGACTTTATGTAACATTACAAAAAGGCGGTAAAATAAAAAGAACCCTTGTTACGAACAAGAGCGAGACTGTGCTTGATGAAACGACTATCGGTGCAGAACTGATATGGTATGCCGAGCTTGACTACAACACTTATGTTGATTCTTTGATTAAGATTGAAGACCTGTCAGAAAAAACAGAAGATGATGGCAATCCCGAAAATTACGGTACTGTCTATTTGGATACCTTTGATGAACTTTTAACTGAAGCCAACGAATTGGTCTACGATATCGAAGCGGTATACCCGGCACTCGGCGCATTGTTACGATTTGACCTTTTGGATCACACCAAAGAAGATGATGGAACGCCGATGTATGTCTATCTAACAAAAAAGTCGATCTGCGAACAAATTGCCGAGCCGGTACACTTTTATATTCAGCTGCGAGAAGTTTTGGAAGATCTGTCACATGGTGTTCCCTTAGATTTTGAAGATAAATATGCCAACCTTGCTCAAGGCGCATTTGCACAAAGCTATACTTTTACCAATACTCTTGAAATGGAATACCGTTTCCGTTCCACAAAAAGTTATTTCCAGTTCCTTTTAATGAACTATCTGAACTCCGAACCCAATGTTGCCCGATGTCATTGTTGCGGACAGTACTTTATTCCAAAGACAAGAAAACCAACACTGTATTGCGATAGAGTTATGAAGGGCGGAAAGACCTGCAAAGAGATCGCACCCGCAATTATGCATAAAAACGCTGTAGATACAGATCCGGTTTTGAAAGCCTATGACCGCACCAAGCACAAAATGTATAAACGATACGAACGCGCATATTATTCGCTTGACCAACTTCCGAAAGGTATATCCTTTGAAAAATATTTAGAGTGGCGAGAACCTGCAGCAGAAGCACGAACTAAATACCTCAAAGGCGAATTAACAGCGGAAGAAGCATTAAAAATCATTGAGGTGAACGATTAAGGCCCGTACAATCGAACAGAAATAGTTTTATCGACCCGTAGGCCGTTTCGAATAAAACAAACGGATACAAAGGCAAATAAAAAAATTACCCACCGGATGTTGTGGCAGAGTTCCGTGTTGAACCGCCGCATCCTGTGGGTATTTTTATGCTTATTTTAAGTCTGTATTTTCAGAGTCCATGCATACGCAGACGTACCAATAATATCCGTCATACATTAAGCCGACTGCCATGTACGTGTACTTGGGACTGCCGACATACGTCCAGTGTCCTTTGCTGTTCCTGAAACCGTTGGCTATGGAGTAGGCTATCTCATCAGCGGTGCCACCCCAATTGCCTTTGCCGATGGCTTCGCGCACATTGGCGGTATAATAATTTTCTTCGCCTTCGATTCCGTATAGTGACCAGTCAACATATTCGCCGTACTGTAGAGCTTCGGCGGCTGCTCGTTGGTCGGTGGTATCGTGGGCAAAATTTGTTTTAAGCTGTGTGCATCGGTATTTACAGTATTCTGTCAGTCCGGGGATGATCGTTGCGGTACCATCACCCTGCTCGGTGCGGAACTGATTTATGTACTCAGCGACCTTCTGTGCCACTATATCAGCACTCGGCTTTGGCGGTATTATGATTTCTTCCGTAGGCGGATCGTCCGATTCCACTATAGTGATGCAACTGTTTTTATCGGTATTTTCCGCCGCCAATAACCCTGTCGGTTTTTGGGATGTTGTAGGCTTGGGTTCATCCTTCGGCTTTGCCGTTATTGTAGGCTCTGTGGCGGTCACAGTCGGCTTGGTTGCCTGATCCACGCTCTCAATCGAGATAGGCTCTTTTTCTTTCTCTGTCGGCTTTACCGCCGCCACAGGCGGTGTTGTTTCAGTAGGTGTTTCTGTTATTACCATTTCCGATACCATTGTCGGCTGACTCTCGGTAGGCGGTGGTGCGGTGTTGCCACCGCATCCCACCATACCGATGAGTACCCCACAGCAGAGAAGAAGGATAATGATTTTCTTCATATATCCTCGACCTCCTCCAAGCCTTGCATCACTTCCACCATTATGCGAGTGGCAAGGATAAATCCTGAACTGAATGCCTCGTGCTCGGTGATACAAGACAGTTCGCTTGTGCAGTCCTTGAACTTCTCAAAGGTTTCTTTTCGCTTCTCTGTGAGTCCCGAATTCAGTTCTTCCTCGTTTTTGCATATCAGCTTGACGAGTTTATCCACTCTCGTTCCTCGCTTAATATACCTTTCGTGCGGACTGATGTTGCCATAATATAAATCTTCAAGTGTTGTCATGTGCGTTGCACCTCCTTTTTTGCAACACAAACATATACCACAACACCTTTCACAAGTCCAGAGATTTTTATAACAAATATTAAAGCGACAAGGATTTTCGTCCTTGCCGCCAATAGATAATTTGTTAATCATTCAAGTTTATGTGTTTTGGTGCGTTGATTTTATATGAAATAATAGTCGTATATTTTCGATGCACTTCAAATGTAATGTTTAATTCCTGATTATATTGATTTTCGAGAAGATCTTTATACATAAAAATAAGCGAACTTTCAGTGCAATATGTTTCTTTTTCCGGTAAATTCGCTGTCGTTATAATACTTAATTTACATGAAGCATCACATTTTAAAATGCTTACAGGTAAAAGTTTATCATCGGTTATTTCACCAGAAACCCATTTGCATTTCAAATCAGTAGCCATTCCAAGACCAATATTGTGAATCTCTAAACTTGTTCCTAAGGATGAACAGGAATCATTTTCCGAACGAGTTATCGTAAGCCATAAATCAGGCAAATCGCTGCCACGTTCTTCTTTTAACATCCACTTACCAAATTCAACTTCAAGATAAGGAATTTTTTCAAGACGCTTTGATTCTGCTTCACGCCTATGCCCATCTTTAATAGTCCAGGCAACACCTACGAGTGTAATCAATCCACCAAATAATGCGCTCGCAATTATTAGAACTATATTTTGAAGAGATGGATTAGGAATAATATAAATTAAATATATGGTGATGGCAATTCCGGCAACAAAATCGTGAAGCATTGCAACCTTGCTTACAACTTTCCTTGAGATAACAAGGTTTGAAAGGTTTGTAAATATTATTACCATACATAAACCGCCGGTAATAAATTGCCATAATAAAGAGTGTGAAAATATTGATATGTAAAGCGCATCTGCTAACCAATAAAACAAAATGTATTTTATTAAATTAATTCTCGTTGTCTTTTTTTGCTCGACCGTATATGCATTTTTGATTTCGGCATATTTCCACGAATTGCAAAGCGTAATAGGTACTGCAATAGCAGTTGTAATAGCGCTTATCCACCACCAAGAATAATTGACATCATAATAGTTTGTTATAAAAGCACTAATAAAGAAATACAGTGCCACTGCAGACATACCCCTCATAAAAATATCATGAGGCTTAAATTCTTCCGGCTTATTTTTCCCCTTAATATATAGCAAAACACTATCGATGATGAAAACAATCAAAGAAGGAATCCATATAATATATGCGATTTTAAGCGGAAGTACATCAAAGAGAAATGGTATGATAAAAAATAATATCATAGCGATTTTTGGTATTATTTTATAAGCAATGGTTTTTACAACTTTTGATAATAAAGGTAAAAACCTTGTTCTTAAAGTATCAAATACTTTAGATATATGAACTGCCACTTAATCATTCCTTTCTTTAAACTTATTTTTGTTTGCAAATGAATTACTTCTTCACTTTCTTGAACACAAAAATATATTCATGCTTGAACAGATAAAAATCACTTGCTAATGCGCGATAACGCCAAATAGCTTTTTGATTTGACTTGCCTTTGGTATCTTCAAAATTTTTGACCAATATAGCCTTCAACTTAAAACCGCGAGACAAGAACAAATTCATACAATAGAATCCCAAAGGTACAATCTCGCTGTTAGCATATTTATCACCGATGACACAAGCACAATATCTGTTCTTTTCTAAATACTTTGATGTGTTATCTATAACTTCACCAAAGGATTGATTAAATTCTTCAAGAGAGCCACAGTTCGACAAATCTTTTTCGTTGTCACTAAACTTGATAATATCCCAGTACGGCGGATGATAGATTACAAACTGTACCTTATCAATCCCGAAATGATGCAAACGATCTTCTATATTAGCCGTTCTGCTATCACCTACAATAATTGTTCCTTTGAAATCTTTTGTTTTCTCTTGCTCTACCAAATCGTGAGCTGCTTTGGCGACATCTTCCTGAAGCTCAATTCCAATGGCATTTCTACCTAATCTTTGCGCCTCAATTAAAGATGTTCCGCCACCGGCAAACGGGTCAAGAATCCAATCGCCTTTTTTCGTGTATCTTCTGAACAGTTGATTTGGAATTTGAGGAACAAAGTTGCCGTGATAGGAAGCATTATGAACACCGGACTTATCTCTTTTGTCGAATATCCAAAGAGAATCAGTAAGAATATCCTCATATTCCTTCCAGTTGTTCATGTCCAAATCATTATAACGAGCCATAGATTACTTTTCCTTTATCTTCTTATTGAGTTCTTTGCGCCACTTTGAAGGATTATGCCAAAAACAACCGACACAACCGATATCGTCTGAATAATTCTCATCACCAACATACCAAAATTCAATCTCTTTATAACCTTTACCGCGTTTGTTGGTTTTTACACATTCCTCGCAAACTTGAGACTTTAAGAGGTTGTTAGGGCTTGTTAAAAGCATAAATTTAGCTTTAATTTGCTCATCAGTTAAATTAGAATTATCATCTTCGTTTGTGGTCCAACGCACCTGAGGTGTTCTATGGTCAATCTCTAAAACCTTTGCAGCTTCAGTTCTCATTGAGTATTCATCCACACAACCAAACAATTCTTTTGCTCTTTTGGCAACTTTGGCAGGAATGCCTGTTCTTGCTTTAAGATTTTCAGTAACAATTTCGGTCGATTTAAGTTTCCTATGCACAGTTTTAATGCCGCAATTAGGGCATAAGATCATCTTATACCAATTACCACTTTCGTCTTGGTCAAGCTGAATGCCTTTTTCCTGACGCCAAACTTGCCAAGTCTTTGCTTGGCCACTTAATAATTCGCACTTGGAGCAATGCCATTTACAATCAGACATAGTTTCAAAATCTTTATATTGGTTACTACCTTCTTTAAACGGGTTCATAAATTATCCCACCTTAATTTTTAGATGAGATAATTATAACAAAAAAAAAGTGACTTCACAAGATGAAGTCACTTTTTTATCAAACAATGTAGATATTCCACGGTTTTATCACTTTTATGGTTTCTATTTTCATCCGTGTCAGCTTTGAACCTTCGATAGTCGGTCGAGAACATTTCATATTCGCCATATCTTTGCATTACTTCTCGAATCGTTTCGAAAGGCATTAAGCCTTCATTGTTGTAACTTAAGAATATGTACTCGAAGTTTGCGTTTCTTATTACGTCATCGAAGGCATCTACAACCGTTCTTGGTGAACAGAAATCGCTTTTTTGCTTACTATAATCACGTAATCCGGTTTTACCTTTAAGTTCGGGTGAATCATATCTTGCTATGGTTTCGAGAACATGATAGTTAGCACAATATTGTCGTGCATTATACGGCGGATCCAAGTATAGTATATCACCACCAATTGTTTTGATTAGATCAGAGATATTCTCGTTATATGCTTTGCTTGATTTATCGCCATCAATGATAGGGAGTAGTTCTAACTCAAATTCTTTTGCTGCCGATTTTTTAATCTGTTTTAGGAATGCACCATATACCGATGCCGTGTTAGCATATTTGTCAATTGAGTTAATAAGACTTGCGAGAAGATAATAGTACTGAGCTTCATCAATATCTCCGCAATTCTTAAGTCGTTCTAACTCTATTCTAATTGAATCGCATTTCTTGCCATTTTCATCGGTGAAATAATTTCTTCCGCTTCCGGAACCAGCACAATAGTTTTTATAAATAAACCCTTCTGTACCTTTCAAGGTGTTAAGGTGTTCAAGAATTCTTACTTCAAGGGGAGGAACATTTTCAATCAAATGCTTATTCATTACATAACTGTAATATTGAATATCATTTGATAAAACTCGATAGCCCCTTTCTTTGAATGTTTTTCCTACCACACCCGTTCCTGCAAACAGATCAGCAAACACCTTGTTAGTGTTAGTTCCAGCAACAGTTGATATTGTTTCAGTAAGAAAGTCCATAAGCGAATACTTTGAACCTATATAATTCATGTCCTCACTTCACTTTCGTCTTTGATTATATCACATCTGCTTTTATATATCCAGCATTTTTAGAAAACTTTTTCAAAGGAAATATCTTCATCAATATCAAACGCTATATACTCTACCGCAGAAACAGAAATATCATCTTGCGTTGGATATACAAGAGTATTAGATAAATTATGAAATCTTTCTCGACTTCTATCATTTGTTTTCTTAGCTATAACAATAGGATAAATCGTTATTTCTTTGCCGGTATATAAGGGACACCAATAATTCTTTAGCCAATCAATATACCAAGGCAACTGATATGTAATTATGCTATCGTATGGTTCTTCGTCTTTTAGTTCAATTATATTAATTCTTACAGAACGATTATCTTCCTGAACTGTAACAACATCAATTCTTTGCATTCCCACACCGCAAGAAACTTCATTGCCGATCCAAGTGGCTTTTTCAGTGTCAATATGTAGGAGATTGCACAATGGTTCCGCTAAACAATTTTGAACAACATATGCTTGTAAATGTGATTCGAATGCATTCCCGCGATGATATTTAACCAGCAACCTGTCCTTAATTGATACCGTTTTTGTTTCGCCTTCATATAGAGCAGTTTCGTCAATAGGAACGATTTTCTCTTGAATTATATCATAAGTAAATGAAGTCCCTTCCAAAGCAGCATTTGAATTCTCTGTTCTTATTTTTTGAATTAGCTTTTCAGCTTCATAGTCAGTAATCATAGTACAACCGCGATTACCTTTGAGTTTTCTGTAAATAAGACTCCAACACATTTCGCTTGGATGATTAATTCCATCCAAAAGGTCTAAAGCTTTGTGTTCAGAAACTCCATTTGCATAAACTTCATCCGGTTCGATCCTAATGCGTAGATTCAAATCTTTCCCCATTTCTAACGAAAGATAATTATTGCTATTTGAATCGTAAAAGGGTTCTCCAACAGCTTTAAAAACGCCGTAAAACTTTCCTTTGCCATTATTTCCTTGAAGATAGAAAACAATTTTGTCATTAGGTCTAACTCGTGAAATATCCGCAATCATTGCTACAATATTTTTTTCAGAAGTAGCAGGTACGCCATCTTTCTTTTTCTTTGGGTTTTGGTAATTGATATCCTCCAGAAATGGTGCATCACAAGAAGCACCCGTTCCTGCAAACATATATTCAAGATGATATTTAAAAGTCTTTGTATCAACAATAAAAACGTGTGTCATAATAAATCCCCTTTGTATATTTTAAATATTATAGCATATTTTGTTATTCTCCACAATACGAAATTCAAAATTTATACCATACAATAACCGACAATTAACTTTACTAATCCACAGTTGTATGGTATAATCAAGAAAAACTAAAAGAGGTGTAAATATGGCCGATTTTGAAGATAGATATTACTCAATGCCTGAGATCTGTAAATATCTCGGTATTAGCCGTGATTCTGCGCTGAAATGGATTGCGAATAAAGGTATGCCGGCACATAAAGTCGGCAAGAAATGGAAATTTAAACTTTCCGAAGTTGATGCTTGGGTAAACAGCGGACAAGCAGAGGAATGATTTTAAGAAGGGATTAATTTATGGAAAATTTAATTACGATTCTGATAACCGTAGTAAGTGGTGTTTTGGTGTATATTATAGGTGAAATTCTTCAAACCGTTTGGCTGACTCCCTTGCAAAAATTTAAAGCAATCAAACACGATGTTGCTGTTACACTTACATTTTACTCAAGAATATATACCAATATAATTGATGCTGCACATTCTACTATGAGTGATAGAGAAGAATATTCAGAAGTATCTGACAAAATACGCAATCTGTCTTGTGAATTAAAAGGTTACATCGAAACATTGTCTTGGATAAAAATTGGCATTCCATCAAAAAAGAAATTGTTTGAAGCGGCTGATTTATTGATGATATTATCAAATTCATTATTCTCGCCATACGATGTTGAGCCTACTACACAAGACAACAGAGAGAATAAGGATGTGGCAAATCAAGTTTTTGCTTTGTTGGGTATGTATAGCAAGAAAAAATCCAAAAGAAATAAATAAGTTGTTGGAGGTGGTACAATGACCGCTGTAATATATGCTCGATACTCATCGGATAATCAGCGCGAAGAGTCTATTGAAGGTCAGTTGCGCGAGTGCAAGGCTTTTGCTGAAAAGAACGATATTCAAATCGTTGGTACATATATTGACCGTGCTTTCTCTGCCAGAACGGATAACCGTCCTGACTTTCAGAAAATGATAAAAGATAGTGCGAGCAAAAAGTTTGAGCTTATCATTGTATGGAAACTCGACCGCTTTGCCCGTGATCGTTATGACTCTGCTCATTATAAAGCTGCACTCCGTAAAAATGGAGTTAAAGTTATATCCGCTACCGAAAAGATTTCCGAAGGTTCGGAAGGCATCCTTATGGAAGCGGTACTTGAAGGCATGGCGGAATATTACTCTGCCGAGCTTTCCGAAAAGGTTGTTCGTGGTCTTACCGAAAATGCTTATAAATGCAAATTCAACGGCGGCACTTTACCGTTAGGATACACCATTGATAGTGAACAACATTTTCAGATAGATCCTTTGGTTGCGCCTACCGTTCTGGAAGCCTTTAAACGTTATGCTGAGGGTGCTTCTATGACCGAGATTGCACAAGAAATGAATGCTAAAGGACTACGCTCTGCATTCGGTGGCAAAATCGGTGTCGATATGGTTACCCGAATGCTGAAAAACCGTCGTTATATTGGCGAGTTCAAATATCGTGAGATTGTTCATCCGCACGGTATTCCCGCTATCATTCCTGATGAGTTATTCGACCGTGTTCAGCGCCGTATGGCTTCAAATAAAAAGGCTCCGGCAAAGCACAAAGCCGAAGACGAATATTTGCTTACCACAAAACTGCGTTGCGGTAAATGCGAATGCTTTATGGTTGGAGAAAGCGGAACGAGCAAGACCTCAACGGTATATCGTTATTACAAATGCGTTGGTGTAAAAAAACACAGCGGATGCGATAAGAAAACCGTGAAGAAGGATTGGATAGAAGATCTTGTTGTAAAGCAAATTGAAAAGGTGCTTTTTGATAATGCTCTCCTTGAAAAGATTGCCGATACCATAATGGAAATCCAAGGCAAAGAAAACACTGTTTTGCCGATGCTCAGAAAACAGTACGCTGATATTCAAAGAGGTATTGATAATCTTCTTAATGCCATTCAGCAAGGTATCGTTACTCCGTCTACCAAGCAACGCCTTGAAGATTTGGAAAAGCAAAAGAGTGATATCTCTGTTCAAATCATTAAAGAGGAAATGTCAAAGCCGTTGCTTACAAAAGACCAAATTCTCTTTTGGTTCCATCGTTTCCGTAAATACAATACTCGCCGTTTAGACCATAAGCGCAGACTGATAGATAGTTTTATCAACACGATATATCTGTATGATGATAAAATGGTGATAACCTTTAACTATAAGGACGGCTCTGAAACCGTCAGCCTGAGTGAAATCGAAAATTCAGATTTAAGTTCGGATTTAACTGCATCCGCTCTGCCAGTTACAAGCACTTCAAAAAGGCGATTCCGAATCCATTTTTGAGGTGCTTTTGTTATTTATAATGCATTTTAATATTGGGGCTGAATGCATTGATTTCTACAATTTTTGAGTTTTTTTCTACAACTTTCTCACCGATTGCATCATACGTGATTATCTCTCCGTCGTATGCCGTCAGCTTATCTAAACACTACATCCATATTATAAGTATTAATCCGCAACTTTGTTCATATTTATTTTCCATAGTTTTAGCAATAAATTTTCTGTTTCACCGTCAAACATAACTTGTGTTATGTCACTGACCAAAATAAAACTATATCCATCTTCATATCCATATTCATCAACCAATTTAATTGTACATTTATTATCGCATATTTCATCAACAATACCAACTACGTTATTTATACCACTGTTCAGCAGTTCAATTGACACTAATTTACTAAGTTTTAAAGATAAATTTAACACAGAACTTGTAATTTGTGAATCGTCTATATAGAAATTTTTAGGATTGATGTCTTGCGGCAATATTTTCTGCATTTTTTGATCATATTGTCCATCATATTCAATGCGAGTAACATCCTCTATTCTTTTTACAATTATCCCATCGTACATTCCTAAAGGAGTGTACATCAAAAGGGCAAATTCCCGATCATTAACAGCAAGCAGTTTTCCGTACAAAAATTTATCAATATCATCGCAGCTGTAAATTGATACATTTTTATTTTCATTCTGTAATTCCCATAACTTTTCTTTCATAATTTTCACCTCTTATTTCACAAGATTTGTTCCGGCATCCCAAATTATAGCCGCCAAAGGAGCAATGGCTGCATCGTCTAAAACGCCTACAATAGTAGCATCATTTGCGACTAAATACAAAACACCTATGCTCGCAGATACTATTACGATGCCGCTTAATACATTTTCATATGAAGTATACTAATATTCAATGTTTGGTTCAACAATTTCGAAGTGGCGCTTATTAGATCTATTTATAGGTCTGCGTACATCACCCTTTTCGCCACCTCTTTTATCGTTTTGCTTCCTTTTTTGTCCTTTTTGATGCTTGCTTTTGTTTAAAGGGTTGGTCGTTCCTTTTTTATTATGTTCACTATAACCAACATAATTGTTGTTTCCGGAACTACCACCATATGATTTGCAATCATTACAAAAGCCTGGCACGCTCGGAACAGCTGTTTGTACAACCCAATGTGTCCCAATATATGTTCCAGCACTTGTTCTTTTTTCTACATAGCATGAACCTGTAGGATCCCAATACATTATCGGATTATTCGCACAATAGGCCGACATATTAGAATCAAGCAAACTTCCACCTGCTTGGAAGTAACCGTCTGCATTAATAAACCTATGTGTAACAGGGTCGTAGTAGCGGCTCATCAGGTAATAGAAACCCGACTCCGTATCATAGTAGTATCCTCTGTATCTGAACGGATTGAGGTTACCTATATGCGTTTCGCTTGTGATCGCGTTACCATTTTGGTCTGTTATTGACTGCACATTGCCCCATGCGTCGTATTCGTACTGCGCTCTGAGCTGTCCCGCTCCGTTATAAATTCCTATTATATCTCCACGGGAATTATGCGTATAGTAGTAGGTCATCAAATCAGATGAATCCGTCAACGTGTATTTTACAGAATACAGTATTCCGTTAGCGTCGTAAGAATAGTAAAACTTTGCGTCGCCTCGGGTTTCATACATCAACATTCCGTTAATATAGGCGTATGTATGTTTTACTCCGTTGACCGTCTTGCTTACCCGCACGCTGTCACTGTCATAGCTGTATTGTACATTGCTTGTTCCGTTTTGTAAAGTGGCAAGCTGTCGTCCGTTCTTCCACGTCATTGTTATTCCGTCTCGGTAGCTCAACGGATTGCCGATTGCGTCATACGTGATTGTCTCTCCATCGTATGCCGTCAGCTTATCGCCCCAGTTTTCGTCACCGTACGAATAAAAAATTGTCTTTGTGTTACTCGGAATTCCGTTTGAACCTATGTTGCTTATGCTTTCCGCAAGTATGTTTCCGCCTGTATCGTATGTATAGCTGTAAACTTTGGATTTTTCATAATCATGCACATAAGTCAGCTGATTCATTGCGTCATACTCGTAGTAATAAAGGCTGTTATTGTTTCCGTCTTTATCATAAGTATAACTCTGCGCGTTGTCTTTTACAAGACATACATTATCAAAATATACATAATTTCCCTGATTTTGATATCTCAGGCATACTTTTATGCTTACAGGCGTTCTGTTTTTACTGCCATCGCCGTCACTCAGATTAAACGCAACAGAAGAATATTGCCAGTCTGTAACCGAATGATTAAATTCTGCCGGACTTTTCCAAACAATTGTTCCGTCACTGTATTTATCTGTATTGATATTTTAAATTTTCTTGTATCATTATCGTCTTTGGCAACTGCACTTGCCTTTTTGCTGCCGTTATATCCTCTGTTAAGGTAAAATTTTAGCTTCTTACAAACTTTCTCATCATTGCTGTTGGTACTTTTGACATTTAAAAAACTTCCTTTTAAGCTTTAATTTTTCTGTTTCCATTATTGCTTGAAAGATAGTTCATTATTCGCTTTTACAAAAACTTTTTTGCGGTCCTCCACTTTCATATGCAAGTGAAATTCCGCCGTGACAGCAATGTCCCGACACGATAATTATAATTCCGATTGCAGAGAGCAATTTAAACTGCAAATTCAGCGGGGGGGGATTGTATCCCACCGCTGAATTTTGATAATGAACTCAGCCTTTAGAGGCAGGGGACATTATCCTGTTTGTTATAAATTTTACTTCTTTAAGATGAACTTGAGATTTTCAGGCTCTTTCGGCTGTCTGAGTCCCAATATTGAAGCAGAACCGCAGGCATATGAAGCAAACTTTTCGGCTGCTTTTTTAATAAAACCTGCAGCCATTTTTTTAGTTGTATTAGCTTTCATAGCTCCTTTTTCTCCTTTCCTTTATTTTTCCTGATATTATCAGCACTGAAATCATCAGCAACGTACACGACAACAAACTGCCGTAAATTACTGAATAGCAGTGCATTATAAATGATATAAGGCTTATCAGAGCAGAAATTAATGTTGCTTTCAGCTTTAATCCCATTCTTTTTTCGGCAGGAATCGGTTTATTCCTGTTTTCTACCGGACTGAAAAATGCAATAATTGATAAAGAAAAGAAATCAATTGCCAAAAGCAGATATACTGAATTATAGACTTTCAGAATTTCAAATAATAACAGTACCATAACAAAAGATATGCAAAATAACAGGTTACATCTGAAATATGTATCAGAATGATATCCGCCTGAAAACTGTCGTATTGGTATGAATACAGCTAAAAAAATCACGCTTTCAATAAAACGCCCTGTTATAACGCCTATTGATAATATCAGCACTATATTCAGTATAGATGACAACGCAATTTCAATTCCGTATTTATAGCATCTGAATTCATTGATGTCCCCGGATATTTCATTAGAATCAACAAGAAACCCGGTTATTTTTTCAGATATTGTTTCGATCAAATTTATCACCTCTTTGTCACAATTAAACTATATATCACAAAAAACAACACGTCTACAGTTTTGGCACAACTCGAAAAATTCAGGCATAAAATGCAAAAAGATGTTTCAGACAAACAGTCTGAAACATCTTTTTATAAAAATGAACATAAATATATTTATTAAACTTTTAATATTATACAGCAAATAAAGAAGTCATCATTTTCAAAAAAATCCGCCATTCCGTTATATTTTTTTGCTATATCCTTAATTATTTTCGTTCCTAAACCGTGTAGATGCTTATCTTTTTTGGTAGTAATCAAATCAGGATTATTTTGGATAACAGAACCTTCAATCGAATTTTTCATACAAAATGTATAACTTGATTCATCTTTCTTTATAGAAAAATGAATCTGTCTGTTTTCTTTGACCTTACGGCAAGCGTCAATAGCATTGTCAAACATATTACTTATAAGACTGCATAAATCGAGATCATCAATACCGCTGAAATCCGACACGGTAACAATAGAGGTTTCAATATTCAAGCCTTTTGCTATTTCTGCTTTGCAATTTATTATTGCATTTACTATATTGTTGTCTGTATTGACAAAAGTCCCCGAAACAGACATTTGGTCAAGGTAATCGCCTACAAATTCCTTTGCCTTTTCAAAATCTCCGTTCTCCAATAATGATGCAATCACAATATTATGATTTTTAAAGTCATGTCGAAGTTTTCTAATGGTTTCATATTGATTTTCAGCATTTTCCAGATATTGCTGTTGATATTTCTGCTGAACTCTGAGCAGCTGATTTTCCCTGACTGCACTGTTTTTTCTGCTTAAATTTACTACAAGATAAACGGTTACAATATTAATAATTATTATTCCTGATATACAAATTACAATCAACCACCTTGTATTATAGGGAATTTCCTGCATTGCAACAAAAGTCAGTAAAATTGAAATAACTATGCTGATAAAAAGCACCGCTAATATCAGCAACCATTCGTGGTTGCTCAAATCACTTTTGTTTTCGTGTCTGAAAATTCCAAGTGTAAGTTTGTATATGTAAAGAATAAAAAGCTGGCATACCACTACACTTATAAACCGTTCAAGTGACTGATTTGTAAAAATATCATTCACCTGCATATGGAACAGGACAGCGAAAAAATTTGCAACTAAAACAGTAAAAATGCTGATAAATACTATCGAGAATGAGGAAGTAAACAGCTTTTTCAGCACTTTTCCTTTTAGCCTTAACAATGAGTAGAAAAATACTATAGCTATGTACGCACATATATACAAACCCTCAAAGGGGATAAAACAGTTAATTAAAGTAATCACAGCGGTCAATACAAAGCCGCATACCAATCCGCCGCTTTTTATAAATGAACGTTTTTCTTTATCACCGAGAATTGAATACACATAGTGAGAAATTAAAACTCCCTGAAACAAATTAATCCCGATTTCAAACAATACCCACAAAATATCTTTCATACCAAATTTCTTAAATACAACATATGTTTTTCAATTACTTCTTTTTTCAAATTTCGGCTTAACGGTAATTTTTTCTTTATGCTTTTAAGTGCAATATCGTCATTGCTTTTGTCAATGAAATCAACATACCGTAAATTAACAATGTAGCTCTTATGTATTCTGATAAAATCATATTTTTCAAATTTAATTTCACAATCTTTTATCGTTGCTCTCATTCTGAAAGGAATATCTTCACCGCTGACAAAAAAATTAATATAATGCTTTTCACTTTCAAGATAAATAATGTTTCTTATAGGGACAATATGAGTTCTCAAAAACTCGTCTTCAAACGTAAAAGTTTCGTTCTGTTTTGTATGGAAGATCAATTTTTTAACCGAATGATTGAGACTTTTAATCAATGAAGCTCTTGAATTTTTTCTGATGAAATCAAATGGCTGAAAATCAAAGCTGTCATATACCAGTTCCGAATGGGAAGTAATGAAAATAATATAGCATTTTGAAAATTCTTCTCTTATTGTCTTAGCCACATCAAATCCCGTAACATTAGGCATATCAATATCAAGAAAAATAACGTCAAAATTGTTTCTTTTATGAGCCTCAAGCAACGCTTTTCCGGAAATAAAGCAAAATATTTCAAAGTCTGTTGTGTACTGCCCGAATAAAGTATTCAGAGCCGGTTTCAGAAACAAAAGTATTTCTCTGTTGTCATCGCAAATTGCTATTCTCATTTGAATCACTCACATCAATAATTTTTATTTATCTTATTGCCATTATATCACACAACAGTAAATTTTCAAACAAATATATAAAAAATGCTGTTTTTTGACGATTTTTTATTTTATTGCATTTGAAGACAAAATTTAACCTGTTGTGCCTAAACTATTGATTATTTCATCCGTAAAGGTATAATCAAATTAAACAATAGTTTTGAACAATAATTTATTTAATTGTATCTTATTACATAAACGAAATTTTCTAACCCGCTATTCCCTGTTGTATTAAGCTGTGCAAAACATCAAAAATAAAACGGCATAATAATTATGAACACTTTGTAAAAATATGCGTGATTTTTTAGTCACAGATATCAAATCTAATATTTTGCAAAAATGCAAGGCTTCTATAAGCGAGAGGTGTGATAAAAATCATGTAACTTCGTCCGATTAATATAAATAACTCAAAAGTGTTTTGGATTAATCAGACTAAATTAAACTCCGAGCGCATTGCTACGCTCAAACTACAATTGAATATTTTTAAATAAACGGAAGAATGAAGAAAATATAATTTCAGTTTGGTTCAAAGAGTAATCAATATTAACTGACATACTGATTTGATGAACAAGGATATTTGTAAAAGTAATTAGTTTTTTTCCGAACGGTGCCGATTTTCAACAGGAAACGGCGGACGTTAATTTTTCACGTTTATGCGCTCACAACAACCGTGTGGAACAGACGTAACTGCTCCGACGCCTTAACGACAGAGTTCTGGAGTTTGGGATAAACTAACCCTTACTTATCCATATTGCTCTGCAAAATTAAGCACCGTGCTTAAGGGGCATTAAAGGAATACGCTGCATTCCGTGCAAACTAAAATTGTACGGCTGTCAATGCAGTAAAAATACTTTCCGTACGGGCAATACGAAATTGCTCACAAACTGTGGGAGATTAATAGTAGTAAAGCAGCAAGACCAATGACACAAAAGCAAACAAAACTAACCGAAAATTAAAAATTCGGAATTGACAACGTAAGAAGGTTACGTTTATGAAAAAGGTTATAAGTTTATTGTTAACAGCATTAATGGCATTCTCAGTTGGAACTGTTGGTGCAGTTTCAGCTTCAGCAGTCGATGAAGAGCCTGAAATCGCTATCACAGCCGGTTCACACATTTTCTTCGACAACACAAACACCCAGTGGACAGATGTTTACTTCTACGCTTGGAACTACGGTTACTTCGGCGACAGCGTTCCCATGGAGCAGATAGGCGATACAGATGTTTATGAAATCGTTGTTCCGCAGGATGTACCCAATGGCGCAGAGTATTTCCTCTTCAAGAGTGCACCAGATTGGAGCGGTCAGCAGACAGCAAACCAGACTGTTGAAACAGGAAAAAACACCTACACACCCGTTATTGACGAAACAGGCGCAATGACAGTGACAAAGTCATTCACAGTTGACAACCCGACAACAGAAGTTGCTATTACTCCTTATTCAAAGAGCTTCACAGGATCGATTGATGTTACTGTTTACGCTTTCAACACAGGTGATACAGCAGCAACATATCAGATTGGCGATGCTGCTCCTGTTACTTTCACATCTCCAACAACAATCACTCTTACATCAACTGCAACTGTAACAGTTACAGCAGGTACAGCAACAACCTCCTGTACATTCACAAAAATTGCAGACGCAGTTATTACTGTAGATGCAGGTGAATATACCGGTGACATTTATGTATATACCTATGGCGGTGATAGAGTCGCTCCCGGTTTTGAGAAAATGACATATGATGCCGTTAATCTAGAATATAACTATACTATCAATGGTTCAGCTCATGTCATTTTCACTACAACTAATGATTGGTCAACAGCTGTAAAATTCTTGATTTATGACGAAGATGATGTTCTTCTTGAAGATCAGGAACCGCTTGTTACTGCCGGAGAGGAAGTAACATACCATTTAGTTTTAACTACTTCCGAAGAATAACCAATAATTTAGCAATAATCAAATCTATTAAGCCTACTTTATTACTAATTAATATCTAATCTCGTGCAGTCTCTCAAACTGTGGGAGCGGCAAAATCGCCGCTCCCTATACGAGTTTTATATGACCTATTTATAATTACATATTTTAAGAAAGGGTGTTAATTATGAAAGCTGTTAAACAACGGCATAAAAGGCTGTTAAGTCTTGTTTTGACTTTTGCTTTGATATTCAGTATTTTCAGTATTGTGCCTTTGTCGGCCTCTGCGGCAGTGGGAGATGTTTTTACAATTGATGGTCTGACATATACCGTAACAGATGAAGTTTACGGTTCATATACAGTTGGAGTTACCGGATTTGATAACAGCACTACCGATGTTGTAATTCCTGAAAAAGTTGCAAATAACGGTGTGGACTATTCGGTAACTTCTATTTCAGACTCCGCATTTCAAGGGAATACCGATATTTTATCGCTTAGCATTCCCGGTACTGTAAAGACTACTGCTCCGAATTGTTTTAGGGATTGCTCATCACTTCAAAATATCACCCTTAATGAAGGTATTGAAGATATTGTTGCAAGTACATTTTACGGTACTGCGGTAAAAGAAATAAAATTTCCTAAATCACTTACCACTATTAGAAAATTTGCTTTTTATGGCTGCCCAAATTTAAAAGATGTATATTTTAATTCAGATGTAAATATTTTATCAAGCGTATTTTACAACTCAACCTCGATAGAAAACATATATTGTTATGGCAAAAATACTACTTTTAATTCAACAGCATTTAAAAATATTAATAATACATTCGTTTTACATGGCTATGCAGGAAGTACAACAGAAACATTTGCAAATAAAAAAGGCTACAATTTTGCAGAAATTAAAGAAGAAGAGCCGACAACATCTACCGAACCTTCCACCGAAGTAACCCAGCCTTCTACCGAAGTAACTGAACCTACGACAGAACCCGATACCTCTATTTTCAAGTGGCAAAAAATCAATAACGATACTGCTGTTGAAATTACGGGTATTAAGGACGAGTATAAAATGCAGGCAACCGTTGATATTCCCTCTGAGATAAACGGACTTTCCGTTACGGTAATAGGCACCTCCGCTTTTGAAGGCGGTCAGGTTATGTACCTTACCATTCCGTCCTCTGTATTTGTAATCAGTGACAGCGCATTCAAAAATTGCAGTGGTCTTACAACAATTACTTTTGCAGAAAACAGTCAGCTCCAGAAAATCGGCAATGAAGCATTTTACAGAACTAACGGTGCAGGCGACAGTCTGAATTCGGTTGAACTTCCCGAATCCTTAAAGCTTATCGGCTACCGTGCTTTCTATAACAGAGCAAACCTGCTCACGGTTAAGGTGTATTCAAAGGACGTTTACTTCGGCGATGCCGCAAAAGGCAAAGAAGTATTTGACCTATACACGGGAACAAGCAATCTAAAACTCTACGGCTACACAGGCAGTACGGCTGAAGCCTACGCCGCCGAAAACAATCACTCATTCCGCTATCTTGACCTCAACACCGACGAGTTGCAGGCACTTTACAATAAAGCAGAGGCAATTGATTCAACAAATTACACAGAGGAATCGTACGCTAATCTCACAACGGCTATAAAAGCCGCAAAGAGAATGCTTGCAAACAAGGACGCAACTCCTGCACAGGTTGAACAGTGCATTGCCGATTTGCAGACAGCAATTGACAATCTTGAAGTTTACGTTGAGCCTACTTCAACTGAGCCCACAACTTCTCCCATTAAATATATTGAGTACATTCTCGGCAACACTGACGGTGTGGACGGAATAAGAGTTACAGATGCAAC
Source organism: uncultured Ruminococcus sp. (assembly GCA_904393835.1). Lineage (GTDB taxonomy): Bacteria > Bacillota > Clostridia > Oscillospirales > Acutalibacteraceae > Ruminococcoides. The sequence continues at coordinate 5,103 of CAJFNC010000001.1, read as the reverse complement.
AATGATTCAAAAACAAAGTGCCGAGCTTGTTGCATTGTCGGGTGCTGATCTGTATGCAGCAGACGTTAACGGCGACGGAGTTATCAGCGTTTTAGATGCAACCATTCTTCAGAACTGGCTTGCAAAAAAGGAAAACGCTATGGGTTACCATATCGGCGAGCTTATCAAGAAGGAGGTTACTCCTACCGAGCCTACAGACCCCGAACCGACTACAGAACCCGAGCCGTCAACAGTAAAATTCTATCTTCCCAACTACGTTTCGTGGCTTACCGATATGGGCGGAAAAATGTGGGTTTACAACGACGCTACCACTGAATTTACGGTAATGGACTACGACGAGGAAAGCAACTGTTTCTACACAGAACTTCCTGTTGAGTGGATGGAGCTTTCGTTCTACAGAACTCCGTATGAAATCACCGAAGAGGATTTTGATATCAACAATCCGTGGAGCGACGAAACACAGTCGGGCGTTATCCTCAACAAGTGGGAACACCTCGGAAGTCGCGGCGACTGCAACTGCTACAAGATTACGGGTGACGGCGAGGGATTGTACACAACCTACAATCCAAACGTTGAGCCCGAGGATGAAAGAACAATCTACTTTGACAACAGCAAAACAAAGTGGAGCAACGTATACATTTACGGCTGGTCATTCGGAATTTCCAACGAATTTATTCAGATGGAGCCCGAAGGCAACGACATCTGGTCGTACACCTTCTATGACGATTTGCCGATTGACGGAGTAAAGGGCTTCCTGTTCGTCAACAGCACAAACTGGTCGGGTGCAACGCAGACGGTTGACCTTTCAACAGAAGAAGGCAAGAACCTGTTTGTACCTACTCCCGGCGGAAACAAACTAAGCGGTACGTGGGAAGTCTATATCCCGTAAAATATATTAGTTTTCCCATAAAATAAATTTTCCTCTATGATTGATGATTTTGCTTTAAAACTGAAATAAATGTTTTGATTTCAATAGTTCTCCACCTTGAAAATCATTAATCACAAAACGCCCCTGACAGTTTGCCGACTGTCAGGGGCGTTGAATTTATGTAAATTATTTTTAATTAGCTGAACAAAAATAATCTACAATCTAAAATTAAACAGCTCCGATGAACTTATTAAAAGAATTTTAGACAAAGATATTCCTGCGCTTAATATGGCGCGGGAAATCACTGTTGCAGAGCTTGCAACCTGTCACGATGCCAGGAATTTTATTTTGGAATGTCAAACAATATGTTTTAAAATTAACTGTTTAAAATAATATTAATTCAGACACTGTTTCCGTCTGACTGCCTTAATACCACAACACGCCGCAACAATCTGGGACCGCACAAAAATCAATTGCATTTACAATTGCACCAACAACAAAGGCCGATGCAAAGTAATCTGCATCGGTCTTTGATAATTTGAGCGATTTTTTGCCTGTAAGTTATTTATTATTTAACTTTCTGTACGTAAATCCTACTACAGTAGTTGCCGCAAGAAGACTGAGCAGTAAAACAAGGCTCTCGGTATTGTCCCCCGTAGCAACTGTTCCGGTGGCAGCGGATTTTCCATTGCTGTCAGAATTATTATTATCTGAGATGTTCGCATTTCTCGTTACAGCATTAGTCGTATCGGTTGAATTTGTGTCCTGTGCAGAATCATTCACATTTGTAACAACTGTAGTTTCCGAAGATGTTGTATCCTCTGTATTATCTGTTGTAACCTCAGTTGGTTGTGTGTCCTCAGTCGGCTCTGTAACTTCGGTGGGTTCTGTTGCATCGGTCGGTTCTGTAACTTCAGTGGGTTCTGTAACATCGGTCGGCTCTGTAGGCTGTTCGGGTACATCAGTCACATCTCTTTTGATTGTAACAGTATCATAAACATACGGTTGAGTTGTGATTGTATCTGTATCGGTATCATACTTGAACATATAAGTTGTACTCGTGATTTCAGAATCATTCACTTCAAAGATTGTATAAACCTGTTGCTGTGTCTTATCGTTTCCGTTGTCTCCGTCAGCCGAGTTTACATCAAGAAATTTGAAACGAGGTATCATTATATAAAAAGCGTTTTTACAACTTCTGCGTATTACGGCGTAATCGCCCCTTAATCACTATACAGAGCGGTTAGATTAATATATAAAATTTTACAATTATTTACATCTATATGTTTTAAATCTAAGTTTATCAATATAGTTTTATGCTATATAGTCTAAATGGGAAATTGACATTGTTACAACAAGTCAAAATATATTCCCGAAAGCGAGGTTCGAGTTTATCGTAAACAGCCGTGCTTTGCTCATATATCGGCAAACAAATTAACAGTTCCAAACCCGGCAGCGCAATGCGCTGCAAATTCAGTGAGGAATTTTATTACGATGCTGAATTTTGATAATGGGTGCCATCTTTAGAGGGGGTGGACATTATCCTTTTTGTTATACACGTTTTTCGGCAAATTAAAGGTTGACAGGCATTTTCAATAATAAAAGGCCTTACTGATGATTAAAAATAGTCAAATATCAATAATATTATGGGTAAAAAACGGATATAAATTTACAGTAAAAGAAGTTATAATCAAATTATAAGCAATTCACACAAAATTGCAAAAGAAATTAGGAGGGATTTATTTATGAAACACAAATTAAAAAGGTCTGTCAGCATTATCCTTGCTGCTTTACTTGTAATGCTTCAATTCGGAGTTGTTACAACTAACGCCGCGAGTTCAGCTGAAGGCAAAACTGTCTATTTTAAACTTCCCGACGAATGGAAGGGCAGAGTGGACGCAAATACGGGGGAGGAGATTCTCCCTGCCGCCTATGTTGCAGGCGGAACAGACGGACAGCACGTTCCGTGGGTCGGTGAGCATATGACGCTCGTTGACGCCGAAAATGATATTTATTCATACACCATTCCCGGCGATCAAACTTTAATCAACTTTAATACAGGCCAGCAAAGAGACTGGCAGACGGTTGACCTTGCAATTCCCGGCGACGGTATGATTTTCCTTATTGACGAGGGCGCAGGCACCAAGGTTGCGACAGGTCACTGGGAACCATATAATACCGATGAACCGAGGGTCGCAATAAACACAGGCGTTTTCCAGTTTGTAGGCAACGTTACAATCACTCTGTACTGCTACAACTGCGACAGCGCATACTACACGGTTGACGGCGGCGAACCCGTTCCATATACCAACGGACAGGAAGTTACAATCGGAAACGAAACTGCTCCTCTGTCTGACACCAACATCACTCTCACAGCAGTGAAGGGCGATTCTTCCTACTCATATGAATACACATTCAGCAAAAACAATTCCCGCACGGTATATGCTAAAAATTCGGCAGGCTGGGACGATATGTATGTTCATTATTGGGGCGGCGAGTCAACATCTGTATGGCCGGGCGTAAAAATGCAGCGCTATGCCGACTCGGAAGATGTTTATTATTGTGAAATTCCGTCTAAATCTACCAACTACAAATTCAACAACGGTAAAGAAGACGGTGCAACCGACCTTGAACAAACTCAGAACCTCGCAACTCAGGATATTGTTGAGGGCGTTGCCGAAGTATATGTAATTGTGGCTTTTCGCAAAAAATAAAAAAACTTTTCGCATAAAATAAAAAAAACAGTAAAAGTAAAAAATGAATATTTTTGCGGAATTATTTCTGCAAATAAAAAGTAAAACAGCCCTGCAGAACTTCAATCTGCAAGGCTGTTTTTGCATTTTTTATTTGTTTTTTTGATTACCGTGTTCTTCAATTATCAAATCTTTGCCTGTTGTTTTAATTTTATTCGGAATGTACTCGAATAAATCATTTATGTCACAATCAAGGACTTCACATATTTTATCGATATGTTCAAGATTTACTCTTACGCATAACTCGTGATACATATCATTTATTGTTGATGGTCTTATACCTGTTCGACGAGCTAAATCTGCCTGAGTCATTCTTCTTGCGCCAAGCAAAGTTGATAAATTGATTTTAATCATAATAACGCCCCACAAGCTATTATACTATTGAGCGTTATTAATATACTAATTATGTTATTATATAACGTATTTGGTTATTAATAATTTGTTATGATAACCTCATTAAATTCTGATCTATTCTTGAGATTTGCCGGTAATAAATTTTTTCGTGGAATATGCTTTATGTTATAATCTTTATATGCCTCAAGAATAAAATCACAGGCGTTGTAAGACAAAATAAAACGCCCTTTAATACCTTTTAAAACGCTGTTTAAACGTAAATGATCATCTTTAGTAAAGTGAACATACTTTTTGTTATAATAGCTCTCAGTATTAACATATGGTGGGTCAATATAAAATACCGCAGAAGGGCGGTCATATGTTTTTATAAGATTTTCAAAATCTCTATTTTCGATTATAACATCTTTTAATCGCTCTTTGTAGATTGGAAGCTCATTAATAACATTGCATATGTGTTTTGTAGCTGTTGCAAACGAATTGCGATTACAGCCAAAACTACACTTGATTAGATACAAATAACGAGCTGCTCTTTGCAAATCAGAGAGGTCAATTTTGTTTTCAATTTCATATCTATAAGTTTTAAATAGTTCCCTTGACTGTATCCAGTCGACTTCATTTTGCAAAGCAGTACAGTTATATTTAATTTGCTTATATAAATTAATTAAATCTCCGTCAATATCATTAAAGACTTCCATTTGTCCTTTAACTTTTTCTTTACCAAATAATACCCAGCCTGCGCCGCCACAAACTTCAATGTAGCGGCTGCAGTTCTTCGGTATCAATGGTATTATTAGACTTTTTAGATGACTTTTGCCACCAATCCAACCAATAAAACTTTTCATATATCCTCCATAATAACATTTATTTGGGGCGTTATTATGAAATTTAATTCAAGTTTACTTTGCAAGAACGATCTGCACACGGTCAATTGACTTGCCGAACGCTCCCGCGTAGCCGTCCTGACCGTTGCTTTTTTCGTTATCGTACTGATAAGAATAGTAGTTTGCATTAACAGGTGACACTCTGTATTTAGCTTTGAGGTAATAACCGAGTGAATTTTTAAGGCCGCTCGGCGTGTTGTAGTAAACCTCTATTGCGTCAATCACTTTGCCGTTGCCTGCGTAGCCG